>NZ_JBQGAE010000006.1:0-279952 GCF_056542645.1 Ruegeria sp. AB5
GGCCAGGCAAGCGCGGGCTCTGTCCGCGCTTGCCTGGCCCAACGGGAGGAGATGTTCCGTCAGGAACTTCGACGACGGGCGGGAGACCCCCCGCCTTACACATCAATCGACCGAGCGATCAGTTCCTTCATCACTTCGTTGGTGCCGCCATAAATCATTTGCACACGGGCATCGGCGTAAAGACGCGCGATCGGGTATTCCATCATAAAGCCGTAGCCACCGAACAGCTGCAGGCATTCGTGCATGATTTCATTCTGCACCTCCGACCCCCAGTATTTGACCATCGATGCAGTCGCCGCATCAAGCTCGCCCGCCTCAAGTTTGCCAATGCAATCGTTGACAAAACTGCGCAGGACCTCCGCCTTGGTCTTGCATTCCGCCAACTTGAACCGCGTGTTCTGGAAATCCATCACGCGCTGGCCAAAAGCCTTGCGATCCTGCACGTATTTGACCGTCTCACCGATGGCAAAATCAATCGCGCCCAGCGCCATTATCCCGATGGTCAACCGCTCCCACGGGAGCTGTCTCATCAACTGATAAAAGCCCTGCCCCTCTTCCGGGCCCAACAGGTTGGTCATCGGCACTTTGACATCTTCAAAGAACAGCTCGGCCGTATCGTTGCCCTTCATGCCCAGTTTCTTGAGATTGCGACCCCGACGGAATCCCTCTGCCCCATCTGTTTCAACCGCAATCAGCGATACCCCCTTGGCACCCAACGACTTGTCCGTTTTGGCGGCGACAATGATCAGGTCCGCGCTCTGTCCATTGGTGATAAATATCTTCGACCCGTTGAGGCGGTAGGAATTGCCGTCCTTCTCCGCCGATGTCTTCACAGCCTGCACGTCCGAGCCGGTGCCCGGTTCGGTCATCGCCAGGGCCCCGACCATTTCGCCCGATGCCAGTTTGGGCAGCCACCTTTGTTTTTGGTCCTCACTGCCGTAGGCGGTGATGTAGTGCGTCACGATGGACTGAATGCCATACCCCCATCCTGCATCCCCACGCGCCGTCTGTTCGTAGAGAGTGACCGAGTCAAAGCCCATGCCGCCGCCGACACCGCCATATTCCTCGGGGATCGCTCCGGCCATCAGCCCGGTCTCGCCAGCTTTGCGCCAGAACTCACGATCCACAACGCCATTGTCGATCCATGCATCAACGTTGGGTGCCAGTTCATCATCCAGAAACCGGCCCGCCATATCCGCAAACATGCGGTGTTCGTCGGTGACCCATGCCGCGGTCGAAGTGAAAAGTGACATCCTACGCTCTCCAATCAGTCTTTCCTGAAAGGCTAACGGTCCGTTTGCTTCACGCCAATCCTCGTGACGCCGCGTCCCACCGTTGAACTACGCAACGTTCTTCGGCCCAAGCTGACCTAAGAACCTGTTTGTTTGAAACGGCTTACGTAAGTGCCGTCGCCAGCAGATGCCGGGCCGCATCTTTGGCATGTTCAGCTGGGTCGCAGTTTTTTAGAAGAACGGCGGATACGATGGCCCCTTCTTGCAACAATACGATCTGACGGGCGAGTTTTTCAGCGTCATGTACGCCGGCCCGTTCGGCCACGGACGTGAAATGCACTAGCAACAGCTGCTTGTGCTCTGCCGCCTGCACATGGATCGGGTGATCTGCCTCCTGATATTCAGCCCCGGCCTTGATGAACATGCAGCCGCGAAAGCCGTCTTCCTCAAACCATTCCTTCAGCGCATCGAAGCTGGCGACGAGTTGCTCGGCCGGTGTATCCGCCAGTTCGCCAATGCGCTGATAGAACCAGGCGCGAAAGTTCTCGTCTCGCAGTCGCAGCGCCGCTACGATCAGGTCTTCCTTGGTGCGGAAGTGCTTGTACATCGACGTCTTTGAGACACCCGTTTCCATCACCAGCTTGTCCATACCGGTCGCGTGAAACCCGTCGCGATAAAAGACCTTCAAGGCCTTGCTGACCAGTTCATCCCGTTTGTTTGGGCGCATGATTCGGCTCCATGGTGTACCGTTCTGTACATATTGACCTGAAGCGTGATGTACAATGGCGCCAACCAAGCCATTGTTATTATATCCTTTTTCAAACCTCACAATCTCACACCAAATTTTCTCGGATTTCCACTTGCAAAAGTTAACAGATCGGTACACCTTTTGGTTAAGAGTTTACCGATCTGTACACCTAAGGATTCTCCGATGAGACGTCGCGCCAGCATTGTTCCACCTCAGTACATTCCATTCCTGCTGACCCTGGCCCTTCTTGCGGCCACACTGAACTGAAAGTTGCTGCACCATGCCTTGTCCTCCCTTGCCCCCTTTCAATTGCGAAACCGCCGCTCAAAAAGTGCGGATGGCCGAAAACGCCTGGAACAGCCGCGACCCTGACCGCGTGACCGCCGCCTATACCGAAGACAGTCAATGGCGGAACCGGGCCGAATTCCTGTCCGGGCATTCCGACATCCATGCCTTTCTGACCCGCAAGTGGTGGAAGGAACTGGACTATCGCCTGATCAAGGAGATTTGGGCCTTTGCCGGACATCGCATTGCCGTACGCTACGCCTATGAATGGCGGGACGACAGCGGTCAGTGGTTCCGATCGTATGGCAACGAAAACTGGGAGTTTGCCGAGGATGGGCGCATGTCACAACGCCATGCCTCGCTGAACGATTTGCCCATAGACGAAGACACCCGTCTGTTCCATTGGCCTTTGGGGGAACGCCCCGATGATCACCCCGGTTTGTCCGAACTGGGTCTTTGAAAGGACATTCCATGCCTCGCGCGTTTTCACAACTGACTTTCACCCCAGCCGTTCGTGCTCATCAAACGCGGATGGGATCGGCCAGAACTTATGCCAAGTTTCTGGATGCAGGCCCGCAGCAAGGCCATGTGATCGGGGACGCCGAAAAGGCGTTTATCGAAGCCCGCGATGGTTTTTACCAGGCCACCGTGTCCGAAACCGGCTGGCCTTATGTCCAGTATCGCGGTGGACCAGCCGGTTTCCTCAAGGTCCTTGGGCCCCACAGCATCGGATACGCCGATTTTTCAGGAAACAGACAATACACCTCGCGCGGGAATCTGGATGGAAATGACCGAGTCGCGATGATCCTGATGGACTACGCCAATCAGCGGCGTTTGAAGATATTGGGTCGGGTCACGTTCACCGAAGGGGCAAGTGCTGCCGCCAGCCTATATCCCGAAGGCACCGAAGCTACGTCAGAGCGCGCCGTGATCATTCAGGTCGAAGGTCTGGACTGGAATTGCCCGCAACACATCACCCCGCGCTTTACCGAAGACGAGTTGCGCCCGCATCTCAACACGCTGGGTCAACAGTTGGCCCAGCTGCAACACGAAAACGAACGGCTCAAGCAGCAACTGGCAGCTGCAACCTGACATCAACAAACGGGTTCGTCACATATGAAACAGGCATCAGAAGCCCCCATGATACGCCCAGCCCTAAGAATTGTTTCAGCTCTGGCCATCGGTTCCTTGACCGTGTTTCTTGTGATCCTGTTTGGGTTTTTCGTTTCGCCCAGCGCCGTCAGAACAACGCCGGACAGCCTCAACGCCTCTTTGCTGCTCGAACGCCTTTTGCAGCGATAGCAAAGAAAACTTACAGGAATCCCTGCCGACCCCTTGACCTTCCCGTCACTGGAAGCCCCATTTGGACGGTAAACGACCTGTCAGGATGAGTCGCATGGCGCACAGTACACAACTGAAGATTACGGGCCTGAATTGCGCCTCGTGCGTCGCCCGCGCCGAGGCCGCCTTGCAGGCGGTTCCCGGTGTGCAGGACGCCTCGGTAAACTTTGCCACCGAAACGGCAAATGTCGATTTTGACGGACCGGTGGCAGTTTTGGGCGACGCTTTGCAGACAGCGGGCTATCCGATTGCGAGCCAACAGGCTGTTCTGCAAATTTCAGGCATGACCTGTGCGTCCTGCGTTGCCAAGATCGAACACGGATTGCAATCAAGCGCCGGAGTTTTGACGGCAACGGTCAACCTTGCAAACGAAAGCGCGACAGTCACCTATGCCGAGGGCGCAACCGATGCGCAGACACTGGCCGGCATCCTAACGCAGCTTGGGTTTCCCACCGAACCCAAGGCGTCAAGCGGCAATTCCATGTCTTCTGAGGAAAAGACCAACGAGGCACGCCAACTGACCCAGTCTACATTTGTTGCGGCTGTGCTGGCGCTACCCGTTTTTATTCTGGAAATGGGCGGACACATGATCCCTGCCTTCCACCAGTGGGTTCACGCGACTCTCGGTCATCAAACCAGCCACCTGATCCAGTTTGCGCTGACAACTGCACTGCTGATCGGTCCCGGGCGCGTTTTCTATGCCAAGGGCATTCCCGCGCTACTGCGGGGTGCACCGGATATGAACGCGCTGGTCGCATTGGGCACGGGCGCGGCGTATCTTTTTTCGATCATTGCCACCTTCGCGCCGGGCCTGCTGCCGCAGGGAACGGCGAACGTCTACTACGAAGCCGCAGCGGTGATCGTTGTTCTGATCCTTCTGGGCCGCGTGATGGAAGCGCGGGCCAAAGGCAAAACCGGTTCGGCCATTCGCGCGCTGATCGGATTGCAGCCCAAGACAGCGCGTGTTGAACACGACGGGAAAACTCTGGACCGCCCTATCTCCGAGATCCGCGTGGGTGATGTTTTGCAAATCCGTCCGGGTGAACGGGTTCCTGTGGACGGCGACGTTCTTGACGGAACTTCCTATGTCGACGAAAGCATGATCACCGGAGAGCCCGTTCCAGTTGGGAAATCCGTCAGTGACGCTGTGGTCGGTGGCACAGTGAACGGCACTGGCGCGCTGCGCGTACAGGCGACGCGGGTCGGCGCGGATACGGTTCTGGCGCAAGTCATACAGATGGTCGAACAGGCCCAAGGGAGCAAATTGCCCATTCAAAGTCTCGTGGATCGGCTAACCTATCGTTTTGTTCCGGCGGTGATGGCAATTGCCGCTTTGACCATTGGCACGTGGCTGATCCTCGGACCGCCACCTGCCCTGCCGATGGCTCTGGTCGCGGGGGTTTCGGTCCTGATCATCGCCTGTCCATGTGCCATGGGTCTGGCGACGCCGACATCAATCATGGTGGGCACAGGGCGCGCTGCTGAGCTGGGTGTTCTCTTCCGCAAAGGCGATGCGCTGCAACAGCTGCAACAGGCCAAGGTCATCGCATTCGACAAAACCGGAACCTTGACCCTCGGCCGCCCTGAGTTGGACCACGTGGCCATGACGAACGGGTTTGAGCGGGCCGAGGTCTTGCGGCTGGCCGCAGCTCTGGAAGCGCGCTCTGAACATCCGATTGCCACGGCGATTGCGCGCGCGGGGCCATCCGATTTGCCAGAGGTGTCAGAGGTTCAGTCCCTGACCGGACTTGGCCTGAAAGGCCGTGCCGAAGGACGGGCGCTGCTGATCGGATCATACAAGCTGATGCAGCAACACAGCATCGACATAGCCGATCTAAAACCCGAGGCAGACGCCCGGGCCGCGCAGGGGGCCACGCCTCTGTTTCTGGCCATCGACGGCGTGGCGGCGGCAAGCCTGGCCGTTTCAGACGCTGTGAAACCCGGCACTGTCGAGGCTCTGGCGCGATTGCAAGACATGGGTGTGACCCTTGCAATGCTAACCGGGGACAACGCCCAAACCGCACAGGCACTGGCCGGAAGTCTGGGCATTGAGCATGTGTCTGCCGACCTGTTGCCCGGAGACAAACAACAAGCACTTCAGAGCTTGCGGGATGAATTCGGGACCCTTGCCTTTGTCGGAGACGGTATCAACGATGCGCCCGCACTGGCCGCTGCTGATATCGGCGTGGCCATCGGGACCGGTACGGATGTGGCAATCGAAGCCGCGGATGTGGTTTTGATGTCCGGAGATCTGCGCGGTGTTGTCAATGCGGTCGACATCAGCCGCCGAACAATACGCAATATCCGTCAAAACCTCGGCTGGGCCTTTGGCTACAATACACTTCTGATCCCGGTGGCCGCAGGTGTTCTGTACCCGCTCGGCGGCCCGTTGCTGTCGCCTGCGCTTGCGGCGGGCGCAATGGCTTTGTCGAGCGTTTTCGTGGTCACAAACGCATTGCGGCTGCGGCGGGCGCGCTCCAGCGCAGCAACTATTGGTGACGGACTTGGCAAGGAGATACACGCATGAATATCGGCGATGCCGCTACCCGGACCGGTCTTCCAGCCAAAACGATCCGCTACTACGAAGACATCGACCTGATCAAACCGCAGCGCGATGAAAACGGGTATCGCCGATTTCGCGAGCAGGATATCCACAAGCTGACCTTTCTGGGTCGCGCCCGTGCTTTGGGCTTCACGATTGATGACTGCCGCACCTTGCTGCAACTATACGAGGACGAAACCCGTGCCAGCGCAGATGTAAAGCAGGTGGCGCAGGACCATCTGGCGCAGATCGAGGCAAAAATCGCGGACCTCAAGGCCATGCGAGATACACTGAGTCACCTTGTCGACGCGTGCGCAGGCGATGACAGACCGGACTGCCCGATCCTGCAAGATTTGGGTGGCAAACCCTAACGCGGGGTTGCCCTTTTCGCCCGGCTTTGCTTTGTCTCTGCTAGACATTCTGGCACGCCGCGTGGGACGCGGCCCGTACCGGACAGCGGAGAGGATCACTATATGGCAAAAGTCGCATTCCTTGGCCTGGGCGTCATGGGCTATCCCATGGCCGGACATCTTCAGGCTGCAGGCCATGAGGTCACAGTATACAACCGCACCACCTCGAAAGCCGAGGCCTGGGTGGCCGCGCATGGTGGCGCAATGGGCCAGACACCGGCCGAGGCTGTACAGGGTGCCGAATTCGTTTTTGCCTGTGTCGGCAATGATGATGACTTGCGCGGGGTTTGTACCGGAGCGGACGGCGCGTTTGGCAGCATGTCCAGCGGCGCGATCTTTGTGGACCACACAACCGTATCCGCAAAGGTAACTCGTGAACTTTGCCAGGCCGCGTCTGACCATGGGATCGCCTTTGTCGACGCACCTATTTCCGGTGGTCAAGCCGGCGCTGAAAATGGCGTGCTGTCGATCATGTGCGGTGGGGATCAGACCGCTTATGCGACCGCAGAGCCGGTGATGAAGGTCTATTCCAAAATCTGCCGCCTGATTGGCGACAGCGGTGCTGGACAATTGACGAAGATGAGCAATCAGATTGCCATTGCCGGATTGGTTCAGGGCCTCAGCGAAGCCTTGCATTTTGCCGAGAAAGCCGGGCTGGACGGGCGGGCCGTCGTCGAGGTCATCAGCCAGGGCGCCGCCGGCAGTTGGCAAATGGCAAATCGCCACGAAACGATGCTGGATGATCAATTCGACCATGGGTTCGCGGTGGACTGGATGCGCAAAGACCTTGGCATCTGTCTGGATGAGGCAAATGAAAACGGAGCCTCGCTGCCTGTGACCGCACTGGTCGATCAGTTCTACAAAGATGTTCAGAAGCTGGGTGGCAGCAGATGGGATACATCGTCGCTGATCAAGCGGTTGCGTGCGCTGGGCTGATGGAAAAGGGGGCTGTCTGCCCCCTCTTGGCCCTTAGGCCAATTCACCCCTGAGGATATTTTCGGCCAGATGAAGTAGATCCCGGTGGTACAAGGACAGGGAAGCGAATGAGCGACTTGAATTCATTCTGGGCGGGTGCCCTGCGCGCGCAATGGGGGCTGGATGCCAGACTGGATCGTCTGGACGGGGAATACGACTTGAATTTCCTGGCCCGGGCCACCAACGGGCAGGACTATGTATTGAAAGTGATGCGCCCGGGATGTGACAAGGGGCTGGTTGATCTTCAGGTCAGAGCGTTGGAACACATCGCCGCACAAGCGCCGGGTCTGCCTTTTCCAAAAGTCTTTCCGGATCTGAATGGGACTGTTTTACCGGAAATCGAGGATTCTTTGGGCCAGCCCCGAATTGCATGGCTGCTCGAACGGCTACCAGGAGAATGCTACGCCCACGCCGCGCCGAAAAGCGAGGCGCTGATCCTGAAACTGGGCCGCGTTCTGGGCGCGACGGATCGGGCGCTCGACTCATTTCAGCATCACGGCCTTTACCGTACAGATTTCAAATGGGACCTGATGCAGGCCGGTTGGGTTGGTGATCAACTGGACGTGGTCTCTGATCCTGCCCGGCGCGGTATTTTGCGAGAAATCGTTGCCGAATTTGACGCAGTATTAGATCAGCTTGCCAATCTTCCAAAACAGGCCATCCACAACGACGTCAACGACTACAACGTATTGGTCGAAGGAGAGCCCGGTCAAAGGCAATCCGTGTCGGGCCTGATTGATCTGGGTGACATGTGCGCGGGGCCGCGCATCTGTGATCTGGCCATCGCGGGCGCGTATGTTGTTCTGGATCATCCCAAACCCGAACGCGCTTTGGCGGCTTTGGTCCGGGGCTACCATGCGGCCAACCCACTGCGCCCGGATGAAATCGATCTGATCTGGCCTTTGTTGCGCATGCGTCTGGCGGTATCCGTCGTGAACTCGACACTGATGGCCGCCGAAAACCCCGACGACCCTTATGTCACGATCAGTCAGGCCCCGGCCTGGCGGTTTCTGGAAGACGGATCGGTCAATGGTGGCCTGATGCCTGCGCGGTTGCGAGCCGCATGTGGGGTGCCTGTCACGGATGGGGCTGACCGTATCCACGCCTATCTGGCCAGTCACTGCGGACAGTTTGCGCCGATCTTCGATCGGGACTTAGACGAGGCGCCCATGGGTTCACTGTCGGTCGAAAACTCGGTTTGGCCTCAGAATCCGTTCCATATGACGCCGAACGAAGCTGCACGCGTAGGTGAGGAATTCGGGGATCGAATCTGGCTGGGCTATTACAACGAGCCTCGTCTGATTTATACTGAACCCGGTTTTCGCAAAGGGCCATGGAAAGCATCGGACCGGCGCACCGTTCATCTGGCCGTTGACGTTTTTGCACCAGCGGGAACGATTTTACATGCGCCATTGAGCGGCCGGGTCGAAGCGGTCGCGAACCGGGACGCCCATCTGGATTATGGCGGCGTGGTGATCCTGCATCATGAAACGCCCGAAGGTGATCCGTTCTATACGCTCTACGGTCATCTTGACCCTGAAGTGTACGACCGATTGAAACCGGGCGATCCAGTGGCTCAGGGCGCGGCGTTTGCCCAGCTGGGGGACGCCAGCCGGAACGGCGGGTGGTCGCCGCATGTGCATTTCCAGCTGGCACTGACAACCGAGGGCATGGAGGCAGATTGGCCCGGTGTGGGCGACCCGGATGAGATGTTCCTGTGGAACGCGGTTTGCCCCAACCCGGCGGCATTGCTGAACCTGTCGGATGACAAGGTATGCTATCAACCAATCGACAAGCAGGCGATTTTGCAAGGCCGTCTTGATCATTTTGGTGGCAACCTGTCGCTGACTTACGATGATCCGGTCATGCTGATGCGCGGCTGGAAACACCACCTGTTCGACGAATGGGGGCGCCCCTATCTGGACGCTTACAACAACGTTCCCCATGTGGGGCACGCGCATCCGCGGATTCAGGCCGTGGCGGCAGATCAACTGAAACGCATGAACTCGAACACGCGGTATCTGCATCCTGCGCAGACTGCGTTCGCCGAGAAGGTGTTGTCTAAGTTGCCCGATGGTTTCGAGGTCTGCTTCTTCGTCAACTCTGGCACCGAAGCGAACGAACTGGCCCTACGGCTGGCGCGCGCGCATACCGGGTTCAAAGGCATCGTGACGCCGGATCACGGTTATCACGGAAACACCAATGCGGCGGTGGCGATTTCCGCTTACAAGTTCAACAGACCGGGCGGCGTTGGTCAGGCCGATTGGGTGGAACTGGTTGAGGTTGCCGATGACTATCGCGGCTCGTTCAAACGGGATGATCCCGACCGTGCTCAGAAATATGCCGATCTCGTCGATCCGGCAATTGCGACGTTGCAGAACAAAGGTCAGGGTGTTGCCGGTTTCATTGCCGAAACCTTCCCCTCGGTGGGCGGGCAAATCATTCCGCCCAAAGGCTACCTGCCTGCGGTTTACAAGAAAATCCGCGCCGCAGGTGGGGTGTGCATCGCAGATGAGGTGCAGACCGGGTTGGGTCGGCTGGGCGATCACTATTTCGGATTTGAGCATCAGGGGGCGCAGCCTGATATCGTTGTGATGGGCAAACCGATTGGCAACGGCCACCCTTTGGGCGTTGTGGTGACGACAAGGGAAATCGCGAGGAGCTTTGACAACGGGATCGAGTTCTTCTCGACCTTCGGCGGATCGACCCTGTCCTGCCGGATCGGCAAAGAGGTTCTGGACATCGTGGACGACGAGGGTTTGCAGGACAACGCTCAAAAGATGGGTGCGCGGTTGATGGCGGGCCTGCGTCAGATCGAAGCTGATTTTGGCTGCGTTGGCGACGTACGAGGTATGGGTTTGTTTGTCGGGGTCGAACTTGTCAATCCGGACGGGTCAGAAGCCACCGAGATCTGCAAATACGTCAAGAATCGCATGCGCGATCACCGTATTCTGATCGGCAGCGAAGGGCCGAAGGACAACATCCTCAAAATCCGTCCGCCTCTGACCATCGAAGCCGACGATATCGACATGATCCTATGGGCCTTGCGCGACGTGTTGTCCGAGGTGGGCAACTACGCCCCCACCCCGGTCTGCGACCACGACCATCACCACGCGGGATGTGGGTGCTGCTGACAAAAAATCCCGGCCAATGCGCCGGGGTTTTTGTATTGCCGATCAATGGAAGACGGACGAGGGGGTCAGGTGCCCGGTTGTTGGCAAAGGCATGGCGGAGGTCATGCGGCGCAAGGCCAGCCCCAGCTCTTCGGACAATGAGGCCAGAGCAGGCGCAAAATCCGGGCGCACGATCAGCGAGGCCATCATCATCGCATCTTCGCGTGCACCTTCTGCGGCCGCCGCGATCATCTGGGCGAAACAGTTTTCATCCGCCCCCAGACAGGTGCATCCCAAACCGTGACGTATCAGCGGACGGCGGCCGTGACTGGTACACAGTGAACACAGGCGATCCAGCGTCAGCATCGCGGCGCGCCCATGATCCTGGCCCAACGCTATGTCAAAATCGCTGGCCGCATCCGCCCGACCGTTGGGGCCATCGCTCCAAAGACGCAGGTAAAGCACCGCGCCCGCCTCGACCGGATCAAGATCCGTCAGGCGGCCAACGGCTGCGCCGCCCCGAGACGAAGGCCCGCTCATTTTGTCAGGATCAGCTTGCCAGCGCGGGTGATCCGCAGCGTGTACAGCTGATCACCCAGTTCGATATGAGCCAGATTTCCGCCCTTGGTCAGGTCTTCGGCCTTGTGTGCAGGAAGCATGGATACGGCAAAGGATTGAGTGGCGGTGGGGGTCTGCGCATTCATTTGACAACTCCAGGGTTTCTCAGGCAACGGCCCTAACTGTTTGCGTTTTCAAAGACCTGGCTGACCCAATCTGGGTTGGCTGTCGTGCTCTGCCTTTAACCTGATTATTTTTGTAAGGATTGTCAAGCAGTGCTTTGGACTGTTCGGAAAAAAGCGCGATTGCAGGCCCGCGCGGTGCACGCTAGGTCTGTGCACAGAGGTAAAAAAGGCAATGGTTCCATGCACGCAGCGATTGTATTTGATCTGGACGGAACGCTTGTCGACAGCTTAGGCGACATCGCAAACGCGGCCAATCGAACCCTGGATGATGTCGGATTGCCCCCCCTGACCCGGGAGGAGATTGGGCGATTCGTTGGAAACGGGCTGCCTAAACTGGTCGAGCGCATGATGCTGCATTGCCAATTGCCAATGGATCGCCATGGCGAACTGACACAACGAACTCTCGCGCACTATACGGCTGGCGCCAGCGAAACGACTGTCCCCTACCCCGGCATCCCCCAGGCATTGGCCGACCTTCAAAGCCAGGGTTTTGCTCTGGGTGTGTGTACCAACAAACCCGAGGCCCCTGCCCGCCATGTGCTGAAGGCCCTGAACCTGTCAGAGTTCTTCGACGCTGTTTTGGGCGGTGACAGCCTGAACACCCGCAAGCCAGACCCACAGCATCTGTTTGCCAGCTTTGAGGCGCTGCAATCGCAAGGGCCTCGCCTGTTTGTCGGCGACAGCGAGGTCGACGCGGAAACGGCGGTGCGCGCTGACATCCCGTTCCTGCTGTTCTCGCAAGGCTATCGCAAAACACCTGTGACAGAGATCCCCCACACCGCCGTATATGACAGAGCAGCCGAGTTGCCTGCGCTTGTGCAACGAATGCTGCAAGCGTCGGATCAGCTGAAGTAGGTCAGGAAAACTGGACCCCAAAAATTATTGAGGGGCCGGCCGAGGGGGTAGTGACCAGCCCCTCATCGGGGAAAACTGTTGTTTGGTCAGGAGGGACCAAGTGGTTGTCCCTTGTCTACCGTGTCAAACGGGGCGGCGAAATTGGGGGTTTCCCGTAGATACGCAGGTTTTCCGAAAAAACCGCAGGCAAATAACGCAATTGCGCGCGTTTGAATCGGTTGGCTATGGTGGCAAGGGCAAGCGGGATGAAAGGGTTGGACATGTCCGGTTCGGGGGATGGCACGGCAAGACAACGCATACCCGTTTTACAGGGCATCTTGCCGTTGAACCGGGCATCCATACCCACCGAGATATTGGCCGGTCTCAGCTTTGCCTGCCTCGCCATACCCGAGGTCATGGGCTACACCAAAATAGCTGGCACGCCGGTTGTCACCGGTCTTTATACGATTCTAGTGCCGATGGCCTTGTTTGCGCTGTTCGGATCGTCCCGGCATCTTGTGGTCGGCGCGGATTCGGCAACTGCGGCCATCACCGCCTCGGCCCTGGCCGGGCTGGCGGTCACGGGTTCATCCGAATATCTAGCCTTGGCGTCCTTGCTGGCTCTGATGGCCGGCTGTCTGCTGATTGCGGCCCGCCTCATCGGATTGGGGTTTCTGGCCGATTTCCTCTCGAGAACCGTTTTGATCGGTTTTCTGACGGGGGTTGGTATTCAGGTCGCCGTCGGAGAGATACCGGGTATGTTGGGTCTTTCTGTTGAGGGACACGGAACCTATGCCAAGCTGCTGGGAACTGCGCAATCCATCGCGCAGGTCAATTGGCCGACACTTGCGATCTCGGCGAGCGTGCTTGGGGTGGTTGTGGGCTGCCGCTTCATCTCGCCCAAGGTTCCCGGCCCGCTGATCGCCATCCTTGGCGTGATCCTGTGCAGTTGGGCCTTGCAGTTGGACTCTGGCACTGTTGCGCTGCTGGGTCCCATACCCGGCGGACTGCCGTCGCTCTCTCTGCCTGACGTTCAGTGGAGCTGGGCCTTGTTCAAACAATTGCTGCCCACCGCGCTTTCGATCTTTGTGGTCATTCTGGCGCAAAGCGCTGCAACCTCGCGTGCCTATGCCGCCCGATATGATGATCGGTTCAGCGAAGACACCGATCTTGTTGGCCTTGGGGTCGCCAATCTGGGTGCCGCCGTCACGGGCACATTCGTGGTCAATGGCAGCCCGACCAAGACCGAGATGGTCGCAAGTGCCGGGGGTCGAAGCCAGATCGCGCAGCTGACAACGGTCGGGATCGTTCTGGTGGTGATCCTGTTTCTGACCGGTCCCTTGGCCTTCATGCCCACTGCGGCCCTATCTGCAGTGGTTTTCATGATCGGCCTCAAACTGATCGACTTGCGCGGATTGACAAGAATTTATCGTCAGGCCCGATCGGAATTCTGGGTTGCGGCTGCGACGGCAGCTGTTGTGGTTGCGGTCGGCGTGGAACAGGGCATCATCTTTGCCATGGTCCTGTCTTTGATAGACCATACGCGACGAGGGTATCGCCCCAAGAACTCGGTCATTGTTCGGGCCCAAACCGGAGGCTGGCATTCGAAAGCACTGAGCGTACCGAACCAGTTCGACCCGGGACTGGTGATCTACCGGTTTTCGCATGGGATGTACTACGCCAATGCCCAGCGGTTCACCGATGAAGTGACACTGATCCTGAAAGACAGCCAGGAGGTCGAGTGGTTCTGCATCGATGCCTCGGCCATAGATCAGATCGACTACACCGCCGGATACACTCTGTGCGCGATGGCGCGGGACCTCAAAACCAAAGGCGTGCATCTGGTCTTTGTATTGCTTGATCCCGATGTCCGCACGGAACTTGATCGCTATGGGCTGACGGACCTGATCAGCACACAGGCCTATTTCGAAACCGGAGCCGAATTGCTTGAAGCCTTTCATGACCGAGCGCGTTCTACCCCCTGAAATCCCACATCACGCGCGTTCAGAACCGCATTGACGACTTTCTTGCCGATCAGGTCTGCGACCAACCGGTTCTACGGGTTCTGAGACGGTGCCCGCTGGGTGTCGTCTGCATAGTTGCGCAGCTTGGACATCTTACCGATGCCCGGATTGAACGAATTGGTCGGGTCGCAGCATTTGTAATGCGCGGCCAGATCGGGTTTGGCTTTGTAAAGGTGCCCGACATTGTGTTCGGCCGGGTACTCTGCCCCGCGTTGATCAAACAATTCCAGCATCGCGGCTTTCAGAGCCTTGGGGTCCGCCCCTTTTCTGACCACATAGTCCTGATGCATCACGTGGCACATGAAGTGCCCGTAGTAGAGTTTATGCACCAGTTGGGTTTCGATCTCGGGCGGTAGTGTCTCCAACCAATCCTGATCGTTGCGGCGCAACGCAACATCCAATGCAATGATGTCTTCGACGTCATTGGCGTGCAGCGCCATATAGCGGACGGCGGCCCCTGCGGCAGCGAAACGATGCAGACCCGCAATCTTGGCCTCGCGCGCGGTACATTCGAAGAAATCCCCGTCTCGGTCTTCAAGGAATTCGGGCAACCACTCAGCAGCCTCGGCGATACCCTCATCCTTCATTTTCAGGATCAGGTGGTGTTCGTACCTGTCGCGGAACTCCATCATTCGCTTAGGTAGCACCCGAGGCCAAAGCGACACCGCCATCTGCATGAACCGATCCGTGAAATTGCGCAGGAACGGGATGCGGCGCAATCGGGAATCCACCGCCCCTTTCAATGCAAAGAACATCGGCAACCGGTCAGTGCCCAGCTTGTCGATCATCACCACAGTGTCCTTGCCGTATTTCGCAGTGATGTCGAATACCTCGCGCTGCATGTATTCTGCCGAGACGGGCAATGATGAGAACGTGGACAGGATATGGCGGCGCAAAACGGCCAGGTCATTGGGGTTGTTTGTTCCGATATAAAACACCTTTTCGGCCTCGTTTTTCCGGAACGTATCCAACCGCACGGCAAACACGGCCAGCTTGCCCGCTGACCCCGCGGATTCGAACAGCTTGGCCTTGTCGGCATTGAATCTGGCGGGCGTTTCCGCGTCTACATCTCGCACGATCTGCGAATAATCACTGGCCGAGGCGCGTTTGTTCGTGGCACCCGGATTCCGGTCGAAAGTTCCCGCATCAAGGTTCGCCAGAACCTCCTCGGGCGTGGCACCAAGATCAATGCCCAGATTATTGACCAGTTCCAACTCACCCTGCTTAGAGATCCGGGCATGCACAGACAGTTCGGTATAGACAGGGCCGCGTTCAACCAACGACCCGCCCGAATTGTTGCAGACCCCGCCTACTATCGATGCCCCGATGCAGGACGAGCCGATCACCGAGTGTGGCTCTCGCCCAAGCGGGGCCAACAGTTTTTCCAACGCAAAGAGCGTCGCACCGGGAAAACTGACGATCTGTTCGCCGTCGTTCAGCGGCACCAGAGTATCCATCCGACGGGTATTGATCAGGACCACATCGCGGTCATAGCTGCCCGACGGGGTCGAGCCTTCGGTCAGTCCGGTATTGGCCGCCTGCATGATGATGATCTTACCCGAGGCTACGCAGGCTTGCAGGACTTTCCACTGCTCTATCAAAGTACCCGGCTGAATCACGCAAAGCGCCTCGCCCTCGCCCGAGCGAAACCCACGCCGGAACCGCTCGGTCGCGCGCGCGCCGGTCAGAACGTGACGCGTCCCGACGACAGAGCGGAAATGTTTGATCAACTCATCATTGGTCATGTCGGCCCCCAATTCGGGTTAGGCATTGCGGAAACGGATATTGTCCCGGCTCAGTTGGTCGAGGCTTGTGACACCCATCAATTTCATGTCGCGTTCGATCTCAGAGCGCATCAAACCAAGCGCGCGTTCGACCCCCGCCTGCCCTGCGGCCGCCAGCGGGTAAAGATAGTGCCGCCCGACGCCGACCGCCTTGGCCCCAAGCGACAGCGCCTTGAGCACATGGGTGCCGCGCTGGATGCCGCTGTCCATCATCACATCCAGCTTGTCGCCGACGGCATCGACAATCTCGGCCAATTGGTCAAACGGGGTGCGCGAGCCGTCAAGCTGACGGCCACCGTGGTTGGACAGGATGATGCCGGTGCATCCGATCTCGGCTGCGCGTTTTGCATCTTCGGCGGTCATGATCCCCTTGAGACAGAACTGACCGTCCCAATCGCGTACCATCTGCGCCACATCCTCCCAGTTCATCGACGGGTCCAACATGTCTGTGAAGTAACCGCCGATCGAGCTGGCGCCGCCGCCCATATCCACATGCTCTTCCAATTGCGGCAGACGGAATTTTTCGTGGGTGACATAGTTGATCCCCCACATCGGCTTGATCGCAAACTGGATCATGCCGCCCAATGTCAGGCGGAATGGGATCGAGAAACCGGTGCGCAGGTCACGCTCGCGATTGCCGCCGGTGATGCTGTCCACGGTCAGCATCATGACCTCGACACCGGCCTCTTTCGCGCGTTGCATCATGGCCGAGTTCAGACCACGATCCTTGTGGAAATAGAACTGATAGACCTGCGGGTTCTTGTGCTTCTTGCGTAGCTCTTCAAGCGAGACGGTGCCCAGAGATGAGACACCGAACATGGTGCCATATTTCTCGGCCGCTGCCGCCACAGCCCGTTCGCCCTGATGGTGGAACAGTCGCTGCAGAGCGGTGGGCGAGCAGTAGAACGGCATGTCCAGCTTTTGACCCATCACCGTCACCGACATGTCCACGTCAGACACACCGCGCAGGACAGAAGGCAGCAGGTCGCAGCGGTCGAATGCGTTGGTATTCTCCCGATACGTCACCTCATCATCCGCGCCACCGTCGATATAGTTGAAGATGGGTCCCGGCAGCCGCTGTTTGGCCAGCCGCCGGAAATCGTGGAAATTGTGGCATTGGCTCAGACGCATCGGTAGAACTCCTTAGTAGGCGACCGACGGCAACCACGTGGCAAGGGTCGGCCACAGGAAGACTAGCGCCAGACCGGTCAGCTGCAACAGCACGAAGGGGATGATGCCCTTGTAGATATGCGTCAGTTTAATCTCTGGCGGGCAAACGCCTTTGAGATAGAACAAAGCAAAGCCTACAGGAGGGGTCAGGAAGCTGGTTTGCAGCGTCACCGCAACCAGGATCACGAACCATACCAATGCCGGTTCATCCAGAACACCGAAACCAGGGATATCGATGCCAAGACCGTTCACGATCGGGCGCATCAAGGGCAGAACGATCAGTGTGATCTCAATCCAGTCCAGCACGAAACCCAGCAGGAAGACGATGAACAGGATGAAAAGGACGGTGCCATTGGCACCAAATCCGGTCGATTGCACCACATGTTCGATCAGCTCATCCCCGCCCAGCTCACGCAGGACATATGAAAAGACGGTCGCGCCCAAAAAGATCGCAAAGATATAGGCGGTGGTATTGAAGGTCGACACCAGCACATTCCAAAGCTTGGCCAAGGTCAATTTCCGATAGCCCAGTGCCAGCAGGGTCGCACCCAGCGCACCGATACCCGAGGCTTCGGTCGGCGTGGTCAGGCCCGCAAAGATCGAACCCAACACGGCCAGGATCAGCATCAGCGTCGGGATGACAGCGATTAGTACGTCCTTGACGGCGTCCCAGTCCGGGGCTTTTGCCCCTTCGGGCACGGGAGCTGCGTCGCGTTTTACCAATGCTAGGATAAAGATATAGGTCAGGTACAGACCACCGATGATAACGCCCGGGAAAACAGCGGCCATGAACAGGTCCCCGACGGACAGAGCCATCTGGTCGGCCATGATTACCAGCATGATCGAAGGTGGAATCAGGATGCCCAGCGTCCCCGACGCCGAAACCACACCCGCTGCCAGCGTCGGCTGATATTTCTGCTGCATCATCGACGGCAAAGACAGCACGCCCAGCAGCACTACGGAGGCCCCAATAATTCCGGTCGAGGCCGCCAGAATGATCCCGATGAGGGTCACGGTGATCGCCAGACCGCCCCGCACAGTGCCGAACAGCCGTTGCATCGAAGACATCAGACGCTCAGCCACACCGGATTCGTCCAGCATCAACCCCATGAAGATGAACATCGGCAGCGCGACCAAAACCGCGTTCGACATGGTTGCATAGACACGGTTCACTACGGCACCCAGGGTCAGATAGTCTAGCCCGGTGAAAGTGCTCTCAAGCCCGGTCCATAGCATCAGATCGTTGTCGAACAGATAGGCCAGACCGCAATAGGCTACGCCAACCCCTGCCAAAACCCAGGCCACCGGGTAGCCGGTGAACAGCAGCGCGATGAAGGTCAGGAACATCGCGATGACCAGCTTTTCTTCGGTCGTTTCGACCAGGAAGGTCAGGCCCACACAAACGGCGCCGAATACGGCCAGAACCAGAAGAATACGGCGCAGCGGTGCGCCTTCGCGTTCCGAGGCCGGTCCGTACAACAGCGCGTGGCCGTCGTGGATCAGCCGCGCAAGCGCGGCCAACGCCAGCAGGACAAAGCTGATCGGGATGACCGCCTTGAACGCCCAGCGCGCAGGCAGGCCGGTGGGGCTATCTGAGCGTTCGCTGACCCGGAAACTTTCGTAGAAATAGTCGTAGCCCTGATCAATCATCAGATAGATGAACGGGGTCAACAGGGTCAGGATACCGATTACCTCGACGATCCGCTGCGCCCGGCGCGACAGCTGCATATGCAGGACGTCCACACGCACGTGGCTGTCGGTGATCAAGGCATAGGAAATGCCGATCATCGTCACGATGCCGTAGAAATGCCACTGAATCTCGTCAAGTTTGGGATAGTTCTGGCTGAACAAGTAGCGCAGCGAAACCTGGCTGAAGATCGCCGCCATCAGCAGGACATTTGCCCACATGACCACGTGACCTACCGCTTTGACGCTCGTGTCAATGGCCACGGCAATCTTCTGGCGGTCGGTTTCGGGATGTTCCAGGATGCCTTCGTAGGCTTCGACCGGATCATTGGTGTAGTGTTCGTTGGCCATGGTCATTCCTCGCTCAGCAACCCGGCGCGCGGGCTGTGAATAGTTAGAAATTCCGGATTTGGTAAAAGATCGGGGCGGCAGGAAAGGCCGCCCCGAAACCGTCAGTTCGGGAGGTTACTGACGCGGGAGGAAAGCGTTGGTTTTCCAGAGCTGATAGCCGTCACGGAATTCATTCATGTCGGTCAGAACTTTTGCAAAGAAGGCGTCGTTTGCAGCTTCTTCAGCGGCAACCTCTTCCCAGGTCGCGCGGAACGTGTCGAGCATTTCCGGCGACCACTGTTTGATGGTGACGCCGTTGTTTTCCACATTGTCGATCAGAGCTGCGTGCTGGATGGCTTCACCTTCGGCAAAGCTGTCGGCCATCGACGCCTTGCAAGCGGTTTCGATGATCGCCTTGTGCTGATCACTGGTTTCGTTCCAAACGTCCTTGTTGATCATCAACTCGAACACGGTCGCCTGCTGGTGCCAGCCGGGGAAGTAGTTGAACTTGACCAGCTTGTGAAAGCCCAAACGTGCGTCGATGGCAGGCATCGAGAATTCGGTTGCGTCAATCGCGCCTTTTTCCAACGCCGGGAAAATCTCGCCACCCGGCAGCAACGAGGTTGCAACACCCAGTTTCTGCATGACCTTGCCGCCCAGACCGAAGAAACGCATCTTCAGACCGTTCAGGTCTTCGGGCGAGTTGATCTCGGTTGCAAACCAGCCCGAAGTCTCCGGCGCGATCACAGCGCAGGGGATGACATGGACGTTGTAGCCCGCCTGATCATACATCTCCTGATACAGGCTCATGCCGTTGCCGTAATACAGCCACGCCATGTATTCACCCGCTTCAGGGCCGAACGGAACAGCCGAGAACAGCGGCGCAGCAGGGATCTTGCCCGCCCAATACCCGGCGGTGGTGTAGCCCGAGTTGATCTTGCCCGTAGATACCGCATCCAGAATTTCAAACGGCGGCACCAGTTTGCCCGGCTCGTACACTTTCATCTTCAACGTGCCGCCCGACATCACATCCAACTGTTCGGCAACACGCGGGATCGGCGATCCAAGGCCCGGCAGCTCGGTCGAGAACGCAATCGGGGTTTTCAGCAACAGTTTGTCGGCGGCAACCGCAGGTGCGGCCAGCAGGCTGGCAGTTACTGCCAGGCTCGTCAGGGTCTTCTTCATGAATTCTCCTCCAGGGTAGTCGGGCATGTGCCTCGATCAGTGGCGCAGGCTCTTCCAGCGCCGCTCCGGTGGTAAACTAACTTTACCACGAGTTTCCAGTCAACAACTTTGTTTACCACTGTATACCGCTCGGTGTAGATTATCCTGAAAAGCAACAGACGAGACAGGTGACGCGATATTCACAAAAGGACACCGGTTTAAGCAAAAAACCTTTTTACTTCTGAATTTTACGCCTCACAGACAGAGAAGCCGTGTTTTCTTGAATTTTCCGTATTTGTGGTTATATTTATTTACCAGCAGATTTGATCTTCACATCTTGGACAAGGCGATTCCCATGAACACCAAGGCGATCTTCGAACCCGTTGGACACGAATCGCTGGCGGATGCGGTGGTCTCGCAAATCGAAGACCTGATCGCCTCGGGCATCCTGAAACAGGGGCGCAAACTGCCGTCTGAACGGGATCTGGCCGAAATGCTGCGTGTGTCGCGTCCGAAACTGCGTGAGGCGCTGGCCGTCCTTGAAGAACGGGGTCTGGTGACCACCCAGCATGGCGAAGGCACGTTTGTGGCTGCCTTGACCGGGCAAGCCATGCTGCCCGCATTGCTGGCGCTGTATGAACGGCACGAACCCGCCTTCTTCGACTATCTCGAATACCGTCGTGAACAGGAGGGTTTTGCCGCCCGTCTGGCCGCCCGCCGGGCCACAAAGGCAGACAAAGAGCGGATTTCCGAGATTCTGGCCGAGAATGAACGCGCCTGGGAAGAAAACGATGCCAAAGCCTCGCGAGAAGCGGATTTCGCACTGCATTCGGCCATCGTAGATGCCAGCCAAAACGCAACTTTGATCCACATGATGGCGTCAATCTACGAATTGACCAAGCAAGGTGTCTTCTACAACCGCAGCTTTCTGAAATCGATCGATGGGTCGGGGAAAAAGCTGCTGGAACAGCACCTTGAACTGGGTCAAGCTGTCATTGACGGCGATGAAGATCGTGCCGAAAAGGCCGCCTTTGACCATATCGACTTCGTCGAGGAATCGTTCAAACTGGGCATCGAGCAACAGCGCCGCGAAGCCATGGCTGAAAAACGGCGCATACTGTCGCGCTGACCATAGGGTACAAACGCGCGGCACGCTTTACCGCCATTACTTCAACGCGTTCAGGCCAATCTGCGCCATCGCAATGCTCATCTCGTCACTGAGTACAGACCAGAGCTGATGCAGACCCGCTTCCCCCTCGGCTGCGATCGCGAACTGCATGATCCGTCCAAAGAAAACAAAATCCGCACCCTGAATGAGCGCTTTCAACGCGTCTTCACCGGATCGCAGGCCGCTGTCGTAGAACACAGGGAACCCATCCCCGACGGCCTGTCGAATGTCCGGTAGCATCTGAATTGGGCTCGGGGCGCTTTCAAGTTGTCGCGCACCGTGACTGGAGACCTGCAGCGCATCGACGCCAGCCTGTTTCAACGCAATTGCGTCCTCGGCGTTCAGAACACCCTTGACAACCAGTTTTCCCGGCCATTGATCCCTCAGCCTTGCAAGTGTGTCCCATGTGGCCCTGGCTCTGCTCTCGGTGCGGTCAAAATCGTAGCCCTCCATCAGAAAGTTGGCCATCTGTGGCCTGCCGCGAAACAAGGTTTCCAGCGACCAGCGCGGGTGCAGGGCGAAGTCGACAAATTGCCTGGGGCCGATCCGGAAGGGCATCTTGAAGCCGCGTCGCAATTCGCGCGGACGGCGACCGACTTCGGGGACGTCCACGGTCAGAACCAAGGTCTCATAACCCGCCGCCCAAGCCCGCTCGACCAGCTTGAACGTGCCTGATCCGTCACCGCTGAAATACAGCTGAAACCAGGCGTTGCCCTCTGCGGCCTCCAGAATTTCTTCCATAGCGGTCGAGGCCACGGTCGAGACGCCAAGAGGAATCGAATACCGCGCCGCCAGGCGTGCCAACATCAGGTCGGCTCCGGGCGCGGACAGATTGCACAAGCCCATCGGCGCAACCCCGAACGGGCGCTGCGCGGGGCGGTCGAACAGCGAAGTGGAAAGCGATCTGTTGCTGACATCGCGCAGGATGCGTGGGCTGAGCGTTACCTGATCCAGCGCGTCACGGTTGCGTGCGGCGCCGACCTCGGACCCGGCCGCGCCGTCGATATAGTCGAACACCATCCACGGCAAACGCCGCCGCGCAAGGCGGCGGGCGTCTTCGGAGCAGTGAATGGCGCTTGCGGCCATCAGGCCTCGACAGCTTTCATAAAGCGGTCGCGGATCACCACCGGGTCCATCGTGATTGGTGGCATCTTGGCATTGCCGCTTTCACACTTGCTGACGATGATGGTCATTTCCTTGGCGTCCAGCGCCTCTTGCAGCACGCGACCGGTATCTTCGGCAGCACATTCGATCACACGCTCGCACCCAGCCGCCTGCGCCATTTTCGTCAGCGAGGTCTTTTGGCCCGCATAGGTCGGCTGATCCCCGGTCGAACCGTAAGAGCCATTGTCGACGATCAGCAGGATGTAGTTGTCGGCGACGTTGTTGGCGATGGTCGGAAGGGTGCCCAGATTGGTCAGGACCGAGCCGTCCCCGTCGATCACGATCACCGGTTTCGGCTGCGCAAGGGCAAGCCCGAGACCAATGGAAGAGGCCAGCCCCATGGTGCCCAGCATGTAGAAATTCGTGGGCTGATCATCGATGGCGTGCAGTTCCTGACTTGGAATGCCGATGTTGCAGACCACAAGTTGATCCCGCAGGATCGGGGCGATTTCTTTCAGAATTTCGGAACGGATCATTGGTCGCCATAGCCTCCCCAAAAGTTTGCATCGGTCAGAATGGCAACCGGCTTGTTGCACATGAAGGTGTATTTCAGGATCGCGTCCAGTTCGGCCACGTCTTCCTGATTGTGGAAGTGGTAGGTCGGGATATTCAACTGCGTCAACAAGGCCTTGGTATGAACTGCCATTTCCACCTGACAGGCAATCGGCTCACGCAGCTCTCCTCGATAAGAGATCAGCATGGGCAGTGGCATCCGGTAATACTGGATCAGCGTTGCCAGCGTGTTGATCGTCACGCCAATGGCGGTGTTTTGCATGATGATAGCCGGGCGCTTGCCGCCCATCCAGGCACCGGCGCACAGGCCCATGCCTTCGTCTTCTTTGTTCGACGGGATGTGGTAGATGCCATCGTGCCTGTCGATCTCATCTATCACCCCGGCCAATTGCTTGCAGGGGACGGTGGTCACGAACGAGATATCGTTCGCCACCAGATCGTCGGTGATCTTCTTGTCTATGCTCATGATCCAGATGTTGATCCTGTTTGGGGCGCAATCTGCGCGATTGACGAATTCAGGCCCTGCGGTGCACGTGCACGGCACAGGGGGCATGGCGGACGACCCGAGACGCGGTCGATCCCAAAAAATAGTCGCTGAGGTCCGGTTTGTGCGAGCCGATGACGATGCAATCCACATCATTGCCGCTTGCATAGTCGATGATGGTTCGGGCGGTATGCCCCTTAACGATCTCAGAGGTTACACCGTCCAGACCTTCGACCTTTTTCAGCAACTCAAGGCGCGCGCGCTGAAATCCTTCGGACACCGCCGCCTTGTCGAGGTAAGCACTGACAGAACCCTGAGGCATCTCGTATACGTGCAAGGCAATGATCTCGCTCCCGTCGTCCGACAGGGCGCGGGCAATCTCGAGGGTGTGCTGCGATATGCCGTGATCCAACGCCATCGGGACAAGAACTTTCTTATACATATCAAACTCCTTTTCAGCCCGGCTTATTCCCACGGATCCAGGATAATCTTTGGTGCTGCCACTGCGCCAGAGCGCAAATCACGAAATGCCTGCGCCCCCCCGGACAGAGGACGTGCTTCGGTCCAGTCCAGTGCACCCAGACGCCCGTCAAAAATCGCCTGCGCCGTTTGTCGGAAATCCTCGGCGGTGTAGGTGTAGGTTCCAATGAAGGTGATTTCCTGCAAGGTCATCCGGCGGATATCCAACCCGCCAGTGTCCTCACCCAAACCAACATGGGTGATGACGCCACCCGGTTCCGCACAGGCCGAGGCCGTGGCGCGTGTTGCCGCATAGCCCACCGCATCGATCACGATCGGACAGGTTCCGGCGGCTCTATCCAATACGCGAAGGCCAAGCCCAAGAAGGAACTCGCGCCGTCCTGGGCTTGGCTCAGCCAAAACGACATTCTCAACCCCCATCGCGGTCAACGCCAATGCAGCGGCAAGGCCGATTGCGCCGCCGCCCAGAACCAAAGCGCGTTTCTCACTGGCAGGATGCAGCGCCGCAAGGGCCAGCCGTATTGCATGCCAACTGACCGCAAGGGGTTCTGCCAAAGCGGCTTTGTTCAATGGGATATCGTCCGGCACCTCAACCAGATTGCCGTCAGGCATCGATACATATTGTGCAAAGGCCCCTTCGCGCGGAGGCATCGAGATGATCTGGCGCTGCGGACACAGGTTTTCCCGGCCCGAGGTGCAGGCCAGACACGTCCCACAGGTCACCAGTGGGTTCACCGTCACCCGTGTTCCATCGCGCGGACCACCGACGATCAGCCCTGCCGCTTCGTGGCCCAGGATCAGCGGCGCGGGACGTCGGGCATCATGCCCCAGATAGGCGTGCATGTCCGAGCCGCAGATGCCAACCGCCTCGACGCGGATCAGATGCTCACCAGCCGCGGGCACCGCATCTGGCACATCCCGATGCACCACTTCCTCAACCCCCTCATACACAAGCGCTTTCATTTCGCGGTGAACCCCCCATCGACCATGAGGACCTGCCCGGTAACATAGTCCGAGGCTTTCGAGCAGAGAAACAGGATCGGCCCGTCCATGTCCTCCATCCTTCCATTGCGCTTGATGCAGGTTTGATCCGCGTTTCGCGCCGCGCGCTCTGGATCGTCGAAGACCGCCTGTGTCAGCTCGGTTGGGAAAAAACCCGGCCCAATCGCATTCGCGGTGATGCCGTATGGTGACCACGCCTCGGCCATCGCGCGGGTCAGTTGCCCGATCCCCGCTTTGGTCGCGCCATAGGCGATACCACCGGGAAAAGCGCGTGTGGTTTGAAGCGAGGCGAAGTTCACAATCCTTCCCCAGCCTTTTTCCTTCATCGCGGGCACCATCGCTTGGCTGAGGAAAAACGGCGCGCTCAGGTTCAGGGCCAGAGTCGCATCCCACCCCGGCCCGGTCACATCATCCGCCGCCTCGCGCGTGTTTACGCCTGCGGCATGGACGACGATGTCGGGCGGACCAAAGTTGGAAGATACCGCATTCACCAGAGCCCTGACGTTCTGGCGATCCGCGACATCACCAGTCACGACCGCTGCATTTGATCCAATCTCAGTGCACAACTGCGACAGGGCATCTGCCCGCCGCGCAACGCCGACAACTTTGGCCCCGGCTTGCGCCAACACCAACGCAACCCGCCGCCCCAGCCCCGAGCTTGCGCCGGTGACGCAGGCCACGCGCCCTGTCAGGTCAAAGAGCGCGCGTGGGTCATCCATCTGCGGTCAGGTCGAATTGCTCATCGGGGAAATACTTGGCCAGACGCACATCGGCGGCGCGGGCGTGACCCTCCATCCCTTCAAGACGCGAAATGCGGGCCGTTGCCACCGCGATGGGCTTGGACCCTTCGCGGGTGGCCCGCTGCCACGTCACGATTTTCATGTATTTGTGGACGCTCAGCCCACCCGTATAGCTGGCGGCACCCGAGGTCGGCAGAACGTGGTTGGTGCCGGTGGCTTTGTCGCCGTAAGAAACGGTGGTTTCCTCACCCAGAAACAGCGAGCCATAGCAGGTCAGCCGATCCAGCCACCAATCCAGATCTTCGGCCTGTACGGTCAGGTGTTCTGGTGCGTAGTCGTCGGAACAGGCGGCCATCTCTTCACGATCCGCACAAACAATCACCTCGGCATAGTCGCGCCACGCGGCGTAGGCGTTCTCACGGTTCAGTTCGGGCAGGTCTTCGATCAGCGCGGGCACAAGCTCCATCACTTTCTCGGCCAGATCACGATCATCCGTCACCAGCCAGACGGGCGAGTTATACCCGTGTTCGGCCTGACTGACCAAATCGGTCGCAACAACATGCGCATCGGCACTCTTGTCCGCCAGAACCAGGCTGTCCGTCGGCCCCGCGATCATATCGATGCCGACTTTGCCATAGAGAATACGCTTGGCCTCGGCCACGAACTGGTTGCCGGGCCCCACAAGAATATTCGCGCGCGGCAGACCGAACAGTCCATAGGTCATCGCAGCCACACCCTGAACGCCGCCCATTGCCAGAATACTGTCGGCACCGCAGATATGCGCCGCGTAGACAATCGCAGGCGCCACGCCGTCGCCCGGACGAGGTGGAGAGCACGCAGTTATATGGCGACACCCGGCCACCTTTGCCGTGGTCACCGTCATGATCGCGCTGGCGATATGACTGTAGCGACCACCCGGCACATAGCAGCCTGCCGCATCTACAGGAATGGCCTTTTGACCTGCAACGACGCCCGGCACGATTTCTGTCTGAACATCCGACACCGTAGCCTTTTGCGTTTCGGCAAAGCGACGCACGTTGTCATGGGCAAACCGGATATCGGCCTTCAGTTTCTCGGGCACCAGCGCGATGGCGGCGTCGATCTCGTCCTGCGTCATCAGGACATTGCCTTCGAACTTGTCGAACTTGGCGGCATACTCCAGCGCCTTGGCGTCGCCACCCACCTCGATATCGGCCAGAATGGTCTTGACCGTATCGTGCACTTCGGTCGCATGAGACTGCGCCGTCAGAGTTGCCTTTTTCAAATAGTCACGCGGCATGTTCAACAGGTCCTATTGGTAGATTTCAGGTAGCAAGGTGGTCGAAACGGCTGGCACGTAGGCGATCAGCAGCACCACGATCAGCATGGTTAATACAAAAGGCACAGCCCGGGCGGCAATCTTCAGAATGGACTCGCCAGTAATACCAGATACGACGAACAGGTTCAGACCCAGCGGCGGAGTGATGAAACCCACACCCAACGCGGTGATCATCATGATGCAGAACTGAATTTCGTTCATGCCGATATTGTCCGCCAGCGGTTTCAGGATCGGAGCCAGGATCACAATATTCGGTGTCGTCTCCATGACGCAGCCCGCAGCGATCAGGATACCGATCATCAGCAGGATCAACACGTATGGATCATCTGTCATCGCCGTGACCGAGGTCACAAAACCCTGCGGCACCCCCATGATTGCCAGAGCCTCGGCCAAGGGGGCCGAGAAGGCGATGATCGGCAGGATCACCCCGTTCACCTTGGCCGAACTGACCAGCATCGAGGGAAAGTCGGCCAGTGTCAGTGTGCGCAGGATAAAGCCCATGGCGATGGTGACAACAACAGCGGTTGCCCCGGCCTCGGTCGGGGTCAGGCGGCCCGAGAAGATACCGTAGAAGATGATGCCCGGCACGATAAAGGCGTACCAGCCGGACTTCAGCGCCTTGCCCAGATTTGCCAGCCATTCCCCCATGGTCATCATGCCGCCGCCCTCGTAGGCATACAGGCGGTTCATGATGATGTTGGTAATCAGGATCGACACCAGAATGGCAAGGCCGGGGATCAAGGCCGCCAGGAACAGGGTCGAGGCGGAAATGCCCAACACAAGGCCGATGATGATATAGGCAATCGAGGGCGGGATCAGGATGCCGGTACAGGCCCCCGCCGCCACCAGCGCACAGGCATAGGGACGCGGATAGCCGCTTTCGACCAGTCGGTTGATCGTCATCCGGCCCACAGCGGCAGCCCCTGCCGCGTCCGAACCCGAGATGGCCGCGAACATGCCGCAGACCAGCACGGTGGCCGACCCGAACCCGCCTTTGGCAAAGCAGGTCAACGCCTCGGCCACATCCAGGAATTTTCGCGACAGCCCGGTGCGGACCAGCACGTCCCCGGTCAGGATGAACAGCGGCACGGCGGTCAGGGCGAAGGCGTCGATGCCGGTAAACAGGCTCTCGCCCACAAGGCTCAGCGGCAAGTCGCCGGACATGACCAGCATCAGGATCGCAGCCGATCCGATAGCCGCCCAGACCGGGACCGCCATGGCGATCAGGCCCACGAACAGGATCACCGGCAGATAGAAATCCCATCCGAGTTCAACGGTTTGATTGAGGGAATTCCAAAGCATTGTAAATCTCCTCAGTCAAACAGCTTGTCGCCTTCGAAGACGGGCGTGCCGTCTCGCAGACATTTCAAATCGCGCATCAAGGATTGGATCAGACGCCAGATCATCAGTGCAAATCCGGTTGGCACTGCCATCAGGAACCAGACTTTCGAGACCCGCAGACCGTCCGTCACCGATCCGAATTTGGCCGAGACGTGTACTGCCTCGTAGGACCAGTAAAGGGCGATGATCGCCACCACGAACATGACCAGATCGCCGAAGATATACAGCAGCGCTTTGGGCCGTGGCCCAAGGTAGTGCATGATCACATCGATCCGGATATGGGCGCGCTCTTTCACGGCGGCCGCTGCCCCGATCCAGGCGAGGTAGATAAAAGAATACCGGACGATCTCTTCGCCCCAGATCGAGGAATAGGCGAAAATCTCACGCCGCAGAACCTCGATGGCCATGGTGATGACAAGCATCACGTAGAACACCAACAACAGCCAGCGCTCGGCATCCCGGTCTATTTTCTGAAGTACAGTCATGTCCGGCCCCAAAAACCTGGCAACACTTCAGACGGCGGTCGCAAAGACCGCTGCCAAAGGTTGCATATCGTGAAGTGAACGGGTGCGAAGGGGCGCACCCGTTCGATGCGCATTACGCGTCGTGGACGTAGTACTTGCCCTGCGTACCGGCCGCTTCGACCAGTTTCTCGAAGGCGTCCATCGACCCGGCCAGTTCGGTCTTGAACGGATCCCAATCGGCGTTCTGATAACCGCCTGCATCCTGCCATTCCGCCAACTGATCGCTGCTGAGCGAGTGGAACTCGACCCCGGCCTTGTTCAGTTCAGCCATTGCATAGGCCCGCGCCGAGGGCACTTTGGACAGGTTCTGGTGGCTGGTCATTTCCGAGCCCCACATGATGCCTTCCTGCACATCGGCCGGCATCGAGTTGAACCATTCCAGGTTACAGGAATAGACTTGGCTATCCGGCACCGCCTGCGTGAATGTCACGTGGCTGAGGATGTCCTTGAAGCCAAAGACAAACAGCGCGCCCACAGATGGGTCAAGCGCATCCGCGACACCCTGCTTGATGGCCGAGGGGGTCTCACCCCAAGCAACGGGCGTCGGGTTCGCGCCGACCATGCGGTAATACTGTTGCAGCATTTTCGAGCCCGGCACCCGGAACTTGATCCCGCTCATGTCGCCCGGCGTGATCACTGCATTGCCACCCTGACGCACCGCAACCACGCGTGGATCGATCACGACATAGAACAGGGCCTTAAAGCCCGCAGCCTCGACCTTGGGATGGACCTCGCTTTTCCAGGTGTCCGAATGCACAAGATTGGTGAACCGCTGGTTCGAGCCGCACAAATACGGCATGTTGATCAGATCGACGGTCGACGCAAAGGGGGCGAAGTTCGACAGCGAATGCTGGGCCGCCTGAATGGTGCCGCCCTGAACCTTTTGAACCAACGAACCACCTGCACCCAACTGACCGCCCGGGGCAAGCTTGACGTAGACCTTGCCATTTGTCGCGTTCTGAATGTTTTCCTTCAGATCCAGTTGCATGATCGGATAGCTGCGCGATGCACCCAGCACATAGGCAGTTGCAACAGTCATCACATGATCGGCCGCCTTTTCCCGCTCGCTCTCTTCTTTCGCGGTCTGCGCTGCGGCCTCAGACGACCACAGGACCCCACCGGCCCCGGCAACCAAAGCCGCCGTGAACGCCCCGCTGGCGCTGAGCTTCAGAAAATTGCGACGCTCTGCAGACGCAAGCTCGTTCTTGTCGTTGTTCATAGATTGCCCTCCCAAGCAAAAAATTCAGCCGCCATTTTCGGAGTTCCGGTCGGCCTCCTTTTTCAGAATTGCGACAACGAACAAGATCGACGCCGCGAACAGGACCAACATTTCTCCGACATCCCCAAGAAACGCAGCATTTGCAAAAGCTCCCAAGGCAACGTTCGCAAAATAGATGACGAACACAACAATCGAAGCTGCAAGAAACATGTCTGGGACTCCTTATAGAATCGGCCCAACTCTATTTGTAAGCGCTTACATCAATAATGCAAGCGCTTACATTTGCCTTTCCCTATCACCTGAAACCTACTAATCTTAGAAAAAGCAAATCGCAGGATCAGGAATGCCAAAACTCCGGTCAGTTCCGACATTGAACGATGTGGCCAAAATGGCAGGCGTTTCGACTGCGACCGTCTCGCGTTGCCTGAATGATCCAGAACGTGTTGTCGAAGCCACACGCAAACGGGTCTTGTCGGCGGTTGATACGCTGGGCTATACGCCGAATTTTGCCGCGCGCGTGATGGCGGCGAAACGTTCCTTCACCATCGGCGCAATCATTCCAACGATGGACAACGCCATTTTTGCACGGGGCCTACAGGCCTTTCAGGAAGAGATTCACCGGCGTGGATACACGTTACTGGTTTCAAGTTCGGCCTATCAGACGGATATTGAGGAAGAGCAGATCAGAACGCTTGTGGCCCGTGGTGCGGATGGGCTTTTGTTGATTGGCCATGACCGTGACAGCGAGATTTATAACTATCTTGACCGGCAAAAGACCCCGGCACTGGTCGCCTGGTCATATTTGGACGGCGGACGCTGCCCGTCCATCGGGTTCGACAACCGGCAGTCGATGCATGCCCTGACAGATGAGGCGCTGCGCCTTGGGCACCGTCATGTCGCTGTGATTTCAGGGATCAGCAAGGGCAACGATCGCGCGCGGTTGCGGATCGAAGGGATCAAGGATGCGTTTCAGGCACACGGGCTTTCGCCCGAGACGCTTTCAATCATCGAAACACCGTATGACATAGAAAACGGCGCTGATGCGTTCCTGCGGCTGATGACCGGACCTGAGCGTCCAACCGCAGTTCTTTGCGGCAACGATGTATTGGCCGTAGGGGCGGTGCGGCAGGCCCTGGAAATGGGGCTGCGGGTTCCTCAGGACGTGTCGATCACTGGTTTTGACGACATCGAACTGGCCCGGATTGTCCAACCCGGATTGACCACGGTACATGTTCCGCATCGCGAAATGGGCCGCAAGGCCGCTATCGAACTCGTCTCGATGATCGAAAACAACACACAAGGCCAGTCCCAGCAGTTGCAGACCACTATCGTAAAGCGTCAGTCTCTGGCCACACCGGAGCGCCCCTAGCCTTCTGTACCGAGATAACAAAAAACGCCCCCGACATCGTCGGAGGCGTTTCCCCAAGTCCCTGGGGAGCGGTGAGCAAGTTTTGCCTTAGGCGCAGTATGCGTGTTCACGCGCGATATCGGCGATGTCGCAGCGACGCACACCGATATCGTTGAGTTCACGGTCGCTCAGGCTCTGCAATTCGCGGTAGGTGCGATTGTATTCTGCACCCCGCGCACGGTTTTCTTTAATACGCTCAACCAGGTTCGCAAAACGAGCGCTCAGGTTGAAACCGCCATGTGTCAATGTAGCTGTATGTGCCATATCTATGTTCCTTTCTGTACCGGGGCGCATTCCCCGGGCGTTTCCGTTTGTTCCTTTGTGGACAATGCTCAGATAGGATCGTCTGATATCGCTAACAACGGATGTTTTGGTCTGGCCGGTATGCGTTAAGTGAATAACTAACCGTGGTTGGTTGCTTCAAAGCGCAGGTCCCATTCCAATTGTCCGGGCAATTGCATTTCATCCAGCCAATGTCCCGCAACGGGCACCCGCGCAATGCTTTGCCTTTGGTGTGTCACATGAATTGGACACGCCTACTGAACTGCAAAAAGACACCCTAGTGGATCGCAAAACACGCGGGGCGCTTGGTCAGCAACTTGCTGGGGTCGGACAGATATTTCCGACGCTCCAAGTCTCAAAGCTTCGCTCGCTGCGTTCTCGATCGCTGCAACCTTGATCGCCGGTATCCAGACGCCTCGCCCACACATCTCGACTTCCGATGGAACAACCAGCTCCAAAAGAGTATGTGAGTCCTCCAAAGTTGGCACACCCACTTCACGATCAACCGTCCTAGAGCAGTCCCAATCAAACAACACTTGGTAGAACTCGGCTGGAAACTCTGAACCTTCAGTCAGGTAAATCTCAGCTGCAAACTGTTGTGTGGGTATTGGGTAATCGTGTTGCGAAACGGAAATACCAAATCTTGCGCCCAACGGGTCCAACAAAAGACAGTGTCGGCCAACTCCGGCCACGTCAAAGGGAGGTCTTATTATCTGCGCGCCCATTTTTTCGGCCCGCTTCGAAATAACGTCTGCGTTCGGAACCTCGACATAAGGGAACCAACCAACGCCGAGATTTTGCGGAGTTTTTGTCAGCCCTGTTCCAGCTTCCCCATTCAAATGAGCAAGGGTAAACTCGCCTTTTCCCTGGCCCCAAACAAAATTATTCGTTCTTTCCTTACTAAAAGCCCATGACGCAACACGGCCATAAAAATTTATTGAGCTGTCCAGATCAGACGTAAAAAGGTCGTGCCAAACGATCCGCCCTATCTTGTCCGCATTCATTTCAAGAACCTCCCACGCAATGATTGATCGGTAATCCAACGAGATCCAAACGGTCGTTGATGCAAGTCAATCAGAGTATGGGGATCCAGATATCTATATCGTTGGACCGATAGTAGGGTCACTGCAGAAACAAAAAACGCCCCCGACAAAATCGAGGGCGTTCCAAACTCTTCAAAGGTCGCGCGCTTAGCCGCGCTCTTCGATGATCTCAACCAGATGCGGGATCTTGTTGACCATGCCGCGGACCGAAGGAGTATCCTCCAGCTCACGGGTTTTGTGCATCTTGTTCAGGCCCAGACCGATCAGGGTCGCGCGCTGTTCGGCGGGGCGGCGGATCGGGGAACCGATCTGCTTGACGACGATGGTTTTTGCCATGGGTCGCTCTCCTTATGCTTCTGCTTCAGCAGCAACAGGCGCTTCGTCCCGCTTGGGCAGGATGTCAGCAACTTTTTTGCCACGACGCTGTGCAACCGAACGCGGGCTCTGCTCTTTTTGCAGGCCGTTGATGGTGGCGCGGATCATGTTGTACGGGTTCTGCGAGCCCAGCGACTTGGACACAACGTCCTTGACACCCAGCATTTCGAACACGGCACGCATCGGACCACCGGCGATGATACCAGTACCTTCAGGTGCCGAGCGCATAACCACTTTACCGGCGCCGTGACGGCCTTCGATATCGTGGTGCAGGGTCCGACCTTCGCGCAGCTGCACGCGGATCATCTGACGCTTGGCTTGTTCAGTTGCCTTACGGATGGCCTCGGGTACTTCTTTCGCTTTACCCTTGCCAAAGCCGACGCGGCCTTTCTGATCGCCGACAACCACCAGAGCGGCGAAGCCAAAGCGCTTACCACCTTTTACGGTTTTCGACACGCGGTTGATTGCGACCAGGCGATCTGCAAATTCCGGTGCTTCTTCACGGTCGCGGCCACGGCCCCGACGGTTTTCACGTTCTGCCATTTGGCATCCCTTTTCTCATGTGGCGCATTGCGGCGCCGTTGTTTCAATCCTGGTGAGCCCCAACTGATGTCAGGGCCCCCGGATCATCGGGGCAGCCGCAAAGCTGCCCGCAAGTCTTAGATCTTCAGGCCACCTTCACGCGCAGCGTCGGCAACTGCCTTCACCTTGCCGTGGAACAGGAAGCCGCCACGATCGAAATAGGCCTCTTCGACGCCTGCCTTCTTGGCACGCTCGGCGATGGCCGCGCCCACTTTCGTGGCCGCTTCGACGTTGTTCTTGCCAACTACACCCAGATCTTTTTCCAGGGTCGAGGCCGAGGCCAGGGTCACGCCACGAACGTCGTCGATCAGTTGAACGCTGATGTTCTTGTTCGAGCGGTGAACTGACAGGCGTACACGACCTGCGTTGACCTTGCGAAGTTTGTTCCGAACGCGCAGGCGGCGCTTCAGAAACAGGGTTCTTTTGCTGTTTGCCATTGTTTGCGTCCTTACTTCTTCTTGCCTTCCTTGCGGAAGATGAACTCGCCCTTATAGCGGATACCTTTGCCCTTATAGGGCTCGGGACGGCGCCATTCGCGGATTTTCGCCGCGACTTCGCCCACCTGCTGCTGGTCGTTACCTTCCACAATGATCACGGTCTGCTTCGGTGCGGTGATGGTAACACCTTCCGGAGCAACGAAATCAACGTCGTGACTGTAGCCCAGGTTCAGTTTCAGGGTGTTGCCCTGCATCTGCGCCCGGTAACCAACACCCTGGATCTCCAGCTCTTTTTTGAAGCCTTCGGTCACACCGGTCACCAGATTGGCGACCATCGTGCGGCTCATGCCCCACTGCTGGCGCGCGCGCTTGGACATCCCACGAGGGTTGATCTGCACAACATTGTCTTCGACCGACAGCGTAACGTCATCAGTCGCGGTGAAGCTGCGGGTGCCTTTCGGACCTTTGACTTCGATGGTCTGACCCGACACAGAGGCGGAAACGCCGCTGGGCAGCTCGACCGGTTTTTTACCAATACGAGACATTGACAGACCTCCTTAGAAGACGGTGCAGAGCACTTCGCCACCAACATTGTTGGAGCGTGCATTCTGGTCCGACATCACACCTTTCGGAGTGCTGACAATCGACACGCCCAGACCCTGACGGACCTGCGGGATGTCATTGACGCCCATGTATACGCGACGACCGGGCTTGGAAACCCGCTTCAGCTCGCGAATAACAGGAGTGCCTTCGTAGTATTTCAGGCTGATTTCGATGGCCGGATGACCGTTTTCGCCGGTCGTCTTTTCATAGCCACGGATGTAACCTTCGTCCGCCAGCACGTCCAGAACCCAACCGCGCAGCTTGGAAGCCGGGGTGGAAACGGTGGACTTGCCGCGCATTTGCGCGTTGCGGATACGGGTGAGCATATCGCCGATAGGATCGTTCATATCTATGTCTCCCTTACCAGCTCGATTTCACCATGCCGGGGATCTGACCTGCAGAACCCAGCTCGCGCAGCGCGATACGGCTGACCTTCAGCTTACGGTAGTAAGCGTGGGGACGACCGGTCAGCTGACAACGGTTGTGAAGACGGGTAGCCGAGCTGTTGCGCGGCAGTTTCGCCAGTTTCAGACGCGCTTTGAAACGCTCTTCCATCGGCTTGCTCTCGTCATTCGCGATTTCTTTCAGCTCGGCACGCTTTGCGGCATATTTGGCCACCAGGCGTTCGCGCTTCTTCTCGCGTTCGATCATTGCTTTTTTAGCCATGTCTTAGTCCTCCCGGCGCTTAGGCGTTGAAGGGCATGTTGAATGCTTTCAACAATGCCTTACCTTCAGCGTCGGTTTTCGCTGTGGTGGTGATTACGATATCCAGGCCCCAGACCTCGTCGACCTTGTCGAAGTCGATTTCCGGGAACACGATGTGCTCTTTCATGCCCATGGCAAAGTTGCCACGACCATCGAAAGACGGCTTCACGCCGCGGAAGTCACGAATACGCGGCATCGCAATTGTGATCAGACGATCCAGGAATTCGTACATCCGGTCACCGCGCAGGGTCACTTTTGCACCCAGCGGCATGTCTTCCCGGACGCGGAAGCCCGCGATCGACTTTTTCGCCAGTGTCGCAACAGCCTGTTGGCCAGCAATCGCCGTCAGATCCGCAACAGCCGCTTTGGCCTTCTTGGAGTCTTTGACAGCTTCTGCACCACAGCCGATGTTCAGAACGATTTTTTCCAGCTTGGGCAGCTGCATGTCGTTCTTGTAGCCGAACTCTTCTTTCAGAGCGGCACGGATGGTTTCAGCGTACTGAGCTTTCAGACGCGGGGTATAGTTTGCGGTATCAAGCATCGATCACGTCCCCCGTGGTCTTGGCGAAGCGGACCTTCTTGTCACCTTCCATGCGGAAGCCGACGCGGGTTGCCTTGCCGTTTGCGTCCAGCAGAGCCAGGTTCGACAGCTCAATCGGGTTTGCCTGAGGCAAACGGCCGCCCTGGCTGTTCTGGGTCTGGCGGGTGTGGCGGATGGCGATGTTGATGCCGTCTACAACAGCTTTGCCGGCTTTCGGGTCAACCGAGGAAATGGTTCCCTCTTTACCCTTGTCCTTGCCGGCCAGCACGACGACCTTGTCGCCTTTGCGGAGTTTAGCAGCCATGATTACAGCACCTCCGGAGCGAGCGAGATGATTTTCATGAAGTTCTTGCCACGCAGTTCGCGAACAACGGGGCCAAAGATACGGGTACCGACTGGCTCGTTGTTGTTGTTCAGGATGACGGCGGCGTTGCGATCGAAACGGATCGCGGTGCCGTCTTCGCGACGGACTTCCTTGGCGGTGCGTACAACGACGGCCTTACGGACGTCACCTTTCTTCACGCGGCCGCGTGGGATGGCTTCCTTCACCGAGACGACAATGATGTCGCCGACGGAGGCGTATTTACGCTTGGAACCACCCAGGACCTTGATGCACTGAACTCGGCGTGCGCCGGAGTTGTCAGCGACATCCAGATTGGTCTGCATCTGGATCATGTGGTTTCTCCCGACCTGTGGGGGCTGGTCTCGTTAAATCCCCCAGGGTTTCGATAAATGAAAAGTCCTGGGGGCTTACGCCTCCAGAACCTCCCAACGTTTCGTCTTCGATTTCGGCGCGCATTCGATGATGCGAACGGTGTCACCGACCTTGAAGGCGTTCTTTTCATCGTGAGCCCGGTATTTCTTGGACTTACGGATGGTTTTCTTCAGAACCGGATGCGTAAAGCGACGCTCGACGGATACGGTTACGGTCTGTTCGTTGGCGTCGCTGGTTACGGTGCCGGACAGGATACGCTTGGGCATCTGATTACTCCTCGGATGCCGCAGCAGCGGCCTTTTCGTTCAGAATGGTTTTGACGCGGGCAGCGTTGCGGCGGGCCGCCTTGATGCCGGCGGTGCTTTCCAGCTGACCGGTTGCCTGTTGAAAGCGCAGGTTAAAGCTTTCTTTCTTCAGGTTGGCCAGTTCCTCGCGGAGCTGGTCCGGGGTCTTGTCACGCAGTTCTTGGGCGTTCATCGCCTTTTTCCTTTGCTCAAAACACCAGAAGGCCCCCTTACAGGGTCACCTTGGACCTGGTGGATGAATGATAGACATACGAATCGCCCGACACAGCCGGGAGATCGCAAGATGCCGCCGTATAAGGGTTTGAGGGATGGGTGGCAAGGGAAAGTTTGGACCGCTGTCGATGAATGACTACACCCGTAATCTAATGCCAATTGGTTCCGCCTCGAATTCGTTAATTTTTGGCCGTTTGTTAAACGTCAGAGTGGCGCTGAAAAACGTTCAAGCGCCTTTTTCCTGCATCTTTCGAACCATGCTCAGGCGTGTCTTGCGCGGCAAGAACGGAAAAACCCAGCCCAACAGAAACGCGAGCGACCGATCGTTAATCACCGTAAGCCTCCCGTCGATCATGGCGTCGTAGCCGATTTTGGCCACCGCCTCGGCTGTCGCCCCCTTTTGAGAAACCAGTTTCGTGCCCTCAAGATCTGCAGCAGCAGCAAATTCGGTCGAGACATAACCGGGCTCCAAGGCGGTAACAGTGATGCCCTTGTCCTTCAACTCTTCCGCCAACGCCTGACTGAAACTTGAAACATAGGCCTTCGTTGCAAAGTAGGTCGCTTGCAGGGGGCCAGGCATATGCGCCGCCGTAGAACTCACATTCAGTATCTTTCCGCCGCCTCTGGCGATCATATCGCCGCCGAACATGTGGCACAAAGATACCAGTGCTTCGACATTCAAGCGGATCATACTCAGATCATCCGAAAGGTTGCGATCAAGAAAGGCTCCGTGCCCGCCAAATCCCGCGTTATTGATCAGGTAGTCTACCTGCAAATTCTCCGCCTTAATCGCATCGTAAAGCTTTTGCGCACCACCTTCGGCACCTAAATCGAGTGCAATTGGCGTTACGGTGACGCCGTGGGCTGCCTCAAGCTCGGTCTTTAACGCCTCCAGGGATTCACCACGCCGCGCGGTTATGACTACGTTACCACCCTGTGATGCATGGTAGCGCGCAAGTTCTCGGCCAATTCCGGACGATGCGCCTGTGACAAGTGCGGTTCTAGCCATGGAGTTCTCCGAACATATGATTGAGTTGCATAATGCTTAGGAATCGGACGTTAGACCTAGGATACCTCAGGCGCTACTCCCACTTGTAATTGAAACTCACCGAAATCCGCTCATCTTCGGCCATATTCATCGGCACTTCGTGGCGCAGCCAGCTTTCCCAAAGCAGGACATCCCCCACTTGCGGCTTCATATAGATGAACGGCTGCAAATCCCTCCGTCCGTCTTTAATCCGCGTCGGTGCAGCCATCATGCGGCCCGAGCGGGGATCTTCCAGTTTCAAAGCGCTCGCCCCTTCGGGCATCGCCACATAGGTCGTGCCCGAGATCACGCTGTGCGGATGCAGGTGGCTGGAATGCATACCGCCTTCGGGCAGGATGTTGATCCAGATGTCTTCCAGCTTCAATGCGCCTTCACCCAGATCAAACTCGAGATCCTTGGCAAAGGCCGCCACATGCTGATCCATTACCTTCACCAGATCGGCGAAGATCGGGAATCGCCAGGGCAGATCGGTCAGCGACGCATAGCTGGTATAACCGGGATAGCCGTTCTCTTCACACCATTCCTGCCCGGCCTCATCATCCTCGGCGATGACAATGCAGGAGTTTTCCAGCTCGCCCGCGTCGATCTTGGGATCGAACTCGGACAAAGCGGCGCGGTAGAGACGGGTAACGAAGAGTGATTCAATCTGTGCCATGCCCCGGCTATAGCCCAGCCGGGACACAAGCGCGAGACCGACCGCACCGGAAAAGCGGTCGGTTGGGTGCGACTTAGTAGAAGTAGCGCAGCCAGATATAGACGTTGGCGATCATAAGCGTCAGGATCATGATCGGGAAGGCCATGATCGCGAACTTGACAAAGCCGATGGGCTGTTTGGCTTTCTCGGCAAAGGCTGCGACGGTCAGATTGGCGCTTGCACCCAACAGAGTGCCGTTTCCGCCAAGGCATGCACCCAAGGCCAGTGACCACCACAGAGGTTCTATCGCATCGGGCCCTCCAAATGTGTCGGCAGTGGATTCAATCAACGGAATCATCGTGGCCACGAAGGGGATGTTGTCCAGAATGGCCGACAGGATACCCGAGGCCCAGAAGATAAAAAACGCTGTCCACATCATGTCGCCCTCGGTCAGTTCCAGAACCTTCTGACCGAAGAACTCGAGCAGACCGACATGTTCGACACCAGCGACGATCACGAACAGACCACCGAAGAAAAAGATCGTCACCCATTCAACCTCACCAAAGATGTGGTGCACGGATTCGGATTGTTCTTCGCCGTGCTGGTGTCCGTAGGCCAGTAGCATCAGCAGCGCCGCACCAGCCAAGGCCGAGGTACCTGGCTGGACGCCATAGCCGTGGCCCAGGGTGAAGCCCAGCAGGACCAATGCCAGAACCGACAGGGATTTGATCATCAGCTGGATATCTGTAATCGCTTCTGTCTCGTTGAAGCGCATGATCTTTTCGCTGGCCGATTTCGGGATGGCCGCCAGTGTTCGGCGGTTCATCAGGTAGATGATACCAGTCAGCACCACCAGACAAATGGCCGAGATCGGGGCCAGATTGACCACGAACTCGTTAAAGCTGAGGCCAGCTGCCGAGCCGATGATGATATTCGGCGGATCACCGATCAGCGTCGCCGTACCTCCCACGTTCGAGGCAAGAATCTCGGCAAAAAAGAACGGGAAAACCGGCGTTTCCAGCGCGTCGGTGATCAGCAAGGTGATTGGAGCGATCAGCAGCACCGTGGTGACGTTGTCCAGCAGGGCTGAGAAAACCGCGGTGATCAGCGTCAGCATGATCAGGATGCCTGTCGGGTTCGCCTTGACGGCCTTGGACGCCTTGATCGCGACGTATTGAAACAACCCGCATTTGCTGGTGATGCCGACGATCACCATCATGCCGATCAGCAAAGCCAGCGTGTTGGCGTCGACACCCGCCACGGCCTGTTCCTGATTTAGGATGCCGAACAGAACCATCAGCGACGCACCCAGCATCGCCAGAATGGCGCGGTTCACCTTTTCGGTGATCAGAACGGCATAGACCGCGATCAGGATGCCCGTGGCGATCCACAGGGGATCGATCCCCAACAGTTGCGGGATGGAGAACGTGTGTTCTCCATGCGAAATGGAATGATCGGTCACAGTTTTGATCCGGTATCTTTTGGGGTTAACTCAGCGCGTGATCCATCAGCGAGTTCGGGCTGACAGTGCCCACAAACCGCTTTGTGTCAGGCTCGACAAGAAAGACATGGCGCTTGAACTTGTGGATCAGGAAGATGCCCTCCATCACCGGGGTATCGGGCGCGGCAATAGGAATGTTGGCCGGGTTGGACAGGTGATCGCCGACGCGCTCTTCGTTTAACCGCTCGATCTGCTGTCGGAAATCTTCCTTGGTCAGATCCATGAAACTGAGGTTATTGATCGGCACCCGGACCGCCTCGGAACCCATACCGATCAGCGCGGCCTTTGGCAGGATCATCTTGATCAGCGTCGGAGCGGTGAACACGCCTTTAAACGTGCCATCCCCTTCCACAACAGGCAGAAACCGAACCCGACTGTCGCGGATGATGTCAAAGGCTTTGGCAACCGTATCGTTTGGATCGATCGTCTTTTGATATTCGGGTGGGACCATCACGTCCCGACAGGTAAGACCCATGGGTATCCTCGGTATGTTCGCGGGGTCGCTTGAGCCGGACGGTTACCTACGGTTGAACGGAACGGACCCGGCATTGGCTGCGGCTACATTTCACTTACTGCAGTCTATTGCCACCCTTTGGATGTGCATTTTTTGCAAAGCCGGTATAGAATTTTGACACGGCACACCCAAGCAGACAGGTTTGGGCATCAAAAAACCCCCGCCGGTTTCCCGACGGGGGTTAATCTTGTCACGAACGGGGTTGCCCCGGATCGCTTACCAGTCTTCGCGGACCACAACGCGGGTCTTGATCGGCAGCTTCATCGCAGCCAGGCGCAGGGCCTCGCGGGCGATGTCGTCATTAACGCCGTCGATCTCGAACATCACGCGACCAGGCTTGACCTTGCAAGCCCAACGGTCGACCGAACCTTTACCTTTACCCATACGAACTTCGATCGGCTTAGCCGTGACCGGAGTGTCGGGGAAGATGCGGATCCAGACGCGACCCTGACGCTTCATATGACGCGTCATGGCACGACGTGCAGCTTCGATCTGGCGTGCAGTTACACGCTCAGGCTCAAGAGCTTTCAGTCCATAGGTGCCAAAGTTCAGATCAGAGCCGCCCTTGGCTTCACCCTTGATCCGGCCTTTGTGCATCTTGCGGAATTTAGTACGCTTTGGTTGAAGCATATCTTTCCCTCCTTAGCGACGACCGCCACCAGCACCACGAGGTGCAGGGCCGTCCTGGAGTTCCTGTGCTTTACGGTCACGTGCCTGCGGATCGTGCTCCATGATCTCACCTTTGAAGATCCAGACCTTGATCCCGATGATCCCGTAGGGGGTCATCGCTTCGGCATGTGCGTAATCGATGTCGGCACGCAGGGTATGCAGAGGCACGCGGCCTTCGCGGTACCACTCGGTCCGTGCGATCTCGGCGCCGCCCAGACGGCCAGCGACGTTCACCCGGATACCCAGGGCACCCATGCGCATGGCGTTCTGAACCGAACGTTTCATCGCGCGACGGAACGAAACCCGGCGCTCCAGCTGCTGAGCGATGGACTCGGCAACCAGCTGTGCGTCAAGCTCGGGCTTACGCACTTCGACGATGTTCAGGTGCAGTTCGCTGTCTGTCATCAGGGCGATTTTCTTGCGCAGAACTTCAATGTCCGCGCCTTTCTTGCCGATGATGACACCCGGACGTGCTGTGTGGATCGTCACGCGGCACTTCTTGTGCGGACGTTCGATAATCACACGGGCGATGCCGGCTTGCTTGCACTCTTTGTTGATGAACTCACGGATCTTCAGATCTTCCAGCAGAAGATCACCGTAGTCCTTGGTGTCGGCGTACCAGCGGCTGTCCCAGGTGCGGTTCACCTGCAGGCGCATGCCGATCGGATTTACTTTATGACCCATTAGGCTTGCTCCTCAACTTGACGCACCTTGATGGTGATCTCCGAGAACGGCTTCATGATCTTGCCGAAACGGCCACGGGCCCGAGGGCGACCGCGTTTCATGACCAGGTTCTTGCCAACCCATGCTTCGGCAACGATCAGCTCGTCGACGTCCAGATTGTGGTTGTTCTCGGCGTTGGCGATTGCGGACTGCAGGCACTTTTTGACGTCCTGCGCGACACGCTTGTTGCTGAAAGTCAGGTCGGTCAGAGCCTTCTCAACTTTCTTGCCGCGGATCATCTGCGCAACCAGGTTCAGTTTCTGCGGGCTGGTACGGAGCATGCGGGTTTTCGCCATTGCTTCGTTTTCAGCCACGCGGCGGGGGTTCTTTTCCTTGCCCATGACTTACTTCCGCTTCGCTTTTTTGTCAGCGGCGTGACCGTAATAGGTCCGAGTCGGCGAATACTCACCGAACTTCTGACCGATCATGTCTTCCGAGACGTTGACGGGGATATGCTTCTGGCCGTTGTACACACCAAAGGTCAGACCCACGAACTGGGGCAGAATGGTGGAACGACGCGACCAGATTTTGATGACTTCGTTGCGGCCCGACTCGCGCGCTGCTTCGGCTTTTTTCAGCACGTAAGCATCGACGAAAGGACCCTTCCAAACAGAGCGAGACATGGATTAACGTCCCTTCTTCTTGGCGTGCCGCGAGCGGATGATCAGCTTCTGGGACGCTTTGTTTTTGTTGCGAGTACGCTTACCCTTGGTGTCCTTACCCCAAGGCGTAACCGGTGTACGGCCACCCGAGGTACGACCTTCACCACCACCGTGCGGGTGATCGATCGGGTTCATTGCGACACCACGAACCGACGGACGTACGCCTTTGTGGCGCATACGGCCGGCTTTACCGAGGTTCTGGTTGGAGTTGTCGGGGTTGGACACGGCACCAACGGTGGCCATGCATTCCTGACGAACCATACGCAGCTCGCCCGAGCTCAGACGGATCTGAGCGTAGCCGCCATCGCGGCCCACGAATTGCGCGTAAGTACCGGCCGCACGTGCGATCTGACCGCCTTTACCAGGCTTCATCTCGATGTTGTGGACGATGGTACCAATGGGCATACCCGAGAACGGCATTGCGTTGCCCGGCTTGATGTCGGCCTTGGCCGAAGCCACAACCTTGTCACCAACAGCCAGACGCTGCGGAGCCAGGATATAGGCCTGCTCGCCGTCTTCGTATTTTACCAGTGCGATGAATGCGGTCCGGTTCGGGTCATATTCGATCCGCTCGACGGTTGCCGCGACATCAAATTTATTCCGCTTGAAGTCAACGATCCGGTAGAGACGCTTTGCGCCACCGCCGCGGCGGCGTGAAGTGATCCGTCCGGTGTTGTTCCGGCCGCCCGATTTGGTCAAACCCTCAGTGAGAGACTTGACCGGACGTCCTTTCCAAAGCTCCGAACGGTCGATCAGCACCAGCCCGCGCTGGCCCGGCGTCGTCGGCTTGTACGACTTGAGTGCCATGCTTTCTGTCTTCCGTTTAGCAAGTGCGAGGCATTGCCCCGCTATGTGATAGGCCCCCGTAGGTGCCAAGGGTATAGGGCCCCGAAGGTCCCCGGTTACAAATATCAGAGGCCCCGGAACGAATCCGAGGCCGCAAGATTGGGAGCGTGTAGCCCGCTCACCACCTTAGGTCAATAGCAAGATTCAACCTGCCTCAATGATTCCGAGCAAGGAAGGAAGTGCGTACAGCCCAGGAGCTCTCCCAGACGGCGGCACCAATACCTGCAAAAGGCCATCATTAACCAATCTCGGCGTGAAATTCCGAAGGGTGGAAGACGGCGCTTGTGCATTTTCAACAAAATGGCTGTTCCAGAACACAGGGTTCGCAAAGATGTAGTCGACAGCCGCGCCGAAGTACTGCGATCTGAGTACTTCTCTAAATCGTTCCTTCATTTCGTCATAATGAGCTAAGATTTGAGAAACCACTTCGATATTTTTTGTAGCTTGAGCGCTTAATCCCTCAAGAAAGAATACGCACCAACTATCCCAATCTCCATCAAGCGAGACGGCTCGCATACGATCAATGTACTCACCTTTATTTCGCTCAAAATAGTCGCTAACAAAAAAATGCGGTGCGCTGAGCATACCCTGATCCCATAGCATCAACGGGATCAGCATTCGTCCTACGCGACCGTTGCCGTCTTCAAATGGATGCAGAGCTTCAAATTCCGCATGAGCTATTGCTGTTTTTAGGAGTACGTGTTGTTCGTTATCAGTGATAAATTTCACTAAGTCCTGCATGCCTTGCTTAAGTTGATCCGGCGATATCGGGATAAAATCAACACGCCTGTGCGTTCGATCTCCAATATAGTTCTGTTGAGACTTATATTGACCCGGTCCTTTTTCCGCGCCACGCCCAAAACTCAACAGTGTCTGATGAGCGTTCTTGATTAGATGCTCTGAGAGGCCGTACCCCGAAGAAAGTTGTATCTCTGCCTGTGTTAGCGCGCGCGCATATAACGACACTTCGATTGTGTCATTTCGAGCCGTTCCTTCGGTCCGGTTTGCGCTTTCACTCGCTTCCAACCTCAGCACCTCTTCAAGGGTCGAAATTGTACCTTCCATTCTTGAAGAGACAACAGCGTCTCGGCGCCTTAGTGGCGCCAATAACAACGCGGGATTGGGAATATGCTGTAATTTTTCATCGTACCGGGTGAGTTGTTGAAGGGCGTCTGCGAGAGGTCCAAAAACTCGGGAAAGGTCGATGTTAGACGGTGGGAAGCCGCCATAGTGGTATGTAGCTGCTCCAGAACAGTCATATGTTGTGTTGTTGATAGAAATCGTCTGTCCATTTGTCATAAAGCAATTTGTAGTACGCACATTCGCAACAAGCAAGTTTGCATCTACAACTTCCTTAATTGCTCTCAACAAAATCGCTTGTTGCGAGTGTGCTAGAAACAAGTTCACTTATAGCGAACAAAACGCCCAACGTTCAAAACAAGCGCGGCATCCCTGAATTTGATCCCTAAAACAAAAAACCCCCGCTTTCGCGGGGGCCTTAATCTCTCTTCAAAGACGGGTCCGATCAGAGACCGGTGGACACGTCGATGGTGTTCCCCTCTTCCAGGGTCACATATGCTTTTTTGACGTCTTTCCGACGGCCCAGCTGGCCGCGGAACCGCTTGACCTTGCCTTTGGTCACGGTGGTGTTCACCGCTTTGACCTTCACACCAAACAGCGCCTCAACGGCCTCTTTGATCTGCGGCTTGTTGCTGTCGATCGCCACTTCAAAGACAACCGCGCCATTCTCAGATGCCATGGTCGATTTTTCGGTGATGACCGGTTTGCGGATCACGTCGTAGTGTTCTGCCTTCGCGCTCATTTCAGACGAGCCTCCAGTGCTTCGACAGCCGCTTTGGTGAGCACCAGAGTGTCACGTTTGAGGATGTCATAGACGTTTGCGCCCATCGACGGCAGGATATCCAGACCTTCGATGTTCTTGGACGCTTTCAGGAACCCTTCGTTCACGGTCGCGCCGTCGATGACCAGAGCGCGTTTCCAGCCCAGGTTTGCAACCTGTTTGGCCAGAGCGGCAGTCTTGCCTTCGGCTTCGGCGTTCTCGATCACAACCAGTTCACCTGCCTTGGCTTTGGCCGACAAAGCGTGGCGCAGGCCAAGCTTGCGGAACTTCTTCGGCAGGTCGTGGCCGTGCGAGCGCACGACGGGGCCTTTGTAGATACCACCACCACGGAAGATCGGCGCGTTGCGGTCACCATGGCGTGCGCCACCGGTGCCCTTCTGGCGGTAGATCTTCTTGGTCGAGTAGCTGGTTTCCGAGCGGGTCTTGACCTTGTGGGTGCCGGCCTGCGCGTTGTTGCGCTGCCAACGGACCACACGGTGCAGGATGTCCGCGCGCGGCTCGAGGCCGAACAGGTCTGCATCCAGCTCGATGTTGCCGGCTTTGCCGCCGTCCAGTTTGATTACATCAAGTTTCATGCTTCACCACCTTCCGCGGGCGCTTCTTCCGCAGGTGCTTCGGTTGCTTCAGACACAGCCGATTTCACAGCAGCCGGGAAAGGCAGGCCTTCCGGTGCTTTCTTCTTCACGGCGTCCTTGACGGTGACCCAGCCCGATTTCGGTCCGGGAACGGCGCCTTTGATGAAGACCAGGTTCCGGTCGGCGTCGGTTTTGACGACTTCCAGGTTCTGGGTGGTGACACGGGCAGCACCCATGTGACCGGCCATCTTTTTGCCTTTGAAAACCTTGCCCGGGTCCTGACACTGACCGGTCGAACCGTGCGAACGGTGGCTGATCGAAACACCGTGCGAGGCGCGAAGACCACCAAAGTTCCAACGCTTCATCGCACCGGCAAAGCCTTTACCGATCGAGGTGCCCGAAACGTCAACCTTCTGACCTTCCAGGAAGTGTTCTGCCGAAATCTCGGCGCCCACATCGATCAGGCCATCTTCGGAGACGCGGAACTCGGCCAGCTTACGCTTGGGCTCAACCTTGGCAGCGGCATAGTGACCGCGCATGGCCTTCGAGGTGCGTTTTGCCTTGGCAGCACCGGCGCCCAGCTGAACGGCGGTGTAGCCGTCTTTGTCAGCGGTGCGCTGTGCAACGACCTGCAGGTTGTCCAGGTGGAGAACGGTCACAGGGATCTGCTTGCCGTCTTCCATGAACAGGCGGGTCATGCCAACTTTTTTTGCGATAATACCAGAGCGCATAATCTATACCCTCCGATCTTACGACTGCAGCTTGATCTCGACGTCCACACCAGCAGCGAGGTCGAGCTTCATCAGCGCGTCAACGGTCTGGGGGGTCGGATCAACGATGTCCAAGAGACGCTTGTGGGTGCGGATCTCGAACTGGTCGCGGGATTTCTTGTCAACGTGAGGGCCACGGAGAACCGTGAACTTCTCAATCTTGTTCGGCAGCGGGATCGGGCCACGCACGTTCGCGCCGGTCCGCTTGGCAGTGTTGACGATCTCTTGCGTGCTGGCATCCAGAACGCGATAGTCAAATGCCTTCAGCCGAATACGGATATTTTGGCTTTGCATAATAACAGCCTTTTATCAGGCGTTGAGGTTGAGAGGAGGACAAGCGCGCATCGCCAACCCTCTTCGAACCCAAAAGGCGGGAATCACCCCGCCTTGATATTCTCACTGAGAATTCGCGCGTCTTAGTGGGGTTGGTGGGGTTTGGCAAGGGGTAGATTGCGTTGTGCTCTCGATTCCAGAATACGCAATTGGTGCAGCGACTATTTCTCAGCTAGAGCACTAAAAACTGTGAGAACCTGCGCCTCGACGCCGATGTCGACGGTGTGGTGGCTTTCGCGGGGCCCGCCTTAGTACCATTGCGATCCTCCGCGGCGGCAAATTCTCTGAACCCCCCTCAATCGGATTTCGTTTGCCAAGCCCGTAAACTTGTGGCCAAGAACAATCAATTCCAACATGCAAAACGAGAGTATACCCATGATTGAACGCATCGACACCGGTGAACGGTCCTCGAAAATCGTAAAACATAACGGCGTGGTCTATCTGACCGGGCAGGTTGCCGAAGGTGAGACGATTCAGGAACAAGTCCGGATATGTCTCGAGAAAATTGATACATTGCTCGAACAGGCCGGTTCATCGCGTGAAAAAATGCTGCGCGTGACAATCTGGTTGGCTGATATGAAGGATTTTGCCGGGTTGAACGAGGTTTGGAACGCTTGGGTTCCAACGGGCCATGCCCCTGCACGCGCCTGCGGTGAGGCCAAACTGGCACGTCCCGAGTTGAAAGTGGAGTTCATTGTAGACGCCGCCTACGATTGATATCCCGACAATCTCTTCTCAGAAGCTATGACCCGAAATGAAATAGGCCGCCCCCTATTGGGGGGCTTTGTTGCTACAACTATGTCGGCCCTCATTTCGCTTTCAGAGTGAGTTTCTTCATCCGTCAAAATTAACCCTCGGGAACCCGCACCCGTCCACCACTTTGTGCCTTCTGCCAAAGCAAGTCCGTTTTGCAGCTCCTTTTGCTGGACCCGACCATTGTGTCTTCAGCAGGACGCGAAACTCGCGTGACTGAAGAATGCATGACTTCGAAAAAGGTGTACTAAATTTCCGAAGACGTCACACTAATCTGATCATTAATTCCAATTGACGGAAACCGCTCCATGCCCCGCCAATCCACTGCGAAAGACCTGAGCCTCAGATGGTTGGAGCTGTTCCAGATCTGTGCACACCAAGGCTCGCTTCAGGCGGCTGCCAAGGAAACGGGTCTGACGATCAGCACCGTCTCACATCACCTGCGCAATCTCGAGGATCATCTTGGGGTCGAGCTTTTCAATCATGCACGCCGGCCCATGGTGCTGACACCCAAAGGGCAGGTTTTTCTGCGAAACATCGACGACGCGCTTTTTGCCATTCGCAAGGCCAAGGCAGAGGCCTCGGCCGGGAGTATCGCCGAGGCCAGCCTGTTGCGCGTCGGGACAATCGAGGACTTTGACAGCGACATTGTTCCTGAACTGGCCGTTTTTCTGTCGGCGTACATGCCGAGCTGCAATTTCATTTATCAGACGGAATCTAGCCACACGATCATCGACCTGTTGCGCAGCCGGCATCTGGACTTGGGGATCACGACCACCCCAAGCGAACGGATGCGCGATCTGCAGGACCGGCCCTTGTTGCGCGACCCGTTTGTGGTTGTTCTGCCGCAGGACTGCGCGCATCCGTTGTCCGACATTGTCGAAGGGCGCAGCGACCTGCCGTTTCTGCGGTTTTCCGGCAATCTGATCATCGCCAGACAGATCGAATCACAGATGCGGCGTCTGGGTTTGACGCCCCCGTCCAACTTCGAATGCAGCAACAATCAGACACTGATGGCGATGGTGGCAGCCGGGGCCGGGTGGACCATCACAACGCCGCTGCTGTTCTCACGCGCGAAACGGTTCCAGTCCAAGCTGAAAATGCATCCGTTCCCTGGCAAAAGTTTCTCGCGCAGTCTCGCCCTTGTTGCGACGCCGGATTGCTCGCGCTCTGTTCTGGAACTGGTGGACCGGAAGATGCGTATGTTGGTTGATGAGCACGCACTCTCGCAGCAGATACGCATCTATCCCTGGCTGGCCGACAGTTTCCGACTAATCACCTGAAGGGTGCAGGATATTGAACCGGCTGCGTATCGCACGCTCTTGTTCAGGCGTCAGATAGGATGGATTGTGCTCTTGCAATATCGTGCGGGCGCGGTCTTTCGCCCGAGACCACGCGTCCTGAGCCCCGTTTTCGGCCCATGTGCGCGGCTCATCCCGATCAGCCAGCGACGGGTAGAAATAGTCCCGCTCCATCGCGGCATAGGTATGCTGTCCCCCCAGAAAGTGACCCTCACCCAGAACCGCGTCACAGATGGCCTCGAAGCCGAGATTTTCATCCGTCACCTCGATCCCCCGCAACGCGCGATAGGTGTTTGAGTGCATTTCATCATCCAACACGAAGGCTTCAAAGCTTGCGCCCAGCAACGAGGCCGTCATCCCCGAACTTTCATAGATCAGGTTCCCCCCGGCCAGTGCGGCCGCCATCGAGGTAATGCCCTTCTCCATGCCGTATTGCGCATCTATCGCCTTGGCGTCGGTCATTGAGCAGGCCACGCCCGAAGGCAGACCCAGCCAGTTCGACAACTGCGCCGATGCAGCGTTCAGCACGGCTGTCTCGCCACTGCCCCCTGAAAACGCGCCGGTTCGCAGATCGATGACCAGCGGCCAGTTGGAAAAGACCATGGGGAATCCGGGTTGGATCGCGTGGACCATCAACAGACTGGCCAGCGTTTCCGCAAGAGACTGCGCCAGGAATCCGGCCAGCGTCGCGGGCGCAGTTGCCCCGGCCTGCGCAGCGGTGATGCAGGAGATGGGGATATTGTACCGGATGCACTCATAGACCACATCCACCGCGTCCTCACCGTAACGCATGGGGGAAATCATCGGGCTGATATGCGCCTTCATGAAGGGCCGTTTGGCAAATGCGCCCGGACCTCCTGCGGCGATGTCCAGCATCTCGACAATCGGGGCCACGTATTCGGCCAGAGTGAACGAGGTGGCTGTGGGCTTGGTTGTGTTCTTGAGCAGCGCGAAAGCGGTATTGACGTCCAGATCGAAATTGTCCGGCACATCCGTTGCGACACAACACCGCGTGAACCAACTGACATTGGCCAGCGTGTCCTGAAGCCGCGTGAAATCGTGCAGGTCTTTCAAGGTCGAGGGCCGGTAGATGCCGCTGCCCATGTCCAGCGTCTGCACCGCCGCCCCGCCCGTACCAAAATAGACCCTGTTTCCACCCACCTCGATTGACCTGGCAGGGTCGCGCCCATACAGCGTAAACGTCTTGGCCGCCTGATCGATCGCCTCTTCCACCAAGGCAGGGGGAAACAGGATGCGCCCCTTGCCATTGTCTATCGCACCAATTGACACCAAATCCGCCTGCAGGCGTTCCGGCACCTCGCCCACGCCCAGCTTTTCGAGCAGGTCCAACGCAGTGTCGTAGATCCTGCGAAGGTCCGCGTCACTGAGCGGTTTGTAGACGCCGCCAATCTGACCCGGCGGACAGGGATCAATTGCGGGCTTGGCAGCGCGTTGCGCCAATCGTTCGCGGCGACCCCCTCGCTTTCCACGCTGCCCCACCATCATCGCTCCTTCGGTCGTCGTTCGAACGGGATTGAAGAACCTTCACCGCCCCAAGTTCAACGATCCCGCGTATAAACCAAGAAAATCGAATTTAGAGTTCGAAGTTATTTGAACAACTACCGTCAATGTTGCGAATTGCATCAATCTGGGGGTCTATCCCGTCCAAATGACTGTCGGAGGCGCGCGTCACATGAAATCCCGTACCAAGGTTGTCGTCATTGGGGGCGGTATTGCCGGATGTTCGACGCTGTATCATCTGACCCAGGAAAGTTGGAGCGACGTCGTTCTAGTCGAACGCAATGAACTGACCAGCGGCACGACATGGCATTCCGCCGCACAAGTGACCAATTTTGGCATGAACCAGACTATGGTCGGGCTGAAGACGCATTCGATCAACCTGTACAAAGACCTGTCCGAAAACCCAGAATACCCGATCAACTATCACCATGCAGATGGCGGTATCCGGCTTGCCAATACCCAAGAACAGATGCAGGGCTACCACCACTTTGCCTCGATGGCGCGAGGCATGGGGGTCGAGTTCGAGGTGATCGATGCCCAGGAATGCGCCCGCCGTCACCCGTTGATTTCAACCACGAACCTGCTTGGCGGGCTTTGGGATCCGCTGGATGGCGATATCGACCCGGCGCAACTGTGTCAGGCCCTGGCCTATCATGCGCGCAAGGCGGGGGCCGAGGTCTATCGCAACACTCCGGTGACCGCATTGACCCAGCACAGGGACGACACCTGGACCGTGCATACCGAACACGGCGACATTGACTGCGATATTGTGGTCAACGCCGGCGGATACCGCGTCAACGAAGTGGGCGCGATGATGGGGGTACACCATCCTGTCGCTTCCATGGAACACCAGTACTTCCTGACCGAGGATATCCCGGGCATCGCCGAAGCCGGGCACCGAATGCCCCTGCTGCGATGCCCGATCTCGGACTATTACAGCCGACAGGAAAAGGGCGGATTGCTGGTGGGCTTCTACGAGCAGGATTGCAAACCCTGGGGCATGGACGGGATCGATCCGAATTTTGTCAACGCGCTTTGCCCGGACGATCTGGACCGAGTCATGGATGTGCTGGAAGGCGCGTTCGAGCGGATGCCCGCCTTGCGCGAGACGGGTATCCGTTCCATCGTGAATGGCCCGATCACCTATACAATAGACGGTGCACCGCTGGTCGGCCCGATCCCAGGCAAGCGCAATGCTTTCTGCATCATCGGCCTGCGCGCCGGACTGGGCGAAGGCGGCGGCCACGGCTGGCTGCTGGCGCAGCAGATCGTACACGGCGAGGCGTGTTATGATACGTGGTGCCTAGACCCGCGCCGCTTTACGGGGCACACAAATGTAGAGCTGACCTCGCTTAAAGCCATCGAGGACTACCAGAACGAATTCCGCTTTCACTTCCCCCATGAACACCGCCCTGCAGGCCGCCCTGCCAAGACCACGCCTCTGACACCGGTTCTGGCCGCAGAAGGCGCCGAGTTCACCGTCGTGAACGGGTGGGAGAGAGTCGACTACATCAAGCCGACGTCTGACTTTCAACCGACGCTTGGCTTCAATTTTGACGAAGCTTTTGATGTCGTCGCAAGTGAGATCAGGAACCTGCAGGAAAATGTCGGCCTGTGCGAAGTCAACGGTTTCAATCGGTTTGAAATCACCGGCACGGATCGCCAAACCTTTCTGGATCGCATGTTCTGTGGCCCGGTCACCAAACGCGCGGGTCGCGTGGGGCTGGGCTATCTGTTGAATGATCACGGCATGATCAAAGGTGAAGCCACCGTGGCCAACCTGCCCGCCAGCGATCGCGGCCCGGATCGGGTCTGGTATGGCTCGGCGGCGGCCAGTGAATACCACGATATGGACTGGCTGAGCCAGCATCTGCGCGACGACGAAGATGTTCAGATCCGCAGTCTGACCAACGACCAGACCATCCTGGTTCTGGCTGGTCCCAAGTCGCGCGACGTGCTGTCCGCCTGTTCGCGCGACGATTGGTCGAACGAGGCGTTCCCCTGGCTGTCGGTCCGCGAATGTTTCATCGGTTTTGCCCCCGCCACCGTCATGGGTGTCAGCTTTTCGGGGGAATTGGCCTATGAGATTCACGTGCCCAACGCCTCGCTCTATGCCGCCTATCTGGCGCTCCGCAGGGCGGGCGACATCCACGGAATGAAACTGTTCGGCGCGCGCGCAGTGGACTCAATGCGGATGGAGAAAGGCTTTCTGCACTGGAAGGCCGATCTGTTGACCGAGTTCGACCCGTTCGAAACCGGGTTGAACCGCTTCGTCAAGCTGGACAAGAGTGATTTCGTCGGCAAGGAGGCACTGCTGAAACGCCACGCCAAGGGCCCCACGAGCAAGCTGGTCTCGCTCAAGATCGACGCTACGCATGCCCCGGCCCATGGCGGCGCATCGCTGGTGCTGGGCGACACCGTCGTCGGCACCATCACATCAGGCGACTGGGGGCATCGCACCCGCCTCAATCTGGCCTATGCTTTTGTGAACCCCGATCTGGCGGCTGTGGGCAGCTCGATGCAGCTGGACCTGTGCGGAGATCTGGTGCGGGCTGAAGTCATTCCACCATCACCCTATGATCCCGCGCACGCCCTGATGCGCGGTTGATACGCGCTGCAACAACGCTTCTGCCAACGGTTTCAAAGTCCTTCAAGCCCGCCGATTCCGGCCAGAGTACGGACGATATCGGACACACCTTGTCGCTGCCGCAGTGACGCAAACAGGAACGGGCGCCCCTTGCGCATTCTGGTCGCATCCTCGTGCATCACCTCTAGCGAGGCACCTACATGCGGGGCAAGGTCGGTCTTGTTGATGATCAGCAAATCGGACTTGGTGATCGCAGGTCCCCCCTTGCGGGGGATTTCCTCTCCTGCGGCCACATCGATCACATAGAGGGTGACATCCGCCAGTTCCGGGCTGAACGTCGCAGAAAGATTGTCGCCCCCGCTTTCGATCAGAACAACATCGACATCCGGATGGCGCGCCTGCATCTCGGCCACTGCGGCAAGATTGATCGAGGCGTCCTCGCGGATCGCCGTATGCGGGCAGCCGCCGGTTTCGACGCCAATGATCCGGTCTTGTGGCAGGATCTGCATTCGCGTCAGAGCTTCGGCGTCTTCCTGTGTGTAAATGTCGTTGGTGATCACCCCGACCGACAGCTTGTCGCGCAGCGCCTCGGACAGGGCGGCGGTCAGCGTGGTCTTGCCCGCACCAACGGGACCACCGATACCGACGCGCAACGGGCCGTTCATGTTGTTCATGTTCGGAACATCCTTGAATATTGTGTTTCATGTTTCATCGAAGCGATATCCGCCAGAAAACTGGTGGCGCTCAGTTCATCCAAATCCGCAGTTTGAGCAGCCGAAGCCACCTGCGCGCAAAGCGGCGTCATCTCATGCACAAGGCGCTGACTGTCCGTCTGTCCCAACGGCACCAGACGGGTTGCGCAAGCGGCAAGGTTGGACATGAAGCTGTGCAAGAACATCTGGGTGGTCAGTTCAGCAGGTAATCCCCGCAACCGGGCCGCATGACCAACAGCCACCGGATAGGTCAGCGATGCCAGATCCAGAGACCATATGGCTGCGGTCACGTCGCAAAATGCCTGCCCCAACAGTTGCGATTCCTTCAGTCGCTCTGACGAGGCACAAAACGCGCGGGCTTGCAGATCGATCTGTTGCACGGCCCCGGGCGATTGCGCCCCGTAGGCTGCCACCAGAAACACGCTGTCCGACCACCCTGAGCCGAACGAGAGGACATCAGAAATCCAGGCTTTGACATCACCTGCCGTTCGGACATCCCCGCTGTCGATCGCCCATTCCAAACCGTGCGAATAGGCGAACCCGCCAACTGGATAGGCCGGAGACAGCCACTGCGTCAGGGTTAGAATATCGGCGCTAGTGAGCGTGGCCATGGGTCCTGCCGTGGCCATATGCGCCACCCTCAGGCGTGAAGGGTTCCACAACGTCACGCGTCTTGGCCCCCAATTTATTCAGCATGTCGCGAATTACATGATCGCGCTGGATCAGCAGACGATCCTGTTCAATCTGACAGGGCGTGTGGCGGTTGCCGATATGCCAAGCCAGTCGCAACAGGTTGTCTCCGGTCACCTCCAGCAATTCCTCTGGTGCGGCCACAATCTCGATCTCGCGCCCATCCTCAAGAACCAGTACGCCACCATGGTCGAGTGACAGCGTTTGCGCCAGATCGACCAGAAAGCTCTCACCATCATCGGTGGCCAGCATCTTGCGACGCAGGAACCGCCCGTCATAGTCCAACGAGACCTGCGCATGGGCCGGCGCATGCGTGTGATCGTGATAGATACGGGCGGTTTTTATTTCCGGGGTCATCTGGGCCTCTTTTCGTCTCAGAACATGAAATAGCGCTGCGCCATCGGCAGCACTTCGGCGGGCTGGCAGGTCAGCAACTCGCCATCGGCGCGGACCTCATAGGTTTCGGGATCAACCTCCACCTGCGGTGTGGCGTTGTTGAGCAGCAGGTCCTGCTTGCCGATATCGCGCGTATTGCGCACGGCGACGGTCTGTTTGGCCAGACCCAGCGTATTACCGATCCCATCCGCCTGCGCGGCTTCTGAGACAAAAGTGATCGCCGAATGCTCGACCGAGCGGCCATAGGCCCCGAACATCGGGCGGCTATAGACCGGCTGCGGTGTCGGGATCGAGGCGTTCGGGTCCCCCATCTGGGCGCAGGCGATTGTGCCGCCCAGCAGGACCATTTCGGGCTTCACCCCGAAAAAGGCCGGGTTCCACAGCACCAGATCGGCGCGTTTGCCTTCTTCGATACTGCCGATCTCATTGCTCAGACCATGCGCGATTGCGGGGTTGATCGTGTATTTGGCGATATAGCGGCGGACGCGCAGATTGTCGTTTTCGCCGGTTTCGTCGGGCAGTCGGCCGCGCTGTTTCTTCATCTTGTCGGCGGTCTGCCAGGTGCGGATCAGCACCTCGCCGACCCGGCCCATGGCCTGACTGTCTGACGCGATGATCGAGAACGCGCCCATGTCATGCAGGATGTCTTCCGCCGCGATTGTCTCGCGCCGAATGCGGCTTTCGGCAAAGGCCACGTCCTCGGGGATGGATTTGTCGAGGTGATGGCACACCATCAGCATGTCCAGATGTTCCTCGACCGTGTTCACGGTAAAAGGCCGTGTCGGGTTGGTGGACGAGGGCAGAACGTGGTTCTCGCCGCAGATTTTGATGATGTCCGGGGCGTGGCCGCCCCCTGCGCCCTCGGTGTGGAAGGCATGAATAGTCCGGCCTTTCATGGCGCCCACAGTATGTTCCACAAACCCGGATTCGTTCAGCGTGTCGGTGTGGATCATCACCTGCACATCCATCGCGTCCGCGACCGAGAGGCAGCAGTCGATGGCGGCCGGGGTGGTGCCCCAATCCTCGTGCAGTTTCAGCGCGCAGGCCCCGGCTTTGATCTGTTCCTCCAACGCGGCAGGCAATGAGGCGTTGCCCTTGCCCGCAAAGGCCAGGTTCATCGGAAAGGCGTCCGCCGCCTGCAGCATTCGCCCCAGATGCCAGGGGCCGGGGGTGCAGGTTGTCGCCAGCGTGCCGTGGGCCGGGCCGGTGCCGCCGCCCAGCATGGTGGTCAGGCCGGAATGCAGCGCGTCCTCGATCTGTTGCGGGCAGATGAAATGGATGTGGCTGTCAAAGCCACCGGCGGTCAGGATGCGCCCTTCGCCTGCGATGATTTCGGTTCCCGGCCCGATGATGATATCGACGCCGGGCTGAGTATCGGGGTTTCCAGCCTTACCGATCTTGGCGATGCGCCCGTCTTTCAGGCCCACATCCGCCTTGTAGATGCCCGAGTGATCCAGGATCAGCGCATTGGTGAACACCGTGTCCACGGCCCCTTGCGCACGGGTGGCCTGAGACTGCCCCATCCCGTCGCGGATTACCTTGCCGCCGCCGAACTTGACCTCTTCGCCATAGGTGGTCAGGTCGCGTTCGACCTCGATCACCAGATCGGTATCGGCCAGCCGCAACCTGTCGCCGGTGGTGGGGCCGAACATAGCGGCGTAGTCAGCGCGTTTGATTTTTGCTGGCATCAGAGCGCCCCCATGACCTTTTGATTAAAGCCGTAGACCTTGCGCGCGCCGCTGATCGGGATCAGCAAAACCTCGCGCGCCTGACCGGGTTCGAACCGCACAGCCGTCCCCGGTGCGATATCAAGGCGCATACCGCGCGCGGCGGTGCGGTCGAAATCCAGCGCCGGGTTGGTCTCGGCGAAATGATAGTGCGAGCCGACCTGAACCGGGCGGTCGCCGGTATTGGCAACCATCAGGGTGATCGCCTCGGCGCCTGCGTTCAGGGCGATTTCGCCCTCGGCCGGGAACAGCTCTCCGGGGATCATTTGTGCAGCTTTGCAAACAGGACCAGAGCAGCCACCGCGAACACCGCCAACCCAACCGCCAGCGCGGCGTAATCGGTGCCATGGGCATGTATGTGCGTGTCGGTATGGGCCGCTGCGGGGCCAGCAAGGATCAGAGCGGGGAAAAGCATACGTGTCATATTGGGTTCCTTTTTCAACGAATGGGATTGTGGACGGTGACCAGTTTGGTGCCGTCGGGAAAGGTGGCCTCGACCTGAACCTCGTGGATCATTTCGGGCACGCCTTGCATGCATTGGTCGCGGGTGATCACCTCGGCCCCGGCCTGCATCATATCCGCGACCGAGCGCCCATCACGCGCGCCTTCGACCACGGCGTCAGTGATCAGGGCAATCGCCTCGGGGTGGTTCAGCTTGACGCCGCGCGCCAGCCGTTTGCGGGCAACTTCGGCGGCCATCGCGACCAGCAGCTTGTCTTTTTCTCGGGGGGTCAGGTTCATATCAGATCGTCCAGCATCGGGGTAAGGTATCGGTGTTCAGGTGGCGCAGAACCGGCATCAGGGATTGGCGCAGCGCAAAGCTTGTCTCGGCCAATATTCGGATCACCAGCAGGTCGCTTTGAATCAATGTGGCCCCAGCCGACTTTGGCAGTATCTGACGAACGGCGTGCAACTGGCCCTCGGCCCTTGGGGACGAAAAGACGACCAGCGCCATGGCCCCTGCCCCGTTGGCGATGTGCGGTTTCGACAGGTGGGCGTGAAGATCGCCGGAAAACCGCATCGCATCAAAAAATACCGGGACCCCGTCGCACCAAACCTCGATGCGGTCGCGCAGGCGCGTATTGGTCAGGGTCTCTCCCATCGCCGCGCGCCCGAATACCAGCGGTTCGACCATGAGCATTTCCGCACCCGAAGACATCTCGATCTTCAGCCGCCGGTCCAATGCGCTTCCGTTGAACAGGATAGTCTCTTGCGGCAACCAGTTTATCCTGGCCCCTGATGCGACGGACAAATGGTTGATTACCTGCCCAAAGGCGCCGGGCTTGGCTTTATAGGCGCGTTCGCAGGCCTGTGTGGTTACCGTCAGCGTCGTACCTGCTGCCGCCTTGCCCGAGAACCGGAATGAATCGCCACCTGTCACGCCCCCGGCCGTGTTCAGCAGGACCGCGTCCAAACCTTGTGGGTCCGGCCTTGGAAACAGGCACTTGAACGAACCAGATTGCCGGAACTTGTCCAGAACCGAGCGTTCGCCCAACCGTTTTGTACTCAGACCAACACTCCCGATCGCGCGGGGTGGTGCGGCGCTCATGTCGGATGATATGGGTGAAAGCTGAGTGATGGCACACCTGAAAATCGTCGGTTGGTGCCCTTGTTTTCCTTTAGGCGCGCCTGAACACTATTCCGCACCGCCCCAAACCAACGGCTTTCCGTATTGAATGACTATTTTTTAGGCGCAGTCCAGTACAGTAGATGAAAAAACAGGCATATCCAGCTGATTTTTCGGAATGTCACGCCGGCAGGTTGCCAAGATTGCTGCGATGCAGAAACCGTATCACTGCCCGGTGCGGAAACATCGCCAGAGGTGTGTGACGGCTGCGCGAATTGGACCTCGATCACAACCGCCACACGAAATGCAACAACAGTTGCGGGGATCAGGTAGAAGAAGAGTGTGCATTTGCGCAAGCCCTCTCTCCCGGCCCCGTCAGGAGGATTACATGAAAACCCTTAAATCCACGCTCGCCGGATCAGTTGTCTTTGCTGCCATGGCCACTGCCGCGCTGGCCGAGGAAGACACCATCAAAGTCGGAGTGCTGCATTCGCTGTCGGGCACGATGGCAATCTCGGAAACCACGCTGAAAGACACGATGCTGATGCTGATCGACCAGCAGAATGAAAAGGGTGGTCTGTTGGGCAAACAGCTTGAGGCGGTTGTGGTCGATCCGGCCTCGGACTGGCCCCTGTTTGCCGAAAAGGCACGCGAGCTGCTGACCGTGCATGAAGTCGACGTGATATTCGGCAACTGGACGTCGGTCAGCCGCAAGTCGGTTTTGCCCGTGATCGAAGAACTGAACGGCCTGCTGTTCTATCCGGTACAGTATGAAGGTGAAGAAAGCTCGAAAAACGTATTCTACACCGGTGCTGCGCCGAACCAACAGGCGATCCCTGCCACCGATTATTTCCTGGACGAGTTGGGGGTCGAGAAATTCGCGCTGCTCGGGACAGATTATGTCTATCCAAGAACCACCAACAACATCCTTGAAAGCTATCTGAAGCAGAAGGGTATCGCAGATGGCGATATCTTTGTGAACTACACGCCTTTTGGCCACTCGGACTGGTCCAAGATCGTGGCTGACGTGGTTGCCTTGGGTGCCGATGGCAAGAAAGTCGGCGTGATCTCGACAATTAATGGCGACGCCAATATCGGCTTCTACAAGGAACTGGCCGCAGCGGGCGTTTCAGCGGACGACATCCCGGTCGTGGCCTTCTCGGTCGGAGAAGAGGAGCTGTCCGGCCTGGATACCGGCAACCTTGTCGGCCATCTGGCAGCGTGGAACTATTTCCAATCGGCTGATACCGAGGCCAACGCCGAATTCGTAGAAACGTGGAAAGCCACCATGGGCGACGAGCGCGTGACCAATGACCCGATGGAGGCCCATTACATCGGCTTCAACATGTGGGTGAATGCGGCGACCGAGGCAGGTTCGACCGAGGTCGACGCGGTCCGCGCCGCCATGTACGGGCAGGAATTCCCGAACCTGACCGGTGGCACGGCGGTCATGCTGCCCAACCACCACCTGGCCAAGCCGGTTCTGATCGGTGAGATTCAGGAAGACGGTCAGTTTGACATCATCAGCGAGACCGATGTTGTGCCGGGCGACGCCTGGACCGACTTCCTGCCTGAATCGGCGGTTCTGATCTCGGATTGGAAAGAGCTGGGTTGCGGTATGTACAACACCGAGACCGAGACCTGCGTTCAGACCCTGTCGAACTACTAATCTCCTCGCAAGGCGGGTGTCATCGCCCGCCTTGCCCTAAAGACACCTCGGGTTTCACCACATGCTAAGACTTTTCCTTGCGGGCCTCGCAATCCTGTGCGCCTGCCTGACTGCCAACGCGCAAGACGCCGGTCTGCAGCCGATCCTGCAAGAGCATCAGGAGATCTTCGCCAAAAGCTCTCGCAAGACAATCAAACCGGCGATTGATGCGATTGCAAGCAGCGGTTTACCGCAAGCGCAGGTGATGCTTGAGACATGGGCCGCCAAAAACGTGTGGATGCGCAAGTCGGACGGCCTGTTCTTTGCAGGCAAAAAGGCCGAGGGGCGGTCGTATGAGCTGACCGATTTCGACACCGGAGAGGTCGTTGGAACGTTCGAGAAATCCGACCTGAAGCAGTTGAAACCCAACAGCGGCATACGCGCGATGATTGGAACGGCTTTGGTCCAGTTCCAACTGACCGACCCGGATCGCGAAAAACGTCTGGCCGCTTTGACATCTATCCAACGCGATCCCGAAGGCGCTCTGCTGGAGCCGCTGCGCGCCTCGATTGAGGACGAGCCCGATGCCGATCTGAAAGCGCAGAAGCAACGCCTCGAGCGGTTGCTGACCATCGGGTATGACGAGGACACGGCGGCCCGTGTGGCCGCGATCGAGGAGATGTCCGACGATCTGGGGGTGGACGTCCGCGCGGCTCTGAACCCTTTGGTCGTGACGAAGCGACGGACGGGCACTGAACTGCCTCCTGACGCGAATATCGCCACCATTTTAAACCCCGGATCGGAAGCCCTGTCGCGGGACGAGGCCTATGACCTGTTGGTCGCCAATGACCTTGCCGCACCGCGCACGTCGCCCGATGACATACGCGCCGCACTGGCCGCCAATATCGACGGTGGGCGTGTGGGGGACTTTCCTGTCGCGCAACTGAACTCTGACGCCGCGCGTGCTCAGGCTTACGCTGCTCTGGCCGAAGCCGGCCTGGTTCCGGCTTTGATCACCGAGGCCGACATCGAATCTGCATTGGAAACGCATGTCTTCTTTGAGACCTATGCAGAACCCTCGCCCGAGGTCACCGCTGCAACCAAAAAGGCGCTTGAGCAGATCGAGTTGAAGGTCGGCCTGAACCAGACCCTCGACCTGACGTTGGACGCAATCTCATTGGCGTCGATCTATTTCCTGGCTGCCATTGGTCTGGCGATCACCTTCGGCGTGATGGGCGTGATCAACATGGCCCATGGCGAGTTCATCATGATGGGTGCTTACACCGGCTATGTGGTGCAGCAGTTCATCCCGGACCATACGCTCTCGATCATCGTCGCCATCCCGATGGCCTTCGCCGTCACCTTCGCCATGGGCGTTGCGATGGAGCGGCTGGTGATCCGCTGGCTGTATTCGCGCCCGTTGGAAACGCTGCTGGCGACGTTCGGCATCTCGATCGCATTGCAACAGTTGGCTAAGAACATCTTTGGCACGCAGGCCCGACCGCTGACCGCGCCCGGCTGGCTGGACGGGGCATGGGTGCTGAACGATGTGGTATCGATCAGCTATATCCGCATCGCGATCTTCGTTCTGGCGATGATCTTTTTGGGACTGTTCCTCTACATCATGAAACGCACCCGGTTGGGGCTTGAGATGCGCGCGGTGACGCAGAACCCGCGTATGGCGGGGTCGATGGGGATCAATCCGGGACGCGTGAATATGCTGACCTTCGGCTTGGGCTCGGGCATTGCCGGGATCGCCGGGGTTGCGATTGGTCTGTTCGCTAAGGTCACGTCCGATCTGGGCAGCGACTATATCGTTCAAAGCTTCATGACCGTGGTTGTCGGCGGCGTCGGTAACATCTGGGGCGCGTTGGCAGGGGCAGGCATGATCGGCTTCCTGCAAAAGGGCATCGAGTGGATGAACCCGTCGAACACCCTTGCGGCCCAAACCTACATGATCATCTTCATCATCATTTTCATCCAGTTCCGGCCAAGGGGCATCATCGCCCTCAAAGGCCGCGCGGCGGGGGATTGAGCCATGGAACACAGCTTTGTCGCCAAAAACCCATCCGTGCTGGTCTTTCTGGCCATACTGTCCCTGTTCACCTTGGGCGTGACCGTTCTGTCAGAAGGGTTCGGGATCGGCGTGATCTCAACCAGTTTCGTCAAGACGCTGGGCAAGACCCTGTGCCTGTGCCTGATCGCCGTGGCGATGGATTTGATCTGGGGCTTTACCGGCATCCTCTCTCTGGGCCATTTCGCCTTCTTCGGGTTAGGAGGCTACATGATCGGCATGTGGCTGATGTACGAACGCACCCGCCTGATCGTGGTCGAGTCTCTGTCGCAAGCCGAAATCCCCCCTACCCCGTCCGAGGTCGTGGACGCCATCGGGACGCAGATTTTCGGCGTGGTCGGATCTTCGGACTTCCCGCTGATCTGGGCCTTTTCCCACAGCCTGACCCTACAGCTGATACTGGTCGTTTTGGTGCCCGGACTTTTGGCGCTGATCTTCGGTTGGCTGGCCTTCCGTAGCCGGGTGACGGGTGTGTACCTCTCGATCCTGACCCAAGCCATGACGCTGGCGCTGGCCCTCTACCTGTTCCAGAACGACAGCGGATTGCGCGGCAACAATGGCCTGTCGGGCTTGCAGAACCTGCCGGGTGTGACCGCCTCGCAGGACGTAGTGTCGATCTGGTTCCTCTGGGCCTCGGCGCTGGCACTTGGCTTGGGCTATGTACTCGCGGCGTGGGTTGTGTCGGGCAAGTTCGGCTCGGTCATCCGTGGCATCAGAGACAATGAGGCGCGGGTGCGGTTCCTTGGCTATTCGGTCGAGGTTTACAAGTTAGCCGTCTTCACACTGACTGCTTGCATCGCAGCCATCGCGGGCGCGCTCTACTACCCGCAGGCGGGCATCATCAACCCCGAGGAAATGGCCCCCATTGCTTCGATCTATCTGGCCGTCTGGGTCGCCATCGGTGGACGGGGTCGCCTGTATGGTGCGGTGATCGGGGCGGCATTCGTCAGCCTGCTCAGCACTTGGTTCACTGGTGGACAAGCGCCGGATATCCCTCTGGGGTCCTACACGATCAAATGGGTCGACTGGTGGCAGGTGCTGCTGGGCGTGTCCTTCGTGCTGGTCACGCTGTTCGCACCAAAGGGTATCGGCGGTCTGTTCGACCTCTGGACGAACCGCCGCGCGCCGCAGCGCCATGGTGCGCCGCTTGGCCCCGACGACAGCGCCCTGCGCGAAAAGGAGGCAACGGAATGAGCACTCTGCTAGAGGTTAGCGGCGTTTCGGTCACCTTCGACGGGTTCCGCGCCATCAACAACCTGTCCTTCCAGATCGGCGAGGCCGAACTGCGCGCCGTGATCGGCCCAAACGGGGCTGGAAAGACGACCTTCATGGATATAGTCACAGGCAAGACACGGCCAGACGAAGGCCGTGTGATCTGGGGCGAGAAGTCCGTCTCATTGCTACGGATGAGCGAAGCAAAGATCGCACAAGCCGGGATCGGCCGAAAATTCCAGAAACCCACCGTGTTCGAGGACCAAAGCGTTAGAGAAAACCTGCTGATGGCCCTCAAGAACAAACGCGGTTGGCTGGGTGTCCTATTCTATCGACCCACAGACAGCGATCTGGAAAAGGTCAAGGAGCTGGCCGAAGAGATCGGCCTGAAGGACGAACTTGATCGCAAGTCCGGCGAGTTGAGCCACGGGCAGAAACAATGGCTCGAGATCGGGATGCTACTGGCGCAGGAACCGCGTCTGTTGCTGGTTGATGAACCCGCCGCCGGGATGACCCCGCAAGAGCGCGAACACACGACCGATCTGCTGGTACAGGCCGCCAAGACCCGCGCCGTTGTGGTCGTCGAACATGATATGGAATTTGTCCGCCGCCTGAACTGCAAGGTCACCGTGCTGCACGAAGGCTCGGTTCTGGCCGAGGGGTCCCTGGACCATGTGACATCAAATCAGGACGTTATCGACGTCTATCTGGGACGCTGAGCGATGCTAAAACTGAACGATCTGACCCTGCATTACGGCCATTCACAAATTCTCAACGGCATCTCGATGGAGGCCGCTAAGGGTGAAGTCACCTGCGTCATGGGCACCAATGGAGTTGGCAAAACCAGCCTGATCAAGGCGATCTCGGGCACCCATCCGCGTTCAGGCGGCACACTGGCCTTGGATGGCGAGACACTGGGCCCGCTGCCGGCGCATCAAATGGCGTGGAAAGGTGTCGCCTATGTCCCGCAAGGGCGCGAGATCTTTCCCTTGCTGACCGTGCGCGAGAACCTCGAAACCGGGTTCGCCTGCCTGCCCGCTACCGAGCATTTTGTGCCGGATGAGATCTTTGATCTTTTTCCGGTACTGGCCCAGATGCAGCATAGGCGCGGTGGAGATTTGTCCGGCGGCCAGCAACAACAACTAGCGATCGCCCGGGCTTTGATCACGAAACCCCGGCTTTTACTGCTGGACGAACCCACCGAAGGCATTCAGCCCAATATCATCCAGCAAATCGGCGAAGTGATCCGCCACCTGCGCGATCAGGGCCAGATGGCGATCCTGCTGGTCGAGCAGTATTTCGACTTTGCCTACGATCTGGCCGACAGGTTTGTGGTGCTGCGCCGGGGTGAAATCCTGCTGGAAGGCCGCAAGAACGAGGTTTCAAGAGAGCAAGTGCTGCAAGGCGTATCTGTCTGACCGGATCGCTTGCTGAACTAGTTGCCGCTGTTAAGGCGCTCCAGCCGTTCGAGATTGACCACGGTCGACAGCATAAGCCGGTCATGGCTCCACCCGTCTGTCTGGCGCAGTGACGCAGACCCCCAGGCCAGAACAACCGCGAAGATCAGGCTACAGCACATCACCATCGCAGGCAGCGGGTGACGTCCCGAAGGCCCCTCGGCCAGTGCCAGGACCCTTTGACGCAAAACCTTCTTGGCCTTGCTGCCGTTGACCAGTCCAACATTCAGAACCTGTGGACGTTCGCGCGAAACGGTGCGGGCGCAATAGTCCAGAAGGCAATTGGCGTAATCGACAGTATCCAATCTGCGCCGGTCGACAATCATCTGGTCACAACCCAGTTCCCGCAGGCGCTCGAACTGGTAGCGCAGAATGTGATAGGCCGGGTTCCAGAAGAAAAGTGGACGCAAGAACTCCAATACCAGTTCCCATTCCACATCGCCTGACCGGACATGCTGAAACTCATGCGCAATGGCAAAGCGCAGTTCGTGCCGGTCGTTCAGCAGATGACTGGGCAATATGACATGGCGACGGCGCAGGCCGCGCACGGCAAACGGAACCATGATGTGATCGGACAGGCGCACATCGACCTTGGCCGAGCGTTTCCAAAGAAAGCTATTCTGCACAGTCTGTCGAATGCGCAACGCCGCCCAAATGACCCGAAGGGCCAGCGATACGGCCACGGTGGTCAACGCAGCAAGCGCAACAAGCACTCCGACGGAGCTGCCGTCCAGAACGGATTCGACCCAGCGCTGCCGGGTGTTCAGCAGTGTTTCAAACTGGATCGCGGGCAAGGCGATCTCACCCCTTAGATATGCGGCAACGGCTACATCGCCGATGGCGACAGGTTGACCGGGCCAAAGAAGCTCGAACAGGGACGTCGCGCCATATGCCAGCACGGGGCTGAGCAAAAGGCATAGGACCAACGCCCGTAAGAGTCGGAACTGGTCAGAGAAGGACAGTCGCAACGCAGTGTGCGACAGGACAATTCGGGCCGTGAACCACAGCGCGACCGACAAGATCAGAACAAAGTTCAGTTCGAGATAGGCATCGAGAACCGGCTTAACCGCTGTCATTTTGCAGTCTCCTTTCTACCAGTGCTCGAATTTCCTCAAGATCCGCATCGCTGAGCCCCGCATCGTCGACCAACCGTGCCACCAGCGAAGCCGGTGTGTTGTCGAACAACGTCCGCGAGAGGTTCTGAAGCGAGCGCGCCTGATATCTGTCCTTGTCCAGAAGCGGCCTGTAGATCAGGGTCTTGCCGTCCTTGCGGCTTTCGACAAATCCTTTTTCGTCGAGAATACGCAGGATCGTAGCGCCTGACGTATACGCCAGATTTCGTTCCGGCGGCAGGCGGTCCAACACATCACGCACCGAGCCTTGCCCCAAGGCCCAAAGTTCGTTCATGAACTCCAGTTCAACCTCGGTCAGCAGGTTTGTCGTCTTTTTCTTACGCATTGATCTCGGTGTCGTCATGATTGGTCTGCCTGTCAGACAAGCATCCTTTCGCTGTTTCGCAAAGCCTAAACTTTCCAGAAGACGAAAATCCCCCATCCGATGGACAGGAACAAAGGCGTCCAGACCGGTTGGCCAACCAACCCAAGCCAGGCGAGGAAGATATAGGCCGAACCCAACAGGGTAATGAAAAGCCGGTCGCCCAGCGTGGTGGTCAGACCCAACACGCCGCGCCGCTCGATCCCGTCGCGAAACTTGAACCCTTCCAACACTCCGATCAAGGCGATGGCCGAGAAGATGCCGACGAACAGGGCCAGTGTGGCCGGGGTCCAGGCCATCCAGAAATCGGGCCACAAAGGGTCTGTCCACGAGAACCCTTTATCCTCTTGTTGGCCGACACTGCCCCATCCGGCCTGCTGGGCAAATGCCATTGTGGGCAGGAAAGGAAGGATGAAAATAAACTTGCGCATATCGAACCTCACACGCGTCCCATCGCGAAACCGCGCGCGATGTAGTTGCGGACAAACCAGATGACGATGGCGCCGGGGATGATGGTCAGGGTTCCGGCAGCGGCCAGCAGGCCCAGCTCATACCCCGCGCTGGATGCTGTGCGGGTCATCACGGCGGCGATAGGTTTTGCCTCGACCGCAGTGAGCGTCTTGGCCAGCAGCATTTCCACCCATGAGAACATGAAGCAGAAAAACGCCGCGACACCCACGCCTGCTTTGATGTTGGGCAGAAAGATCGTCACGAAAAAGCGCGGGAAGGAATAGCCATCGACATAGGCTGTTTCGTCCAGCTCTTTCGGGATGCCGCGCATGAAACCTTCGAGTATCCACACCGCCAACGGCACGTTGAACAGCGTATGTGCCAGCGCCACCGCCAGATATGTGTCGAACAGCTGGATCGACGAATAAAGCTGAAAGAACGGCAGGGCAAAGACTGCAGCAGGCGCCATGCGGTTGGTCAGCAACCAGAAGAACAGCTGCTTGTCCCCAAGGAACCGATAGCGTGAGAACGCATAGGCCGCAGGCAGCGCGACACAGACGGAAAGCACCGTGTTCAGCGTCACATAGGTGATCGAGTTGATATAGCCCCAATACCAGGTCGGGTCGGTGAAGATCGTGACGTAGTTTTCCAGCGTAAAGGTCTGGGGAAAAAGGGAAAAGCCAGACAGGATCTCATTCGTGGTCTTGAAGGACATCGCCACCAGCCAATAGATCGGCAGCATCAGGAACGCGATGTACAGGATTGGGATGATGGAACGCTTTTTCATTCTGCGTCGTCCTTCGTCATCAGAGTGTAGAAGAGCCACGACACCAGCAGCGTGATGGCGAAATAGATCAGGCTCATCGCCGCCGCCGGGCCAAGGTCGAACTGTCCCAGCGCGATCTTCACCAGGTCGATCGACAGCAAGGTGGTCGAGTTGCCGGGGCCGCCGCCGGTCAGAACAAAGGGCTCGGTATAGATGTTGAAACTATCCATGAACCGCAAAAGGATCGCGATGGTCAGGACGGTTTTCATCTTGGGCAGTTGGATATAGCGGAACACCGACCACGGGCTGGCGCCATCAATCTTGGCGGCCTGATAATAGGCGTCCGGGATCGACACGAGGCCCGCATAACACAACAGAACGACCAGCGAGGTCCAGTGCCAAACATCCATGACGATGACGGTGATCCAGGCCGACAGGGGCTGTTGGGTCATGTCATAGTTGATGCCCAGAACGTCATTCAGGAAGTATCCCATCAGGCCGATCTTGGGCAGGGTGAAGATGTTCCACATCGACCCCACCACGTTCCACGGGATCAGCATCGGCAAAGCCATCAACACCAGACATACCGGGACCCAAAACCCTTTGCGCGGCATAGACAGGGCGACGATAATGCCCAGCGGCACTTCGATGATCAGAATCATGAAAGTGAACAGGAATTGCCTGCCCAACGCGGCTTGAAACCGGTCAGACCGCAGGATCTGTTCGAACCAGCCAAGCCCTTCCCAGAAGAACTGGTTGTTGCCAAAGGTTTCCTGCACCGAATAATTGACCACCGTCATCATCGGCACCAGCGCGTTGAACGCGACCAGTGCCAGCACGGGCAGGACAAAGAACCATGCTTTTTGGTTTTCTGTTCTCATCTGCTGCGCTCCTCGGTTGCGATCCAGCCGTCGCGGTAGACGCGCGATTGTTCAGGTTTGAATTGCAGGAAGACCTGTGATCCGGGTTCAGGCACGCTGTGTTCCGTCACGGCCTTGAGGGCAGTGTCGCCAACCCTCGCACTGACGACGTAGTGACGACCAATGTCGGACACCTTGGTGACATGCGCAGGAATACCGGTGTCGCCAAAGCCAACATATTCGGGGCGGATACCCAGATCGGTTTTACCGCCATCGCCTAGGGTTGGACCTTCCAGTGCAACCTCGTGCCCTTCAAAGATGGCGCGGTCGCCTTTCGCCTCGCAGGGCAAAACGTTCATGCCGGGCGAGCCGATGAAATGCCCGACAAACGTGTGCTGAGGACGTTCGAACAGTTCCACCGGCGTTCCGATCTGAACCACTTCACCATCCTGCATCACCACAACCTCATCGGCAAAGGTCAACGCCTCGGTCTGGTCGTGCGTCACGTAAATCATCGTCGCTTTGACCCGCTGGTGCAGTTCCTTGAGCTTGGACCGCAGCTTCCATTTCAGGTGCGGGTCGATCACGGTCAATGGCTCGTCAAACATCACCGCGTTCACGTCGTCGCGGACCAATCCGCGCCCCATGGATATCTTCTGCTTGTTGTCCGGACTCAAACCCGAGGCGCGCGTGCCCAGCATATCTGTCACATCCAGCATCTCGGCAATCTCATCGACGCGGCGCTTGATCGTCGCGGCGTCGACACCGCGGTTTTTCAGCGGAAAGGCAAGGTTCTCGCCCACTGTCATCGTGTCGTAGATCACCGGGAACTGAAAAACCTGGGCAATATTGCGCTGATCGGGCGGAAATGCGGTCACGTCGCGATCGTCGAACAATATCTGTCCCTCGGACGGCGTCAGCAGGCCCGAGATGATATTCAACAGTGTGGACTTGCCACATCCAGACGGGCCGAGCAGAGCGTAAGCCCCACCATCGCGCCAGGTCACATCGATTTCTTTCAGCGCATAGTCCTCGGGACCTTTCGGCGCTGGCATATAGCTGTGTCGCAGATTTGAAAGCTTGATTTGTGCCATGTCAGGCTACCCTTTGGCCATCTTGGTCGAAATACCGGCAATGGGCCGGGTTCATGTAGAAACTGTGATCCTCTCCCACCTGATAGGGATGAACCCCTGCCGCCAAAGAGACCCAGTCATCCAAACCGTGCCGGAAATGCGCGCTGGAATCCGAGCCCGAGAGTTCTGTCACGATCACGCGGCCGGTCAGCTCAACATCCGAAGCAGTGGTGCGGAACGGCGTCACCCGGTGGGGGCGCACCGCCACCATGTATTCGCCATCGGCCATGTCGGGTGCGGTCCAATCGCCGCCACCTGCCAGTTGCGCCCGCGCGCCTGCCACGGTGACACGTGCCACGTTGATCGGTGGGTCCGAGAACACCCGCGCGGCGGCCAGGTTTTCAGGGTTACGATAGATATCAGCCGTGGGGCCGAACTGCGTTACGCGTCCATCTTCCATCAGGGCGGTATGACCGCCCAGCAACAGCGCCTCTTCGGGTTCCGAAGTGGCGTAGACCACCACCGCGCCACGTCCTGCAAACAGATCGGGTAGCTGTTCTCGCAGTTCCTCACGCAGCTTGTAGTCGAGATTGGCCAATGGTTCATCCAGGAAAACCGCGCGGCTTTCCTTAGCAATGGCGCGGGCCAATGCGGTGCGCTGCTGTTGACCGCCTGACAATTCGTGCGGGCGGCGGTGCAGCATCGGGCGCAGCTGCAGCAGGTCGGCGGCCTCTTCCACGCGGCCCTCAATTTCGGACTTCGCCATGCCCGCGACGCGCAAAGGCGAGGCGATATTGTCGTAAACGGTCATATGGGGGTAGTTCACGAAAAACTGGTGCACGAGGCTGATCTGACGCTTTTGCGTGTTCAGCCGCGTGACGTCCTGCCCATCCATCAAAACCTTGCCCGAGGCAATCGGGTCCAGACCGGCCATCATCTTGATCAGAGAGGTCTTGCCCGATCCGGTCGCGCCAAGCAGCACGTTGAAATGGCCGGTGTGCAGCGTCAGGTTTGTGGGCTTGATATGCAGGGTGTTGCCAACCCGTTTGGTGGCATCTTGAAATTCGATCATGTCCGTGGATTCCGGTCCTTCAGTGCATCGCACTGGTCGTGGGGTGGGGATGCCGAGAACGGCACCCCCGGTTTCAAACGCTTACTGAGACTGCCAGCGCTGAACCAGTTCGTCATAGTTGACGGTCTGACCCTGCGGCTTTTCGTTCTCAAGCTTGGCCTTAGGCGAGCCCGCTTTTTCCAGCCAGAAGGCAGGATCCTGCGGGTCGTTCAGACGTGGACCACAGCCACCGTAAACACCGGCGCTTTCATCCGCGGCCTGCATCCGGGCCATGGTGATATCCATCTCTTCGGCCAGACGGTCCATCGCCTCTTGCGGGGTGAAGGCGCCCGAGTTCACGTCACCGATCTGCTGCCACCAGATCTGGGCCAGCTTCGGATAGTCCGGCACGTTGATGCCGGTCGGCGACCATGCCACACGATCGGGCGAGCGATAGAACTCGACCAGACCACCCAGCTTGGGCGCGCGTTCGGTGAACGACTCGTGATTGACCGAGCTGTCGCGAATGAAGGTGAGACCCACATGGGACTTCTTCACATCGACCGTTTTGGACGTCACGAACTGGGCATAAAGCCAGGCCGCCTGAGCCCGATCCGAGGGGGTCGATTTCAGGAAGGTCCAGGACCCCACGTCCTGATAGCCGACCTTCTGGCCGTCTTCCCAGTACGGGCCATGCGGGCTGGGCGCCATCCGCCACAGCGGCGTGCCTTCGTCATCCACGGTGTTGTTGCCTTCGGATTTCGGCTTGACCATGTCGGCGGTAAAGGCGGTGTACCAGAAGATCTGCTGGGCCACATTGCCCTGGCTGAGCGCCGGCAGCGACTGGTAGAAGTCATAAGACGCCGCCCCCGGAGGCGCATAGTTCCGCAGCCACTCATCCCATTTGCGGATCGCGTAGACCGCAGCCGGGCCGTTGGCAGCCCCACCGCGCGAAACGGACGCGCCAACAGGGTTACAGGTGCCCGCTTCCATGCGGATGCCCCATTCATCGACGGGAACGCCGTTTGGCTCACCGACGTCGCCAGCTCCGGCCATCGACAACCAGGCGTCGGTCATCCGCCAGCCAAGGTCAGGCGCGCGCTTGCCGTAATCCATGTGGCCATAGATCGCGACACCATCGACTTCTTTCACGTCATTGGTGAAGAACTCGGCGATGTCCTCATAGGCCGACCAGTTGACCGGGACACCCAGATCATAGCCGTATTTCTCTTTGAACGCGGCCTTGTTGTCCTCATCATCGAACCAGTCCTTGCGGAACCAATAGAGGTTCGCAAACTGCTGGTCGGGAAGCTGATACAGGTTGCCATCCGGGCCAGTGGTGAACTGAATGCCCATGAAATCATCCAGATCCAGTGTAGGCGACGTTGTCGCTGACCAGTCACCGCCCATCTGCTCGGTCAGGTTATAGGCCAGTTGCAGGCGCGAGTGCGTACCGATCAGGTCACTGTCGTTGACATAGCCGTCATACAGGTTCCGTCCGGTCTGCATCTGGGTCTGAACGGCCTGAACCACCTCGCCCTCACCCAGAATCTGGTGGTTGACCTTGATTCCGGTGATTTCCTCGAACGCCTTGGTCAGGACCTCGGATTCATACGAGTGGGTGGGGATGCCTTCGGACAGGACGTTGATTTCCATCCCAGCATAGGGTTGTGCAGCTCCGATGAACCATTGCATCTCGGCCATCTGTTCGTCTTTCGACAGGGTTGATGGCTGGAATTCGTCGTCGATCCAACGTTGTGCTGCGGCTTCGTCGGCCCAAACGGGGCCGTGCCCCGCAATGACGGCAGCCGCCGCCACTGCGGAAAGTAGATGTCTCCGCATCTGTCTCCTCCCAAAGATTATGGTTTCCGGCGCGAACCGGATAGCGAACAGCATCAGCGATTTTTTGCATATGTGTCAAACTAAAAATTTAGTAATTGAGGAAAAGTTCAACCGAAGGCTATTTAACTTATTGTATTTCATTACTTTAATAAATTCAATTGCGTATCTTCAGATTTGCATGCCAGCAGCGAACAGCCCCTTTCTGCGACGCAGTTCTGTAAGCGCCACCCCTGAACCTTGTCCTTAAAACCGAGGTGGAAGAAGCCCGGACTGGAACCATGTCACCAAGCTGACAATTGAAAAAACCGGCAGTCCTGTCGCAACCTGAATGTCCGCAGCGTAAGGGCACATATTGGTGCATTCCAAAACAATCGCCCCAAGATCCGGGTTGGCTGATTGCAAGCTCAAGGCGGCGTCCAAATTGTCTTTGCGGGCCGCGTCCACATCCAGGGTTTCTTCGTTGCCAAGTATGGCCCGGGTGAATTCCGTACCGCCTTCTGTGGTGCCGATCGGGGTTCCCTGAGGAACCTGCGCCTTCAGCAAATGGTCGTTGGTGAGGGTCGAGGCAGAAATGGTCAGGATGCCCGCGCGTTTCCCGGCAGGCAGTGTACGATTCACCATCTCGACCTGCATCAGCGAAGATGTCACGACCGGAACCGGAACAGCCTCGGCGAGTTCCTGCTGAAACAGAGACAGAAAACCGCAATTTGTCGTAATCCCATCGGCCCCGTCACGGACGAGATCGCGTGCCGCATCTACAAAAGCACCCAGCATGCCCTCGGCACCGTGGCGCACAACAAGATCGGGCGAGGCGTCTCGGACGATCCGGTATAAAACCGGAAAAGGCCATGTCACGGCATTGCCCATATCGCCCGGAATTCGCGGAAAACGGGCGTCGAGCATCAAAATACCCACTGACGCCCCGTATATGGACTTGCCTCCTTGCGCGATCATCCGGCATGCCTCCTGTGTGTTGGCCCGAGAGTCGACCGGACAGTTCCACATCGGTGCCCAAATTGCCACGCCCCAACCGAAGGAGTCGCCGCACAGCGCATCCCGCCCTAGGCTGAGTCAATCTCCGGGTCAGTGGCAAAACTCGCAATCGACTGCTTCAATTGGACCAGAAATTCTTGCGCAATGGATGACAGGGGACGTCCTTTGGCGGTGATGATGGCAAGGTCCAGCATGACGGCAGGTTGGAACGGACGGGTCTGGTATCCGGCTTCGGCGTCGAACGTAACCGTGAAAGGGTCGATCATGGCAACACCCATACCCTGTTTGACGAAACTCAGCAGGTTTTCTGACAGATGGGTATGTATCTGCGTGCGCCAGTTGCACCCGGCTTTTTGAAAAATGTCCCGGGTCCGGCGGTGCGTCTGATGTTCAGGCCCCATCACGATGAAGGGTTCGTTTTCGAGAATTTCCGGGGTCAGAACGTCATGTTTGGCCAGGGGGCTGCCATCTGGAAATGTCGCCAACGTTTCGAAATGGAAGACCTGATGGTTCAGCGTATCATGCAGAATAGGCATCTCGACAATGCCGATTTCGAACAGGCCCGAGATCACCCATTCCTGGATTTTTGAGGAATACTGCGACTGAAAACTGACCGACAGGTTCGGGCGGGATTGGGCAAAACGGGCAATTTCACGCGGCATGAACCCGAAGGACAGCATATGCGGTGCGGCAACCTGCAACTGACCCGGGTGTTTGTTCTGCAGATCCGTGACCGCCTGCGCCACATGGTCCAAACCCCGCACCACTGTATCCACTTCGTGGTACAAAAGCTCTGCCTCGGGGGTCGGCAGAAGGCGCCCCTTGGTGCGCTCAAAAAGCGGCAGGCGTGCCTCACGTTCGAGTTGCGCAAGAAGGTTGCTGATGCCCGGTTGCGATATACCAAGGACCGACGCCGCGCCGGTCACCGTTCCAGTTTCCATGATTGCATGAAAAGCTTGCAGCTGACGAAATCGAAGCGACATGGCACCATCATTTTTTCTGATGAACTCAGTAAGATATAGTATTTGAACTGATGCACTGGTCAAGGCAGGCTTCTGTCCGTTGGCCGGAGGCAGAATGACCGACCTGAATCAGAAGATAACGGGCTATGATTTGTGGCATTTGGCGCTGCCGGTAACTTCGCGCCGGGATCACGGCATCGGCTCGGTCGAAGGGGTGTGCGAGGTCGTCATTCTCAGATTGACCTCTGAAGACGGGCGCCATGGGTTTGGCGAGGCTTCACCGTGGTCGGTCTTTACCGGCACGCCCGAGGCCAGTTTTGCCGCGCTGGATCGATATCTGCGCCCATTGGTGATGGGGTCCCGTGTCAGCGACCGTGCCGCGATCATGGCGCGGGCGGCATATGCGGTGGCCCATTGCACCGAAGCCAAGGCCGCGCTTGAAACCGCGCTGCTGGATCTTGCGGGCCAAATCTCTTCCGTGCCGGCCTGGGCCCTGCTTGGAGGAAAACACCGCGAGACCATCCCGCTCAGCTGTTCGATCGCGAATCCTGATTTTGAGAAGGACGTCGACCTGCTGGCGCAATTGCAGGAAGACAGGGTCGGGATCGTAAAACTCAAGACCGGGTTCAAGGATCATGCCTTCGACATCATGCGGCTGGAATACCTGGCACAGAACCACCCCGATCTGGCGGTACGTGTGGATTTCAATCAGGGTTTGGGCCTCGAGGACGCCCCCGCACGGGTCCGCGATGTGGCTCAGTTCAAGCCGGAGTTTATCGAACAACCCGTTCGGGCCCATCACTATGGCCTGATGGCCCAGCTCAGACAGATGATCGACATACCTCTGCTGGCAGACGAAAGCGTCTTTGGCCCGGAAGACATGGAGCGCGCGGCACGCGAAGGGATTTGCGACGGCGTCTCGGTCAAGATCATGAAATCCGGGGGGCTGACGCGGGGCCAAACTGTTGCCCGCATGGCAGCCGCGCATGGGCTGAGCGCCTATGGCGGCGACATGTTCGAGGCTGGTTTGGCCCATCTGGCTGGCACTCATATGATCGCAGCCACGCCCGAAATCACCCTGGGCTGCGAATTCTATCAGGCCACCTATTTTCTCAAAGAAGATATTCTCGAAACCCCATTCAAGGTGCAGAATGGTCAGGTTGTCGTGCCCGATGATCCCGGGCTGGGTGGCAGGCCCGATCTGAACAAGCTTGATCACTACGCGGTTGCCAAATCGAGGGTGTCATGAGCGAAAAGAAAACCATAGCCATCATCGGAGCCGGAATTGTTGGCGTCTCGGCGGCTGTCTGGCTGCAGCGGGACGGTCACAAGGTCGTCTTGATCGACAAGGCAGGTCCGGCCGAAGGGGCATCGCATGGCAATGGCGGTGTTCTGGCTTCCTGCTCGATTGTGCCCGTTACCGTACCGGGGCTGCTGCGCAAAGCACCCAGAATGTTGCTCAGCCCTTCCGAGCCCCTGTTCATGAAATGGAGCTATCTGCCAAAGCTCGTGCCTTGGCTGGCGCGCTATCTCGGCCATGCAAAAGCGGACGAGGTGGACCGGATCGCCGCTGCGCTGACGCCTATCATTGGCGATAGTCTGAATGACCACAAAGCTCTGGCCGAAGGTACGGGCGCCGAAAAATGGATTGTGCCGTCGGACTACCTGTTCCTGTACCGCGACCGCGCGCATTTTGAAACGGACGCGTTCGGCTGGAATATCCGGCGCAAACACGGTTTCCAGTGGGACGAACTCGAAGGGCAGGCTTTTCACGACTATGACCCGGTGTTCAGCCAGGATATCGGGTTTGCTGCAAAGCTTGGGGATCATGGGCATATCACCGACCCCGGACGCTATGTGAAAGACCTTGCCGCCCATGTCGAATCCAGTGGCGGACGCATAGTTTGCGCCGAGGTGGACGACATCGTCCGCACCGCAGGAAACGTCACCGGGGTCCGCGCAGGTGGCGATACGATTGCCTGCGATACGGCGATTGTCAGCGCCGGTGTCTGGTCCGGCCCTCTGGCCAGACGGCTGGGCATCTCGGTTCCGCTGGAAAGCGAACGGGGCTACCATCTCGAACTGGTCGAGCCCTCGGCCATGCCCCGCAGCCCCGTGATGGTTTCGTCTGGTAAATTTGTTGCCACACCAATGGATGGGCGCATACGGTTGGCAGGCATTGTCGAATTCGGAGGGCTTGACGCGCCGCCCTCACGCGCCCCGTTTGATCTGATGCGCAAAAACGCCCGGGCCGCCTTTCCCGGTGTAACATGGAAGGAGGAAGTCGAATGGATGGGGCACCGACCCGCCCCTGCGGACTCGATCCCGATCATTGGTGAGGTTCCCGGGCTAGCCGGTGCGTACTTGGGCTTTGGGCACCACCATATCGGCCTGACCGGCGGGCCCAAAACCGGCCGCCTACTGGCCCAGATGATCGGAGGACGAACCCCAAATACGGATACAAGCGTCTATGCACCGGCGCGCTTTGCAACCTGAACGAATTCGGCGGAAAACGCCGGACCAACGCACAACAATAGGGAGAATACCATGAAGAAACTGACCAGCCTTCTCGCTGCAACCGCACTGACCGCGGCGGCAGCGGCCCCCGCAATGGCCGAGAAATGGGACATGCCGATGGCCTATTCGGCCTCGAACTTCCATTCAGCCACAGGTGCTGAGTTTGCCAAATGCGTAACCACCGGAACCAGTGGCGAGATCGAGATCGTGACTCACCCGTCGGGCTCTCTGTTCAAGGGGGCCGACATCAAGCGCGCGATCCAGACCGGACAGGCCCCGATTGGCGAACGCCTCTTGTCCGGCCACCAGAACGAGAATGCCCTGTTCGGCTTCGACTCCATCCCCTTCCTGGCCACGTCGTTTGATGACAGCGCCAAGCTTTGGGAAGCAGCCAGACCGACAATCGAGAATCTTCTGGCCGAACAGAACCTGACTCTGCTTTATGCCGTGCCATGGCCGCCGCAAGGCCTGTATTTCAAGGACGAGGTGAACTCGGTGGCCGATATGAAAGGCATCAAGTTCCGCTCGTACAACAACGCCACCTCGCGTCTGGCCGAGCTGACAGGCATGCTGCCGGTAACGATTGAAGCTGCCGAAATCAGTCAGGCCTTTGCCACCGGAGTTGCGGATTCGATGGTCTCATCGGGATCGACCGGCTACGACCGCAAGGTTTGGGAGAGCCTGAACTATTTCTACGAGGTCGACGCCTGGTTGCCCCGCAACTACGTGATGGTGAACTCGGATGTCTGGTCAGGCGTGTCCGATGCCAACAAGAATGTCATCAAAGCCTGTGCCGACCTGGCGGAATATGCCGGCAACTGGCGCGCCAAGGAATATACCGGCTTTACCCTGCAAGGACTACGCGACGGCGGCATGACGGTTGGCCCAGCGTCAGATCAGATGGTGGGTGAGCTGAAAGAAATCGGCGTCACCATGACCAATGAATGGCTCGAAGCTGCGGGCGACGAAGGCAAAGCCATCGTCGATGCGTTCAACTCCTCGCAGTAAACCCAACAGGACGGGCGGCAGGTGACTCTGTCGCCCTCACCACTTTCAAAAACAAACAAAGCGGGGACGGTATGGCGGTTATGCGTGGGCTTCGGTCCGTTCTGGACTTCATCTATCAGGCAGCGGGAGTGCTGGCCGCGCTGAGCTTGATCGCCATTTTGCTGCTGATCGTAGTGCAAATGCTGGCCCGCTGGACCGGAGAGGTCTTCCCCGGCGCGCCAGATTATGCCGGATACGCCATGGCTGCCGCATCATTTCTGGCGTTTGCAAACGCGCTGAACCGGGGCAGCCATATCCGGGTCTCCATACTGTTGAATGCCGTTCCGGGCGGGTTCCGGCGTATTCTGGAAATCTGGTGTTTTGCCATCGGCACCGCAGTCATGTGGTACTTTTGCTGGTACGCCTACCGCTTTGTCTATTGGAGCTGGAAGTTCAACGATATCAGCCAGGGGCAGGACAAGACAGCGCTGTGGATTCCACAATCCGCCATGTTGTTCGGGGCGGTGATCCTTGCCATCGCCCTGACTGATCATCTGCTCCACGTCCTGTTCCGGGGGGATCACCGTATCACCCGTGATTTGGCCGATCAAAGTCACGGAGAATAGGCGCATGGAAAACCTGTCGATCATCATCTTGTTTATCTTTGTATTGTTTACTCTGCTGGGCACCGGCGTCTGGGTCGGTCTGGCCCTGATGGGTGTCGCCTGGGTCGGGATGGAGTTGTTTACGACGCGGCCCGTCGGTGACGTCATGATCACCACCATCTGGTCCGCGTCCTCGTCCTGGACCTTGACGGCCCTGCCCATGTTCATCTGGATGGGCGAAATCCTGTATCGAACGCGATTGTCCGAGGACATGTTCAAGGGCCTCTCACCTTGGATGGCCCCCCTGCCCGGCGGGCTGGTACATACCAACATCGTCGGCTGTACTGTTTTTGCCGCTGTATCCGGCTCGTCTGCGGCCACCCTCACGACAGTTGGCAAGATGTCGATCCCGGAACTGCGCAAGCGCAACTATCCCGAGCGCATGATCATTGGCACCCTGACCGGGGCTGCAACCCTGGGACTAATGATCCCGCCCTCGCTGACCCTGATCGTCTATGGCGTCACCATCAATGAATCGATCACCAAACTGTTCTTTGCCGGCATCTTGCCCGGCCTTGTGCTGGCTTCGATGTTCATGGGCTATGTGGCGATTTATTCCAAGCTGGGCAAGGACTGGAGCCCGAACACAGAAGCCAAGCTGAGTTTCAGGGAAAAAATAAACAACTCTCGTTTCTTGCTGCCCGTGATCCTGCTGATCACGGTGGTGATCGGCTCGATGTATCTGGGCTATGCCACCGCGACCGAGGCCGCCGCTTTTGGTGTGATCGGCGGGCTGCTGCTGGCAGCAGGTCAAGGTTCGCTCAATTGGAAGACCTTCACTGAAAGCCTGATGGGCGCAACGCGCACCAGCGCGATGATTGCCCTGATCCTTGCAGGCGCGGCCTTCCTGTCACTGTCGATGGGCTTCACCGGCCTGCCCCGAGGCCTCGCTGACCTGATCGCCGGGTGGGAGCTGACGCGGTTCGAGCTGCTCATGGTTCTGCTGGTTTTTTACATCATTCTGGGGTGCTTTCTGGACGGCATCTCCTCGGTCGTGCTGACCATGGCCGTGGTCGAGCCGATGATCCGCGATGCAGGCATTGACCTGATCTGGTTTGGTATCTTCATCGTCGTCGTTGTCGAGATGGCGCAGATCACGCCGCCTATCGGGTTCAACCTGTTCGTGATGCAGGGCATGACCAACCACGAGATGAGCTATATCGCCCGCGCCGCCATTCCGATGTTCCTGATCATGGTGCTGATGGTGTTTGTTCTCATATGGTTCCCGGAGCTGGCCACCTGGTTGCCCGAAAACCTGCGACAGAGCCCTGGCGGGTAGTCCGGTTTGAACCCGCTGCATCTGGCCGCCCGAAACGGACCTTTGGTTCTGGTCGCGGGTCTGCTTGCAGGTGTGTTGTTGCCCGGTCTCGCCGAGCCGATGCGACCACTGCTCCCGCCGCTGGTCATGTTGTTGCTGTTTGTCACAGTCCTGAGGATGGACCCGCTGGCTCTGGTCGGTTCTCTGTCCGATCTGGGCCGCGTGATTGGCACGGTTGCCGCTTTTCAATTTCTGGTCCCCATGTTCCTGCTGATCGTCGGATACTCCTCCGGGTGGATGTCGTCGCCTGTTTTTCTGTCATTTCTGATTGTTGCCGCCGCACCGTCGATCTCCGGCAGCCCGAACATGTGCCTCATGATGGGGCACCCCGCGGAACATGCCATGCGGCTGATGGTGGTCGGAACGGCGCTTTTGCCGCTGACCGCCCTGCCCGTCTTCTGGTTCATGCCCGAGCTGGAGGATATTCAAGCCGTGATCCTGGCGTCGGTCCGGCTGTTTCTGACGATCGCGCTTGCGACAGCCGCAGCTGTTGCGCTGAGGCTTACGATCCTGCGCCAGCCGTCTCAAACCACGCTTGGAAATCTGGAAGGGCTTGGTGTGATCACACTGGCGGTCTTTGTCATAGGCCTGATGCCGTCGCTCAGCGCAACTGCGCTGAGCGCGCCCGGTACCGCGCTGTTCTGGATCGCGTTGGCGTTCCTGATCAACTTCGGGGCCCAGGTTCTGACACTGCTTCTGTTGCGTGGCCGCGGATCTGCCGCGCAAGTCACCGCCATGTCGCTGATCGCCGGCAACCGCAACATCGCCCTGTTCTTCGTTGCCTTGCCGCCCGAGATCATCGCCCCCATTCTGGTGTTCATCGGAGCCTACCAGATTCCGATGTACCTGACCCCCTCGCTGCTACGGGGGATGTACCGGCCGGCTGGGCCTTAGCCCAGAACAGTTTCTGAACCTAGAGACGCCCAGCGCCATATCACGGTCCTCCGGCGTACCATGGTTCGACAAGCGAATTGTCCCTTTGGTCAGCCAATCCCGTTCTTTGGCAGAACTTGCGTCAACGGACGTTCAGATCAAATCGTTTTTACGAAGCTCACTGGTCGCCTTTTGCATCGCCAGAATAAGAGCGTCGCGTTGGGCGGACAATTCTGCCGGGCTTTGTCCCTGGGCCGCCTCATCGACCCCGGCGATCAGTTTTTGGGCCACGACTTCATCCAGATGAACCTGTCCCAGATCGTCCCACCAACCGTTGAAGGTTTCGGCGAAATGATCGCAAAACGCCCGAAGACCGCCTTCGCCCGCGCCCAGGTTGAACAACATGGTTGGACCCATCGCTGCCCATCGCAACCCCGGACCGGCCCAAACCGCCTTGTCCACATCCTCGACCGAAGCAACGCCTTCCATGACAAGGCTGATCGCTTCACGCCAGATCGCGGCCTGCAATCGGTTGGCAACGTGACCCGGCTTTTCCTTGTTGACCCGGATCGTCACTTTGCCGACGGCGCCATAGAACCGCTCGGCCTCGTCCACGGCACAGGCCGAGGTTTTTTCGTTGCCCATGACCTCGACCAGCGGGATCAGATGCGGCGGATTGAACGGATGGCCCAACACAAACCGCGCCGGGTTGACCCAGCCCTCCTGCATCTGGCCCAGCGTCAGGCCCGAGGCCGAGCTGGCCACGATAGCGTCAGACGTCAGAACCGGTTCGATCTCGGCGAATGTGGCGTGTTTGATTGCAACGCGTTCGGGAACGTTTTCCTGAACGAAATCAGCGCCGTCCACGGCCTCTGCGGCGCTGGAATGAAATCGGATCGCATCTGGGGTGCCGTGTTGGGTCAGGCCAAGCTCGGTCAGCGTGGGCCAGGCCATTTCGACATAGTTCCGAACCGTTTTCTCGACCTCCAGGGCGGGATCAAACATCGCAACAGAGCGACCCGAGGCCAGAAACAGGGCGGCCCAGCTGGCACCAATGACGCCGCCGCCCAGACAGGCGGTGTGCTGAAAATCCATCAGAACAATCCCGGATTGAGAGGGGAGGCCGCAGTCATGCCGCCATCCACCGTGACGCATTCTCCGCTGACATAGGCGGCTTTGTCCGAGGCCAACCAAGACACCATATTGGCAACGTCCTGAGGTTGACCAAAGCGGCCCACCGGATGGCGAGCCAGTGCATCAGCCCTGGCACGGTCGGGGTCCGCCGCCAATGCAAACCCGTCTTCGGCCATTTCAGTCATGATCCAGCCGGGCCGGATCGCGTTGCAGCGCACTTTCGGCCCGTGATCCACCGCGATGGAGCGCGTCAGCCCATGCACCCACGCCTTAGACGCGTTGTAAAGCGCCATCGACGGATCGGCGGCCTGACCGGAAATTGAGCCTATGTTGATGATGTTTCCGCCATGCTCAGCCATGTCCGGAAGCGCCGCGCGGCACATGTTGAACACGCCCTTGCAGTTGACTTTCATCACCAGATCCCAGTCGAAATCGTCACTGTCGGCAAGGGTCTTTTCAACCTGCACACCCGCGTTGTTGACCAACAAGGTGACCGGACCGAGGGTTGTTTTGGCGGCGCCAAACAGGTGCTGAGCCTCTGCCGTTTTCGACACGTCCGCCGTCACCCACTGTACCGCCTCGGGCAGGTTGTCAGGCCGCCCACCTCGACCACAGGTCGCAACGCTGTACCCGTCCAAGACCAACTGATCGACAATGGCCCGCCCGATACCCCGACTACCACCGGTCACAATGGCTGTTTGGTTATCCATGGGCGGTCATCACATGTCTGACCGCAGGAAAGGCATTCAGCGCAAACACGCTCATGTCACACCCGGTGCCGGAAGATTTCATCGCCGCCCAGGGCATCTCGGGGGTGGCGACGCCATGTGTGTTCACCCCAGTGAAGCCATAGCGCAAGTTCGCCGTCATCTGCATCGCGCGGCCCGTGTTGCTGGTCCAGACGGGCGAAGGCAGGGCCAAACGACCCGGTATTTGCGACCCGCAAAGCCTCTTCCTCATCACTGAACCGCGCGTCGGATCGCCCTGCCCTTCGACCAGTTCACCGTTGATCAGCATGTTTGTCTGCACTCTCCCCTCCCTTCAGAGCGTCGCCCAAGATTCAAGCCACCGGGAGCCCCGATTGAGGTTTGATCTTTGGCGCTCAGGGCTTTCAAAGTTTCATCTGCTGCACTTGCGCAGACAGCCCCCCATCCAGAACCCAAAGCTGGCCCGAGGCGTAACGCGCCTCGTCGCTGGCCAGCCAGTTCACAAGATTGGCGATGTCCTTGGGCGTGCCGTAGGTGCGCATCGGGTGGACGTTGCGCACCGCCTGCTGCAACTGATCTATGGTCTTGCCCCCACCACCCGAACCGTCACCGGCGAAGAAGCTCTGCAACATCGGCGTGTCGATGTAGCCGGGACAGATGGCGTTCACGCGAATACCCTCGGGGCCGTGATCGCAGGCCATGGCGCGGGTCAGGGCATGCACCGCACCCTTTGTGGCGCAATAGGCCGCCAGACCGGGATCGGCGATGAACCCGTCATACGACCCAAAGTTGATGATCGATGCGCTGGCACCAGAACTGGCAGCAGTGCGAAGCAGCGGCAGGGCGTGTTTGGACGTCAGGAAGGTGCCAGTGCAGTTGACTGCAAAGGATCGATTCCATTCTTCAAGCGTCGTGTCCTCGATGGTCTTTTCGATCTCGATCCCGGCGGCGTTGACCAGAATATCCAACTTGCCGCAGTCGAGATGAACTTGCGCCATGGCGGCCCTTACGGCTTTCTCATCCGCAACATTCATTTCTACAAACCGGCTGCCGTCGTCGTCATGTTCCGCCAGCGATCCCTGTTCCGTAAGGTCAGCCGCATAGACCGTGGCCCCTTCCTGCAGGAACCGCGCCACAACGGCGCGCCCTATGCCGCCGCGCCCGCCGGTGACCAGAGCGATTTTCCCATCCAGCATCACCTGTCTTCTCCGTTTTCAAAAGGTGGAAAGCGGTAGCGATGTGCGGCTACCGTCCAGTCCATGTGATTGCGCACATATTGCTGGCTGGCATCCGAGGGCGGGGTGTAGTCCCAATGTTCGCCGGCACCGGCCTCCATTGCCGCATGCAACGCGCGGCGGGATTTCTGTGTGGCGATCACATCCGCCCGCAACCGCTCACTGTCCCAGCGCGCGGCCACCTCGGCGGCAAAGGCCAGTGCAGCAGTGTGATAGGTCGGGTCCGAAGCCACATTGACCTTTTCCAAGGGGTCCTTTTCCAGATCGTAAAGCTGTGGTGGATCGGGGTCGCAGTGGATGTATTTCAGCGGGCCGCGACGGATCATGAAGACCGGATAGGGCGTCATCTCAGCGCAATACTCGCCGATGGCTTCGTCTACCGGGTCGGCTTCGCCTCGGGCCAAAGGCATCAGACTGCGCCCGTCCACGGGTTCGCCCAACATGGCCTGATCCCCTCCGCCGATATCGATCACGGTGGGCAGGATGTCGATCAGTGAACAGGCGTTCGAGGCGACACCCTGCGCCACCCCGGGGCCTGCCATGATCAGCGGCACACGGGCAGAGTGTTCGAAGAAATTCATCTTGTACCACAGCCCACGCTCGCCCAGCATGTCGCCATGATCGGCTGTGACCATGATGATTGTGCTGTCCAACTCGCCTATCTCGTTCAGCGTTGTGACAATCTCGCCCACCTTGCTGTCGAAATAGCTGACATTGGCCAGATAAGCGCGGCGCGCGCGACGAACCTCTTGCTCGGTCAACGGAACGTAGCTGGCCTCGATCCCGTCCATCACCCGGCGCGAGAACGGGTCCTGATCCTCGGGTGAAAGCACGAATTCCGGCATGTCGATCTCATCATCGGAATAAAGCTCCCAGAATTCGGGTTTGGCCACGTAAGGATCATGCGGGTGGATGAAACTGGCCACCATGGCAAAAGGCGCTTCATCCCCAACGGCCCGATCCCTGCCTCGGTCGATCAGCCAGCGCCGCGCAGCAAAGCCAACCTCATCGTCATAGTCGGTCTGAAAAGTGGCCACGGCGACGCCGCTTTCCTTGATCGTCTGCATGTTGTGATACCACTTGTCGATCCGCTCATCATGCGCCTCCCAATCCGGGGTCCAGGCAAAATCCGAAGGGTAGATGTCCGTGGTCACACGGTCTTGGAACCCGTGTTTCTGATCCGGCCCGACAAAATGCATCTTGCCGGACAGGCATGTGCGGTAGCCCAGCGCTTTCAGGTAATGGGCAAAGGTGGGGACGGAGGCCTTGAACTCGGAAGCATTGTCATAGGCAGCGATCCGGCTGATCAACTGCCCCGACATGAACGCAAAGCGTGAAGGCGCACAAAGAGGCGAATTGCAGTAGGCCGTATCAAACCGCATCCCACACGCGGCCAGTGCATCGATATGAGGGGTTCTGGCGACCTTATGGCCATAGGCCCCGGTAAAATGCGGGGCAAGTTGGTCGGCCATGATGATCACGATATTGGGTGTGTTTGGCATGCTTTTTCCTCCCCGTTTTCCGAACCGGATTCAGCTGATCATACGCCGTCCGAACCGGGAGGGGGCTCGAACCGCATCTTCTTAACTGCTGGGCAGGGCAGACCGTACACAACCGTCACTCAGCCGCCGCTCGATAGGCGTCCAGCACAAGACCGTGGAAGTGATGCACCGCGTGCTCGGATTTGCCCGAGCCGTCCGGGTCGTTGATGATCCGTCCCTGCGTGAAGGCCGGTGTGTTCATGCCGCGCTGAACACTTTCGACGAGGTTGATGTCTTCGACCTGCAACACCTCATCCAGATAACGGATCGTATCCAGTTCAGCGGCGTTCGGTGACTTTTCCTCAAGAAAAAAGTCGTAGGTTTCAAGCGTCCGGTCCGGTCCGGCGGGGATCACATTGAGTATGATTATCGAAGACCGCCCCGGATAGCGCATGATGCAGGTGTTCGGCCAGAGCCACCACACAGCATGCGTTCTTACCGTCGCGTTCGAGACATCATAGGCGCTGTTGGCGCTGTTGCCCGCATCTGCCATGTGACTGGAATAGATGCCATGCGTGGTCACCTTGTAGGTGTCCATATCGACCAGATCGCAGAAATCCTTGTGCGCGGTCGGGCAGTGGTAGCATTCAAGGAAGTTATCGACCACGTTCTTCCAGTTCGACTGGATGTCATAGGTCAAACGGTAGGCGAAGGTCAGGTCTTCGATATCCGGGGCCCAGTGCCTGATCTCGGTCGCCAGATCACCGGTGGTATCCGCCAAGGACTGTGCAGCAGCGTCGAGATTCACGTATACAAAGCCGCAGAACTCTTCGACCTGCACCTGATCCAGACAGATATCTCTGGTCTGAAAGTCCTCCAGATTCTCAGTCTCGGGCGCGCGGACAAGGTTGCCGTCCAGTTTGTAGACCCAGGCATGATAGGGGCACATGATGCGCGTGGTGTTGCCCTCACCCTTTAGCAATTCATGCGCACGGTGTTTGCAAACGTTGTAGAAAGCGCGCAGAACCCCCTTGCCATCCCGCACAACCGCGATCGGATGACCGGCGATGTCGATAGTCACATATGAGCCCGGCTCACGCAGTTTTTCGACATGGCAGACCCATTGCCAAGTCCTTGCAATGATCGCTTGCAGATCAACATTGTGCCAGGCGTTCTCGACATAGGCCTCCTTGCGCAAGGACAGCGACCGCGAAGCATTTTCCTCATAGCCCCGAGAGATTTCCGCAAAAGCCTGAACCGATGGCAATTCCGTCATCGTGATCCTCATCCATATTCAAAGCGGGCGCTTGCATGGCCCCACTGGATACGATCACTGTGCCGGTCAATGAGACGTTGTGCTTTACTTCAGTCGCCGCCCGTTTGACCTGGATGGTCATTATGTGGATATGCGCCGTTTCCGATGCATCGGCCAGGCACGGAATTCAAATGGTATGCGGCCCTCGACTCGGTCTTTGATCGGGGGCAGGCCGAACCGCTCTTTGTAAGCTCTGCTGAAATGCACCTGGCTCGAAAACCCGCAGGCATAGGCAATTTCGGACATGGGAAGCGAGGTTTGCGTGACCAACCCCCGAGCCCGGTCCAGCCGAATGTCCCGATAGTACAACGCCGGAGTCTTCCTCAGATACTGTGCAAACAGACGATTGAGCTGACGATGCGAGATTTTCGCAGCGGCGCAGATCTCGGGTATGGGCAGCGGCTCTTCCAGGTTCTGTTCCATTGCCAAAATCGCATTTCGCACAGCATCCGGCACCTTTGCGCCCAGTGGTTCGACAACCTGCGGATTCTGCGGTGTTCCAGGCTCACGGATGTTGGCGTGGAAAACATATCGTGCCGCCGCATTGGCCAGGTCGTTTCCTTTCAGACCCCGCAGGATTTGTAGCGCACAGTCAAACGAAGCCGCCCCACCGCAACATGTGATCCTGTCCTCGTCAAATTCAAACACGGCCTCGGTGCAGTCCACATTGGGATAAAGTTCACGAAAGGCGTCTATGTGTTCGTAATGCACGGTGGCACGACGACCCTCTAGCAGGCCCACCTCGGCCATGATGAATGCCCCTGTGTCCAATCCGGCAATCGGCACCTTGCGCAGAACCGCCTGCCGCAATGCGGCCTGAACTGCAGGGGTCGCATGCTGTTCGGGGGTCCAGCTTGACGATACGACCAGGAAATCCATCTGGCCTTGCGACACGTCTTTGAGTGTTTCCGTCTGAACGCATAGGCCGTTGCTGGCAAGACACGCCCCACCTGCTTCGGATGCAATATCCCAACTGAAATGAGAAACACCTTCAAGATAATTGGCCGCCCGAAACGGATCTACAAAGCCCAGTGTTGCTGCAAGATTGAAGTTGGGTGTGACAACGATGCGAAAATGGACCCTGCGCATGGCAACAAAGAACCTTTGGCCAGAAATGCAAAACATATGGCCTGAAATGATAAATCGCTCTTTTCCACCGCACAAGGACAGCACGTTCCACTCTGGTTCTGGATCTGATTCCCAACGCCATCCTGCTTGCGAGAAGCGTTGCCGAGCGATATTCTGGTGGCAGGCCGTTTGAGGCGGCCACCCGGTCCGCGGAAAGCTGTCATCGGCGCCTCTGAGAGAACGTATGAAAACCACATCGGTTTTTCAGCCCGGATTGGCGGACCGTCGGGCAGCGGAGGAAAGACCGATGACCAAATCACTCGACCAATTGCGCCGTGATGCCAAGGCTCTGGGCAAAGCTCTGACTGCGGGAGACACAGGCGCGATCCTGCGCGTCCATGGCATTGTTCCAGCGCCCCGAGACGGGGTCTACAAACACGCCGATTGCCTGCATGTCATCGCACGTGAGACAGGTTATGCCTCGTGGCCTGCCCTGAAGCTGGCTGTTGAAACCGAAGGAATGGACCGCGCACAAAAACAGGGTCGCCTGCGTTGGGCCCTGTTCAACGGCTCATCAGAGACAGTCGCCTACCTGCTTGAGAAAGATCCAGACCTTGCCGAAGGTCAGGTTCCCCTGCTCGTGGCGCTGTACGATACCAAGGCGATGCAACAGATATTGGCGCAGGATGCAAATGCCGCGACGCGTGAATATCCTCCGCGACGGCCCATGTGCCATTTGGCATTTTCGAGACACATCAAGGCAGAGCCCGGCAAGGAGGCTGACATGCTGGCCATGGCGGACCTGCTTGTGGCGCACGGGGCGGACGTGAACGACAGTTTTGCATTCGAACCGGACGCAGATCACAGACTGTCCGCGCTCTACGGAGCCATTGGTCATGCCAACAATATGCCATTGGCCAAATGGCTTTTGGATCATGGCGCGTCTCCAGACGACAATGAATCTCTCTACCATTCGACCGAACTCGGCCAAACCAAGGGCCTTCGGTTGTTGCTGGAGCATGGCGCCAACCCCAAAGGCACCAATGCTTTGCCGCGAGCCATTGATTTCAACAGTATTGAAGCTGTTCGCCTGTTGCTTGACTATGGTGCGGACCCAAATGAAGGCATTGCGCCGCACCCCTCGGGTGAACCATCCTTGGTGATCCCGGCCCTGCATCAAGCGGCCCGGCGTCTGGCATCTGGCGAAATTGCACAGCTATTGCTGGAGCACGGCGCGAATCCAAACGCCGTCAGTCGGGGCCATACGCCCTATGCCTTTGCCCGCATTTTCGGAAACCGGGATGTGGCGACCGTTTTGGAACAGGCAGGTGGCTCCACGCAGCTTTCGTTGACAGAGCAAGTGCTTGCGCAGGCAGCAGACGGAATACCGAATCCGGATGATCGGATCGACATGGATACCCTATCGGAAGAGATGAAATTCCTTCTGTGCCGCCTCGTCTGGCGCGAAGGCACCCTGCCTCATATGCAGCGTCTGGTAGGGATGGGGTTTGATCCCAATCTGCCGGATGAAATGGGAATGCCGCCCCTGCACCTTGCCGGATGGGAAGGGATGTCCGACGTGATGTCGTATTTTCTTGAGCAGCACCCGAACCTCGGCCACACCAACGCCTTCGGCGGCACACTGCTGTCAACTATCATCCACGGGTCAGAAAACTGCCCGCATAAAGCGCGCCGCGACCACATCGAATGCGCGCGTATGGCGCTGGAAAAGGGTGTTGCGCTTCCGCAAAAAGCCCCCCAATTCGCGACGGTTCCCGAGATGTCAGCCTTTCTTGCCGACTGGGCAGAAGCGCATCCTGAACAGATTGTCGAGCACGGGGTGGTTTGAGGCCCGGCTCACACGCGCCAGACCAAACCGGCCGATGACTACATCCCGGAAAGCCCTGCGTTTGTGTTCAACAGGAACTGGCGGAAAATCGGACTGCTTGCCGCCCCAATGCCACGCGCGTTCTCTCCGACCGCCGCGGATTCCACGACCGGAGGAATTAATCCGCGTTTGTCCTGATTGGCCAGATACCGGCGCACCCGGGATACCAATTCATCGCGCACATCTGGCGGAAATGCCCCGTCGATAAAAATGGCCTCGAAATCGATAACGGCACAGATGGAAAGCGCCGCCTTGGCCAATTCCTGGGCAGTTGTCCCGATCCATGGTTCAACGTAGCGCGAAATGCTGTTCCAATCCTGTGGTTTCTTCCAGAGAATTGCAGGATCAACATCCGCTTCGATCAGCCTGTCTTCGAGCAGAAACAGCGAAGCCGTGTCGATCAGTTGCTGACTTTCACCCAATGGGCCTGTCGTTCGCATTGCGCCCAGCGCACCGGCATTGCCTTGGTTGCCTTCGAACACGGTTCCGTTCAATGCAACACCCCCGCCGATCATCGAGCCAATGAAGAAATAGAAATAGTCTCGGTATTCTGCGCCACGACCATAAAGATGCTCTGCGTGACATGCAGCCGTCGCGTCGTTGACCACAAAAACCGGCAGGTCGCTGAATTTGGCAACTTCGGAAAAGAAGTTCACGTTTTTCCATGAGCTGAATTTCTTGGCCGCAAGACCGGACAGGTCGTGCCACTTCCAGAGTTCAAACGGAGTTCCAATTCCGATCCCGCAAACGCGGTCGCGCAACCTCTGCGGCTCATGAGACAGAAGCGTTTCCAAACCCGACTCCAGAAACCCGAAAATGACATCCGGCAGCGGATAGTCGTAGGTCGTGGAAAGTTGGCGGCGTGGCGTTCCCTTGAAGTCGATCAAAAGCAGATCGGCACTGCGCCGCCCGATCTTCATTCCAACCGACAGGATGCCGTCCGGATTCAGCTCCATAGGGATCGAGGGCTTTCCCACTTTTCCACGCAAAGGCGTTCCGCGCTTGAGAATCTCATCCTTTTCGAGCTTGCGCAAAATGATGGATACCGTCTGAGGAGACAAACCGGTCAGCCGCGCCACATCGGCCCCTGCGGCGGGTCCATGCCGTTGTAAAACCGTCAGAATAAGACGTTCGTTGTGATCGCGAACCCCGCTTTGACTTACGCCGCCGGTCAATATTTTTAGCGCCTCTTTCTCCATAAGTTTGAACATAACCACCTTGTTTTCTTATGGAAAGATAGCCGGGCAAATTAATAAATAAACTTTATTTATTTATTGACAGCGAGACCAGAATCACCGTTTCCTGACAAGGACCTTCATTGGAGGATGAGGGCAGGCCCCTTTTGGCATGCCGTGTGGGGCAACAACATTATTCTGGGAGGAGAATATGAGAAATCTATTCAAGATCGCCGCATCTGCGACCGCGCTGACGATGGTCGCTGCATCTGCCTACGCGGCTGGCGAAACCGTCTGCCTGATCACGAAGACGGACACGAATCCATTCTTCGTGAAAATGAAGGAAGGCGCGACGGCCAAGGCGGAAGAGCTGGGCATGACCCTCAAGGCCTTTGCCGGTAAAATAGATGGCGACCACGAGACCCAGGTTCAGGCGATTGAGACCTGCATCCTTGACGGAGCCAAGGGCATTCTGCTGACGGCGTCCGACACAAGCTCGATTGTTCCGGCTGTTCAGCAGGCGCGGGATGCCGGCCTTCTGGTCATTGCGCTGGACACACCGCTAAGCCCGATTGACTCGGCAGACGCGACATTTGCCACGGACAACTACAAAGCCGGTTTGCTGATCGGACAATGGGCGAAGGCAAAGATGGGTGATGCCGCGGCGGACGCAAAAATCGCCACGCTTGATCTGAACGTCAGCCAGCCGACGGTGGACGTGTTGCGCAACCAAGGCTTCCTCGACGGCTTTGGAGTGGAACTGGCAGATCCCAATGTGATCGGAGATGAAACCGATGCACGGCTCGTTGGCAGTGATGTGACCGACGGCAATGAAGAAGGTGGCCGCCGCGCCATGGAAAACCTTCTCGCCAAGGATTCCGCGATCAATGTTGTGCATACGATCAACGAACCGGCCGCCGCAGGTGCCTATGAGGCACTGAAATCCATCGGGCGCGAAAACGACGTTCTGATCGTTTCGGTCGATGGCGGATGCCCTGGCGTACAAAATGTCGAGGCCGGAGTGATTGGCGCGACCAGTCAGCAATATCCGCTTCTGATGGCATCGCTTGGCGTGGAAGCCGTTAAGAAATGGGCCGAGGAAGGCGTAAAGCCCGAAAACACTCCGGGAAAAGACTTCTATGATACCGGTGTTGCCCTCATCACTGACCAACCAGTTGATGGCGTAGACTCGATTTCGGTTGCAGAAGGCTTGGAGCTCTGCTGGGGCTGATCAAAGACCAACTGGATGAGGCGTGAATGCGCGCCTCATCATTCCTTTCACCAGTAAATCGAAAATTCCGGTAAACTGATCTCGTGGGCGCAACGCCAACCACGAAAAGGGGAAGATATGTCTGACGCAAATCAAGGCGCCCAGGAATTCGAAACCGCCGCCAGCAGGGCAGAATCCGTTGCCGAGTTTGAAGACCATCGGCGTGGCGTATTGGGGAAGTTGCAGCATCTTCTCCATGTCAATCCGTCCTTTGTGCCCCTGATCGTGCTGGTCGGTGCCATAGTGATCTTTGGCCTGCTTCTGGGTTCAAAATTCTTCTCGCCTTTCGCGATGACCCTGATCCTTCAGCAGGTTCAGATTGTCGGCATCGTGGCTGCTGCGCAGAGCCTTGTTATCCTGACCGCCGGCATTGATCTGAGTGTCGGCGCAATCATGGTTTTTTCCTCTGTTATCATGGGGCAGTTCACCTTCCGGTACGGCATTCCTGTGCCTATCGCGGTCATGTGCGGTCTGGCCATGGGAACTATGATAGGCGCGCTGAACGGATGGCTTGTCAGCCGCGTCAAGCTCCCCCCGTTCATTGTCACACTCGGGATGTGGCAGATCGTTCTGGCAACAAACTTCCTGTATTCCGCAAACGAGACGATCCGCAGTCAGGATATCGAGGCCAACGCCCCGTTCCTTCAGTTTTTTGGAACCAAGTTCAGCATCGGTGGAGCGACCTTTACTGTTGGCGTCATGTTCATGCTGGTCCTGATCTTCGTGTTGGCCTATGCGCTCAAACACACGGCCTGGGGGCGGCATGTCTATGCCGTCGGAGATGACCCTGAGGCCGCTGAACTGTCCGGTGTCAACGTCCACAAAACACTGATGTCGGTCTACATGCTATCCGGCCTGATTTGCGCCTTTGCCGGATGGGCTCTGATCGGGCGTATCGGTTCGGTGTCGCCGACTTCCGGCCAATTGGCCAATATCGAAAGCATTACGGCGGTTGTGATCGGAGGTATCTCGCTGTTCGGCGGGCGCGGTTCGATACTTGGATCGCTGTTCGGCGCGCTGATCGTGGGTGTCTTTACCCTCGGGTTAAGGTTGCTGGGCGCAGATGCACAGTGGACCTTCCTGCTCATCGGGCTTCTCATCATCGCAGCGGTCGCCGTTGACCAGTGGATCAGAAAGGTATCGGGCTAGTGACAGATACAACACCAGTCGTCCAGGGCCGGGGGATCGTGAAGCGCTACGGCCACGTCACCGCCATCGACCACTCGGATTTTGAACTGCGTCAGGGCGAAATCCTTGCGGTTATCGGAGATAACGGCGCGGGCAAGTCATCTATCGTCAAGGCGATCTGCGGCGCCACGATCCCCGATGAAGGTGACATCCTGATCGAGGGGAAAAAGGTCAACTTCACCTCTCCGATCGACGCCCGGAACATGGGCATCGAGATCGTCTACCAACAGCTGGCTATGTCCCCTGCCCTGTCGATTGCGGACAACATGTTCATGGGGCGCGAAATTCGCAAACAGGGTTTCATGGGCAAGTACCTGCGTCAGCTTGACCGACCGGCAATGGAGACCTTCGCACGGGAAAAACTGACCGAGCTTGGGCTGATGACCGTACAGTCGATCAATCAGGCGGTTGAGACGCTGTCCGGCGGTCAGCGCCAGGGTGTCGCCGTTGCACGTGCGGCTGCATTTGCGACCAAATTCATCATCATGGACGAACCGACAGCCGCCTTGGGGGTGAAAGAAAGCCGCAAAGTGCTGGAACTGATCCAGGATGTGCGGTCGCGTGGCATTCCTATCATCCTGATCAGCCACAACATGCCGCATGTATTTGAAGTCGCTGACCGTATCCATGTGCATCGACTGGGCAAACGGCTCTGTACGATCGATCCCAAGGACTACACAATGTCCGATGCCGTGGCCTTCATGACCGGAGCCAAAGAGCCCCCGAAAGAGGACGCAGTGTGATCGAGCGGGATGTAGAGCGCGTTTGCGACCTGATCTCGTCCCGCAGGCAGGTTGGCGTTCGGACGATTGTCGCAATCGCTGGTCCGCCTGCATCCGGCAAATCGACCCTGGCGGAAGCCGTTGTGTTGTCACTCAATGCGCAACAGAGTTCGGCGGTTCCTTTGGCCACTTTGGTGCCCATGGATGGCTATCATCTGGACAACCGCATCCTTGAACCGCGGGGATTGCTCACCAGAAAAGGCGCGCCCGAGACGTTTGATGCGGTCGGATTCTGCACTGCAATCAAAGACTTTCAATCAGCGCAACATGAATCCTTTCACCCCAGATTCGACCGGCAGATGGATTTGGCCATCGCAAACGCGATTGCCGTTCACCCTGATACTCCAACTGTCGTCGTTGAGGGCAACTATCTTCTGATGGACAGCGCCCCATGGGAAGGACTGGCAGATGTCTTTACTGTAACCGTGTTTGTGAGCCCTGATTTGGAAGAACTGAAATCCAGGTTGCAACATCGCTGGATCAAGCACGGATTCGATCCAAAATCGGCACTGCAACGCGCGACCATGAACGACTTGCCCAATGCCGAACTAATCCTCAGAGACAGTCGGAAAGCCGATCTGACTTTGACCCAATGCGACAGCGAATTCTGATCCTATTCTAGAACCTGCCGTTATTGTCGTGCTTTTGCAAAAACCCGTAATCTTGTCTCGCTACCCGAGTGCGTAGTATACTCTCGGCGGCTTGAGGTTTTCCTGTAAAGGTTCAGGACAGGGATAGCCCCGCCCTTCAGATTTTGTGACAACGGACAGATCAGGATCAATGCGGTGGGTAAGCCCAAGGTGCTCCGCCCGGTCAATCCGATACATGTGTCAGGAATCCTAATGCTGTTGGCTATTTGCGGCACTTAGGCCGCGACTATGTCATCAGTGAACTGCACTGCGCCAAACTCGCCGTGCAGGTTGGCTAGGGTAACAGAGTGAACCTGATCGGCACTGTGGGTTACACCGTCCGGTCCGGTCGCCTCATAGGCCCAAACGGCATCAGAAACGTAAACCATATCAAAGCCCAGACTGCTTGCGGCGCGCGCCGCAGATTCGGCGCAGTGGTTGGCGGTCGCGCCGCAAATCACCACACGGTCTATGTTTGCCTGTCGCAAATCCGCCTCAAGCGAGGTGCCTGCAAAGGCGCTTGAGACGTGTTTTATGATCACCTGCTCGTCGTCTTTGGGGGCCGCAAAGGGCTGAACCGCTGCACCGGGTGCATCTGCATGGAAATGGTCCTTCGGGTCTGTTCCATGGTGATGGACGTGGATAATCTTGTCGCCTTTTGTGCGGAACAGGGTCAACAGGCGTTCAATGTTTCCAGAGGCTTCCGGGCAGGATCGTGCCGCCCCCGCCGCGTCGTCATGGGCCAGCGCCATTTGAACATCAATTACTAGGAGTGCGGTTTTCATTCTGTTTCCTCTATGCTTCGGCCCGAGATGCGGCACGATCCGCAAGTATCTTTTCAACCCGTTTTCCATAGATACGCACGTTGATATCGTCGCTGATCACACGGCCTTCCTGTTCGTCGTAAGTCATAATCGCGGTGACGCGAGGGATCGACCCCAGAACCTCTGTAACGCCATGCAAGGAATAGCCCCCCCGAAAGAGCGTGAATGTACCTGCGCCACGATCAAATGTCTGGGCGTGGGACATGTCTCCTGACAGCAGGCGGTCTACGGCTACATGGTCTTCGGATTCATCGGTGCGCGAATTCGGCAGGAACGCGAAATCACCCCCATTTTCCGCCGCCTGCAACAGCAGGGTCACCGTGCATTCGGTCGTGTCATAGTGCCAAGCATGCCAGCTTCCAGGGTGCAGGGCGACAACGTTCAGTGCTTGAAACTCATCGGCGCAACGATGCAGAACCTGCTTCCTTTGTACGCGTCGGACAAAGTCTGTCAAAAGCTCTGATTGATAAAGGCGCTGGATTAGAGTTTCCCGAGGCAGTTGGTCGTCTGCCAGTTGCGTGGCGACATGTACATATTCCCGTCGGCGCGGGTCATCTTTCGGCAGCGTCGGGTCTATTGGCCCCTGGTAGATATTCCGCCGGATGGTCAGAACCTCTGCGGTTGGCAGCAGGGTGTTGACCTCTTGAGTCAAGGCCGCGAGCGCCTCGGGGCGGATAAAACCGTCCAGATTGCACCACCCGTGTTCCTCCATCTGGATCTGACAGTTTTTGAGAAACGCAGCCCCTTTGACGTTATCCAGATCCGTGATGGGGTAGCGCGACAGGTCTACCAGCTCCGAAATAAGGTCGGTTTCTGAATCCAATTCAGTTTGAAGCACTGGTTCCTCCTGTCGATGAACTGCCGTTCTCGGTGAGCATGCAGTCTTGATAAGCGTCACTTGGAGCGAAGAAAAACGAAATAATTTGCCGCCATGAACATAAGAAACTTATTAATGAGCAATGAAGAGCAACCTGAACCTGAACTGGCTTCGAACATTTGAAGCCGCCGCGCGTCACCTGAGCTTTACTGTCGCCAGCAGGGAACTTGGGCTGACCCAATCCGCAGTCAGCCAACATATCAAAGCGCTGGAAGGCACGCTGGGGCAGAAGTTGTTCATTCGTCGGGCAAAAAGCCTGCAATTGACAGAAGTTGGCCAAGCTTATGTGGTCTCCGTCCGAGACTCTCTTGCGCACATAGACTTTTCGACGAACGGCCTGTTTGGACCAGCCCTCGATACAATGATCATTGTGCGTGCGTCGGCAGCGATGATCATTTGGCTGTCTCCGAAGCTGCCGAAATTTCAGATTGAACATCCAGGCATCGGCATCAAACTTGTCACGTCGCTCTGGCAAAACGACCGGGAAAAGCACCCTGTGGATGTCGAGATTCTGCTAGCATCGCAAAATCAGTCGAACGCCCAAATGGTAAGGCTGTCGGACGAGTGCATTGTTCCGGTATGTGGTATTCAAACCGCCGAAGCAGTCAATGCGCCCGAAGAATTGACAAGGTGCAAGACAATCCATGTTTTGGGATTTGATGATCATTGGGCCCGCTATTTGTCAGCCCATGGTCTGCCTCACGCGTCCAATTCACCCTGCCTGGTAGTAGATACCTCGGTCGCCGCATGTGAATTGGCTGCTGCGGAGGGGGGCTGCGCGATCATAGTCGAGCGTTTTGCTGAGCAAGCCATCAAAAGCGGCCGCCCGATTAGGATTGTGGGTGACCCAATTGAAACGGGCCAATCCCACTACATCGTCCAGCACAATAGCGATCCGGCAGAGAAACGTGCTGCCCGTGTTTTTCAGGATTGGCTGAAAACTTGCTTTTGATGATCGATTGCGACGAGTATTTGCAATTTTAAGTGTTGTTTGAAACGTCATCACAATTCGTCAAGCGCGGGTTAGTTCGCCGTGCAACACCTTGCGTCAGGCGACCACGGTTTTAAGTCTCGCCGCTTGCAACGCACTGATTCCAGTCTTGCGATACGAACAACAGTACGTCGAACGCGGCGTGTCGGATAGTCAGAGGCATGGCTTACGTTGCCGATGATTGGCTCTGTTTCGTTCGGTCCGTGGTTCCTGATGCATTGGCGTCCGGCAACCGAGAATCCAATTCGAAACTGCCGAGTATTTCGCCGCGTGATCAGGCTGTGGAAGTCTTGCTACACTATCGCCGAGAATCTGGGGTGCTGTCGAGGACCTGACAAGAAAACTTGGGACCAGCTTAGTCAGTGGCTGTGCAATTGCAGCGCCGGTCTTTACCTTTATTACCCGACCTATGCCATCGGCAAGGCCACAATCTCTCCGACACGCGGTCTCCCATCCGGTGTTTTGATCCTGACCTCCTGGCCGATACCCCAATAACCACGCTTGATCATCGACAAACCGATATTGGTCTCAAGTCGCGGAGACCAAATGCCCGAGGTGATCTGACCAATCTGTTCATCCCCAACCAGAACAGGCCAGGGCGTCGAACAGGTCGGAACGCGGTTGCCGTCGAATTTCAGGCCACGAATCTCGCGCGTTACGCCGTCGGCCTTGATCTTCTGCAACGCTTCCAGGCCTACGAAGTCGACGCTGCCATCCAGCGCGCAGAACTTGCCAAGACCCAGTTCAAGCGGATTGTTGTCCCGGGTCATCTCATTGCCATAGGAAAACAGCCCGCCTTCGATCCGCTCGATCAGGTTGGGGCATCCGGGCGAGATGTCAAAGGCTTGCCCCGCCTCCCAAATCGCGTCCCAGAGGGATGGACCCAGCGACGCGTCATCCAGATAGATTTCGAAACCGCCCTGGCGTGAATAGCCCGAGCGCGCAATCACCTGACTGGTGCCCCGGAAATCAAAACGCGCATATTTGAAGAACCCGACTTTCCGAATGTCTTCTCCGAAAACACCGGCCAACAGATCCTCGGCTTTGGGGCCCTGCACGGCAAGCGGCGAGACGTCAGGCTCGGCAACCCTGGCGTCCAGGCCCATTCCGATGGCCAACCCCATCGCGTAGAGCAATACGTCACTGTCAGCGATCGACAACCAAAAGCGATCATCGGCAATCTTGAGCATGACCGGATCGTTGATCATGCCGCCTTGATGGTCGACGATGGGAATGTAGTAGCAATCGCCGATGCGGGCTTTGGCGATATTGCGAGGCGTCATCAGTTGCACCAGGCGTTCCGCATCCGGGCCGGTGATCTGAACCTGACGCTGGCAGGATACATCCCAGATCTGCACATGCGCGCGAAGATGCCAGTAATCCTCTTCCACGGATCGCTGAAACGCCTTGGGGAGCAGCATGTGGTTGACCACCGAAAATCCCCGCACACCGGCCTGCTCGACCCGGTCCGTGTAGGGCGTGCGGCGAATGCGGCGGGACATGTTGAGACCGTCAGCCATGATGGAATTTCCTTTGGTTTCAACCCGACATCCAGGTTGAGTAACTGTTTGGGTTGAGGATGACAGGCATGTGGTAGCTGCCCTGCGGGTCCGGCATTAAAAATCTGAGTACAATCTCACCAATGATCCTCTCCTCCGCTTTTGGCAGGCCACGTGCGGCCCAATAGGCTCGGGTTTGAAAGACGAGCTCGTAGATATCACCCGGATCGGAACCGCTCAGCTCAACCTCCTGTGAAAGCCGGCCGCCCGCATCCGTTTCCATTGCAAACAGTGGGGCGGTATCGCCGGTCCGGGTCAAGCGCACTGGGATGCCACCCGCATGGGTGCCATCGACACCGTTGAGTGTATGAGAACTGATCAACGCCATTATTCAATCGAGGCCTTGTCACGTTTGTCGGCTGTGGCAGCCACAATCGGACTGATCACGCCACGCGCCTTGACATTCACACACGCCGTTTTGCCGCTGGCAATCGCGCGTCGAATTGCGCCCGGCAGCTCTTTGCGCTCGGTAACCAACTCACCATGCCCGCCCATGCCTTCGAACATTGCGTGGAATGGAATGTCCCGAAAATCAGTGGCATAGTGCCGACCGTTCGAAAACAGCTTTTCCTGCTGCTGGCTGATACAATCAAGACCGCCATTGTTGTCGATCACCACGACAATGGGGCGGTTTTCCTGAAAACAAGCTTCGATCGACAGGCCGCCGGACAGAAACGCCCCATCTCCTGAAACCAGAACCACAGTCTTGTCTGGATGAACGTTTTTTGCGGACAGCGCAAAGGACACACCAACCCCCAACAAGCTGTAGTTGCCGGGATGCATGATACCGCCAAGCTTGAGACCGCGCGCGGCGGCGATATTGGTGGCGATCTCGTTCCAGAAATGGGTGTTGCCCCCGTCAAAGACCAGCCAGTCCCCATCCTTCATTTCAGCCTGAACATCGACGCCCAGTTGCAACGGGTGCATCTTGCGTCCTTCGACCAGATCGGTGGCAGCTTCGGTCTCAAGATGATCACTCCATTCTTTCACCCAGTCCTTTCGCCGCTGAACCTGTAGGTCGAACCAGCTGGGCCAGCGCTTGTCGATCCCCGCCAGCGCATCCAGGAACGCACCGGGGTCGGACAAAAGCTGCATGTCGGCGCCGAAGTTGTACTCCAGCTCCTCATGGCTGCCGTTCACGCAGATCAGTTTGGTGGTCTCGGGAATGAACGGCGGGTTGCCGAAATTCATCTGATTGTCCAGACGACAGCCGACCATGATCACCACATCCGCCTCATGTATCGCAGGCTTGGAGGGGTGGAATTGGTGAAAATCCGCCAGGCCCATATAGCATTCCGACGCCTCGCCGAGGTTCTTGGTGTGATAGGGAACGTTGAAGACGGGTATCCGCAGCGCCGTGCAGGCAGCGTCGAGCGTGTTCTCGGATTTCGACCACCAGACGCCGTGCCCGGCGATGATCAGCGGGCGTTCGGCGGCTTTTATGGTGTCCAGCACGAGTGTCAGCACTGTGGGGTCTGGCCAGGCACGCGGCGCCGGACGGTTGGACCGGTCAAAGGGGCGTTCCTGCCGCCCGACATCTTCCTCGAAGGACGAAAACATAATGTCCACCGGCAGCGCCAGATGCACCGGGCCGGGGTAGCCGGTCGTTGCCGCCGTCCAGGCGCGGTCGACAAATTCGCTGATGCGTTCGCCATCGACAATTTGTTCGGAGTATTTGCAAAGCGGTGCTGCAATTGCGACGTCGTCGATTTCCTTGAACCCGCCAGACCCTTGCCGTTTGAGCGTCGAGGACCCGGTGACAAAGATAACAGGCGAGCGTTCACCCCAGGCTTCCAGCATCGCGGGCACTGCGTTGGCAAAGCCTTCGGGTCCGACCAGGCACAGCGCGGGTTTTCGGGTGATCCGTGTATGCCCGTCTGCCAGATGGCCCGCCACTTGTTCGTGCGGACAGTTGATCACCGGCATCTGGCATTCCATGAATCCTTCCAGTGCAGGGTTGCAGAACCCGCCTGCAAGGGTGAAGGCATGGTCCACCCCTTTTTCCTTGAAGGCTCGCGCCAGTATCGCGCCGCCCCGGATTTTGGTTTGTGCAGTCATTCGTGGGTCGGCCTCCTTCGGCCTTGGGCGTTATTTTGCTACGGATTTTATCTGGGTCACGTTGTCGGTCACGGGGTTGGTGCTACCGCCATGCAGAATGCTGGCCGAAACTGCCGAGATATCGTTCAAACCAATCTGGGCAAGTGTCAGGCTGGCGTCGTCCGCAAGGATTTTTATCAGTGCATTCAAACCCTTGATCCCATCCGCACCCAAAGCGTAAAGCGCGGGTCGACCGATCATGACAAAGTCGGCCCCCATGGCTAGCGCCTTGACGATATCTTCGCCGTTGCGGATACCGCTGTCGAACAAAAGCGGATAGTTCGAACCGATTGCCTTTCGAATTGCCGGAAGCAGATCAATCGCCGCAGGAGCGCTGTCCAACTGTCGCCCGCCATGGTTCGACACATAGATCGCGTCCACGCCGGCAGCCTTTATACGCATGGCATCCGGTGCAGACGTGACGCCTTTCACAATCAGGTTCCCGTGCCATTTGGCCCGCAACCGGTCCAGGAACTCCCAATCCGCACCGGCCCGGCTGGCGCTGCGGTCAAACCGGGTCCCGTTCTTGTCGGCGGCAAAGTTTTCCGGCTTAGGCGCGCCGTACCAAAGCGTGGACAAGGACCACCTTGGATGCGTGGCGAAGTCCAGGAACAGTTTCGGGCCGATGCGAAACGGCATGGAGAACCCGTTTCTTAGGTCTCGCACACGGCGGGAAACTTCCGGCACGTCCACGGTCAGGATCAGGTTGCGATAGCCAGCGGCGTGTGCGCGTTCAACCATCTCGAAAGCCTGTTCGACAGGCCCCCCGACATAGAGCTGAAACCAGGCATTCTCTCCGGCCCAGCTGCGCATGTCCTCAATCGAACTTGAGGCAGCAGATGACAAACACACAGGAATGTTGAACATACTCGCCGCCTCGGCAATTGCGCGATCCGCATGCGGCCAGGCCAGATTGCACATCCCCATAGGAGCGATCCCGAAAGGAAGATCAAAGCTCTGCCCGAGAAACCCGGTTTTCAGACGTCTGTTTCCAACATTTTCCATCACTCGTGGCTGCAGTGTGATGTCGTCAAAGCGCGATTGATTGCGCGATGTCGCGACCTCGCGACCTGCCCCGCCTTCGACAAAATCGAAGATGACTTTTGGCTGCCGCCGCTGGGCTCTGTGCCGGGCATCCTCGGTCGAGAAAATTCGCCTGCTGAAACCGGCATCTATGTCGGGGCCCTGCGAAATCTGCCTACTCCTGCGGTCTGAATTCACGCCTGAAAAAACTGTAGCCGGAATGGCGAAACCGCCTCCAATCGAAATTCATTTGCAACACATCTGGAAATGCTATGGAAAGCCATCTTTCATCCGGTTTATGTGATTTGGGTTCAACCATTGATCGCTTCTGCCCCCAAAACAGCGTCTTGCATGTTCGCAAGTTGATCCAACGCGATATGGCAGCGAATGGCGTGGCCATTGCGTTTTTGCTGCCATGGCGGGGTATCCGTGTCGCAAACCGCCCCAAGTTTATGCGGACATCGACGTTGGAACGGGCAGCCTTGCGCCGGCGGCGCCAGTTCGACGACGTCATCAGCGCTCAGTATTGGCCTGACATCCGGGTCCGGTTCCAGCACCGCCCCCAGCAAAATCTCGGTATAGGGATGCGAGGGCGCGGCATAGACATCCTCGGCAGGGCCGATCTCGCACAGCCGACCTTGATAAAGCACGGCAACCCGATCCGACAAGGCCCGCACCACGGCAAGGTCGTGGGAGACAAAGACATAGGTTGTGCCCTGATCCTGTTTGAGGTCATTGAGAAGATCCAGCACGGCGGCCTGAACCGAAACATCAAGCGCAGATGTCACCTCATCACACAGGACAAGCTGCGGTTCGGCGGCAAAGGCGCGTGCAACGGCCACGCGCTGCTTTTCCCCTCCTGACAACTGGCTTGGAAGGCGGTCAAGATAATGCGCGCCGAGCCGCACGCGCTCCAGCAATTCGGCGCTGCGATCAGATAGCGCCTGACCCGACAACCCGAAATACAGCTTTAAGGGCTGTTCAAGTATTTCAGCAATGGTGTGGCGAGGATTGAGGCTTTCATCGGGGTTTTGAAAGATCAGCTGAATACGCCGCAATTGCTCGGGTTCGCGCCTTTCCACCTCGGCAGGCAGCACCTCACTGTCGCCAAATTCGATCACGCCCTCTGTCGGAGGCAGCAAACCCGCAACGGTTTTCAGGATCGTGGACTTGCCACTGCCGCTTTCGCCCACAAGCCCGAGGGTTTCACCCCTGCGCAGCACAAGGGAAACATCATCGACCGTTGCGGGTTTGGTCTGGGCACGCCCGCGCCAACGGTCAATGAGACCCGGTCTGTCATAGCGTATCGCAACCTCTTCCAAACGCAGCACCGGGCAGGCATCAGGCTTGGCACCGCGAGAGATCTTGCCGCCGGACACCATCGACAGCCGGTGTGCCTGATCGGCATGATGGCATCTGACCAACGCCCCGCCGGGGCCCGCTTCAAGCGCGGGTCGGGTGGTTCTGCACAGCTCGCTTGCAATGACGCAGCGATCGGCAAAGGCGCACCCGTCCCCTGCTCCGCCGGGGGCAGGTGGTCTGCCGTGAAGCGCGGTTGGCAAGTGTGGATCGCTGAGTTTGGGGATCGAACTGAGCAGCCCGCGGGCATAAGGATGTGTCGGCGTCTTTAGAACCTGCCGGGCTGTCCCTTCCAGCACAACCTCGCCAGCATACATCACGACAACACGGTGGCACACCTGGGCGATGGCACCGAGATCATGACTGACATAGACCATTGCCATCCCGGTTTCGGCGGCCAGATCGCGCAGCAGTTCCAGAATATGGGCCTGGGTGGTCACATCCAGCCCGGTTGTCGGTTCGTCCAGCAAAAGCGCGGCAGGTTCTCCAGCCAGCGCCATAGCGATTGCGACACGCTGTTGTTGGCCGCCTGACAGCTCATGTGGAAAGCGGGCGAAAATCGCCTCTGGATTAGGCAGGCGTACCTGCGCCAGCAATGCCAGTACGCGGTCACGATGCTCTGCCTCGTCTATGTTGCTGTGCAGCCGCAACGCTTCGGTCAGCTGGGCCCCAATCCGCAACGTAGGCGTCAGCGATTGCCCGGAGTTCTGTGGCACCAGACCCAGTTTACCACCGCGTAACCCTTCGAGTTCGGTTCGACCGAGGTCGAAAAGGTTCTGACCCTCAAAATGGCAACTGCCGTTCAAGACGCGCAAGCCGCGCTTGAGATAGCCCATGGCCGCCAACGCCAATGTGCTCTTGCCCGATCCGCTTTCACCGACCAACCCGACAGTTTCGCCGGGACGCACCGCCAGATTGATGTTCCGCAGAACCGGAAGGGTCCACCCGCCGCGGCCGGTAAAGCCGATCGACAGATCCCTGATGTCAATGATGGGCGCTTTGGTCATGTTACACTGGAGCTTTCTGCGCGCGGTCAATTCCAAGCGCCTTGGCCAGGGCATCTGCCGTCAGGTTGATACCGATAATCAGCGACGAAAGCGCAATAACCGGAGCCAGTACGCCCCAAGGTGCAAAGGACATGAAACCCCGTGCATCTGCGATCATCAGGCCCCAGTCAGGTGTGGGCGGAGACACCCCGAACCCCAGGAAGGAAAGCGACGAGAAGGCCAGTAGCATCCAGGACCAGCGCATCGCGCCTTCGACCATCAGGGTGTCCAGGACGTTGGGCAAGATCTCTTTGCGCATGATGGTAAAGCGAGTCTGGCCACGCGCCCTTGCGGCAGAGACAAAATCGCGGGCCACCACATCATGGGTTGCGGCACGGGCAATGCGGATGACGGGTATTCCGTAGAAAAATGCCAGCGTCGGGATCAGAACCTCGATACCGGTTCCGAACGTCACGATCAGAACCAGCATTTTCAGAATCCACGGCAAGGACAGAAAGGCATCCACGACCCGCATTAGGATTTCGTCCGTGCGTCCACCGATCAGCCCAAAGAAAATGCCCAGCATCCCGCCCCACAGCACAGCAATCGGTGTTGCAATACCGGTGACAAGCATCGCTTCGCGCCCGCCCTGGATTGTTCGGCTGAAAACGTCCCTGCCCAGATGATCCGTCCCCAGCCAGTGACTGGCTTCAGGACCTGTCAGCATCATTGCCGAGTTCATTTCTTTGAAGTCGTAAGGCGCGATATAAGGGCTGATCAGGGCCATCACGACGTGACAGACGACAAGGCAAAGACCAACGGCGCCGGACGGGCGGGACAGAACATCGCGCAGAACGCTGCGAAAGCGTCCCATCGCGGTGTTCTGCGGAATTTCGGTTGTGACGGTCACGAAACTCACTTCCTTGTATACATCGTACGCAGCCGCGGATTGGCGATCATGGTCAGGATGTCGGCCGAGAGGTTCACGCCGACATAGACAGAGGCCACAATCAGCGCGAGCGCCTGCACCACCGGTAGGTCGCGGTCAGAGATCGCATCGATCATCATCCGCCCCATTCCGGGAAAGTTGAACACGACCTCGACCACGACAACCCCGCCCAAAAGCCAGGCAATGGTCAGCGCGACCACGTTGATCGCGGGCAAAAGCGCGTTGGGAAGTGCATGGCGGAAAACAATATGCCAGTATGGAACACCCTTCAGGGTCGCCATCTGGATATAGTCGCTGTTCATGACTTCGATCACGGATGACCGGACCATCCGCAGGATATGCGCCGTCATCACCATCGCCAGAACCACCACAGGCAGGATGATTTCCGGGAAAAACGCACTGACAGGTGCGTTTGCCGAGACAAGGACAATCCCCGGAAGCCACCCCAGCCACGCCGAGAAGATCAGGATCAGAACGGTCGCTGAAACAAATTCGGGGATCGTCATTGCAAAAATGGCTGATGTCGAGACCAACAGGTCAATCGGTTTGTCCCGCGACAGACCTGCAATTGCCCCAAGGGTGATTGCCAGCGGCACACCAACCGCCAGTGCGCAGAAGGCCAGCAACAACGAGTTCGCCAAGCGGGCTCCGACCAGTTGGGCGATGCTGTCCTTGCCGTTGGCCGAGACACCCAGATCCCCTCGAAGCGCATTCGCGGACCATTCGAGATAGCGTTCGACTGCCGGCCGGTTCAGGCCCAGATCCGCGCGGCAGTTTTCAAGCAGCTTGCCATGGGCTTCACGTTCCAGAAACGCGGTACAAGCGTCACCCGGCAGGATTTCAACACCGACAAAAATGATCATCGACACTATGACGACGGTGATGAATCCAAGAAACAGTCTTCGGATAAGCATACGCAGCATGAGGGCGGACCTTGTCAAAGTTGGGTTGCTCTGCCCGGCGTAGACCGGGCAGAGGACCGGGGGTCTGTGCGCCTATTCTTCGACGGTGATCAGGTGCCAGCGCACCGCGTCATTCTTGACATTGTCCAGGTTTTGTACCCGGGACCCCACGCCAACCGTGCGTGTCACGTGGTAGGGGATCAAAGTTCCGCCGTTTTCCTGCAGGTATTCCTGAGCAGCAACATAAAGGTCGCGACGCTTGTCAAAATCCAGCTCGCGACGGGCATCGGCCAGCATCTGATCAAAGGCTGAATCCTTGAAGTAGGATTCGTTCCACTTTGCAGTGCTCAGATACACCTCGTGCAGGACCTGGTCGGCAGGGCGTTCATTCCAGCGCGTGGCATAGATATCCTTCTGCATCCAGACCTGGCTCCAATACCCGTCAGTTGGGGTTTGGACGACGTTCACCCGGATACCGGCCTCTGCCGCTTGCGCCTGATAGGCCACCGCCAATGTGGGCCAGGTCGGTTCAAGCGTTGCAACATGCACATCAACCTCCAGCCCGTCGGGATAGCCCGCGTCGGCCAACAAGGCCTTGGCCCCTTCGATATCCTGCTCGCAGGTCATTTCGGCACGGTATTGGTCATTGGGTTCAACCGGAGCGTCGCAAGCGACAACACCGCCACCGCCCAGAACCAGATCGACCAGTGCCTGCCGGTCGGCGACCATTCGCAGCGCCTTGCGCACGCGCGGATCGCTATAGGGTTCGACATCGGTGCGGAACACAAGGCCGCGCCAGTTTCCTGTTGGAATTTCCTGTACAGCGAACTTGTCACTGCTGTCCAACATCACCTTTTGTTGGGCTGTGATGCCTCGCTCCATGTCGATCTGGCCACCCAAAAGGGCCTGAAGGCGCGCCTGACCGTCTGGAATACCGATCACCTCCATCCGGGCGACGCCGGGTTCGCCCTCCCAATACTCGGTGTTGGCGACCAGCACCGTGGTGCCTTCGGCATCAAAAGTTTCGACTTTGAATGGACCAGTGCCAATGCCGGTTGAGGCGATATCGTCCCCCGACCCATCGGGGATCATCCGCAACCGATAGTCCATAAGCTGAAGTGGCATGTCGGCAAAAGGCGTGTCGAGCGTGAGCTTCACGGTCATATCGTCGATCATCTCGACCGCTTGCACCATCTTAACGGCCGAGCGCGCAGGAGACTCAAGGTCCGGATCAAGAACACGGTTCAACGAATAAAGGACATCAGCCGCGTCAAAGGGGCTGCCGTCATGAAAGGTGACACCTTCACGCAGATTGAACGTCCACTCTGTGGCATCGTCATTCGACGACCAGCTTACGGCAAGATCGGGCGATGGCTTGCCATCAAGCCCGGGCCGCACCAACCGGTTCATGATCTTCTCGGTGATCTGGAACACCCGGCCCTTTGAAATGGGGTCCAGACTCGACTGGGCACCGAACCCGTATTCATGAGCCTGGCGGAAAGTACCGCTTGGCTCGGCAAGAGTTGCTGATGCGGCAAGCAAAGCCACCGCCGCCGTCATTCCAAACAAGTGCTTCATGGTGTTCCTCCCGTTGATTGGTTTTGTCCTGTGAATACGGATCTTGTTTTTGGTGCCTTTGCGCATGTCTTGAAGACGGTCGCGTCACGGTCCAGTACGGCACGTGGATCTGGATCAGGTCCTGATCGGTCTTTCGTCGCCAGTATTTCTGCTGGCACGCATTCCGGACAAATACTTAATTTTTCAGCACTCATTCGTAAATCGGATGAATCAGCCTAAAACCGCGATGAATGACTATATGAATTGTTGGAAATCGAGCGCGGAATTTTCTACCGCCTCAACCAGACCAGGAATCCGAGAGCCAGAAATCCGGTCCATTCAGCGCAGGAAGTTTTCCACCGTGTTGACCCTGTGCGACAGGCGGTCCGTCAGGATGGAAACCAGCTCCAGCGCATAGCGCGACAGGTACTCCCTTCCCGGCGATACGAGCGATACATAGTAGGTCAGGTCCTGTTGAACGGGACGAAACGCGACACCCCCGATGCGCACGGCCTGCTCTGCTGTAAACGGGTCCGCTATGGCGCAGACGCCGATTTCCCTGACCAGCGCGGCTGCAACGTGCATATTGGTTGCCGACAGTCTGGATGCTGTCTGCAGCCGCTGGGACAGTGCGCTGTCTATCGACAGCATGTCATCCGGAAAAGCGCCCCCAAAAGTCACAAATGTCTCGTTCTCGGCCAACTCTTCCAGATCGACTGCACCGGACTGTCCGATCAGAGGATGCTCTTCGGGCATGAGACAAACGTAAGGCGCCGCGGCCTGATAATGTGTTTCGACACCTTCATACGGGGGCTGGCGGCCAACAATGCCCAAATCAAGCTGGCGCATCTGAACTTCATCCAGAATGGCCGGCGTATTTCGCGTGTGCACCATGAAACGGATATCGTCATAGCGCTTGTACAAGGCGTTGATCGCCTTTGGCAGCTCAAAGGTCGAGACGGATTGAATGGTCCCGATAGAAATCACTCCGCCGGCTGAGGTTCGGATCGAATTGGCCAGTTCCTGAAGCCGGTCAACCCCGACAAACATGCCTTCAACGCCATGATAGAACGTATTTGCCTCAACCGTCGGCGTCAGGCCGCGCCCAGCGCGCAGGAAAAGCGGGAAACCCACCGACCGTTCCAGATCTGAAATCAACCGGCTTACGCTGGGCTGAGAGATGTGCATCATCTCCGCCGCTTCCGTAATCGATCCGGCGCGCATGGTTGCGCGAAAGGCTTCCAATTGGCGCAAATTCATCTGATTTTCCTGTCATCCTACGCGCCAGAAGCCTAGCGAAGGTCAACTCAAACACAACCGGAATTTCTATGAGCTTGGCTCGGTCATTTGATTTCCGAATGACTCGCATATCAAATTGAATTTGTTTCGCCAATGGGTGCTGGGTAGCGTTTTGACAAACGAGCCGGAAAACGAGCGCCCCCTGATGCCAGACTTAAAACTGCCGTCATCGCCCTGGATGGACGAAGAGCTGACACTGCTGGCGGATGCCTGTGCCCAGTTCTACGAACGGGAATGCGTGCCGTACTATGACGACTGGGAAGCCCAGGGATCCTTCCCGCGCGCTCTTTGGTCGAAGGCCGGAGAGATGGGGTTGTTGGGTGCCGAAATCCCCGAGGAATACGGTGGATTGGGAGGAAGTTTCGCCCATGATGCGGTCATTGCTTATCAAGGTAATCTTGCTGGGGTTGATGGCTGGGGGGGTGGTCTTCACAACTCGATCGTGATCCCCTACCTGATCCATTACGGTTCCGAAGATCAGAAAAAGCGCCTCCTCCCGCGCATGATCTCGGGCGATCTGATCGGCGCCATCGCGATGACCGAACCCGGCGCCGGGTCAGATCTGCAGAATATCAAGACCACGGCGATGAAGGATGGAAACCACTACCGCATTTCAGGTTCGAAAACCTTTATTACCAACGGGGCGCTTGCCAATCTGATCATCGTTGCCGCCAAAACCGACCCCAAAGCTGGCGGGCCCGGCATTTCACTGTTCCTAGTGGAAACCGATGGGCTTGACGGGTTTCGGCGCGGTCGCAATCTCGACAAGCTGGGGATGAAATCAAACGATACGTCCGAGCTGTTCTTTGACAATATGCGTATCCCCGCCTCTGCGATGCTTGGCCCCGAAGAGGGACAGGGTTTTGTTCAGATGATGGAACAGTTGCCGCAGGAACGCCTGTTGATTGCCGTTTACGCGATGGGTCGGATCGAACGGGCCCTGCGCGTGACTTTGGACTATGTGAACGAGCGCAGCGCCTTTGGTCGAAAGCTTGCCGATTTCCAGAACACCCAATTTGTTCTGGCCGAATGCGCCACCGAAGCGACAATTGCCAAAACCTTTCTGGATGCCTGCATATCCGAGCATATCGCTGGCCAGTTGACCACCCAGAAAGCCTCGATGGCAAAGTACTGGCTGACCGATTTGCAGGCGAAGATCATTGATCGCTGTCTTCAGCTGTTCGGCGGATATGGCGTGATGGCGGAATACCCTCTGGAACGGATGTATCGCGACAATAGAATTGAAAGGATTTACGCGGGCACTAACGAGATCATGAAACTGGTGATCGCACGGGGATTGTTAAAGGACTAGATCATGGAATTTGGCAGCGATATTTTACTTTGCGAAACATCCAACAAGGTTGCGCGCCTGACACTGAACCGACCGTCTGCACGCAACAGTCTGTCTATGGCGATGCTGGAAAGGCTGCACAGCGCGATTTGCGCTCTGGGATCGGACAACAGTATTCATGTCATCATCCTCGCCGGTAACGGTCCCGCGTTTTGCGCAGGCCACGACCTGAAAGAGCTGACAACCGCCCGTACGACCGAGGACGCAGGACGCGGGTTTTTCGAAAAAACCATGGATCTGTGTTCCCGGTTGATGCAGACGATTGTGACCTGCCCGAAGCCGGTGATTGCCCAGGTTCACGGCATCGCCACCGCTGCGGGTTGCCAGCTTGTCGCAAGCTGCGATCTTGCGATTGCCTCGCGGGACGCCAGGTTCGCCACACCGGGCGTCAACATTGGCCTGTTCTGCTCAACCCCGATGGTGGCGCTCAGCCGCAATGTGTCACGCAAACACGCGATGGAGATGCTGTTGACGGGTGACATGTTTTCCGCGCAACAGGCTGTAGAATTCGGCCTCATCAACACAGTTACCGCGCCCGAGGTATTGGCGGCAGACACGGACGCCATGGCCAGCAAGATTGCCGCAAAGGCGCCAGCTACCGTGAGGATCGGCAAAGAGGCATTCTACCAACAAGCCGAGATGCCGCTACAAGATGCCTACGATTATGCATCGCGTGTTATGGTCGCTAATATGATGAAACCAGACGCGGAAGAGGGCATTGGCGCTTTCATAGAAAAACGCGCGCCAACATGGCAGTCATTGGGAGGATAGCGCATGGAATGTTGCGGACCGGGTTATGCATCGCCGGCAGCGGCGATCGAGGCACCTCGGGAGAAGTTGCTTTACACGATTGCAATTTACACCGGAACGGGCATTCAAAAACCCGACTACCTTGCAACAGTGGATGTCGACCCGGACAGTCCGACCTATTCGCAAGTGATCCACCGGCTAGAGATGCCTGGGATCGGGGATGAGTTGCATCACATGGGTTGGAATGCCTGTTCTTCGTGCCATGACGACAATTCCATGAGCCGCAAATACCTGATCCTGCCGGGGGTGCGTTCGAACAACCTGCACATTGTCGACACCGCCGCCGACCCGCGCGCACCGCGGCTGCACAAGGTGATCCAAGGTGCTGAGATCAAGGCCAAGGCTGATCTGTCCGGCCCGCATACTGTGCACTGTCTGGGGTCCGAGATCATCATTTCCTTTCTCGGAAACGCCAAAGGCGAAGCGCCGGGGGGCTATTTGCATCTGGACAAAGACTTCAACATCGTCGGCCGCTGGGAAAGCTCGATGGGCGACATCAAATTCGGCTACGATTTCTGGTACCAGCCGCGCCACAATGTGATGGTCAGCAGCGAATGGGCCGCGCCCAACACGTTCATGCCCGGCTTCGATCTGGAAGAAGTGGGCCACCTGAAATACGGGCGCGAGCTGCACTTCTGGGATTTCGAAAAACGCGAACCGGTTGAGAGTTTTTATCTTGGTGAAGACGGCCTGGTCCCGCTTGAGGTTAAGTTTCACCACAACCCCGACAGCACGCACGGGTTTTGCGGGGCGGCGCTGTCTTCAAACGTTATCCACTGGTGGAAGGATGACACCGGCAAGTGGCAATGGGAAAAGATCGTCGATGTTGAAAACGAAATGCACCCGGAATGGCCGATCCCGCTGCCCGGGGTCATGTCGGCGATCCTGATCTCGATGGATGACAGGTATCTTTACTTGAACAACTGGCTGCATGGCGACATGCGCCAATATGACATCACTGACCCGCATAACCCCAAGTTGACCGGCCAGGTCTTCATGGGGGGATTGCTTGGCAAGGCACCGGTGGTGAACGGTGTTGAAATGGCCGGTGGTCCGCAGATGTTCCAGCTGAGCCTGGACGGGCGCAGGCTTTATGTGACGACCAGCCTGTTTTCCACCTGGGACAATCAATTCTACCCCGAAATCCGCGAAAAAGGCGGGGTCATGGTGATGATTGATTGTGATCCGGAAAACGGCGGCATGACCATCAACAAAAAGTTCATGGTTGATTTCGGCCAAGAACCGGGCGGTCCGGCACGGTGCCACGAAATGCGGTATCCCGGCGGCGATTGCACAAGTGACATCTGGCTATGACGATCCATACCGTAACCATCACGAACCGGGAAGGCGCAACCTACAAGGTCAACGCTCGCCGTCCCTTGCTGGAACAACTCAGGGATCAGGGCGTCGATCTTCCCTATGGCTGCGAATACGGTGGGTGCATTACTTGCGCGGCCAAACTGACCAAGGGTGAGATTGACCAACGACGGCAGGTCGCCCTCAACAACCGCCAGATCGAAAACGGATATGTGATCTTGTGCGTGGCGCGCGCAACATCCGACATCACCCTTGAGATTGGTGTCGAAAGCCACGACAGACTCTACCGCAATCCGTTCCTGGATCCGCTTGAACCTCATGAACTCAAGGCAGATATCGCAACGCCAAAGGAGACGTAAATGCCCGAAGCAGATATCGATCGCATCTACGATTATGATCCCGAATACCTGGCCGATATCCTCAAGTCGGTCAAAACCATCGCCATGGTCGGGGCCAGCGCGGACAAGACCAAGTTCAGCTATGGCGTACTGCGTCAGCTCAGCGAAATCGGCTATGATATCTTGCCGGTGAACCCAAACCCCAATGTCACAGAAATCCGGGGGCTGAAAGTCTATCATGCGCTGGAAGAGATCGACAAACCGGTCGACATGGTTGACGTATTCCGCCCGAAAGAAGAGCTTTACGGGTTCTCCGAAAAAGCGATCGCCATTGGCGCCAAAGTCCTCTGGGGGCAAATCGGCGTTTACGACGACAGGGCCGCAAAACTGGCCGAGGATGCAGGTCTGAAGGTCGTGATGAATCGCTGCCCCAAGATCGAGTTATTCCGCCCCTTCTGGAAGCCGAGGCTCGATCTGAAAATATGAAAGAATAACCGCACCTCACCTGCTGCGGCCCCGGGATTGGCATCACGCGACTGACCGCTGGAGTCACCGAATGACCATGTGAAACGGCGTTTTGAAAAAAGGATGGCACCCTGCCCCCTTTTAGTAGCGCTAAAGACAGGGCCGAACAGGAAATACCACCAATCTGCTAGACAATCCTGAATGTCTCCAACTCAGCCCAAAAATCATAAGGCCCACCGGAGCTGTCCGTTTACTGCTTTGGTAACAGGAAGACCAACGGCAATGTCAGACTACGAGCAGATTTGGCGGTCTGGCGATTTGCCAATGGGTTTTTGCCACTATGACTGGTCAAACAGGCGTCTCAGGTGCGAATGTACTGGTTCGCGGCGTTCTGGTCAGCGGTATAGTCCCACGCGGTGCCGTTGGCCCTCATTGCCTCATTAACCACCTGCTTCTGGGCGAGGCGCTCCCAAACTTCGGATTCAATTCTTTCCAGATCGAAGGACCCGCCCGTGATCTCGTGGTTCAGCTTTGCCTCGATTTCAGCAAGATCTGGATCCCCGGCGAGGTTGCTCCATTCACCTGGGTCTTGCACGAGATTGTACAGTTGCGGAGGCGAACCATGGCAATAGTGATATTTGCAATCACCCAGCCGCACCATGAAGCTGGGGCGCATGATGCCTTCGCCGTGATATTCGGAAATCACTGGAATGTCGTCCAGCGCAGCGCCGTGAATAGCCGGTAGCAGGGATCTGCCTTCTAGTGGCCGCACTGGTGTCTGCCCTGCGATGTCAATCAGGGTTGCGGGCACATCCAGCAAGGAAACCGGTGTTTCGATCTGCCGGGGCTCGACGCCCGGGATGTCGATAAAAAGCGGGATCCGGGCAGACCATTCGTACAATCCCCTTTTCTGGATCATACCCTTTTCGCCCAGCATTTCTCCGTGATCGGATGTGACGATGACAATTGTGTCGTCTCGTAAGCCGTTGTCTTCAAGCACCTCCAGAAGTTCACCAATCTTGTCGTCTACGTAGTGGGCAAGGGCGGCAAAGCCGCGGCGCATCGCAATCAGGTTCTTCGGGTCGCGGATTTCACCGCCCCGGATGTGCAGCCCATGCCAGCGGCGCAATGCGTGGTCATAGTCGGAGTACCTGGTATCCATGTCATCGGGATAGTCAGGTAGGGGTATGTCTGCATCTTTGTACATCTCCCAGTATCTTTTTGGGACTGTGTAGGGCGGGTGGGGATTGGTGAACGAGACCGTCAGCAGCCAGGGGTTGTCACGGGGCGCGCGCAGAAACTCCAGAGACTTGAAATGGGTCTCTTCATCATATTGCAGTTCCTTGGACCACCCCGGCCCGATGTTTTTCGCCAGATATTGCGGTGTGAAGTCGAACGCCTTGAAACCCGGGTCATTTTCCGGGGGTAACGGGTAGGACCATATGAATCCGGACGGATAAACATCCGTATTCAGGCGGCGTTGGAAACCGTGCAGTTGATCGGCGCCGATGAAGTGCATCTTGCCTGCCAAAACGGTTTCGTACCCGGCATTGGTCAGGTAGTGCGCGAATGTCGGAATGAAACTGTGATAGGGGTCGCCGTTGTCATAGCAGCCCGTCGTCGACGTATAGAGCCCGGTCATGAAACAGGACCGCGCGGGCACACAGATCGGGCTTGGCGTGTAGGTGTTGGTGAAATTGGTCGCGCGTCTGGCTAGGGCGGTCATATTTCTGGTCTTCGCGCCGATGCCGCCGCAGGCTTCAAGCATGAAGGGGGTCATCTGATCCGCCATAATCAGCAGGATATTCGGTTGGCCTGAGGTCGTCATTTCAATGCCTCATGAAAATTGGAGGGATGTGTGGAAAAAATGTCTGCCGCGAAGACACCTGAGATGTGACTGCATAGAAACCGCGCATTTTCCCGGCGCATGTCAGCGATAATCTGGCTGCGACTTGCCTCTAGCGTCAACCGGTCCGCCCAGAGGGGACACAGGGAAGGATCGTGAATCTCGGCCGGCACGTGAAACAGGTCGGCTAAAAAATACAAAACCTCGCCTTCTGAGGAGAGGCGCACCACACGATGTCCTTTGGTCTCGCCGGGGGCGTCGATCAGGCAGATTTCCTGCGGCATAGGGACGGCGCTTTCACCAAGGTCCAGCAATCCCATCCGAAACAACACTTCAAGTGGCGACGCGTCGGCGGCAAGGCCGTCCGCCTGTTGTGCCTCGGGCGTCAGAGTGCCGTTGCTCCAGTCTTGCGGCGACAGAATATGCCGCGCATTTGGGAAAGTCGGTCTATTGCCGGTGCCTGTCACACCGCAGAAATGGTCGTGATGCCCATGTGTCAACAGGACATGCGATACACGCGACGGGGATATTCCGGCCCGTTCCAGACGTCGGACCATGCTGTCGCCCGTATGTTCGAAATCAGGATAGCGTTGTGGATCGCACGCGTCGATCAGGACTGAAAGGCCGGGTCCTGCCACATGCAGGCAATTTATCGGCAGGCGCGATCTACCGTCTGGAACAGCCAACGTACCCGGTGGGAACCAGCCGCGCAGATCGTCCCTAATTTCTCCCAAAGGCAAGACCGTAGCACATAGTGCACCGACCTTGATCTTTTGCGCCGCCCAGCTTGTCATCCTTCAACGGCCGCGCGGAACTTTCGGGCATAGCTGCCGCGATTTTTCACAAACCACACGGGTTGTTCGGGCTGCCACCAAAGCCTGTCCAGAGACTTGTCGGGATAGCTGGCGGCAAGAAACGCCTGACTCTCTGCGGGAAGCAAGTCTTTTGCCCCTGTTGCAGTTGGGTTGGCCCCGAACGCGGTGGCATAGAGCGCTGAACCATCCGGTGTGTTGACCCATGAAATCCAGTCCTGCGCGGGGCCGTGATCGGCCCTGAAACCAAGAACAAAATTCTGCAGATAGCAGTTGGCGCCCTCTGAAGGCGCAACAAAGCCGCAAGCCATTCCCTGCCGCTGAAGAGCCGCCATTGTCGTGTCCCAGTTGTATCCGATCCCGCAATCACCAGAGCGGAATGCATCGATACCTTCCTCCTCGCTAAACCAGAATCGGGAAACATGGGCTGCGCGTCCACAGAGGAATGTGGTGATAACATCATAGTTGGCGATCATCCGGTCCTCGAACGCATAGGACTCGTCAAACGGGTGGGGTAGCTTGCCAGCCGCCTCCAGCGCCCGCCCGGCGGCGACGAAGGCTGTGTCTTCTCGCATGGCCAGCTTGCCGGCATAGGCAGGGTCAAACAGCGTCATCAGGCTGATCTCCGCCCCACCCAGCGCGACAAAGCCTGAGTGATAGCCAATACCGGCACCGCCCCAGAGATTGGGCGCGCCATAGCGCTCGCCTTGAATGATCGTGTGGGCGTCGGCGTGAAAGGTCGGGTCGATCCGTCCATAGCCGACCCGGTCATCATCCAGCGGGGCAATCAGCCCGCTGTCAAACCAACTGACAAGCCTGTCGGTGGTCGGGCAGGCGATATCGAAGTCTTCGGTTTGCGCCACATGATGCATCTCATCCTGATTGCGCACCCCCCTGAACGACACGGCAATTCCAGTGTCGCGGGTAAATCGGTCAAACGTGCGCTTCAGACCTGTGTCATACCCTGCCCAGCCAAGAATTTTTAGCATGATCAGCCCACGTTGATGAATGATTGGCCTCAGATTTGCATGGCGCGACACAACAGTAATGCGCTATTCTGCCAAAATAGTATGGAATCCTGCCAATGTCACACAAGGGTCTTGCAGTCTTTGCCGTTCACAACGGGTTTTCCCTGTTTGGATATGGCGTTGCACGGGATTTGATCCGCATGGCCAATGACACTGGCAGCAACGTTCAGATCGAAGCAGTAACCGCTGCCGCCGTTACCGGCCCGGTTCACAGTTCTTGCGGAGCGGCCGTATTGGCCGACCAGGACCTATCAGCGATCTCGGAGGCAGACTATGTGTTTGTATGCTCGTCCCGTAACCTGTTTCCTGCAAAGTTCCCGGCTGCGGTGCTTGCCAATCTACGGGCTTGCCACCGTCATGGCGGTTGGGTCATCGGTCTTGGCACCAGTATCTTCGCTCTCGGTGAGGCGGGACTGTTGACTGGCAGGCGGGCCACAGCGCATCCGGCACAGCTTTCCGTGCTGGAAGATGCCTTTCCCGAAACACAGTTCACATTCCAGCCCTTTCTGATAGACCAGCGTATTGCAACCTGTGTCGGCGGGGATGCGGTTACCGATATGATGCTTGAACTTTTGTCGCGAGCCTTCGATCCGGCAATCGCCGAAAATGTTCGTCGCCATGTGCTTCTCAAACCCGAGCGTTCAGAAAACTTGGTCACCTCGATTGGACTTGAAGGATCTCTGGAAGACCTCGATCCACGGCTCGCCCGTTACATTCTGTTGGTCGAGCAGACCCTGTCAACCCCAATGCCCTTGGATGAGGTTTGCGCCTCGTTAGCCATTTCCGCCCGCACACTTTCCCGTCTGACCCACACTGCATTCCACTGTGCCCCCGGTGAACTTTCTACCCGGATCAGATTGACCTACGCCGCCAGTCTGCTGAAGTCTTCAACCAAAAGCCTGCCGGATATCGCAGAAGCGAGCGGCTATCGCAGCACCTCTCATTTCTCAGAGGCATTCAATGCACATTTTGACATCAGACCGGGGAAGTACCGGGCTTGTCAAAGACGGTCACTCGAGCCGAAAGATTGAACGGCGCCTCCGTTGCGCGATTGGTGAATTGGTGCGAATTGGCGCACCCAAACATTGAGAACGTGACTCGAGTCACGCGGGTTTTTCGATCAATCGCGGATCGCTTTGCCTAGGTTCCAGACTCATCGAGTTTCAGAGCCAGAAGGTGACGGCGGCTGCGAGTGCGATTGCTGATAGGAACACTTTCGGGAATCCATCGTAGCGGGTTGTTCCTCGGCGCCAGTCCTTCAAACTGCCGAACATGATCTCGATAAGTTTGCGTCTTTTGTAACTGCGCTTGTCGTATCGCAACGGCTTTTCGCGAGACTTCCTGCCTGGGATGCGGGTCCGCATCCCCTGTCTTTCAAGGCCTCTCGAAACCAGTTAGCATCGAAACCGCGGTCAGCGATCATCCAATCGGCGGCTGGCAGGTTACTCAGGAGTGCGTAGGCACCCGTGTAGTCACTTACCTGACCGGCCGTCTTATAAAGCCGAAGGGGACGACCAGAGGCGTCCGTTACGGTGTACAACTTAGTGTTCTTGCCACCATTGGTGCGACTCCTCTCGGAACATTGCTTCGCAATGCACTGCCGGGCAGTGGAGCAGACGTTAACGCCCCCCTTTTTCAGCCGCAGGATTGAGGCCGTGCGATGTGCCTTCAGATAGGTTGCGTAGATCCTGATCGCCTTGTGATCGGAATGCTCGGCGACCAACCCTTCCATGAACCGAGCAAACACCCCCTTTTTGCTTCAACGCTCCCAGCTGGTAAGAAGGGTCTTGGGCGGGCCATACTCCCTTGGAACATCCGATCATCTCAAGCCATTGCGATTGACGAAGATAATCCCGCTCAACACACGCTTGTCATCCACACGTGGCTTGCCATGACTTTTCGGAAAGTACGGTCTCAACCGAGCCATCTGCTCGTCGGCAACCAAAACAAGTTGCTCATCGCGCCTCCTGAAGTTCAGGAACTTGAAGCACCTCGGTGCGTCGACTGCAACCAAATCAGTGGGTCCAGAGCCTAGCCTTCCCAACTTGTCATGATTGCGCATCTTTTGCAGCGTCCCGCATCTGGCTGAGGGTTTGGCGGGGGGTCAGTGCCTCGGACGAGATGTTGAGATCCAGAACTGCGCCAGTCTCTGATGCTAGAGCCCGTTCAAACGCCGCCTCGAAGTCCTCGGTTTTTTCTACCCGCTCAGCGTGGTAGCCATACGCGCGCGCAAGTGCCGCGAAATCTGGGTTTTCCAATGTCGTACCCGAAACACGCTCGGGGTAGGTCTTTTCCTGATGCATCCGGATGGTGCCATAGGTCCCATTGTTTAGGATCAGCACAATGGGCTGGGCTCCGGCCTGCATTGCTGTGCCAAGTTCTTGACAATTCATCTGAAAATCGCCGTCTCCGGCAAAGCAGACAACGGTTCGATCAGGATGCGCAGTCTTTGCGGCCACGGCGGCAGGCAGGCCATAGCCCATTGCGCCAGACTGAGGGGCCAGCAGCCTTTGACCAGGGCCAAACTTGAAGAACTTGTTGGGCCAGACAGTAAAGTTGCCTGCGCCATTGGTCAGGATCGCATTCTCAGGCAAACGATCCCGCAGATAGGCCGAGACCTGTCCCATATCAACCGGGCTGGGCAGATCGGGCAGTTGGAAACCGGCCTCATAGTCCGCCCGTGCCTTGGCGCGCCAGCTCGCCCAACCTCCGGCAACCACGTGCTGAGAGAGAGCGGTCGCAAAGGCGTTCGGTCCGGATTGAATGCCCAGAGCGGGGATGTAGACCTTGCCGAGCTCCCGGTCCGAGGCGTGAACGTGGATCAACATTTGGTCCGGTTTGGGCACGTTCAGCAACGTGTAGCCTTCGGTGGTCATCTCTCCGAACCGAACACCAATCGCCAGAATTACATCCGCACCCTGTATCTGAGCTTTCGTAGCTGGGGTCATGCCGGTTCCGGCATCTCCGACATAGCTGGGTGAATGGTTGTCGAACAGGTCCTGAAACCGAAACGCGGCGACCACAGGAATATCAGAGCTTTCGGCAAAGCGCTGCAGGGCTGCGCTGCCGCCGGTATGCCACCCGCCGCCGCCAATCAGGATCAGCGGGCGTTCGGCACCCGACAAGGCCGAGAGAACGCCCGCAATCGCGTCGGGTGTCGGGCCAGGTTCGTGAATCTTGGCAGGGCCTGTCAGCGCAGGAACATCGGTCACATCGGTCAGCATGTCTTCGGGCAAGGCGACGACAACAGGACCCGGACGACCGGAAAGGGCCGTGGTCCAGGCACGGGCAAGGATCTCGGGCACGCGGTCCACCGTATCGATCTCGGTCACCCATTTGGCGACGGTCCCGAAATAAGCACGATAGTCGATCTCTTGAAACGCTTCACGGCCTTTCATATCGGTACCCACCTGACCTACGAACAAGATCATCGGCGCGCTGTCCTGCATAGCCGTATGTACCCCGATCGAGGCATTGGTGGCCCCCGGGCCACGGGTCACAAAACAGATGCCCGGCTGACGCGTCAGCTTGCCGTATGCGGCGGCCATGAAAGCCGCCCCGCCTTCATTGCGACACAGAGTAAAGTCCAACGCGCTGTTGGTGTCCTTGCGGGCGCTGGTGGTATCATGCAGCGCGTCCAGCACCGCCAGATAGCTTTCCCCAGGCACACCGAAACTGTGCCGTGCCCCAAGCGCCTGCAAGCATTCTACAAGAAGTGTTCCGCCATTTCGTTCTGTCATTTCGGATCCGTCATTTTCAAGTACCTTCGTCACAGCCCAACAACGCCATTATCAGAGCGTCTGCGCAAGGTTAGAAATGACGCCCGCGCTTGCTACCTGCTCTTGTACCTGTGATCAGCCGAACAAAAAGCAGCTTTTGAAAGCTGGATGCGTTCCCTGATTCACGTTGACGTCACGACCGCCGCGCCGCATGCGGGCTGATGCCAATACGACTTCGAAACGGTTCTGAGAAATTGTTGGCTGAACAAAAGCCGGTGACCACGGGAAACCTCTTGAGCAGACAAATGGGTTTCATGCAATAGGCCTTGGGCATCCCCGAGTCTCAGGTTGCCGTAGTAGGGCGCAGGTGTCCTATTCAGATGCTTGGCAAACTGCCGCCGGGTAATCGCGTCGGCCTGCAACAACTTGTTCAGCGTGACCGGGCCTTCGATTGAGGATTCCCATTCGTTCGAGAATGTTCAGGACGGCCGGGTATCACTTTGGCAACCGGCTGCCGTTGCAGGCGGTGGGTAGTGTGCTCAAAGGTCATGACACATGCTGGAATCTGCGGTGTCAGGTGTGAATCAATCGATGATCTGGATGGGCTGGCCCAGGGCATCGGCGTCAGGCGTGACGCCCAGACCAGGGCCGTCCGGCGGCGTGATGCGGCCGTTTTCGCGAACTGGACCATCAGGCGCGAGGCGTGGGCTGACATAGTGACTGAGGTCGCAGGTGTTCATGACACCACGCGCAGGTGTGGATGCGGCCAGATGCAGAAGCGCGGCGGTCGTGATGTCGCTGCCCCAGGTATCCTCGATACACATCTGTGTGCCCAGGATCAGACAAAGGTCTCGGATCTGCCGCATCGCGGACAGGCCGCCCATTTTGGACAGCTTCAGTGCCGCCGCCTGCATACAGCCCAGTTTATGTGCCTCAAGAACCGAGGCGATATCGTGGACGTTTTCGTCGATCTTCATCGGCAGGCCCGTCGTGCGCTGTACATGGGCACATTCCTGCAATGTGGCGCAGGGCTGTTCCAGCATCACATCCAGATGCGCCGCCGCGCGCCCGACCCGGATTGCGGTCAGTGCGTCGGTGCCGCAGTTCCAGTCGCCATAGACCAGAGGCCCTGCCCCGACCGCCTCGCGCACTTTGGCCAATCGTTCCACATCCGCCTGCCAATCGTCATCCGCACCGAGTTTGACCTGGAACTGGCGCATGCCTGTATCATACGCGTCGCGCGCCATACGTGCCATTTCCTCCGGGGCAACGCAGGTGATCGAGTGATAGAGAGGCATGTCCCTGACCTGTCGTCCACCCAACAGACGGTGAAGAGGCAGACCCGCCGCCTGAGCGGTCAAATCCCACAGGGCCATGTCGATGGCGGACTTGGCGTAGCCGTGGCCGTGCAGGTATGTGTTCAGCCGCTCCATCAGGGCTTCGGGGCCAATAGGGTCGGCACCGATCAGAACCGGTGCCAGCTCTGTCACCACGGGGGCCACGCCTTTTGCATAGGCCGGCAGATAGTGGGGGATCGGGCAAACCTCACCCCATCCGTGATGTCCCGTATCCGTATCGATCCGCAACACAACCGATATGGTGGTGTCGCAGGTCTTGCCATCGGCCATATAGTAGGTCTCATGGCTGGTCAGCGGGACTTCCCACAGCGCGATGCGCGTGATCCTCACGTCAGGCTTCCCCTACTTGTTCAAGCATTGGCGCATCGGTACGAGGCAGCAGACTGGCCGGGTCATAGGCCGGTTCACCAAGGATGCGCCCCTTGCGTGGCGCACCGGCAATGATCACTTCAACCTCGGTGCCCGGAACATTTGCCGGCGGTTTGACATAGGCGAAGGCCAGGATCTTGCCGACCGTATGGCCATAGGCGACCGAGGCCGTGGCACCGACGATTTTGCCATCCAAAACGACAGCTTCACCGCCATTGCCGTCCTCGACCCCATCGGGTTCGATTTCCAGATAGGCGCAGATCCACGGCATTTCGCCGTGTTCGGCCTGTTCTGCGCTGACGCGGGTGGCCTCAACGCCCAGATAGTCTTTGTCCAGTGTCATGAAGCGGCCCACATTGGCCTCGGGCAGCGTGACCTCGTTGGTCAATTCACCTGCGCCGGGGAAGGCTTTTTCCATCCGCATGGCGTTCATTGCAAATGACCCGTAGTTGACGATGCCATAAGGTGCGCCCGCTGCCCAAAGCGCAGAATAGACGTCAACGCAGGCGGCATCCGGCATGTGCAATTCCCAGCCCAGTTCACCCGCATAGGACATGCGAAACGCCCAGACTTTGTGGCCCGCGACGGTGATTTCCTGCGCCGACAACCACCGGAACCTCGCATTGGACAGGTCCGCATCGGTGCATTGCGCCAGCACATCGCGCGATTTCGGGCCGTTCAGGGACAGGGCCGACCAACCTGCGGACAGGGCCGTTATGGTCACGTCCTCATCTGCGCGGTTGTGGTTTAGATGGTCCAGAAGGCGTTGTTCGAAGAAGGCGGCGCAGACCAGATAGAACCGGTCGTCCGCCATGCGGACCAGCGTGGTCTCCAGCTCAACCCGGCCCCGGCGGTTCAGCATATGGGTCAGAGTGATCGAACCGGTTTTCTGCGGCATCTTGTTAGCGGTCAAACGGTCCAGCAAGACGTATGCGTCAGGGCCTGCGACCTCGACCTTGGTAAAGGCGGTCACGTCCATGATGCCAACGCCGGTCCGGACGGCTTTGACCTCGGCACCGACCACATCATGGACCACGTTGCGGCGGAAGCTGTAGTGATCGCGCTGTTCGACACCCTCGGGCGCAAACCAGCGAGGGCGCTCAAACCCATAGACCTCTTCGTACACCGCACCCTTGTCCTTGAGGAGTTCATAGAGCGGTGACGGCTTGATCGGACGCCCTTCCAGACGGTTGAAGTGCGGAAAGGGAATCTCGTGACGCAGTTTGTAGTCTTCGTGTGCCTTGATGACCTGCCAATCCTTCTTGGCATAGCTGCCAAAGCGGCGGGGGTCATAGTCGCGCATCGAGATATCGGCCGCACCATGGACCATCCACTTGGCCAGCTCGCGCGTCAGTCCCGGGCCCCAACCAATACCGATCTGAGTACCGCAGCAACACCAGTAGTTCTTGACGCCCGGCGCCGGGCCAACCATCGGGTTGCCGTCAGGCGGATGGCTGATCGCACCGTGCACTTCGCGGGTGATACCCAGTTCGGCAAAGATCGGCATCCGGTCGAGCGCGTTTTCCAGCCACGGCATCACCCGGTCATAGTCAGCCTCGAACAACCAGTTCTCGTAGTCCCACGGGCATTCATCATGCCAGACCGAATTCACGTTGTCCTTTTCGTAAATCCCGATCAGACCCTTTTTCTGCTCCATCCGAATGTAGCCCGAGACCTGTTTGTCGTCCCGGATCACTGGCAATTCCACGCCCAGATTCTTGAATTCCGGCACATCCTCGGTGACGAAATAATGGTGTGTCATGGACGTCATGGGGAGCTGCAGACCCGACCATTCGCCCATCTGGCGCGCATAGGTGCCGCCCGCGTTGACCACATGTTCGCAGGTGATCGTGCCTTTTTCCGTTTCGACCACCCATTGGCCCGCATCGTTTTGCGTGATGTTGGTCGCGCGGCAGTGGCGGAAGATTCCAACACCTTTTTTGCGCGCACCCGTGGCCATCGCCATGGTTACGTTCGACGGGTCCACGTGGCCGTCATCCGGGGTGTAGAGCGCGCCCAGAACACCGTCCAGATTGTAGAACGGGTGTTTTTCCGCGATGAACTCGGGCCCTACCAGCTCGATATTGAAACCCAGCGCGCGGCCCACGGACAAAGTGTGGCGCAGCCAGTCCATCTCATCTTCTGTATAGGCCAGACGGAACGAACCGCAGCCGTGCCAGGTCACCGCCTGACCGGTCTCGTCCTCGAGCGTTTTGGAATACAGGTTGATATTGTAGTCCACCATGCGGCCCAGCCCATAAGAACTGGTGGAATGGGTGATCTGACCCGCCGCGTGCCATGTCGATCCGCTGGTCAGTTCTGCCTTTTCCAGCAGGATGGTCTCATCGCCCCAGCCTTCGTGACCCAGATGGTACGCCAGGCCGCAGCCCATAACACCACCACCTACAATAACGACCTTGGCGCGTTGAGGCAGTTCTTCCTTGGACATCGCAAAATTCCTGTTCGAGAGTCGCAGATTTCTGTGGATTTGATAATCAAACAAATGTACCACGGTCAACAATAAACGAAACAAATGATCGTACCATGAGGCCGAATGGGACAAACGGTTGTATCAAAATCAGTCCTGAACCGCTTGTCGGTTGAGCTGGACGACCTGACCCCCGAAGCGCGCAAAGCCGCGCGATTTGTATTGGAGAATCCGCGTGATGTGGGGTTTCTGACGGTTCGCGAGTTTGCGGATGCGGCCAATGTAAAGCCAAACACGATCGTCCGCATGGCCCGACAGGTCGGGTTCGACGGCTATGACAATTTCCGAGAACCTTTCCGCGAGGCGATTCGTACGGGTCAGATCAAACCACAGGATCGCGCGCGGTGGCTTCAAGACGTTCAAAAACGCGGTGAGATGGGGCGGCTCTATGCCGAGATGGCGACCAGCGCCCTCGGCAATCTGGAAAAAACGTTTGCCGGGATCAAAGAGTCCCAGATGACCGCCGCCGCCAAGGCAATCTGGTCGGCGCGAAAGGTCTATACTCTGGGCGTCGGTGTGCACCATTCAAACGTCAACAACTTCACCTATCTGGCGTCAACGGGCATGACCCAGTTCTACGCCATTCCCCAAACAGGATCGACTGCAATAGACGACCTGGCCTGGGCGACCGAGCAGGATGTCCTGATCGCCATCACCAGCCGCCCCTATCGCAACGAGGTTGTGACGGCGGCGAGACAGGCCAAGGATCAGGGCGTTATGCTGATCGCGCTGTCAGATTCCCCGGCCTCTCCGATTGCGCGCATAGCCGATCACAGCTTTACGATCGCTGTCGAAACACCACAGTTCTTTCCCTCATCCGTATCGACTCTGGCTCTGCTTGAGACGTTGCTCAGCTTTGTGATTGCCACCGCATCCGACGAAGTTGTCGCGCGCGTCGAAACGTTCCACGATCGCCGAAAGCAACTTGGTTTCTACTATGAGGACCCATCATGAATAAGCCACTCACGCATTCGCTGGACGCCAGATACTATACGGATCCCGCCGTTTTCGAGAATGAAATGAACGGGCTTCTGATGCGGACCTGGCAATATGCCGGTCATGCCAACGACATTCCCAATGTCGGTGACTATTTCGCGTTCGAAATCGCCGGCCAGAACCTGTTCGCGATCCGTGGCCGCGATGGCGTCATCCGCACTTTCTACAACGTGTGTCAGCACCGCGCCCACGAGATGGTGACTGGCACTGGCAACACCCGTGTCGTGGTCTGTCCCTACCATCAATGGTCCTATGAGTTGACCGGCGGGCTGCGCGCAGGCCCAAACGTGAAAAACGTCCCCGGCTTTCAGCGCGAGAAAATTTGCCTGACAGAGGTTCGCACCGAGGACTTCCTGGGCTTTATCTTCGTCAACCTCGACAAGGATGCCGAACCGATGGACGAATGGTATCCCGGCGTGCGCGAAGAGATCGCAGAGTTCGTTCCCCAAATCGACAATCTGGCACCGCTGGAATGGGTCGAGATTCCTGAAAACTGCAACTGGAAGGTTTCGATCGAGAACTATTCCGAATGCTACCATTGCCCCTCGAACCACCCCACGTTTGCCGAAGGGGTCGTCAAGCCCGAGACCTATGACATTCAGCCTGACGCAAACGGTGGCTATGTGCTGCGACACACGACAGAATGTCAGGCGCTGGACAAGATGACCTATCCAATCGATCTGGACAGCAACACACATGCGGGGGACTACCAGTCCTGGTTTCTGTGGCCGATGTTCTCGTTCCAATGCTATCCGGGGAACGTTCTCAACACCTATCATTGGCGAGCCAACACCGTCGACACCTGCACCGTCTGGCGCGGTTGGTACACCGAGGGCGGCCACGAAAGCGATGTGATCCGCGGGCTTGCCATACAGGATCGCCAGACCACGGTCGAAGAGGATATCCGGCTGGTCGAATCTGTCCATCGCGGCCTGAAATCCAAAGGGTATGTCCCGGGCCCGCTCGTCATAGATCCCAATTCCGGCGTGATGAGCGAGCATTCCATCGCCCGGCTGCAACAATGGATGCGCGAAGCGGTCGACTGACCCTTTGCACTCGTCACCACACGGGCTGGGGGAGTGCGGGTTCATTCCCAAGTTGCTGGAGAAGCAGGGCATGCACGATGTGAAACCCTATTGGCAGAACTATATTGACGGCCTTTGGGTCGATGGCGGCGCGTTTTTCGAGCCGACCATTCTGTTGGACCTTTCTCCTGAAATGACAATCGCCCATGGGACGCCATATGGTCTGGCGGGGAGTCTCTACCCGTGACATCCGCCGCGCAATCCGGGCCGCACAGCAAATCCGCGTTGGACAGGTATTTGTCAACGAGTGGTTTGCAGGCGGCGTCGAAACGCCGTTTGGTGGCTATGGAAGTTCCGGCTAAGAACTTGAACCTAAAGCTGCATCCGGCAAACCTCAAACGGGCCCGGCCAGCTTGATGAAGGAGTACAAAGATGGATGACAACCTGTTCGAACGTGGGTTGAAGCAGCGCAAATCAACGCTTGGCGCTGAATATGTTGAAAAGAACCTTGCGGCAGCGAATGATTTCACCCGTCCGTTTCAGGAGGCGATGACAGCTTGGTGCTGGGGTTTCGGCTGGGGCGATGACACGATTGACGCCAAAACCCGCTCGATGATGAACCTCGCCATGCTGGGTGCGCTTGGAAAGATGCACGAGTGGGAGATCCACTGCAAAGGCGCATTGAACAACGGTGTCACAAAAGAAGAAATCCAGTCGATCATACATGTTGTTGGAATCTATTGCGGGGTGCCGCAGTCGCTGGAGTGTTTCCGGGTCGCACGCAAGGTTCTGGAGGAGCGGGATTTGCTCTGACATCAGAGCGTCCGAAACTCGTCCTTGAGCCACGGGAATCGCAAGGTCATCGGCGTGATGAAGTGGCGCGCAATCAGATTCTGCAATGTGCTGTAGATAAGCCGCGAGGTCGCAGCCGGGTACACTTCTGAGGTGAAAAGGGACACGGTTCGCACGAACATCTTGCCCGGAAGGGAAATGACGCGAGTGTTTTCAAAGACGTCGGATGCGCGTAGATAACTTGCCGCTGTGGTGATCGCCCACCCGCTGCTTTCTGCCACCATTCCCATGATCGCCTGATTGCATTCCAACTCGAATTTGTTGGGAATATTCAGTTTGTTCCGCGTCAGCTGCGTTTCGATCAGCTGTCCGATCGTGTGTTCGCGCGAATACCGCAAAAAAGGCAAGGTGGCACTGGACTTTGTCAGGTCTCCGACTTCACCCGAATATGTCTTGGGCAATACCACGATGAACGGGTCCCTCATGAGAGGGTATTCAATAAGCCCGGCCACATTGCCCTCGGGTCGCGTTGCAATCCCGACATCAAGCTTTTGGGCCTGAAGCCGCGCTATGATCTCATGGCTGGGACGGGTGAAGTGGCGAAAACTGCACCGCGGCAATGAAGAATGGAGAATCTGGAACAGCTCGGGCGAGACTTCATTGTCGAAATCATCAACCAGCGCCAGCCGCATTTCGGCCGCATGGCGCCAACGCCCTGACCTCAGCTCTGCCTCGCCGCGACGCAAAGACGTAAGACCTTCAGCGACATAGCGTGCAAACACATTGCCTGCAGGTGTCAGAACCATCGGACGGCGATTGTGATCCACCAGATCGACATCCAGTGCTTTTTCCAGATTGCGCAAATGGTTGGACACAGTGCTGATAGAAAGGCCGGATTCATCTGCAACCTTCTGAATCGACCCAAGCTTTGACACCTGCTGGAAGACCTCCAACCACTTCAGACTGAGAGATTGTTTCATTCTACATCAGTTTCCCACAATACTTTTCAGTTTATAGAAACTAGTTTTCTTTTTTTTCGCAATGAGTAATTTGTTTCGCGGATACCGCATCCTGTGTCTAAGGTTTTGACCACTGACCTGCGGAAAAGCGGGATCACACAAAAAAGACCACCATAACTGGGAGAATGTAGCCAAAATGATCAAGAAATATTTGCTCTCGACGGCATGCGCCGGTATCGCAGCCCTCACCGCATCGCAGGCGGCTGCCGCTGATGAAATCACCGTTGCCTATTTCCTCGAATGGCCAATGCCGTTCCAGTACGCGAAGGCCAATGGCACATACGAAGAAGAAATGGGCGTCAAAATCAACTGGGTCTCGTTCGACACCGGGACTGCAATGTCCGCCGCAATGGCATCCGGCGACGTTCAGATCGCCGTCAGCCAGGGTGTTCCTCCGTTTGTTGTCGCAACCTCGGCAGGTCAGGATCTGCAAGCCGTGGATGTAGCGGTCAGCTATTCAGACAACGACAACTGCGTTGTGGCTGAAGCGCTGGAAATCGACAAGACCAATGCCGGTGAACTGAACGGCAAGAAGGTCGGCGTCCCGATCGGGACCGCTGCGCACTATGGTTTCCTGTCCCAGATGGCGCATTTTGGCGTCGACACCAGTTCGCTCGAGATCGTTGACATGGCTCCCGCCGATGGTGCGGCCGCTTTTGCTCAGGGCAACCTGGACATGGTATGCGGCTGGGGCGGCGCACTGCGTCGCATGACCGAGCATGGCAATGTTCTTCTGACCGGCGCCGAGAAAGAAGAACTGGGTATTCTGGTCTTTGATGTGACCAGTGCGCCGTCTTCGTTCATTCAGGAAGAGCCCGAACTGCTGTCCGCGTTCCTGAAAGTGACGGCTGATGCGAATGCGCAGTGGAACGCAGGCGACAACAAGGACGAAATGCTGGCCGTTATTGCCAAGGATGCCGGTATGGATCCGGCCGATGCCGAAGCGACCATCGCAACCTTCACCTTCCCGTCGGCAGACGAACAATTGTCTGCCAAATGGCTGGGCGGTGGCGCGCATGAGTTTATGAAAGGCGTCGCTGAGGTCTTTGTTACGGCAGGCAGCATTGACTCGGCACTGGACTCCTATGAAGGCGCCGTGAACTCCGCGCCTTTGTCGACAGCGTCCAACTAACAATAAAATAAAGGAATTTGGGGGCTGGCCTGTACCTCGGGTCGGTCCCCAGATGAAACAGCAGGAAGGAAACAGAATGCCTGAACTGGACATAGTCGATTTGTCCATGCGTTTTGACTTACCCAACGGCTCGTCTGTGCAGGCATTGCAGGACGTATCGCTGAGCCTGAAGGAAGGGGAACTGGTTTCGGTTCTTGGTCCGTCAGGATGCGGTAAGACAACATTGCTGAACATTGTCGCTGGATTCCTCGCACCGACCTCTGGCCGTATCGAGCTGAATGGTCATTTCGTCGAAGGCCCGGATGCGGAACGCGGTATGGTGTTTCAGAAGGGTGCTTTGTTCGAGTGGATGAATGTGCGCGAAAACGTGGAATTCGGCCCGCGCATGAAGGGCATGCCGAAAGAAGAACGCGACAAGATCTCGGACCATCTGCTTGAGGTCGTCGGACTGCAGGATTTCAAGGAAAAGGCCGTCTACGAACTGTCCGGTGGGATGCAGCAGCGGGTCGCCTTGGCGCGGTGTCTGGCCAACGAGCCAGACGTAATCCTTATGGATGAACCTCTGGGTGCTCTGGATGCACTGACCCGCGAAAAAATGCAGGGTCTGGTCCTCAAACTTTGGAAAGAGACCGGCAAGACCATCATCCTGATTACTCACTCGGTGGAAGAAGCCTTGCTGTTGGGCGAGCGCCTGATCGTGATGGCTCCGCGTCCGGGACGCATCCACAAGGAATACAACCTTCCCTTTGCCGAACGTGGGGTGAACGCCGATCTTCGCGACGTGAAGAAATCCGAGGGTTTTGCCGAAACAAGAGATGAAATCCTGTCGATGATTTGGGAAATGGAAGAGGAAATCATGGGCCGGACGGAGCAAGCATCATGATCGTACTTCTCTTTTACATCGGCCTCTTCGGCGGCGCGTTCATGATCGTCCATCTTTTGCGCAAGGGCCTGCAAAGCCGTCAGGATTTCACCAGCCTGAAGACCGTCACCTTTGGCGACGAAAGCGCTGTGCGCTCGGACCGAGCAGCCTCGATCATATCGATACTTGTTATCTTCCTGATCTGGGCGGCGTTTACCGGATCAAAACTGATCCCTTTGCACGTACCCGGCCCGTTCGTCGGCAACACCCAATTCACCTATACACTTGAGAATGCGGACGGCACCCAAGACGAGGCGACCGTATTCATTCGCGTGCCGCCCTTCGGCGAAGATACAGAAGATTTCGAAGTCGATCCGGGCCAGGGGTTTGCTAAGGACGATGCTTTTGCTGCGCCAACCGGACGGTCATCGACCATTCTGTTCGACAAAAATGACGAGGCCAAGCGCGCCGACGGAGCAAAGATCGTTGCGATCAACGGCACCCCTATCGGGCCTGGCACCAGTGTCGATGTCGGCGACGGTTCCGTATCGCTGACCGGCAAAGGAGCGATCAGCTTTACCCCGGCGCAGGGTTTGCAGATGAACCCCATCTGGCTTCCCGCACCGGAAACCGTGGTCGCTCGTTTCTTTGAGATCGCCAACGAAGGATATCAGAACTTCTCGCTTTGGGAACATCTGGGATGGTCCCTGCTGCGCGTCATTGCTGGTTTTATCGCTGGTGCACTTGTTGGCATTCCTCTTGGCTACGCAATGGGTCTGTCCGGCTGGTTCCGAGGCTGGTTCGACCCGATCGTTGAATTCATGAGACCGGTTCCGCCGCTTGCACTGATCCCACTGGTCATCATCTGGTTTGGCATCTGGGAAACCGGAAAGATCGTGTTGTTATTCCTGGCGGCTTTGTGGATCATGACCATCGCAGCCCGAGCGGGCGTGTCGGGCGTGAACATCTCGAAGATCCACGCGGCCTATTCCTTGGGAGCCTCAAAGTGGCAGATCATGCGCCATGTGATTGTCCCGAACTCACTGCCGGAAATCTTCACCGGCGCGCGAGTGGCGATGGGTGTCTGTTGGGGCACGGTGGTTGCGGCCGAGCTGGTCGCAGCACAAAAAGGTGCCGGCATGATGATCATTGCCGCGTCCAAATTCCAGCTGACGGACATCGTTATCATGGGCATCGTGCTGATCGGGATCATCGGCTATGGAATCGATATCCTGATGCGCAAAGCTGAGAACGTGCTGGTGCCCTGGAAAGGTCGCAGCTGATCCCCACGCGGTTGCTAAGCTCCAGGTTTGTGGGGCCTTCCGCCCTGGCACGTTCGAAAGATGTGTCGGGGCGTTTTTGTCGGAAAAACGCACTTCAAGTGCCGGGGATATACCGAGATTTGTAGCAGGCCAACTTACAACCGCCTGGGCAAAAGGTTGCAATTATCGCTCTGAGAACCCGCACAGATCAAATAAATGTGCGCCCTTTGTCCGGACGCCTATGAGACACGGGTGCGTTCATCCACCGTCACAAAGTCGCGCTCGCCTTGGCACGCGTTGACCTACACAACCTCTAGATTTCCCAACAAGATAGATGTCATATCGGTAGCAAAGGCTCCATCTTCCACCACGATGTTCATGCTCGTGCTGTAGTCGACCGAGTTCGACGTTATTCCGGATAAATCCGCATCGGAATCCAAAAAGACCCATTTTGCCGGAGTGGCTGGTGCGAGATCCACAGCGACTTGCAAGATAGTCAGGGCATCAAGTGCGTTGACTGTACCATCTTGAGTAACGTCGGCCGCAATCAGGTTTTCAGGCGCTGCAGGCCCCCAGGTCGGGTCCAATCCGACCGATATTCGAAGAACCTGCAAAGCATCCAGCGCGTTAACCTTGCCGCTGGCCGTGGAATACGTCTTGAGGATTTCCAACTCGCCAGAGAAAACGCCTGACGGCAGACCCAGATCGAACCGGCCTTCGCCGTCGGCGACAGAGCTGACTGTTCCCGAACCATCAGGTGTAAATCTGATCTCGGCGTCGGCGAGACTTGGATTGGATGTCTGGGAATCCACCGAAACCAAACCCAGAACACCGTCCGAACTCGGGGGCTCCAGCCCTCCAAATGTACCAAAATCAACTGGAACATGATCCGGTCCATCAAATCCGACACCAAACACGTCGTAGCGTGTCAAGGGATCACCGGTTTGGGATGTGATATGCACGATCTCGTCGATATACTGAATGTCCGCCCCCTGCGCTGTTGTCGTGAACGTCAATTGATCTGGATTGCGCAGCATCAGGTAGTCAAACAGGTCCAACCGGTCGATACCTGCCTGGAAATCTGTGATCGTAGTGGGCCCGCTGCCATATTGCATGACAAAAATGTCGGCCCCTGCCCCGCCCGTCATGGTGGTCTTTGCACTGCCCGCGATCAGGATGTCATTACCTGCTCCACCCGACAAAGTCCCGTCAAGTACGGTTGCACTGAGCATATCATCCAGGTCCGAGCCATCGACCGCACCAGCCCCTTCCCTTACGATACCGAGATCAGCAAGAGAGACGGTCAACTGCGTCAAACCCGGATCCTGCTGAGATGCGACGAGAATTTGCAATTCATCCCCAACATGCGCAACGCTCAATGTCTGGACATTTTGCAAACCGCTGTCCAGCGTGTCGGCGAAACTGTCCAAGTGGATCAGTTTCCCGTCCGGGGTCAGTGTGAAAAGGCTGATGCCGTCGTCGCCTCCGCCCGCAACAACAAAAGCGCGACCGTTCACTTCGATCACAGACAGGTCCTGAACGGACTCGAACCGCGTATTCAACGTATCCACAGCATGATCCGTCGGGATCAACCGACCATCACTGCGCAGCCCCATCACACTCAGCGAATTGCTGCCAGAACCCGCAACCACGACCCAGGAATGGCCGTAGGCTTGGACTACCTCTATCGCTGTGGGCGTCGCAATACCCAAGGTCCCAATTGCGGCACTATTGTCGACTGTGGTGAGGCTACCGTCGGTTTCGTCGACTTCAAAAACTTTGAGTGTACTGTCCGAGGCATTGGCAGCGATCACAAACTGCTCTGCCCCAGACTCGATAGCCTGCATCGAATCAGCCCGTCCCGTCACCAGTGACGCCAAGCTGAGGGAGCCATCCCCGTTGACGTGGTAGCTGCCGATCTGGCCGGTATCGTGATGAGCAAGGGTCAGCAGGTCACTTGGGCCCAACGACAGCTGCACCATGGCAGAGATATCGCCGCCTCCGTCAAGTGTATCGGTTTCCTTGAGGTCGCCGATGGTCCCGTCCGCGTTCAGCACATATCCTACCAAACCCGTTGCGTTGTTGATGTCCAGTGCCAGCTGGTCCTCGCCCGCCAGTGTGACCGGCACCCCCGTCCGACCGACCTGATACAGGATTGGACCGCTGTGATATTCGGAATCGATCAGTTGCGGCCCCATCCCCTCGGTCAGCCGCCAGACGGCAACGCCACCGAACGGGCCGGTGACGGAATAGAGGAACGTATCCCCGTTAAACGTTTTTAAAGCCGTATCGCCGATACCTGAATCGAGCGCCGTGCTCCCCGTTGCAACCACAGTTCCGAATTGAAGCATCACCTTGATCACCCCCAACGCCACCCCGGCACTGCACACAGGATGATCCGATGCTCAGACCGAAACCAAAGCGGGAATGTGGTGAAAACGAGGAGTTCGGTTCCAGTTTAACTCAATTTTTCTGGTCCGACCGCAGTCGCAACCCGAAGGCAAGACAGATGAATATGACCGGCAGTTTTTGCTGGCGATGTCTTCGAAGGATGACGGGAACCAAATCTGAGGGGCAAGACGATGAAGACACCTGAACGCCATAAAAATCCGGTTGCCAGTCCAACAACTGCAGACAAAAACCGGACCATCCGCAAGTGGATCGACCGCAGGCTGCAGCAATGGGCCGGACGCGGTTTCGCTGGTGGGCTGGTTTCGACTCTGATGGCGCTTCCGGCCTTCTCGCAGGCCACAGTGGAAGAACTCTACGCATTTCAGTTCGCAGACACGATCCCTGGAGTGCGGTCAGCCAAGGTCATGGAAAATGGGGATGTTCTACTGAAATTGGCCGATGGCCGCACAGTAACCGTCGCGGCCGAACATGTTCAGGTTCTCGATAGCGGCTCAATCATGATCGCAGAAGCCGTAGTATCAGAAATCGTCGAGTTTAGCGCCGTCGCCGAGGCTGGGGGCGTTGCTGCTGCAGGCGGCATAAGCGGAACAGGTGCCGTGTTGGGCGGTATTGGCCTTGCCGGAGCCGCCGCCGCTGGTGGCGGGGGCGGCGGTGGTGGAGATGACAGCGCCCCAACACCCAATTATCCGACGTTGAACCTGACCGAATTGCAGGCGACGTCTCTGAACAACACTCTGACCCAAGCCACTGCACCTGACGGCGCGGCCTCGGTCGAGGTCACGATCGGATCGGTTACCAAATCCGTGACCCCGGATGCGGATGGAAATTGGAGCGTGTCGCTAAGCGCATCAGAAGCCAGCGCCTTGCCCCAAGGCACATCCACGGTTGAGGTGCGAACACTGGATAGCGGTGGGCAGGAACTCTCCGCATCTACGGTGACTGTCACCGTGGATACGATTCCGCCAACTCACAGCATCAGCGGCTTCTCGGACGGTGCCGTTTTGAACAGCAGCGAGCAAGCGACAGACCTTGTAGTAAGCGGGACAACAGATGCAGAAAACGGTCAAACCGTGACCATTACCGTCGACGGCCAGACCTATGGCGGCACAGTGTCCAACGGGAAGTGGAGCGCGACGGTCCCGGCAGCCGATCTGGTAGCTTTGCCGGATGGCGCGACGATTGCCGTAACGGCGGACGTTTCGGATCGCGCCGGGAACCCAGCCGTTCAGGTCAGCAGCGGTTTCGATACCGATTTCAGCGCGCCGACCGTTTCGCTCGACCCGGTGGCAGGCGGGTCCATCGACCTGATTGACGTGGCAGGCGATCTGACCGTCACCGGAACAACAACGGCAGAAGATGGCCAACCGGTAACCGTAACACTGGATGGTCAGACCTTTGTCGGAACTGCTGTGGGAGGCAGTTGGAGCGTGACCATTCCCAATGCAAATCTCGCGGGGTTGAACACAGGCACCCCGGCGGAATTCAGCGTCTCGGTTGAAGATGCCGCAGGAAACACTGCCAGTCCGGTCAGCTTGTCTGTTCCGGTGGATCTGTCCGGCCCTTCGATCTCGATAGCGCCGCTATCGGTCGGCGCTGTCCTGAACGCCGTTGATGCCGGATCGGACCTGACCGTCACAGGTACAACCGGAAATGTAGGGGACGGGCAGCAGGTGACCCTCACTCTGGACGGCCAGACTTATTCAGGCTCAGTTGCCGGAGGCAGCTGGAGCGTAACGATCCCTTCTGCTGCCTTGATCGCTCTGGCTGATGGCGACGACTTTTCCATCACGGCAGATGTCTCTGACGCGGACGGCCTCGCGGCCCCTCAAGTGAACGTTTCGCTTTCCAAGGACGCAAGCGCGCCATCGATCAGCATCGACAACTTTTCGGATGGCACCGTTATGAACGCGATGGAACAGGGAACGGATCTGACTATCTCTGGAACGACCACAGCAGAAGCCGGTCAGACCGTCACAGTTAGCTTGAATGCCCAGACATACACAGGTCAGGCCTCTGGCGGGATTTGGACGGCTACAGTTCCTGCTACAGATTTGGCGGGTCTGACCGACGGCGCGACAATCACCGTCACTGCGGACGTCTCTGATACAGCTGGAAACCCTGCGGTTCAGGCCGTCAACAGCTTTGATACGGACTTCACTGCCCCCACCATTGCCGTCACCAACCTGTCTGACGGCCCGGTGATGAACGCCGCTGAACAAGCGACGGATCTGACAATCTCCGGCACTTCGGACGCGGCCGACGGAGCCGTTGTCTCAGTCACAATTGCGCGTGCAGACGGAACCGTCGACGTCAGCAACACTGCGACGGTGAATAGCGGTGTCTGGACCCTGACCACCGATGCCTTGGACCTGGTGGCGCTGCAAGATCAGGAAACTTATACAGTCACGGCATCGGTTACGGACGCGGCTGGCAACACCACCCAGACAACGACAAGTCTTGCAACCGACTTTTCAGCCCCGAACATCACTTTGGATCCCCTGTCAGTTGGCGCAGTACTTGATGTGACCGAGCGCAACAGTGACCTCGCAGTTTCGGGAACGACAACCGCCGAAGACGGCCAGACCGTTTCTTTCACTTTGAACGGCCAAACTTATTCTGCTGTTGTAGCCAACGGCACATGGGCCACCACCGTACCGTCATCCGATCTGGCAGCGCTGGCGGACGGTTCCGGCTTCCAGGTTTCGGCTTCGGTGGAAGACGCTGCCGGAAACGTGTCGACTGCAGCGACAAGCTCGTTCACCACAGACTTTCGCCCAACCCTGTCAATGGATGGTGTCGGCAACAATAGCGCCGTCTCGCTGGCTGAAGCTCAAAGCGCGGGGGTTACGATCACCGGATCCTCCACTGGACTGGGTGCGGGACAGGTCGTGGATGTCTTGCTTGGCGGAAATCCCGTTGGCACCGCCACTGTTGCCGCGAACGGGACGTGGTCCACGACAATTGCGGCGTCGGAATTTGCGGCGACAACCGAAGGGGATGTGTTGAGTTTCACCGCCGAGGCTGATGTGACTGGTGGTCCCAACCCGCTACCAGTTGATGCCGAGGCCACAGCCCACACATCCGCTATCTATGTCATTTCCGAAATCGGACGCAGTGGGTCCACTGTTCAGTTCGCGATCTACGCTGAAACCGATCAGGATATCTCTTTGGGCATTGCCGTGGATATGAGGTTGGAGTTTGACTCGTCGCTGGTTACATTTGATGGCGGATCCGTCGTAGGCAACGCACAGTTGCCTCTTGCGGTGAACGCTTCAAACCCAGATTTCGTAAATTTTTCAGGGGCTTCTGTGGTTTTTTCTGACCTTTCGGAGCCACTCGTCAGCTTTGAAATGACGGTTCAGGATTTGAACAGCCCGGTTGAACTGACGCTTACGACACCGTTTGGCGGACCGACGGTTTATCAACTGGGTACTGCCGGTGACGACATGCTGACTGCATCGAATGTGGATACCTTCATTCGTGGCGGTGACGGAAATGATGCGATCGATGTCTCTAATGCAGGACGCGACATTGTCATTTTCGAAGCAGACCCGGCAGTGAACGGCAGCGATGTCATCACCGGCTTCAGTCTTGGCCCCGCATCCGAGGTTTCAGACGCCTTGATGTTCAGTGGCTTGGGTGTGGAAACGCTTCGAGGCACCGGAACAGATGTTGAGTTTCTGAGTTCAGGCGAAAACCTGGGTACAAACACTGGTTTCGTTGGATTGACCACGGTCTTGGCCGAACTGACCGACGATGCGATCGAAACAGCACTTGAAAGCCTTCTGGGGACGCAATCTGGCGATGAACTCTATGTTCTGGCGACTGATGGCATCGACAGCAAATTGGTGAAGGCAGTGTTTTCGGCCTCAGACAATGCATCGGTCGATACGCTTGCGGTTTTCGATGGCTTGAATGACCTCGGCAACCTGAATGCAGACAACATCCTGCACACTGATCCAACTGGCGCAACGGCCTGAACCACTGGTGGGACAAAAGACGATCTACGAGGCTTCTATGACGCAAAATCAATGCAAACCTGTCACGGTCGAAAACTACGGAAACAAGTATTGGAAGCGATTTACCTCGTTTGAGTTCGCGCAAACCGTTTCGGATTGCCCTGTGGTTGAGACCGAGATTTTTCCTGTCGCAGCCGCTTTTCCGACCGCGTTTCGAAGAACGGGTGAAGAGGTCGAACCGGTGGCTCTGTTCACGCTTCATGCCAAGTCACCCAATCCCTTTGTTTCGGACACGGGGGCATGGGTGGCGCCCTATGTGCCATCTGCACTGCGTTGCCTTCCGTTTTTTGCAGATAGGGTCTCAAATCGTGCTGGGAACCAATTCCTGTTGATGGTGGACGAAAGTCTTGGTCTGGTTTCCGACAATCCGAAGGATGAGGTCTTCTTTGACAAAACTGGGGCCTTGTCTTCGGAACTGCGTAAAGTTCAGTCCTTTTTCCAAGCCCGTCTTGCGTCGGTCAAAAGAACACGCGCCATATGTGAAGTCCTGTCCGATCTTAATTTGTTTGACGATTTGCAAGAACACGAAGGGTACAATCTTCCACCGGGATTTCTAGGCATTTCGCAAACGCATTTGGATGCTCTTTCCCCAGAGGAAAAGACGCAATTGGCTGTTTGTGGTGCGCTTCGGTTGGTTCATGCCCACCAAATCTCTTTGTCTCACGTTCCGTGGTTGGCGCATGCGCAAACGCAAGTTCTGCAAAACAAACATCTTGCCAAACTGGACCTCACTCCAGATGCGGGTCGTTTTTTAGGTGCAATCGCGAACGCGCAAATCGCCGAAGGGTTTCTGTCGGGAAGCGCGAGGGATCAACATGCCTATTCGTGACCTCAGCACTATTACATTCGGCATCTGAGGTTCAGACCCATGACGCAATACCAACATGTTTCCGAAAAATCACCTCTGACGGAACTTGAGTCTTGCATGATGAACGTGGCCGAAACCCTCGAGCGGCCCGTGACCATGGCGACGTTGCAGGCCGCGCAAACTGACACTGAGACAGGACTGTCAGTAAGAGATGTAGTTACGCTGGCCAGTCAGATCGGGCTGCAGGCGGGATATGGTGCCCGCCACCTGAACAAATTCGATGACACGCTGTCGCCTGCCATCCTGCTGTTGGAAAATGACAGGTCGGTTGTCTTTCAAGGACGCAGCGAAGATGGCCGCTTGCTGATATTCGACCCGGCCATGGGTGCCGGGGTTGGCACGATTTCCGAAAGCCAATTGCAACATGTCTATACGGGCTATGCTGTTCTGTTTCGCCGTAGCTACAAGGAAGAGACGGTGCAGGGCACGGTCGGCAAAACCGGACACTGGTTCTGGTCAGCGCTTTCTGCCAGTCGGTGGTCCTATTTTCAGGTCGCATTGGCTGCGGCGTTGGCCAACATACTTGGCCTCTCAACGTCGGTCTTCATTATGGTGGTTTACGATCGTGTTCTTCCAAATGAAGCGACAGAGTCGCTCATCGCGTTGACCATCGGCGTCTGCGTTGCACTTGGTTTCGACTTCATCCTTAAGCTGTTGAGGGCCGGGTTTATTGACCATGCGGGTCAGAAAGCCGACATGCTGATGGGTCGGCGAATTTTCGACAAACTTCTCAACATTCAAATGAAGTCTCGCGTGGGTTCGACCGGGGCCATGAGCAGTACAATTCGCGAGTTCGAAACCCTGCGCGAGTTTTTCACATCCGCCACATTGGTTGCCATCGTCGACCTGCCGTTCATCGGTCTCTTTGTATTTGTGATTTACCTGGTCGGCGGACCGTTGGCCCTTGTTCCAGCCATGGCGGTTCCCGTTGTGTTGTTGACAGGGCTGCTTGTGCAACCTTTCTTGTCCCGGTTGGCCGAACAACAATTCAACAACGGTCAGTCCAAACAATCGGTTTTGGTCGAAGCTGTATCGGGCCTTGAAACCATAAAGACAACGTCTGCTGGTCGCCAGATGCGCGCACGCTGGGAAGGTGCGCTTGAAAGACAATCAGTGCACGGGATGCGCAGTCGGGCCATTTCTCAGTTTGCGCTCAACCTGACAGGCTTTACCCAGCAAGCGGCACAGGTATTGATAGTTTTCTATGGTGTGTTTCTGATCACGGACGGACAAGCCAGCATGGGGGCCTTGGTCGCTTCGGTTATGCTGACGGGGCGGGCGCTGGCGCCATTGGGACAGTTGGCTCAGGCCTTGACCCGGGTCCACCAAGCCCGCAGCGCATATCGAAACCTCAATCATCTTATGCAGGCACAAAGCGAGCGACCGGACGGGAAAAGCTGGATCAGTCGCACACGTTTCAGCGGTGCGATTACCTTCAGCAATGTTCATTTCGCCTATCCTGATCAAACAGATGACACGTTGAATGGGGTCTCATTCACCATCAATCCCGGTGAAAAAGTTGCGATATTGGGGCAGATCGGGTCCGGAAAAAGCACGATAGCCCGGCTGCTGCTGGGCCTGTACACGCCACGCGTCGGATCGGTGATGTTGGACGGGCTGGATATCCGGCAAATCGATCCTGGCGATCTGCGTCGAAACATCGGGGCCGTCTTGCAGGATGTCTGGCTATTTTCCGGTACAATCCGGGAAAACATCGCCAGTGGCGCGATCCGGCCCAGTGATCAGGACCTGGTCGAGGCCGGGCAGATAGCAGGGGTCGAGGATTTTGTGGCTCGCACTCCTGCGGGCTATGATCAAACTCTTGCCGAACGCGGAGAAGGGCTGTCCGGGGGCCAGCGACAAGCCATCGCCTTGGCCCGTGCCCTGATAGGAAAACCTCCGGTTTTGTTGTTTGATGAGCCCACAAGCGCGATGGACGTACAAACCGAAGCACAGGTTCTACAGCGTCTCAAGCAGGCGACGGCTGATACGACAATGGTCGTTGTCACTCATCGTCCGAGCTTGCTGGAGCTTGTGGATCGAGTGATCGTAGTCGAAAACGGAACCGTCGAGGTGGATGGACCCAAGAGTCTTCTGTCCCAACACGTGCGGCGCAACCGGAGGCACCTGAATGTCGCAGCATCGTGACTTGGCTTCATTGGCACGCGAGATGCGGGGGACCACACCATTGCGGGGCTCTATCCTACTCATGGTTATTCTTGCGTGTTTGCTTGCCGCTGGGCTTTGGGCCTATCTGACAGAGTTGGACGACGTCACGCGGGTGGATGGTCGTATTGTCCCGTCCGGAGATGTGCAGCTGATCGACGCGACGGAACCCGGAGTTCTGCAGGTTCTATACGTGCAGGAAGGGCAATTGGTGGATGCAGGCAGCCTTCTGATGGAGTTCGATACCACGCAAATCGACAGCCAGTTGAGCCAGGAACAACAACGCGCCTTCGGCTTAATGGCAAGAATGCAGCGTTTGCAGGCCGAGATTGATGGGCGCGATCTGCTATTCGACGCGGTTTTGATGGATGGGGCACCTACTGTCGTCCAATCTGAGACCGCTCTTTTTCAAGGCAGACAGGCAGAACTGCAGTCGGAAATCGACATTTTGCTGCGTCAACAGCAACAACGTCATCGCGAATACGAAGAAGGGTTGGTGGACCAAGTGACAGCCCAGGAAACGCTCAGGGTGTTGGCGGAAGAGCGCGCCTTGATGGCCCCTTTGGTGGAAAGCAAAATGGAACCTGCAACCACCCTATTGGCGTTGCGGCGCAGCGAAGCCGAATGGGAAGGACGCAAAGTCAGAGCCGTCGCGGCGACCAACAGGCTGAAAACAGGTTTGGAGGAAATTGATGATCGCATCCGAGCCGCGCGCAGCCGGTTCCGCAGTGCTGCGTTGACAGATCTGGCTCTTGCCACGGCCGAACTGGCCGCCTTGCAACCAATGCTACCCGCCTTGCAGGACCGGGCGGCGCGGGCACAGGTGCGGTCTCCTGTACGCGGAATCGTAAACCGCATCCATCGTACGACGTTAGGCGGGTTGGCGCGCAGCGGTGAAGAATTGATCGAAATTGTGCCGCTGGACGATAGTTTGCTGGTCGAAGCCTATGTACGTCCGCAAGACATCGCCTTTCTCCACGCAGGCCAGTTGGTGAAGGTCAAAATCACCGCATACGATTTCGCGCGCTATGGGGGGTTGGACGGTGAGATTGTCAGAATTGGTGCCGATACGATCACACGCTCAAACCGCAATGATGAAGAGGTCTTTGTAGTCGAGATTCGAACCAAAAGCACCATGCTGGACGCGGATGGCATCGCGGTGGAAATCATCCCCGGTATGATCGCCGAGGTCGACATTCTGGCAGGCCGCAAGACTGTAATGGACTATCTGATCCAGCCCGTTGTGAAGATCAAAGAGCAGGCTTTGCGCGAATAGTCCGATAGCGGGATAAGCCGAACAACGAAACCAATTCATGGCGTCGTGCAAAATATCAGGAGTTCATGAGACAGGTTGCTTGAACTGTTGATCAAACAAGCGTCGAAACGCGCCGTTTTGCTCGATCAGTGCATTCAGGTTACCTTGTTCAACGATCTCTCCATCCTGAACAACCATGATATTGTCAGCCTCCAGAACCGTCGAAAGTCGATGCGCGATCACGATCGTGGTGACGCTTTCGGTCAGTTTATCCAGCGCTTCTTTCACCAGCGTTTCCGATTCTGCGTCAAGCGCACTGGTTGCCTCGTCCAGCAACAGAATTTCAGCCCGCCGCAAGATCGCTCGGGCAATGGCCAGCCTTTGTTTCTGTCCCCCGGACAGAAACGCGCCGTTTTCCCCGACTTGGGTGTCGTACCCCTGAGGCAATTCGCTGATAAATTGATGAGCATGAGCCGCTTGCGCCGCCGCTATGATCTCTTCATCCGTTGCGTCCGGGGCCACGTATCGCAGGTTGTCCATGATACTGGTTGAGAACAAAAAAGTATCCTGACCGACATAGGAAATCTTGCGCCGCAGCGACGCAAAGCTAACCTCTCGCAGATCCTGACCATCAATCTCGACACTGCCCTGGTCCGGGTCATAGAACCGCATGATCAGACCAAAAATCGTGGATTTACCACCCCCTGACTGACCTACCAATGCAGTTGTTTTTCCTGCCTCGAACGTAAGGTTCATGTCCTTGATGACCGGCAATGTCCCTTGATAGCCGAACGTTACATCGCGCATACGGATCTCACCGGGTCCGCCGCGCAGATCTTTGGGCTGCGCGTGTTCTCGCATGGAGTCTTCTTCGTCCAGCAACTCGAACATCAGACCGATTGGAACCATACATGTTTCAATCACGACGCGCATTTTGGAAAGACGCTTTGCAGGTTCATAAGCCATTAGAAGAGCGGTAATAAACGACATCAGCTGGCCGGCCGTAGGAGGTTCCGAGCCCCCAATTCCCAGTGTGCTGACCACCAAAACGCCAGCGACCGCAAGGCCGGCCAAAAACTCCATCAAGGGGCTTGCGATCGATTGCAACGACGCGATGTCATTCGACCGTTTTTCAACCCGTTTAATCGCGATGTTCATTCTGTCGGTCATCCGACCTTCCAAACCAAAGACCTTGATGACTTTGATCCCGTTCGACGTCTCTTGCAAAACCTGAATGATCTCAGACAGATACTTTAACTCGGCCTGCATGATTTTGCGGACATTCTTAAGCAGATAGCGGACACTGATCAGCGCTACCGGTCCCACAACAAAAAACAAAACTGACAGCAAGGGTTGCTGATAGACCATCACAAACACCAGACCGACAAGCGTCAGAAGATCGCGCACAAAGCTGGTAACGATCACATCCACGAGCCGTCGCGCAGCCTGCGCGCCTGCAGTAACCCGCATCAAAAGGTTTGAGGACTCAATCTCGGCAAAATAGCCCACACCGCGTCTCAATAGCCTGTCATAGAGGCGCGATTGCTGAACTGCGATAATGCGGTTTCCGGCGCGTGCCAGAAAAATCGCCTGAATGTAGGATGCACAGGCCTTGGACCCAAACAGAATCACAACGACCAAAGCCACCAGATGTGCCTTTGATCTCATTTCGGGGTCTGTCATGGTATTGATGATGTTCTCCATCATCCATGCTGTACCCGCAGTAGCGGCCGCTGAGACCACCATGGCCAACATCGCGATGCCGTAAAGCCAACCCTGCTTGCGCAGGCTTTCCCCGACAAGCCGACCAATATAGCCGGATCGCCATTTCGCCCAGGCTTTGCCGATCATTCCGCTCTCCAGACCCTCGTTTGACCCCTGCATAGGGGCCGTCGCATCCTTACAATGCCCAAAGCTCCTTCGGAACCCTGCAACCCGAAATTCGAGTTGCTGTTAGTTAAGCAGGACAAGCCTGAGATTCCAGCCCACCCGGAAAGATAACGTCCCGTACAGCGCAAAACGGCACGACGCACCGGTTTTCAGTTGATGTTAGCCCCACACAACATCGCCGAGGAAAATATATCCGGCGCCATAGATGGTTTTGATCAGGCGGGGGTTCTTCGGATCCTCTCCCAGCTTTGTTCTCAGCCGTGAAACACGGACATCCATCGCTCGGTCAAAACTGTCACCCGCTGCGCCACCCAAGGCTTCTTGCATCTGGGCTCGGCTTATCAGCCGTTTTGGGCTTTCGAGAAACAGGCGCAAAACCTCGCTTTCTGCATGGCTGAACGGCGTTTCATGGCCTTTGTCATCTTCAAGGACATAGCGATCAAAATGTGCCACCCATCCGTTGAAAGTCGCGACTTCCGAATGGCTTACCTGCCCGCGTGGAGACCGTAGCCGCGCCCGGATACGAGCAACCACTTCGGCTGGATCAAAAGGTTTGGTGATGTAGTCGTCCGCTCCCAATTCCAACCCCGTCACCCGGTCCTGTACCTGCGCCCGACCAGAGATAATAATGACCGCCGCCCCTTGTTCCAAGGCCAAACGATGAACAAGGGCCAGCCCGTCCGTATCGGGCAACGATAGATCCACCAGGCACACATCCGGCGTCACGCGGTTCAAAGCGGCCTCGAATTCCCTTGCCCGTGAAAAGCTCTGAGTTCGAAACCCGGCCTCTTCCAGAGCATCCGTCAGGATGTGGCGGATCTCGGGCTCATCATCCAAAATGGTCACCAGCGGTTGGTTCATCAGACAGCCTCAGTTCGAATCAGTGCGGAAAGTTGCTTGCGCGTGAATGGCTTGTGCAACACTGGCGCAAGCTTACGTGCGCGTTGCAATTCGGGATCAGAGGGTGCCAGCGACGTCATCAGAATGCACGGCAAACCAGTCTTGAGACGCCCCAGCAAATCCAGCCCCGTGGCGTTGCCCTCCAGTCGAATATCGGACAGAACCAGCGCAATATCTTCTACGTCTTCGACCAGCGCCAGCGCCTCGTCCACCGAAGTTGCTTCGATCACCGAGAATCCCAGATCTATGAGCATATCCCTGAACTGACCGCGTAGAATTTCGTTGTCTTCCACCAACAAAACCAACCCTCCACGGATCGGCGGCGCGGGGCGGTATGGTAAGCGCAAGTTGACGGACGCGCCTGAGGGCGTGTTCTTCAGGTTCAGAGAGCCGCCGGCAAGTTTCACCGTGTCATAGACCATCGGCAAACCCAGACCGGAACCTTGGCTGCCTTTAGTGGTAAAGAATGGATTGAGCGCCTTGTCCAATGCCTCGGTCGAAAACCCGGGGCCGGTATCCGACACAGTGATCTCGACCCAGATATCCCCAATGGCATGCGCGCTTATGGTGATTTGACCGTTTACACCACAGGCATCCCGGGCGTTCAGAACCAGATTCAGAAGCGCATCCTGCAGCATACCGGGGTCCAGCATCAGCGCCTGTTCCGGCAAGGTATTGACCAAAGACAGGCCGACCCCACGTGGCAGAGAGGGTGAGGCAAGGACACGCAAGTCCTCCAAAAGCCTGCGCATATCCGTGGCTTGCGGTTGCGGGGTCCGGGTTCCCGTCATATCGGCAATTCGGTTCAGCAATTGCCCGCCTCGGCGCGCAGTCTGGCGAGTGGCCGCGACAAGTGCACGGGCTTCGTCGGGCAGGCCCATTTTCTCAAGCCGTCCCTGCATACCCAGAATAATGGTCAGCAGGTTCGAAAAATCATGCGCCAGACCGCTGGTCATCTGAGCGGCCATTTCCCGGCGGCGGGTCTGTTGCAAGGCTACACGCGCCTGCGTTTCTTCTGTGATGTCCACCGACATCACATAGACGCCACCGTCTCCATCCGGTGTAAAGGATACGCGGATACGACGCGCATCCTGATCTTCGGTAAACTCGAACACCGAAGTCTCTCCATCATACGCCTTTTGCAAATGTTCCTCGACGCGCGCAAAGGCCGCTGGCCCCAGAGCTTCAGAGATATGAAGACCCAGAATCTCGGACGGGCGTCCCGGCATCACCGAGTTCAGGCGCCGGTTCGAGTAGTCATACCGCCCGGCTTCGTCGAGATGCGCGATATGGGCGGGCATCATCTCGGTTGTCATGCGTGTGCGGGCTTCAATCTCGGTCAATTCGCGTTTGGCTTCTTCCAAAGCGGTGATTGTGGCCGCCAGTTTTCGGTTGGTGGCAGACAGTTCTTCGGCGTGACTCAGCAATTGGCCAGACAATTCCTCGGATCGTGCGCGCAGCAGGTTCTCAGCCCGTTTGGTCCCGGTGATATCCGTGTATACGGCCACCCAACCGCCTTGTGGCAACGGGGCGCCTTCGACGGCGACGACCTGACCGTTGGGTCGCACACGTTCCATATAGTGAGACTCGAACGCCAACGCCTGTTCGACGCGCAGGCGGACCATTTCTTCGATATCACCGTCCTCTCCATATTCGCCACGACTGGCCAGGAAATGGATGGTGTCGCGAAACAGCGCACCGGGTTGAAGAAGTTCGTCAGGAAGATCGAACATCTCTTGAAAACGCCGATTGCTGAGAACCAGACGTAGCTTGCTGTCATAGATCGAAAGCGCCTGACCGATCAGGTTCAGCCCGGCGATTGTCATTGCCTTGAGGCGCTGTTCGTTGACGTCCAAGTGTTCCCCCCTCCTGCGGCATATCCGTAGCACCAGATCTTCCGCAGGTGTAGAGGTGATCGAACGGCCCGGTTCTATCCGTGCAACGGTTGATTGTTGGCTGCGCGATAGGCTTGCACATAGCCGCGCGCAACCGAACGGACGGCGCGACCGATCTGTGCATAGGCTTCATCCGGCAAATTGGCAAAGGACACGCGCGCCGACCAATCGGGTGCGTCAAATCCGCTACCGTTCAGCAGAACAATGCCGTGGTCTTCGGCCAGTTTGAAGGCGATATCCAACGGATGGACGTTCTGCTTGATCCAGTCGACAACCTCTTCACCAACATATTTCCGAAGCCAGTATTCGAAATCCAGAATGCCATAGTAAGCATCGTAGTTTTCGCCCGGCGAGACCTCGATCCCCAATGCTTCTGTCAACAGTTTGAAGCGGTGTTGAACCAATTCCATACAAGCGGTCTGATATGCTTTCTTGGTGTCCACCAGTTCGACCAGCGAAAACAGCGTCATCATCACTTGCTGAGGCAGCGACAGACCTGCGGTATGGTTCAGGGCCACATCCCTGCTGTCGGCGACCAACCGATCAATGAACCGAATGTCGCGCGGCGTCAGGCTAAGGGTCCCATAGCGTTTGTCCAAAGCGTCTTTGATGTCTTCTGAATGACCCGCCAGTTTCAGGTCAAAGATATTGTCTTGCGCGACCGCGATCACGCCAAGACGCCACCCCGTACAGCCGAAATACTTCGAGTAAGAGTACACCCCGATCGTGTTGCGCGGCAGATACCCCATCACTGACGTAAAACTGTGAACAAATGTGCCATACACATCATCGGTCAGAACAAACAGATCAGGCCGATGGTTCTCGACCAGATCGGCCAGCTTTTGCAGCGAGGCATCGTTCAGCGCGACCGAGGACGGGTTTCCCGGGTTGACCAGAAAAAACGCTTTTACCTTTGGGTCCTTTAGTTTTTCCACAGCAGCATCGGTCAGCTGGAACCCATCTTTTTCATCTGTTTCCACATGCACGGACTCTAAACTGTAGTCCTCCAGCTCGGGCATTTCCAAATAGGGGGTAAAGATAGGCGTGCACAGCGCAATAGTGTCGCCAGCATTCAACAGCCTGTTGGCTTTGAGAGTTTTGAAGATATAGCACATCGCTGCTGTGCCCCCCTCGACCGCGAAGAGGTCGAATTTGGCGTCCGGGCGTTGGCCCGAGCACATGGCCCACATCAGATATTCATGCGCGATGGCTGCGTTGTGCTCCAAAATACGGTCCGGCACCGGGTAGTTGTCGCCGATGATGGAATCCGTCAGTTCATGCACAAAGGCATCGGCATCAAAGTCGAAGGCAAAGACGGCGTGTTTGACCACCTCAAGCAGCGTATCGACGCCGGGCATATCTGCATGTGCCTCGGCCCACGCCAACAGGCGGTCATGGCACCCTTGCCTTGCAGGCATTCCCCCAAGACCGGCGGGGTGGTTCATGACCCGTTTGGCCTCGGTCACCGCAAACTGGCCAAGTGCAAAAAAGGCTTCACGCGGGCGGGTGGCAATCCAATTGGGGTTGCCCCGGCCTGCGTTCAGGAAGGCCGCGTTTGACTTGTGCGCCTCGTCCGAGGCCAGTTTGATCAGCTCATCCTTGATCTGAAAAGGGCTGAGTGCTTCGTAGTCATGCAGTTTCAGTCTGTCCATGAATCCAAACCTTCCAAATCAGCTGAGAATCAAAACAACGACCATCCCAAAAATGGTCAGCAGAGTGTTTCCGATGGCATAAGGCATTCCATACCCTAACGCAGGTATTCGGCTTTGCGCCGCTTCCTGAATCATGCCCAATGCCGCCGTTGTTGTCCGGGCTCCGGCACAGGCCCCGAATAGGATGGCCGGGTGGAACTTGAACACATAGTGACCGACATAGACCGAAAAGATCATTGGCAAAGACGTCGCAACGATCCCCCAAAGCAGCAAGGCGATGCCAGCCTGTTGCAGGCCAGCAATAAAGCCTGGCCCGGCGGTGATCCCGATCACGGCGATGAATACATTCAAGCCCAAGGTGTTCATCAACCACAACGACGGGCCGGGAATCCGCCCAAAGGTCGGATGCACGGTGCGCAGCCAGCCCAGCAGCAGCCCCGACAGCAATGCGCCACCTGTGGTAGACAGGCTGATTGGAAACCCACCCATGGTGATCGCAAGTGTGCCCACCAATCCACCGAGGAAAATACCCCAACCGACAAAAGCCAGATCGGTAGTGTCGACAGGGCGGTCTGCATAGCCGATCTCGGCAATCATGGCCTCAACATGGCGCTTGCTGCCCAGAACGGTCAGGATGTCACCGCGATGCAGGACGGTGCCGGGCAACAGAGGCAGTTCAACCATGTTGCGCATCAGTTTCGAGACATAGACCCCGCGCGCCAAGGACAGCTTGCCCAGGTCTTCCAATGTTTTGCCATGCACGTCCTTGTTGGTGATAAGAACATCCAGCTTTTCGGACGGGATGCTCAACAGGTCCGGCGCGTCGGCCTCTTTCAGTTTTGATTCAAGCAGACCGACAAGGTCGGCGCGACGACCCGAGAACATGACCGTGTCGCCTGCCTGCAGGATTGTGGTGTCTTCGACCTCAACGATCTGGTCGGCGCGCTTGATCCGTTCGGCATAGATGCGGATGCCGGGCATAAGGTCTTTCACCGGCTGCCCCAACAGATCGCTGCCGTCGGGAATGACAAAGGCGCGGGATTCGATGGCGCGATAGCCCGAGACGATGCCCTCACCGGTGTCCACAGCTGAACCGCCACCCAGCTTGGCCTCGTATTCCTTACAGGCGGCAACAAGATCCACACCAATCAGGCGCGGCCCGATCTTGGCCAGAATGATGGCAGACCCGATAGTGCCGTAGATATAGGTCACTGCATAGGCGATCGGGATCTGGTTGGCATAGGTCTGCGCCTGCTCACTGGACAGGCCCAGTTGGCTGATCTGATCTGTCGCCACCCCAATCGCGGCCGAGATGGTTTGTGATCCCGCATAGAGACCGGCGGCAAAGCCCAGTTCCAGCCCGGCCACTTTGGCAGCCACAACCGGAATGATCAGACACAGGGCCAAAACACTCAGGGCAAACAGAACTTCCCGTGCCCCGTCAGCTTTCAGGCCACGTATGAACTGAGGTCCCACGCCGTAACCGACGGCGAAAATGAACATGATGAAAAAAGTCGATTTGACAGCCGAATCTATGTCGATATGCACCTGTCCGATGACCACAGCAGCAAGCAACGTGGTTGTGACCGTTCCCAGGCTGAATCCCATGACCTTCCACGGTCCGACAAGAAACCCAATGCCAATGGACAAAAACACGGCAAGTTCGGGGTAAGTTTGCAGTACATGCACAAACCAGTCGATCATCGCCAATCTCCCGACACGGCCAACTACATGTGCAAACGCTCCACCTAGAATTGAGCGCGTCTGACAACAACTGGTATCCGGCCGGACAAATTCAAACAGAGTTTTAAAAGCTGACGATATCGTAAGATATGAATTTGTCTAGGATTCTTGCGATCCCCTATTGGAAGCGTTGACGGGACTTTGCCCCCTCACGCGTAATCGAATGCAGCGACAGCGTGTGGTCCATGTTGCGCATCCGATGCCGCAGCATTTGACGACCGAGCCGGGCAAGATCAGCGGCGAATTCGGGTTTGTTGGCAACATTTGCAAACTCTCCTTGCGCCGCGTGGTCGAACAAAAGCGGGGGCAAATCAGCCGCAAATTCAACCAAGGTAAACCGCCCATCCCTAAGGATGCCCAGACATGAATCGCTGGTGCCGGTTCCCAACTGCTTTTGCCACAGCGTTGGAGCCTCAGGCTCGGAAAAATCAAGTTCACTGAACGTATAGCTGCGCCAATCCTTAGGCCTGTCGCCGCGCAAAAGTGGCAGCAATGAGCGGCCATCCATAGAGTTCGGAACGGATTGACCAACCCAATCCAGAATGGTTGGCGTAACGTCGATGGATTCGGTGGGGATGTCGACAACGCTGCCCGCGCGGGACTGGTTGCCCGGCAACCGGATCATCAGCGGTGTGTTATAGGCCGCGTCATAGACCGTCATTTTGCCCCAGCTATGCCTGTCGCCCAACATCTCACCGTGGTCGGCCGTGATCACCACCAGCGTGTCATCATATTGGCCACTGTTCTTGAGGGACTGGACCACGCGCCCGATGTGATGATCCACCTCAGTTGCAAGCCCCAGGTACACTGCTCGCAAGGTGCGGATGTTCTCATCTGTCGGGTCCACCTGATCAAAACCCTGCACAAACGCGCGGGCAGTATAGGTGTCCAGCATGGGGCCGAAGAACGGATGCAGCGCCGTCTCTTCTGCCAAGGTTTTCAGCCGCGCGGGCAAGGGAACCTTGCTCGGGTCGTACATGTCATTGTACGGCGCCGGCGCGACCAATGGCGGATGCGGGCGGATATAGGTCAGATGCGCAAACCAGTTCTGCCCCGTATAGGGCGCAAGGCTGCTCAGGAAAGCATCGGTCAGGAATGCGGTATCGCTGTCGTCGGCACTGTACAGCGCCGGATCGTTCAGCCTGGGCATCTTGCCGGATGGCGACACGGGCTTGTACACATCCATGTAGGTATCAAACGCATAGCCCTGCTTCATGAGATGCGCGCGCCACGGATAGGATTCTTCCAGCCGCATTTCGACAACTTCGTGAAAGCCGTTCAACACCTGCTCGTAGGTTTTCACCATCGGGTCGTTCGGGTCAAACGCGCGAGGATCTGCGGGCGTGTCGGTGTATCCGAACAGCATCGGCAGATATCCGGCCTTTCGCATTTCGGTGGCGATGTTTGGCGTGTCATGGCGCAGCGGCGTTCCGTTGCGCACAGACCGGTGGTTCATCGCATATTGACCCGTCAGCAGCGACGCGCGCGACGGCCCGCAAGGATTGGTGACCGAGAAATGACGGTTGAAGGTGACCGCCTCGCCCATAAAGGCCCGCAGGTTCGGCAAATCGACATGCGCGGCCAACGCTCCGTTCAGGCAATCGGCGCGCAGCTGGTCAATAATTATGAACAAGACATTGCCGGCTTTCTGCATGACATGCCCCCTGCCGCGGTTTCACGCGCACAGTGTCGCGGTTTCTGGACCCGTGCAACAGATTAGTCTTTACCCTTTGTGCAAGTGTCGCAGCAACGCAATCCCGGACAGAGAAATCCCAAGGCAGGGGCACAAAGTCATTGCAGCCTCTGGGTGTTTTGCATCACATGACCTCATGACGCGCCCAACCATAACAGCCGAACGTGAAGGTGATGGCACTCTGGTCCGGATTGCAGGCGAAATGCTGACGCAATCGCTGGCAATGGTCGAGAGCGCATTCGCAGGCATCCAGCCCGCAGGCGGCAGCGTTACGCTGGACTTGTCCGATGTCGAGGCTTTGGACACGGGTGGGGCCTGGCTGGTTGCCGATCTGGCAAAGCGCTTCACGGGGACAGGTGCGCAGCTTCGGTACAAAGGCGTCCAGCCCGCGCACGCGGCGCTGATCGAGACGGTGTCACACAACATACCGGAAAAACCCGGAAAACTCGCAGAACCGCGCAGTTTCGTGGATTGGGTTGCGGATGTTGGTCAAGGAACCGTCGGTTCCTGGAAGGATACGCTGTCGATCCTGGGGTTTCTGGGCCTGACATTGCATCGTCTCGGGCGCACCTTGATCATGCCCTGGCGCCTGCGCCGCGCGGCGCTGTTTACGCATATGGAAGAAACCGGGTTCAAGGCCCTGCCGATTGTCGCACTGATGGGGTTCCTGATTGGTGTTGTCTTGGCCTTTCAGGGTGCGACCCAATTGAAGCAGTTCGGGGCCGAGATATTTGTGGTCGAGCTGATTTCGATATCCGTTCTGCGCGAGTTGGGGATTCTGCTGACCGCCATCATTGTGGCCGGTCGGTCGGGCTCGGCCTTCACGGCCTCAATCGGGTCAATGAAGGTTCAGGAAGAGATCGACGCCATGCGGACGCTGGGCCTGGACCCAATCGAGGTTCTGGTGGTCCCGCGCGTTCTGGCGCTGTTGATCATGCTTCCCATTCTGGGGTTTGTCGCTGATATTGCTGGTTTGTTCGGCGGTGGATTGATGAGCTGGATCGATCTGGGCATCAGTCCCGGCATGTTCGTCACGCGGTTGAATGAAAGCACGGACGTCTGGCAGCTTGCGGTCGGGTTGATCAAGGCACCGTTCTTTGCGCTGGTCATCGGCGTGATCGCCTGCTGGCAGGCAATGCAGGTCAAAGGCTCGGCCCAGAGCGTTGGTCAACGCACGACCGCCTCTGTCGTACAGTCGATCTTCATGGTGATCGCCATCGATGCGCTGTTCTCGATCTTCTTCTCCGAGATCGGGGTCTGACATGGACGGTACGGTTCAACATCAGGCCACTCAGGCAGATGCGCAACGCGAGGCCGTGATCCGTGTGCGCGGGCTGCGCAACCAATTCGGGCCGCAAGTGGTGCATGACAATCTGGACTTGGACGTCTGGCGCGGAGAAGTTCTGGGCATCGTCGGCGGGTCGGGCACAGGTAAATCGGTGCTGCTGCGGACGATCGTGGGGCTAAACACACCCGCCGCCGGCAGCATCGAGGTTCTGGGCGTCGACGTGTTGAATGGTCCCGAGGCCGACCGCCGCCGCATTGAACGTCATTGGGGCGTGGCGTTTCAGGACGGGGCACTGTTTTCCTCGCTCACGGTTTTGCAGAACGTCATGGCACCGCTGCGCGAACACACGGGCCTCAGCGAGAAACTGATGGAATCCCTGGGGGCGCTCAAAATCAGCCTTGTGGGTCTACCACAGCTGAGTTGCGGTAAGTTTCCATCCGAACTTTCAGGTGGGATGCGCAAACGGGCAGCGCTGGCACGGGCATTGGCGCTCGACCCCGAGATCGTTTTTCTGGACGAACCTACCGCCGGGTTGGACCCGATCGGCGCCGCTGCCTACGACGATCTGATCGGAGAGTTGCAGCAAGCACTGGGGCTTACGGTTTTCATGGTTACCCACGATCTGGACAGCCTGTATGCCATCTGCGACCGCATCGCGGTGCTTGCAGAAAAACGCGTACTGGTTGAAGGTCCAATAGAAGAGATGACCAAGGTCGATCATCCTTGGGTCCGGGAATACTTCACAGGCCCCCGCGCCCGTGCGGCGCAACAGAAGGGGTAGAGCAGGTAAGGCTATGGAAACCCGAGCGAACTATATCCTGATCGGCGCGTTCACCCTTGCGGGACTTTTGGGCGCGTTCGGCTTTTTCCTCTGGCTCGCCAAATTCGAGGTGACCCGCCAATACGCCTATTATGACGTGTTGTTCGACAATGTGTCGGGATTGTCGGCGGCCGGTGGCGTCAGCTTTAACGGCCTGCCGGTCGGTCAGGTGATCTCGTTGAATTTGGATCAGGATGACCCGTCAAAGGTTCGGGTACGCATCGAAGTGGACGCCGGCATCCCGGTAACCGAGGATACTATTGCGCAACTGCAGTCGCTTGGCGTCACTGGTGTCGGCTATGTCGAATTGACCGGAGGATCGGCAACTGCCGCCCGCCTACCGCAAGAAAGCGTCATCAAAAGCAAACGCAGCACGATCCAAACCCTGTTCGAGGGTGCGCCGAAAGTTCTGGATGAGGCGGTGACCCTCTTGCAGGAACTGAATTCGGTCGTGGACGAAAAAAACCGCAAGGCCGTGTCTGACATACTGGAGAATTTGGCCTCGGCCACCGGAAAGTTGGATAAAACGATGTCTGACTTCGAAACCCTGTCTGGCGATATCGGCAGTGCGGCCAAGGATATCGGCGAATTCACCAAACGTCTGGACCCACTGATCACGACGGCAGAGACCACGCTGAAGACGGGAACCGAAACCTTGAAATCCGTCAAAACAGCCTCGGAATCGGCCAAGGGTGCGTTGGATGAGGCCAAAACGACCCTGGCAACCGCCAACCGCGTGATTGATGAGGATATCCAACCCTTGATTCAACGCGGGTCGGAATTGGCCGATCATCTTACGCGGCTGACGAATGAGGCCAGTGTTTCGCTGGGGGTGATCACCGAGACTGTTTTGAACGCCAACACAACACTCGCCTCCATCACCACGGCCATGGAGTCGACAAAAGGTGCCCTGGCTTCGGCCGAGCGTGCCTTTGATTCAGCCAATCGCGTGATGGAAGAGGACGTGGCCCCCGTTGCCGAAGACATCCGCAAAGCGGCCAATCAAGTCACTGAAACCGTCTCGAATATCACCGAGAAGATCGACAAAATCTCGGACGATGTTCTCAGCGCGTCAAACTCGGCGAAAGAGCTGTTGGGCACAGTCGACAACATCGTTCAGGATAACAGCCGGCAGGTTTCGAATTTCCTGCGGGTCGGTCTGCCGCAATTCGTTCGCTTTGTGGAAGAGGCGCAGCGGCTGGTCATCACCCTTGACCGGCTGGCCGACAAGATCGAACGCGACCCGGCACGCTTTCTGCTGGGCACCCAAGCATCGGAGTTCCGTCAATGATTAGGCCCCTGTTATTAACCCTGATCTTGCCGTTGCTGGGGGCCTGTACCGGGCTGGACACGTTGCGGCAGGCGTCAAAGCCCAATGATCTGTATCTGCTGACGCCAAAAAGCACGTTCTCTTCCTCGCTTCCCCGGGTTCAGAAGCAGGTCGTGGTGCAAGAGCCAACGGCCACCGCCGCCGTCAACACCGACCAGATCGCCATCCAGCCCACCGCGCTGCAAGTGCAATACCTGCCGCAAGCGCGTTGGGTCGATCGCGCGCCACTGATCGTGCAGGCACTGATGGTCGAAAGCTTTGAGAACTCGGGCAAAGTGGCAGCGGTGGGTCGATCCACTGTTGGCCTGCGCGCCGACTACGTCATCCAGCCCGATCTGCGCGAGTTTCAGGGGCTTGTTGTCTCGGAAACCGAAGACTCCAAAACCGTGCGTGTCGAAGTGCGTATGAACATCAAGATCATTGATGAGTTCGAAGACAAGATTATCGCCTCAGATTCCTTCCGCGAGTATGTCGTTGCGGCCAGCGACCAAACCCCCGATCTGGTCGAGGCATTCGACATTGCCCTTGGTAAAACCATGCGCGACGCGGTGGAGTGGAGCGTGCGAAGGATCCACACGCACGCGGCCAACAATCCCAGACCCTCACTGCAATAGGGTCAGGATATCCAGCTAGAACGACTGGGCCGAGGCGCGTTTCCAATCCGCTGCGAACTCGGCGGGGATATCGTCGGTCAGCAACACCCCGTCATCGAGGAACGCGTGAAGTTGGGCATAGGAATGTTCCCGCTCATCCGCAGTCCGGCGGAGAATATCGCCCGGTGTCAGCTCTGATACTTTCTCTTTGCCCATGGCGCCCAACAACTCTCGGAAGCTTTCCAATGTGGCGTCGTGGTATCGATGAACCCGCTGGCGTTTCTGTGGCACGTTCACTGCGCGCCCTCGGATCGGATCTTGCGTGGCCACGCCCGACGGACAGCGGTTGGTGTTGCAATGCAAAGCCTGAATGCAGCCCACGGCAAACATCATCGCACGGGCGGCATTGCACATATCCGCGCCCAGCGCGAATTTCTCGACCATGTCGTAGCCGGTCGCGACCTTGCCTGAGCAGATAACGCGTATCTTGTCACGCAGACCCGCTCCACGCAGGCAATTGTTCACGAAGATCAGTGCCTCGTTCAGTGGCATTCCAAGACGGTTTGTGAATTCAACCGGCGCAGCGCCTGTTCCACCCTCAGACCCATCAATGGTGATGAAATCCGGCAGGATGCCGGTCTCAAGCATCGCTTTGCAGATTGCCATGAATTCCGACGGGTTCCCGATGCAGAGCTTGAAGCCAATCGGCTTGCCCCCCGACATCTCGCGCAAGTGCTGCACAAACTCCATCAACCCGGTGGGACCCTCAAAGGCGGAATGGATCGGTGGTGAAATCACGTCCTTATGTTCTGGCACACCGCGGATCTCGGCGATCTCTTTGTCGACTTTGGCAGCGGGCAACACGCCCCCGTGCGAGGGTTTCGCACCCTGAGACAGCTTGATCTCGATCGCCTTGACCACATCCAGCTTGGCGCGTTCAGCAAATTTATCCTTGTCGAACCCGCCATCATGGGTGCGGCACCCGAAATACCCGGTACCGATCTGCCAGATGATGTCTCCGCCCTCAGCCAGATGATGCGGTGACAGGCCTCCTTCGCCTGTGTTATGGGCAAAGCCGCCGTCTTTGGCTCCGCCATTCAAGGCGCGGATTGCATTGGCGCTGAGCGCGCCAAAGCTCATGGCGGACACATTCAGACGGGAGGCGCTGTAGGGCTTTTCGCATTGCGGACCGCCCAAGATCACACGTTCTTCGCTTTCGTCCACATGTTTGGGCGCCAGGGAATGGTTGGCGCGGTGATACCCTACGGTCGTGATATCGTATTGCGTTCCGAAGGCCTGCGTGTCGACCTGACCCTTGGCGCGAGAATAGATCAGGCTGCGAATGATCCGGTTGAAGGGCCGTCCGCTTTCGTTGGTTTCCACAAAATACTGTCGAATCTCGGGGCTCACGAATTCCAGCATGTAGCGGAAATGCCCCAGAACCGGGTAGTTGTTCAGAACATTGTGCTTGGTGGTCAGCATGTCATACATACCAATCACTGCATAAGGGACCAACAGCAGCAGCAGCCAATGCGCAGGCGGCCAGAAAAAACCCAAGACCGCCACCAAGGGCAGACAGACGAAACTCAGAAAATAATAGAGCCTGCGTACAACCATTCCTGATCTCCTTGGGTGGGTTGCTACCGGGTGCGGTCCGAAATCCAGACAGATCGGAACCGAAAATGTTGAAGTCAAAGTGAAACAGCTTGGCTTTTGATTGCAAGCCTTTAGACAAACTGAATACAAACCGGACGCGAATGTGAAACCGCGTTACAGAGAGTGTTGATCGCGCGCGTGCCGGTCCAATCGCAACATAAGGTATCGATTTTGGCGAGATCTGAACCCCACACTGAACGACGAGGACGTTTCTGGATGATCCTGTCCGTCTTTGTGGGCGGTGCGCTGGGGTCCCTGCTGCGCGAGCTTTTCGCGCTCGAGATTCCCGGCGCTCCGGTCCTGACCGCCACGTTCGGTATCAATATGGTCGCCTGTTTTGTACTGGGCTGGCTCTATTCCATTCGCCACCGGGTTCACGTCCATGTGCTGCATCTGGGTGCAGTCGGATTTTGCGGCGGGTTGTCGACATTCTCGTCCTTTGTCGCCGAGCTTGAGCGCATGGCCTCAACCGCGGTGTGGACCGCGCCCGCAGCCGCCGGTTTGGAAATCGCGTTTGGTCTGGCTGCTGCCGTTGCAGGCGAAACTCTGGGCCGTCACATTCATGCGGGACGGGGCAACAATGACTGAGCTCTACCTGCATGCGATGTTCGGGTTGGGCGGCGGGCTTGGCGCGGTGCTGCGACATTGGCTTACCTTGCGAATTACCCATACCTTCCCCGTATCCACTTTGATCGTAAACGTTCTGGGCAGCCTGCTGCTGGGCCTGTGGATCGGTTACCTGGGCGGGCCTGTGGAAATGGGTGAAGAACAGAAGCGTCTGGTATTCGGGTTTTGCGGCGGGTTCACCACGTTCTCCAGCTTTGCCTACCAATCGCTGGAACTGCGCCGAGACCATACCCTTGCGCTCGCCGCTGGCAATATTCTACTCAGCCTGGTTCTGTGTTGGGGTGCTTTGTGGCTAGGGTTGGAATTGACACATTAATGTGAGTGTACCTGGGTTGCGGTGCCCGGCTTAGGTGCCCGGCAAAACAACAACAAAGGCAGCGTAGCCAGAGCCAACAGCCCCAAATTGTTGAACACAGTCAGGTATGAGATCATTTCAGCCTGCCGCGCAATTTCCTGCCCCAGAATCGCACCCCCCTGAGCGCTGTCCGGTGTCAGACCCAACGGTTGCAGATAGGCCTGTGCCGCCGGGTTGTACGGCGTGACATTCTGGCTGAGCACGGCGGTGTTGGTCTGCAACCCGCGCACCACCCACGTACCAACAAGCGAAATGCCAACCGAAGACCCAAGCTGGCGGGTGACATTGAATAGCCCCGAGGCCTCGTCCTGCCGCCTTTGGCTGATGCTTTCGAACGCCAGTATGGACATCGGCACAAAGACAAGTCCCATACCCAGACCGCTGATGATGCCGGGAATGGCCAATTCCCAGAAACCTGCGTTCAGGTTCAGCATACCCATCATGAAATTGCTGATGGCCGTCAGTGTCATTCCGATCCCGGCCAGCACCCGTGGATCAAAGCGTGTTACCAGAACCGCCCCGGTCGCCACCATGGATACACCGGCTGCCAGACCGCGCGGGATAAACAGATGGCCGGATTCAATCACCGGATAGTTCAGCAGGGTTTGCACAAAGGTTGGCAGAATGGCGATGCCTCCATAAAGTGAAATCGCAAAACCGACGATGACCATATTGCACAGGGCAAAGTTGCGATCCGTAAACAGGCGCAAATCCACCACCGGTGTTTTTGTCGTCAGGCAGTGCACGATCAGCCCCAACGCACCCAGAACCGACGCGATCGCCGCAACCTGTATGATGCGCGAGGTCAGCCAGTCTTTGGTTTGGCCCTGATCCAGAATGAACTGAAGGCATCCGATCCCAAGCGCCAACAGCGCCAATCCCTGCCAGTCTATCTTCACCTCTTCGGTTTCATCTTTCGGCAGCTCACCGGCCAGCAACAGCAGCGCCATAGCCGCGATGGGAAGGTTCACGAAAAACACCATCCGCCACGAGAAATACTCGGTCAGGATCGCACCCACGGTAGGACCCAGAACCGGGGCCACAACAACCCCGAGACCAAACACGGCCATGGCCTGCCCCCGTTTTTCGCGCGGAAAGGCATCAAACAGGATGGATTGGGACAGCGGGATCAGGAAGGCCCCGAACATGCCCTGCGCAAGGCGGAAGAACACGATGGTCTGAAGGCTCCACGATAGCCCACACATGATCGACATACTGGCAAAGCCGGTCACGGCGGTCAGGATCAAGCGGCGGCGCCCGACCCTACGCGCCACAAAACCGGTCAGCGGCATCACGACAACGGCGGAAACGATATAGCTGGTCAGGATCCACGTCGCCTGATCGGTCGTGGCGCCAAATGCCGCCTGAATATGGGGCAGCGCCACGTTGACGATCGTGCTGTCCAAAACTTCCAGAATTGCGCTGCAGACCACGGCGACCACGATCACCGGATTGACGTGACGGCTGGTCAACGCAGTCATTGACCCGACGCTGCCGCCGTCGTGTCCACGACCACTTTGCTGCTGCCCCCGACCCGCAGGGGCGCGTCGGTCGGATCAAGATCGATCCGTACAGGGAAGCGGCGGGTGACCTTGACCCAGTTGCCACTGGCGTTCTCGGAGGGCAACAACGAGAACGTATCCCCCGACCCGCGCCCGATCGAGGCGACTTTGCCGGTCAAGGTCAAACCCGGCAGCATGTCCACTTGCACCGAGACCGGCTGACCCGGACGAATGCCCGGCAGCGAGGTTTCCTTGAAATTGGCATCCACCCACCACTCTGAGGACTCGACGATTGAAAACTGCGGGGCATTTGCCGATACCGAAGATCCGGGCCGCAAGGTCAGGTTGGCGATCCAACCATCAGCGGCAGCGTAAACCTTGGTCCAGGCCAGATTGGCCTTGTCGATCTCCAACTGCGCGCGCGCCGACAAAATGTCATCCTGCTTCGCCGCCAGTCCGCCCTGCAAGGCCAACAGGTTGGATTGGCTGCTGGTCAACTGTGCAGAGGCCTGAGCAAAGTCCGAGGTCGTCTGATCCAGCGAAGACTGGGCGACATCCCCAGTTGCAAACAGTGCCTTGGCCCGATTAAGTGCCTTTTGCGCCGTATCGTAAGCGGATTGCGCACTCGCCACCGACGCCTCAGCCGCTGCAATCTGTGTCGCGTATGACTTCGCTTGTTGCTCGGCACTGTCCAGGTTGGCCTTGGACTGATCCACCGCCGCCTTGAACTGCGTGTCATCGATGGTGAACAGCAGATCGCCGCTTTTGACGGTTTGATTTTCGTTCACATGTACCTGTGCCACCTGCCCCGTGACCTGTGGCGCGATGTAAATGATGTTTGCCCCGATATAGGCGTCCTGGGTCGAGGGATAACGCTCTTCATGGCGCCAGAACAGGTACAGGCCCACGCCAATCGCACCCAGCATGACAAGAATTGCGACCAGCTTGAGAGATTTCATGACTCAGACCTTCGTTCTACATTGGGTGCATGTGCATTCGGATCGCAAGGTTGCCCAGAATCCAGACCGTCCCGAGAATGATGATCAGCAAGACAAGGGTTGAGAACAGGATCAGATCCAGATCCTCGCGGCTGCTGCGTCGGCGGTCGATATGCAGGAAATAAACCAGCTGAAAAATAAGCTGTGCCAGACCTAGCAGACCAATGGTCAGATACACTCCGGTCGTTTCAATTCCGAAACGATAGGCAGCTCCGAACATCGCAAATGTCAGCAACAGCGAGCCACCGTAGCCGATCATGTAGCGCCGCCGCTCGCGTCTGTGCATCTCGGAACGCCTATCCATAGCTGAGCCCTCCGAAATAGACGATTGTGATGATGCCAATCCAGATCAGGTCGAGGAAGTGCCAGAACAGCGCCAACCGAACCACGCGCGAGATGACCAGATCGGTCATGCCCATCACCCGCAACTGAATGCCAAGCACAACCAACCACACGCACCCTGCCGCCACATGCAACCCATGCAGCGGAACCAGACCATAGAATGCAGACAGGAACCCGCTGCGCTGCGGAACGCCACCTTTTTCGGCCATCGCCATGAAATCCCGGATTTCCAGAACCAGAAAGCTTATCCCCAAAAGTAGCGTGACCCCAAACCACAGAATGATTCTGGGTCGGGGTAGATTGTATTTCAGGGCCAGCATTGCCAACCCAACAGTCAGACTGCTGGTCAGCAGGATCATGGTTTGGGCGAAAATGCTGGTCAGATCAAACAGCTCGTGCGGACCCGGACCACCGGCCTGCGCGTCGATCATGGTGATGTAGATGGCGAACATCAGGCCGAAATAGACCAGATCGCTCATCAAAAAGACCCAGAAGCCAAAGGTGACAACTTCGGACGCCTTATGAGCACTGGCATGGCGGTCGCCCAGGTTTATGCCCGGATAGCTGTGGGTTGGGGCACGTTTCATGTCACCGCCTCCATGTCAGGGCGGGCGAGGCCGCGGTTTTCCGGCGTTGTTTCGTGATCGCGGTCCACGGCAGTTTCGCTGTGTACCAGTGCCAACCAGGCCTCATGCTCTTCACGCACCTGTTCAGCGGGAATGGTGATTTCGGTGCTGGTGTCGAATGTCCAGAGGATCAAGGCCAGAATCATGACAACGGTCATCAGTGCAGCCAGCCACCAGATCCACCAGACCAGTGCAAACATCCAGATGCCGCTGGTTACACAGAGGATGAACCCAATGCCTGTATTGCGCGGCATTTCTATGTCCTCATAGGCATCAGGCGTCGGGTACGCTGCCCCGCGTTCCTTGGCGGCAGCAAAATCGTCGCGCCCGGTCACCTGCGGAATGATGGCAAAGTTATAGGGCGGTGGCGGCGCAGGGATTGACCACTCCAATGTGCGCCCGTCCCACGGATCGCCGACAGGCACACGGGTTTTGTCGCGATCGCGGATGCTGACCCAAAGCTGGACCAGAACCGAAAAAAGCGCCGCCGTTATGACCAGTGCGCCAATTACGGCGACAATCATGTATGGGTGAAAGCTTGGGTCTTCCCAACTGAATGACCGGCGCGGCATTCCCATGAGTCCCACGAAATACAGCGGCAGGAAGGTGAGCATGAAACCAACGGTCCAGAGCACAACCGTCACTCTGCCCCACCCCTCATGCAAACGGAATCCGAAGGCCTTGGGAAACCAATAATTGTAGGCGGCCAACAACCCAAAAAGGACACCCGGCAGCAGCACATTGTGAAAATGCGCCACCAGAAACAGTGTATTGTGCACCTGATAGTCGATGGTCGGATTGGCCAGGATCACCCCGCTGAGCCCACCGATGACGAACAGCATCAGAAAGGCCAGACCATAAAGTATCGGCACCGAGAATCGGATACGCCCGCGCCACAGTGTCGCCATCCAGTCATAGACTTTCACGCCGGTTGGAATGGCGATCAGCATGGTTGCGATGCCAAACACCGCGTTGATCAACGCGCTTTGGCCCATGGTGAAAAAGTGATGCAGCCAGACGGTGAAAGACAGCACCGCGATCGACATGGTGGCGATCACCAGTGAGGTATAGCCGTACAGCCGCTTGGCCGAGAAGGTTGCAAAGATCTCGGAATAGATACCGTAGGCAGGCAAGACCAGCAGGTAGACCTCGGGATGACCAAACAGCCAGAACAGGTTGGCGTAATTCATCATGTTGCCGCCGAGGTCATTGGTGAAGAAATGGAAATCCAGATAGCGGTCGGCGGCCAACATCAATGCGGCCACCCCCAAGGGCGGCATCGCAAAGACAATCAGGATCGAGCTGCAGATGATCGTCCAGCAATACATCGGCAGCCGCATGAAGGTCATGCCCGGTGCCCGCAGCTTGTACAGCGTCACGGCAAAGTTGATCCCCGTCAGCGTTGTCCCGATACCCGAGACGACAATGGCCCAGATCCAGTAATCAGGCCCAACTCCCGGATTAAACGCAGCCCCGGTGTAGGGCGGATAGGCGGTCCAGCCCCCGGTCGAAAAATTCCCCACAACCAGCGACACCATAAGCATCATGCCCGCCGAGACGGTCAGACCGAGGCTGATCTGGTTCATGACCGGAAACGCGACATCCCGCGCGCCGATCATCAGCGGAATGACATAGTTGGCGATGCCAAAGACAAAGGGGACAGCCACGAAGAAAATCATGATCGTGCCGTGCGTGCTGAACAGTTCGGCAAAATGTTCGGCCTCAAGGAACCCTTCGCCCGGTCCTGCAGCCTGTTGAGCGCGCATGACGACGCCTTCCAGTACACCCCGGGCCAGCATCACGATGGCAAAGACGATGTACATGATTCCGATTTTCTTGTGATCGGCGCTTGTTAGCCAATCGCGCCATAGCGGTCCCCAAAGGCGAAACCACGACAACAGAAAGACCACGACGACCGCCCCTACTATCACCACCGCAGCCGCTGCATTGGCAACGATCTCGTTTGTATTGGGGTTCTGGATCAAGCCGGTGATGGGTAGCGCGTCCCAACCGAGGCGACCGAAAAAACCGGTCTCTGATGTCATTGGCCTGCCTCCTGCCCAAACGCGGCTGTTCCCGGTTGCTGATCCAAAGGCAAGGCCGCGCCGGAGTGATAGCGGTGCAGGATCGTGCGGAACAGATCCCCGTCATCCAGTCGGAAATACAAGGCATTGTCCGGCATGGCATCCGTGCCGAGAGCGGCCTGTACCTCATCCCGGTCCGTGCGCATGGCTAGGGTCTGATAGGTCGCCTGATCCAGGACAATGCCGTTCTGACGCACTTGCGCGACCCAAGCGTCGAAGTCATCGGGCTGCATGGCAACGGTCTCGAACTTCTGTTTGGTGAAACCACGCCCGTTGTACTGTGTGTTTTCGCCCTGCATCCTTTCGGCATGGTCGGCAACCAGATGCAACTGCGTGGTCATCCCTGGCATGGCGTAAATCTGACCTCCAAGCGCAGGGATCATGAAGGACTGCATCACTGTATCCGTCGTCAGTGTCATGGCAATCTGCTGTTTGACGGGAATACCCAATTCACCAACGCTGGCGATGCCCAGATCGGGGTAGATGAACAGCCATTTCCAATCCAGGCCGACAACCTGAACCTGTATGGCCGGCTCTTCTCCGAACGGGGCGGAATACGGATCCAAACGATAGGTTGTTTTCCAAAGGTAGAAGGATAGAATCGCCACAATAGCTACCGGAACACCCCACATCAGCACTTCCAATGGGCCCGAAAACGCCCAATTCGGTCGGTAGGCGGCCGTCCCGCCCCTGCGGCGACGGTAGCGCAGCGCAATCAGTGGCACCAGCACGAGAACAGGAACAACTGCAATCAGGATCAGCACTGTCGCGCGCAGCAAATGGGTTTTCTGAAGCGCTGCAATGGGACCTTGGGGATCCATGAAACTGTCGCTGGCAACGGCCATCTGCGCCGATGTCATAAGAGCCAAAAGGGCTACCCACATCGCAACTGACATGAGGGTCGTTCTGACCATGGTCATAGGCGACTGTCCTCTCCTGCCTCACTTTCGTGTCAACTATCGGCAGATACAGGAATTTTCTCAAGGGATTTTCTACCTTGATGATTGCTTTACCCCCGGTCTGCTCACCCATGGCCTTCGCCGGACCCACATGACCGGGGCTGAGGGTCACGGTTTCAGTTGACTTGCGCCGGATCGCAGGACAGAGATTGAACGGCATGCGTATGTTCGTTCTGACCCTTTGCGCGATCTTGCTGGCCGACGGCGTGGCCGCTCAGGATCGTGCCGAAGTTGAACAGCAGTTTCAAATCTGGCTGCAAGAAACCGTCTGGCCCCAAGCCCGTGCCCGAGGTGTCTCGCGAAAGACAATGGAGCAGGCATTTGCCGGGGTCCGATTGAATTGGGATTTGCCGGATTTGGTGCCACCAGGTCGTTCTTCGCAGGCACCAGAACCGCAGTCTCAGGCCGAGTTTGGTGCGCCTGCACGCTACTTCAAAGCGGGTGCCCTTCAGGGTGCTACATCCCAAGGGCGCAAAATGGCCAAGCGGCATGCCGCAACGCTTGCGCGTGTCGAGGCAGATACCGGCGTTCCCGCCCATATCATATTGGCTATTTGGGGCCGGGAGAGTGCGTATGGCCGGGCCGCGATCCCGCACAACGCTTTTCAGGTTCTGGCCACCAAGGGTTTCATGAGTACCCGGGCAGAGTACTTTACCGATGAGTTGATAGCCGCCCTTCAGATTACCGAGGCAGGCCATCAAGCCGGTCACAAAATGAAAAGCAGTTGGGCGGGTGCGCTGGGGCAGCCGCAATTCATGCCATCGAACTTTCTGAACTATGCCAAAGATGGCAGCGGCGACGGCAAGGCCGACATATGGGGGTCCGCAGACGATACGATCGCGTCGATCGCAAATTACCTTGCGCAACATGGCTGGGTCGCGGGCCGTGACTGGGGATTTGAAGTGCGCGTTCCGCAGTCGGTCAGTTGCGGTCTGGAAGGGCCTGACCAGGGGCGTCTGGTTCAGGATTGGGTCTCGATGGGCGTCACACGCGTTTCAGGCCGCGCATTTCCAAAGCATGAATTGGCAGCCGAAGGGTATCTGATGATGCCCGCTGGACGACACGGGCCCGGATTTCTGGTGACGCCGAATTTTTATGTCCTCAAAGAATACAACAAAAGCGATCTCTACGCCTTGTTCGTGGGTCACGTTGGTGACCGTATTGCGTTTGGTGTTGGGGATTTCGACGCGCGCTGGGACCAGATCGATCGTCTCTACCGATCCGATATCGCAGCCATGCAGCAGGTACTCGAGGCTATGGGACATGATGTAGGTGGCGCTGACGGGCTGCCGGGGTTTAAAACGCGCCGATCCATTGGGCGCTGGCAAGAAACTGAAGGAAAACAGCACACATGCTTTCCCAACAAGAAGATCATTGATGCGATAGCTCGTTGAACCAGAGGCTCACTGAATTGCACAGCAACCCCAACCCACTCGCGACTTGCCGGTTTGGATCAGAATGACCCGGAAAAAGCCTCTTGCTGCCATTGCCGTGCCATAGAATGATGCGATGCCTCAGAAAGTGGACTTTGACACGTTCCCACCAACATGGCACGATCTGTCCGATTATAGCTTTGAGAGCCGGACAATATTGAATGATCCGGTCGCGCAGCCTAAGAGGAAGAACCCGATTGGCGATTGCCGCGCGGCGCAATTAGATTGAGAGGCACTATGACACGTAAGGTCACCAAGGCGATTTTTCCTGTGGCAGGGCTTGGCACACGGTTTTTGCCAGCGACAAAATCTGTCCCGAAAGAGATTATGACACTGGTTGATCGCCCTCTGGTTCAATACGCCATCGACGAAGCGCGCGCTGCTGGGATCACCGAATTCATCTTTGTCACTTCGCGCGGGAAATCCGCGCTTGAGGATTACTTCGATCACAATCTTGTTCTGGAGCAAGAGCTTAAGACGAAGGGCAAGGACAAGCTGCTGGAAACGCTCAACGCGACAAACATGGAAAGCGGCGCCATTGCCTATATTCGTCAGCACAAGGCACTTGGGCTGGGGCACGCCGTTTGGTGCGCGCGCCGCTTGATCGGAGACGAACCCTTTGCCGTTATGCTGCCCGATGATGTGATTGCTGCCGACAAACCCTGTCTACAGCAGATGATCGAAGCCTACGCAGAAACGGGCGGTAACATGGTCGCCGCAATGGAAGTTCCGCCCGAGCAGACCAGTTCCTATGGCGTATTGGATGTTGGTGATAATGTCGGGACAGTGGTCCGCACGCGGGGTATGGTCGAAAAGCCCAAACCCGATGAGGCCCCGTCAAACCTCGCGGTAATCGGACGTTATGTTCTTGGACCGTCTGTGCTTTACAATCTGAACCAGAAGAAAAAGGGCAGTGGCGGAGAGATCCAACTGACCGATGCGATTGCAGAAGATATCGGAAACGGGGTTCCCGTTTTTGGGTACAAGTTTGAAGGTCAGCGGTTTGACTGCGGCTCCAAGGCGGGATTCTTGCAAGCCACTGTCGCCTTTGCTCTTGCCCGGAACGACCTGCGGGATGACCTGAGCGCGTATTTGCACGACATCGTCGCAGCAGACAAAGCGGCGCAATGATCACTGAATACTGAGCGCGACATCGAAATCAATTCCATCTGACGCAGTGTTAAAGGCCGGAACACAATGACCACCGTTTATCCAGTGATTCTGTGTGGAGGGTCCGGCACGCGGTTGTGGCCCTTGTCCCGCAAGAGCTACCCGAAACAGTTCGTGCCTTTGATCGGTGAAACCAGCCTATTGCAGGAATGTGCCGACCGGATGCGTGGCCCGGAAAACGCGCCCTACGCCAAACCCATGATCCTGACCAACGAAGCCTTTCGTTTTGTGGTGCCGGAACAGCTAGCAGCCATCGGGATTGATCCCGGACCCATCCTGATTGAACCGGAAGGGCGCAACACTGCTCCGGCGGTGCTTGCCGCAGCTGTGTTTCTTGCCGAAACCGACCCGGATGCGGTCATACTAGTTGCCCCCTCAGACCACGTCGTGCCCGATCATACGGCCTTTCACACCGCCGTTGCCGAAGGCCTGCGCACGATAGCCGAACGCCAGGATCTGGTGACCTTTGGCATTACCCCGGATCGACCGGAGACAGGATATGGCTATCTAAAGCTCAGCGACACCCCGGACACACGCGCAGTTCCATTGGACCGGTTTGTCGAAAAGCCCGATCTGGAGACGGCCAAAACCATGCTGGCCGATGGCAGCTATTTGTGGAACTCGGGTATTTTCCTCTTCGCGGTCCGCGATATCATCGCGGCCTTTGAACAACACGCACCCACCTTGATGGCCCCGGTCAAATCGGCCGTGGCCGATGCAAAGACGGATCTTGGTTTCCTGCGGTTGGATGCCCAAGCCTGGTCGACCATCGAAGACATTTCGATTGACTACGCTGTGATGGAAAAGGCCGAGAACCTGAGCGTCGTGCCTTATGCCGCCGGGTGGTCAGATGTTGGCAGCTGGTCTGCCGTTCAGGACCTGACGGATCCGGATGCAGACGGCGTTGCAACGACCGGAGAAGTCACAGCCATAGACTGTCAGAACGTCCTGATACGGTCTGAATCTCCAGCTCTAGAAGTCGTCGCCATGGGCTTGCAGGACGTTATTGCCGTTGCCATGCCTGACGCGGTTCTGGTCGCGAGTATGGACAAGGCCCAGGACGTCAAAAAAGCCGTCACAGCGCTGAAAGCCAAAGGCGCAAAACAGGCAGAAGAGCTGCCGGTGGACCATCGCCCCTGGGGCTGGTTCGAAAGCCTGGTGGTTGGGGACCGGTTTCAGGTCAAACGCATCCACGTACATCCGGGCGCAGCCCTGAGCCTTCAATCACATCATCACAGGTCAGAACATTGGATCGTTGTTGAAGGGACTGCAAAAGTCACGATTGATCAGGAAGAACGTCTGGTTTCCGAAAATCAATCGGTCTACATCCCGCTTGGCGCGGTGCACCGGATGGAAAACCCGGGCAAAGTGCCCATGGTCCTGATCGAAGTTCAGACAGGCACCTATCTGGGTGAGGATGATATCGTCCGATACGAAGATATTTACGCGCGCGACTGAACCAGTTTGGACTTCGATCCAACGCGATGTGTTTTTGGGACTTGAGCGTCCCACTGAAAGAAAAGTTAACAGGAATACCTCCGGGCGTTCGCTCCGGTCAGACAGATTTCACGCGCTGCACGGCAGGGTGGCGCGCAATCAAATCGTCGGACCGACAGCCACAGGAGGACGCCCGTGTCTCAGACCTCACCCAGATTGAACCTACCGTTTTTGCAACCGTCGCAAGCGCAAAAACACGTCACGCATAACGAAGCCCTGCGTCAGCTGGACCTTGTGGTGCAGTTGAGCGTTGCGTCAACCGGCAGCACCAACCCGCCTGCAGCCCCGGACCAAGGGGAAACCCACGCTTTGGGTGCGGCCCCGACCGGAGACTGGGACGGGCATGCCGGAGATCTGGCGGCTTGGTTGGACAACGCATGGCATTTCGTAACTCCCGACACCGGTTGGCGTGCCTGGGATCAGGCGAACGCAAAGCTCAGGGTCTGGGACGGAACGGGCTGGATCGACCCGCAAGTCGAGACGGCAAATCTGGACGGTGTCGGTATTGCCACGGGCTATGACAGTACAAACCGCTTGTCCGTACGCGGGCCCGCCACGTTGCTGAGCCATGATGGCGGCGGTCATCAGTTGAAAATCAACAAATCAGCGGCTGGCGAAACCGCGTCATTGTTGTTTCAGTCCAACTGGACAGGGCACGCTGAAATGGGCCTGTCTGGCGACACCGGATTTTCGATCAAAGTCTCCCCCGACGGCGGCACCTGGACCGAGGCCTTGCGCATTGACCCGGCCACGGCCACGGCCAGCGGTTCGTCTGTACAGCAGAGCCCCGCCGACACCACAGCCGGTCGCCTTATGCGTGCCGATTTTGGGTACGGGCCGGGCAATCTTTTGGGGTTGGTTTCTCAAGCTACGGGGACCCCAACCGGTGCCGTGATCGAACGCGGTAGCACGGCAGAAGGAGAGTATGTGCGCTTTGCCGATGGCACTCAAATCTGTTCAGCCACACTGTCGGCTGTGGAATGCACAGCGGGCGAAGGGCCCCTGTTCGCAAGCAACGCAATAAGCTGGACCTTCCCGAAACTCTTCGCCTCATCGCCGAGCGTCAGCGGCAGTGGTGGCAGCTTGGGTCGGTTTGTGGCGTTTGATGGCCCATCTTCGACCCAGGTGACGTGCAAAGCTTTGTCAGCGACCTCGGATACGACGCTTCACGCACCAACCGTAACAGCAATTGGTCGCTGGTTCTGAAATTTCGCGGCCCGGGCCATGCGCCCGGGTTACTACTGCGCCCGCAGCTCGTTGTCGGCCTGCGCCAGAAACCACGCATAGGTTTCGCGAATGCCGTCCTCTAGACCGGTTGACGCCTTCCAACCCATATCTGACAGACGCGTCACATCCATCAGCTTGCGCAGTGTTCCGTCTGGTTTCGAGGTATCTTGCGCTATACGCCCTTGATAGCCGGTCACCTTGGCCACCAAGGCCGCAAGTTCAGCGATCGAAACATCTGTGCCGCAGCCCACATTGATATGGCTCAGCATCGGCTGAGTGTTCGCCTCATAAACATCCCGTGGCAGATCAAGAACGAACAATGACGCCTCGGCCATGTCATCCACGTGCAGGAACTCGCGCCGTGGTTTGCCGGTTCCCCAGATCACGACTTCGTTCAGACCGTCTCGTTTTGCCTCGTGAAAACGGCGGATCAAAGCGGGCAGCACATGACTGTTTTCCGGGTGAAAGTTGTCGCCCGGCCCATAGAGGTTGGTCGGCATGACCGAACGATAGTCGACCCCGTGCTGCCGGTTATAACTTTCGCACAGTTTGATCCCGGCGATCTTGGCGACGGCATAGGGTTCGTTCGTCGGCTCAAGAACGCCCGTCAACAACGCATCTTCTCGCATCGGCTGGTCCGCCTCGCGCGGGTAGATGCAGGAACTGCCAAGCTGTAACAGGGTCTCGACACCGGCCTCAAACGCTTGATGGATCACATTGCATTCGATCATCAGGTTTTTATAAATAAAGTCAGCGGGATAGGTATTGTTGGCATGAATGCCACCGACCTTCGCCGCAGCCAGAATGACGACATTCGGCTGCTCGGTCTGCATAAAGCTGCGCACCTCTGCCTGATCGGTCAGATCAAGTTCGGAATGGGTCCGTGTGATCACCGACAGATCTTCACCCGCTGCCTGCCGGTGTTGCAACTTTCGCAGAATGGCACCTCCGACCATGCCGCGGTGGCCTGCAACGTAGATCTTGCGCATTGCCCTATCCGTTCTCCAAAGATACCGGCAACTCATACCCGTGCTGCTTGAGCAAGGCATGGCGCTTGGCTGTCTTGAGGTCCTCGCGCACCATCTCGGCGCACATCTCCTGTACGGTGAGTTCAGGCACCCACCCTAGCTTTTGCTTCGCTTTCGAAGGATCACCCAGCAGAGTTTCAACCTCGGCCGGGCGGAAATAGCGGGGATTGATCCGCATAACCACGTCTCCGGGATTCAACGCCGGTGCGTTGTCGCCATCGACCGCCTTGACGGTTGCAATCTCATCCACGCCCTCGCCGGAAAACTCGAGTATAACGCCCAACTCGGCCGCCGACCACTCGATGAACTGGCGCACGGAATACTGCACGCCGGTCGCAATCACGAAATCTTCCGGGGTATCCTGCTGCAACATCAACCACTGCATGCGCACGTAGTCCTTGGCATGGCCCCAGTCCCGCAAACTGTCGATGTTGCCCATATACAGACAGTCTTCGAGGCCTTGTGCGATGTTGGCCAGCCCACGCGTTATCTTGCGGGTCACGAAGGTCTCGCCCCGGCGTGGGCTTTCATGATTGAACAGGATGCCGTTACACGCATACATGCCGTAAGCCTCGCGATAGTTCACGGTGATCCAGTAGGAATACAGCTTGGCCACCGCATATGGGGACCGCGGATGAAAGGGCGTGGTTTCACGCTGCGGCGTTTCCTGCACCAGTCCATACAACTCCGAGGTCGAAGCCTGATAGAACCGGCATTTTTCTTCAAGCCCCAGAAACCGGATCGCTTCGAGGAGGCGCAAGGTGCCAATGGCGTCAACATCTGCCGTGTATTCCGGAGATTCGAAACTGACGGCCACATGCGATTGCGCCCCAAGATTGTAGACTTCGTCTGGCTGAACCTGCTGGATAATCCGCGTCAGGTTCGACGTATCACTCAGGTCCCCATAGTGCAGGTGAAGCTTGGGATTGGGCTCATGTGGGTCCTGATAGATGTGATCAATCCGCTGCGTGTTGAACGAGGACGCCCGGCGTTTGATTCCATGCACCTCGTATCCTTTGTCCAACAGGAATTCGGCCAGGTAGGAACCGTCCTGACCGGTAATGCCGGTGATCAATGCCGTTTTGGTCATGACTATGCCTCGTATCCATTCATGCATCTGCTTGTTGTCTCAAAAACAGCAAGAAGATTGGGAATGCAACCCAGGGCACAAGTCTGCTATTGCACCGGATCGCAATTTCTTTGATTGTGCAGGCGCATTTCGGCACAAAGACAGAAGGATTTCGGTTTGCGTATTGCGATGATCGGTACTGGCTATGTGGGTTTGGTGTCAGGCGTGTGTTTTTCGGATTTTGGCCACGACGTAATCTGCGTCGACAAGTCCGAGCAAAAAATCCAAATGCTGCAAACCGGCGATGTTCCGATCTATGAGCCTGGCCTTGATGTTTTGATGGCCAAGAACGTCGCGGCGGGACGGCTTAGCTTCACCACTGATCTGCAAAACGCCGTTGATGGTGCTGATGCTGTGTTCATTGCGGTGGGCACACCTACGCGCCGGGGCGACGGTCATGCGGATCTGACCTATGTGATGGCCGCTGCCGAAGAAATCGCCAACGCACTGACCGCCTATACAGTGATTGTCACCAAATCGACTGTGCCCGTTGGCACCAACCGACAGGTACAGCAGGTGATTTCAGCAGCCAATGCAGACGCAGAGTTCGACGTGGCCTCGAACCCTGAATTCCTGCGTGAAGGGGCGGCGATCGACGATTTCATGCGCCCGGACCGGGTTGTCGTCGGCGTCGAAAACGATCGGGCAGCCGAGGTCATGTCCGAGATCTATCGCCCGCTCTATTTGCGAGACTTCCCGATCCTGACCACCGATCTGGAAAGCGCCGAAATGATCAAGTATGCGGCCAACGCCTTTCTGGCGACCAAGATCACCTTCATCAATGAAATTGCAGGCCTGTGCGAGCGTGTGGGCGCCGACGTCAAGGAAGTGTCGCGCGGCATTGGTCTGGATGGACGCATAGGGAACAAGTTCCTGCACGCAGGACCCGGCTATGGAGGTTCGTGTTTTCCAAAGGACACGGCGGCACTGGCGCGGATCGGACAGGATCATGCCTATCCGATGCAGATCACTGAAACCGTTATTCGCGTAAACGACGAAGTGAAAAAGCGGATGATCGAAAAAATCCGCGAAGCATGCGGCGACAGCTTTAACGGCAAGACCGTAGCTGTGCTGGGCGTGACTTTCAAACCCAACACGGACGATATGCGAGATGCGCCTTCACTGACCATTGTCCCGGCCCTGATCGGTGGCGGTGCCAAGGTACGCGTGGTCGATCCCCAAGGCCGGTCCGAAGGCGAGGCGCTGCTTCCGGGGGTGGAATGGTGCGAAGACCCCTATGCGGCTGTTCGGGATGCCGATGCTGTTGTCTTGCTGACCGAATGGAACGAGTTTCGCGCGCTAAACCTGACGGACTTGGCCAGGGCAATGAAAACGCCCCACATGGTCGATCTGCGCAATATATACGGCGAAGGCCATGCTTTGAAATCCGGTTTTGTAACCTATGTCGGTGTCGGGCGCTGAGCGTTTCCGACACCCCAGACATCATTCAGACAGCCAGATTTTGCGACGACGTTCTCTGACCAGATCGTTGCCGTCGTCGGTACCGTCATGGAACGTGTTGAACCATTCGTCCCACGGCGTTTCCCAAGTTCCATAGTTGCAGTCGAAGAACCTGTGATGCAGCTGGTGGAAGAAATCTCCCACTTGGAACCTGGCTTTGGTACCCAGCTTCACATGTTCGAACCCGGCGTGAGATGTAGGTGCTCCGATCCCGTGATGGAACAGCAGAAAGATCGCGTGGATCGGGTGCGACGGCAGCAGGAAAAAGATCATCGTATCGAACATCAAAAAGAAGCTTTCGACCGGATGCATGGCCAGTCCGGACCACGGTCCGGTATTGATATTGCGATGATGCCACGCGTGGACTTTGGTGTAGAGCGGCCCGACATGGAGTAGCCGGTGCAGCCAGTAGAAATGGAAACCTGCCCAGATCGGGACAAAGATCACAACCGCAACGAACCAGACCGGATTGCTGTCGAAGGTGATCATCGCAATCCAGCCATTGGCATAAGAATACAGGATCAGGCATTCCCAGAAGGTCCAGAAGGTCAGCGCCGGGCCAAGGGTCCAGAACATGTTGTCCCAAACCTGATTCTTGAAGGTAAAAACCTTCGCGCCCTTCATCATCGGGCGCATATCGTAGCGGTATTCGTCCTGCTGCGTGCGGAATTTCCAAAGCGCCAGATGCAGACCACCGGCCACCACCATCAGAATGCAAAAATTTCGAAACCAGATCTCGGCCACCCAATCCCAGCTGAATGTCTCGATCCGCGCCAAAGATGGCGTCAGGAAATTCCAGGTGATGATGGCAAAGACCAAAAGCAAGGCCCGCAACGCCAGCGGGTTCCAGCTTTGCAACAGATAGCGCATAGCCGCCAAAGGCTTCATCGGCCAATCCCAGTAAGGAGAGGTTTGGATGGGCAGTTGCGGTGTATAGTTCCAGATTTTACGCTTTGAGCGCGGAGTTACGACCGGATCGGACATGGCGGGGCTCGTTCATTCTGTTCGCAACCACCACGCTACTGCGCAATCGTCCGGGCCCAGCACAGTTTGTCTTGCCGGTCAGGGTAAGTTTTGCTTAGCCTATCTTTATGGCGTCCCGCATCCCCTCTCTCAACTGGTTGCGCGTGTTCGAAGCAGCGGCGCGCACCGAGAGCTTTGCCAGGGCGTCAGCACAGTTGAACATGTCCCCGGCGGCTGTCAGCCAGCAGGTCAAGGCACTGGAAACCCGGCTGGGCACGCCTTTGTTTCATCGCCATGCCCATGCGGTTACACTGACCGAGGCCGGGCGCGCCTACCTTCCGTCAGTCCAGCAATCTCTGTTGATGCTGGAAACGGCAACTACCGGTCTGTTCGGCGAAACACGGGAACAGCGGCTTTATGTTCAATCCGTGCTGCTTTTTGCCCACGGAATTCTGGCCAAGGGTCTCCCTGATTTCCAGATTTTGCAGCCTCAGATCAACCTGTCTTTGGCCACCGGGAACATCGTCTCGGATTTTTCAAACCGCTTTGCCGATCTTCAGATTGTATTCGGCAACCCCGCCCTGTTCGGCACCGAAGGCGATGAATTGATCCGCGAGGTTCTGTACCCTGTCGCGCCGCCTCAGATATCCAAGCAGATCCAAACCCCACAAGATCTGTTCCAGTTCCCTTTGATCGAGGTCTCGACCCATCGCGCCAGTTGGCCGCATTGGTTTGAAAGCATGCGCCTGCCTGTCGGACCAGCCCGATTTTTCTTTGCGGATAACTCGATTATGGCGGCTGAGCTTTCGGCCAGCGGCACAGGCATTGCCCTTGCGCGCGCGCCCGCTTCTGACCGGATCATGGCCGTTTCAGGACTGGTGCCCTGTTTGCCGGATGCACAGGTCACCGGGCAGGAAGCCTACCATCTGATCTACCCTTCGCGCACGGGCCTAAGACCACCGGCGCGTGTATTTCGCGACTGGCTGCTGGATTACAGCGCCGCCGTCCAGACGCGGTAACGTCCCTGCCCCGTCACTTCCCGGATCAATCCCCGTCGCATGAAACGGTCAATATTGCGCTGCGCCGCCGCACGAGAGGCTTTGGAAAGATCCTCGGCAAGTGGGGCCGAGACCATGGGCCAAGCCCTTAGGATTTCGATCAGCAACGGCGGTGTCCGCCCGCTGAGATCCACGGTCGCGTCCCGAGCGCGGGCCTCCCACGCGTTGATGCGGTCCAGATGCAACAAAGCGGCAAGAGCGGCCTGACTCGCCCCTTGAATCCAGGCGGCAAGTTTTTCCTTTGGGTCTCCGACCCCGCGCAAGGCCCCCGGACCGGACAGGGCCAGCGGCATGAAGCCTGCGCCCCCTCGACCCATCGAGGCCGCGTGGCGCGCGGCAATGACGGCGGCCTCGGTATCCTGACCGGCCCCTTGCGATACAGCGCGCCAGGCATGAAAGGCGATCGCGGCCTGAGTGACCGGATGCAAGACCTCGGCGGCTCGCATCACATCGGCAAGATCGGCAATGGTTTCCGGAACCTCTTCGATCCCTTGCGCCACTCGATCCAGAAACGCGGTCAGGCCTGTTTCCCAGCCTCCGTGCGACGGCCCGACACCTGACGAAAGGCGGCGCACCGCCCAACCGGCCCGGAACAGGGCCTGTACATCGTCACTTGTTGCACCGATCCGCAAACCGGTCCACAAAGCCAGACGGTCGACACTGATCCGATCACCGGTCCACCAGCCAAGATCCGATACCTCCATCAGGGCCAGACGGTGGGTCCAGCCTTCGGGGCCAGCGCGCAACCGTTCGTCCAGCGCACCAAAAGTGACCGCAAGATCGGCCAGTTCCGCCGAAAGCTCGGATTGTGCTTGGCGCCACTCTTTCGGGTCAAACAACAGCCGGCGATCCGCCCGCGGGCCGAGGGTCAGGAAATCATCTTCCGGGACCTCATCATCGGGCGGCAGAAACCAAAGATCTTCATCCTCCGTAGGATCGGTGTCATAGATGCTGCGCGGCCCCAGCTCTGCGGCGTCATCATCTGGATCAGGTGTGACAGTCTTGGATTTCATCCCCCCATTTTCGACCAATTTCACCGGTCCACAAGGGGTTTTCGTTTGCGATACAGCCTAACACTGGTCGGCACTGGCAATTTTGGGCGTCCACTGGTTCTATACAGTCAGAATTCTTGAGTTTGGAGCCGCGTATGAACCCGACCGTCGAAATGTCGCTGGATGAGATTTTCGAACTGACACGATCCGTGTTGATGTCAAACGGCGCAGACACTGAAAACGCCGAAGCCGTGGCGGAAACCGTGACCCGGGCGGAACGCGACCGCGGCCTGTCACACGGTCTGTTCCGCGTGCCCGGCTATGTCACTGCCTTGAAAAGCGGCAAGGTTGATGGAACAGCGCGACCTGTTGTGTCGAACCGGACTCTGGCTGTGCTAAGTTGCGATGCCCAGAACGCCTTTGCACCCATGGCCCACAGGGCCTGCATCCCGCCGCTGATCGAAGCTGCCAAGACCTACGGGCTGGCTGGGGTCTCGATCCAGCGCAGCCATCACTTCGCAGCCCTCTGGCCTGAAATCGAAACACTGGCCGAGGCCGGGCTGGTCGGTGTAACCTGCGTCTCGTATCTGCCAGCGGTTGCCCCGCATGGGGGACGCAAGCCGATCTTCGGCACAAACCCGTTTGGATTTGCATGGCCCCGCCCCGGACAGGACCCGATCGTCATCGACATGGCCACCGCAGCAATGGCGATGGGAGAGGTTCAGATTGCGGCCCGCGAAGGCCATGAAGTCCCCTTGGGAACAGGTTTGTCGGCCGAAGGCGAACTGACCACGGACGCGGCAGCCATCGCCAATGGTGTCTTGCTGCCCTTTGGCGGACACAAGGGGTCGGCATTGTCACTGATGGTCGAACTTCTGGCTGGCCCTATGGTGGGCGAGACATTCTCGTATGAAACGCTCGAGCGCGACAATCGCGACGGCGGTCCGGCGCAAGGGGGCCAGTTTTTGCTGGCCTTGTCCCCCGAAGTTTTCTCGGCAACGGAATGGGCCGCACAAACCGAGCGCTTTATCGAACGATACTCTGTGATCGACGGCGCCCGTTTGCCCGGGGCTCGCCGCTTTGCCAGTCGGAAGGACGTCGGCCCCCGCACCGTGGACGAGAACCTTCTGACCAAGATCAAAGGTCTATTAGAGACATAGATCCCTGTCCGAGGCTTCACAGCTGTTGCACTCGAAGCCAAGATCAAAGCCGACCCCCTGCAGCTGGTTTCAGAGGATTGGCGACAGGCACAACCCGTATTATCGAATGCGACCGGACCAACCAATCGGAGACACAATGAAACTATTGCGATTTGGCCCAAAAGGGCACGAGAAACCAGGCCTCTTGGAAACCGATGGTACGGTACGCGATCTGTCTTCGGTCCTGACTGACATATCGGGTGAATCGCTATCCGACGCGGCATTGAAGAAGCTGTCCGCAACGGATTTGTCATCGCTGCCGGTTGTTGAGGTCGAACGCTACGGCCCCTGCGTCGGCAATGTCGGCAAATTCATCTGTATCGGCCTGAACTATTCCGACCACGCCGCAGAATCCGGCTTGCCCGTCCCCAGCGAACCGGTTGTCTTTTTCAAAGCCACCTCTGCCATCTGTGGTCCGAATGACACTGTTGAAATTCCCCGCACCTCGGCTGCAACCGATTGGGAGGTCGAGCTGGGCGTCGTGATCGGCAAGGACGCCAAGTATATCCGGAAAGAAGACGCTCTGGATCATGTGGCCGGGTACTGCGTGGTCAACGATCTGTCCGAGCGCGACTTTCAGTTCAAACGCGAGGGGCAGTGGGTCAAAGGCAAATCTTGTGACACGTTCGGCCCCATCGGTCCGTGGCTCGTGACCCGCGACGAGGTTCCGGACCCGCAAAACCTGGCGATGTACCTGGATCTCAACGGCACGCGAATGCAGAAGGGATCAACCGCGACAATGGTGTTCGATGTGGCGACAATCGTGTCGTACCTGTCGCAATTCATGAGCCTGCACCCTGGCGATGTCATCAGCACGGGCACACCTCCGGGCGTTGGAATGGGGCAAAAACCCACGCCGATTTATCTGAAGCCCGGCGATGTGATGGAGTTGGGCATAGAAGGATTGGGAACGCAAAGGCAGACAGCTGTTTCTTCGTAGGTCCGACACCGTTTGTCGAAACGGGGGCCCATGAGACCGGCTGGACCGGCCTCAAAACCTATCCCTGGCACCCGCCCATAGCCCATCGGCGCAGATTGACCTTGAGACCGCCGCCAAACGGATGTTGCTTGGCCACGTTTCCGGCCGCCGGACGTTGGACATAGGTCTGCGCCTGCTCACACAGGGCGTCCTGCGTCCACTGGTGGCAATTCGCGCAACTCTGATTCTTCCAAAGCTCATCAGGCAATCCGTCAATCGGCGGAAATTGGGGCGAGCCTGCAACCAATTCTTCAATCGTTTTACCCCGAACATGCGTGTTGCCGAATGTCAGGATGGATTGCATCGTGACTGCGGCACTTGCATCGATGCTGCCAGAGTTCTTCGTCTCCGGGGCAGTGGCGGTTGGCTCTGCCTTGCGGGTTACGGTCTCTTGTTCCAACTGCAATGCCGCAAGACGCTCGACCGCCTGATTGGAAAACGAACCGTTAGGGAAACTGTGCAGATAAACCTCATACGAATGAACTGAATCATCGGACTGTGCCAGTTCGAACATCAAACGATCGGCTTCAGTGACTTCGGCGACCTTTTCCTTGGGTTCAGGGGCAGGTACGGTTCCGAAGGATTCGGCCAAGAGAGTCTGCAACAGATCACTGGCCTTGTCCGCGTGAATGCTGTCGGGAAAGGCCCGCATGAACAGCATAAGCTGTACGGGATCGCGGCCATTCACCGCGTCCTGCCACTGTTCTTCCTCGCTTTTGAGCGGCTGAGCAATTTGAGTTTCCATCTTAGGCGCGAAGGCGAAATCCTGCGTCAGGGACGAGGTGTCCCACGGCGTCTGCAAACCGCGCGTTTCTCTCAACACGTCGACACGGACCTTTTTGAACAGCTGTTCGATTGCCATGCCGGGCGTGTCGATGTGGTTGGCCAGGCTCAGCGTGAACGGGCTGTTGCCGGTCTCTCCATCCAGCGCGACGCCGCCCGGATCAGTGGCATATGCCAGAAACGTACCGGTGGGGGCTTTCATTTCGGCCAGACCGTTGTCGTCCATATCGGCCAGATCCTCGAACGGATTGTTCCGGCAGGCATCCAGAATGACGATGTTCGTCTTGTTGTTGGCCGATGCCATTTGATGCAACACCGACCGCGCCTCGACCGCCATCAAATCCAGATCCGCCGGATCATCCAGCGAAACATCGATCGGCAGCAGGTAGTTCGAGCCAAAGGACTGCACCCCATGCCCCGCATAGTAGAACAGACCCACAGCCGTTTCGCCACCCAAGCGCAGATCGCGACCGAATTGCGCGATGGCACGCTTCATCTCGACCTGATGACTGTCTGACAGATGCCGGACATCGAATCCCATCTCGGTCAGCTTTTCAGCCATCAGCTTTGCGTCATTTACCGGATTGTCCAGCGCCGACACCGAACCATAAGCAGAATTGCCAACCACCAGCGCGATTCGCGGCTCGGCCCAGGCCTGCACGGCCCAGAACATCGCCATCATCGCAAACAGAGTTCTACAACTGCGCAGCACCTTTAGTCCTTTGTCTTTTTCAGCATCCGGGCCCGTGACCCGCCGGGCACCATCTGACCCGGAATTCCTTTATACTTCTTTTTTGGCTTTCTTATGGCCTTTGCCTGCAATATCCCGAAAATGGTATCAAGAATAGGAAGAGGTTCACACATGCCGCATTCAACCTTGATGCGAAACGTTCTTGCCATAGCAGGACTGATGTTTGCAAATATGGCGTGGGGTCAAAGCGTTGATCCGTTCGAACATGGCTGGAAACTGGATGCCGAGGCTTCCGAACTGCAATTCCTGTCGGTCAAAAAGAATTCGGTCGCCGAAAACAGCGGTTTTGCCACCCTTTCCGGTGTGATCACCCCGGAAGGAGGGGCTGATATCCGGGTTCAAATGGACAGCGTTGATACCAAGATCGATCTGCGCAACGTGCGCATGCGGTTTTTGTTCTTCGAGACCTTCAATTTCCCCGAAGCGGTGATCACCGCCCAATTGCCGCCCGATCAACTGTTCGATCTTCATCAGACGCGGCACAAGATCATCGATCTGCCCTACACGCTGACCCTGCATGGGGTGAAGAAAGACAGCGTTGCGCAGGTCGCCATCACTCTGGTTGACAATGACCGGGTCGCCGTCGCCAACACCACGCCGATTGCCATCGCCCTGCCTGATTTCAACCTCGAAGAAGGGCGCGGCAAGCTGGAAGAGGCAGCCGGTGTCGATATTCTGCCCTTTGGTTTTATCAGCTTTGGCTTTGTCTTTGACCGCGCCCAGCCGGGCACATTGCCACAGATTGAGGTTGCATCAGCAACCCCAGGGGCGGCGGCGCTGGAAACCAAGGGCAATCTGGACCGGGAAGCTTGCGAGGGGCGGATGGAGATTTTGTCACGCACTGGCAATATCTACTTCAACTCGGGCAGCGCCCGGTTGACGAATGACTCGATCCCGCTGCTGACCAATCTGCATGACATCGTGGATCGATGCCCGGATCTGAAGATTGAAATTGGTGGCCATACGGATAGTGACGGGTCAAACGAAGCCAACCGTGTCCTCAGCCAGCGTCGGGCACAGGCTGTCAACACCTATCTGGTCGATCAAGGCATCGCCCCCGAACGACTGGTAACCGTTGGCTATGGCGAAAGCCGGCCAGTGGTGTCGAACGACACGGTGGACGGCAAACGCCGCAACCGCCGGATCGAGTTTGTGCCGTTGAACTGAGAAGGGATCAGTTTTCGGCCAGAATGATCGGGTCGAAACCGCCGCTGCGCCATTGCCGCAGAGCCGAGATGAAATTCGGCCCCGGCACACCGTCGATGGTGCTGGTGTAATACCCGGCCTTTTGCAACAGCCTTTGCACTTCCATCAGCGTTTCGCGTGACCACTGGTCCGAGGCCAGTGACAACTGGTCAAGGATCGCTCCGTTGTCCTCGGCAGCCCCGCGCAACAGCATGCGGGCGGCCTCGGACGGATCGCGGGGAACGCCGCGCCCTTCGTCCAGCAGGATCGCAGAGGCCAGATAACCCTGATATTCGCCATCCCGGGCCGCTTTCTGGAAATAGCCCAGCGCCTGTGCGGGGACACCTGCAACGCCGTCCTGCGCCAGTACACCAAGGTTGAAGGTCGCCTTGGCCGACCCCCCATCGGCAGCGCTTTGCAAAAGGGAAATCGCCCGGGCTTCATCCTTGGGAACAATCTGACCTTCAAACAGTGTCACGGCGAGGTTGATCATCGCGTCAGCGCTGCCGCCCGCTGCGGCGCGTTCATACAGATCCAATGCGGCCGCCATGTCCTGTGGTACACCGGTGCCGCTTTCGTGCAGTTGCGCCAGCGACACCATCGCGCGCAGGTCACCCTCTGCCGCCGCCTGATTGTACAACGTCACCGCCCGATCCACATCTCCTGCCGCAATCGTCGCCCGCGCCAGCAGGGCGACATAGTGCGATAGCTCGGGCGATTGCGCCGCTGCCGCGCTGCAGGCTTGAATCGCGGTCAACGCGTTTTGCTGCAACCGATTGAACGGCACGCCGGGAATGCTGGCCGTACGATCCCTTGGGTGGGTCGCCAGACGCTCGCAGATACCGCCCGGGGTGCTGTCCTCGGGTCGCGGAATCGACACGATCAGACGCTGTGCCTGTGCGGCGTGCGTGCCGTCTGGATACTGCTCCAGATAAAACTCCAACAGGGGCCGCATGCGGCTGCGCTGCGCAAGTTTCCACAAGCGTTCGGCCTGCTCATCCTGATCTTCGACGGTCAAAGCTCGGGTTTGCGTACCGCTCTGCCCGGCCTCATCCAGAAAGGCGACAACTTCAGTTGCGTGCGCGCCTTGAGGGTAACGATCGATGTACAGCTGCATCAAAGACGCATCTTGCGCATTTGCCGCAACCTGCCACAGCAAAGTTTCTTCCGAGGCCGTCACCGGGCTGTTGTCAAAGCGGAACTGGCGCGTCAAGGACGAGTTGTCCCACGGTATCTGTCGTCCCCCGGTCGAGGCCAAAACGTCCTTGCGCACCGAGATCAGCAGGTCCGAGATATCCTGACCCGGCGTGTAGATATGGCTCAGCAATGCTTCGGTGAAAAAGCTGTTTCGCCCGGTCCCATCAAAGGCCACATTGTCCGGCTGGGTTGCGTAGGCAAACAGGAAATCCGCCGCACTGCCGATACGGGCCAGTCCTTCGCCGACACTGATGCCGCCATCTTCGAACGGGTTGTCACGGCAGGCGTCCAGAAACACCAACCGAATGCCATCGGACCGCTCCATCCGGGTGACGAATTCTTCCATCGCAACGGTTTGTTCCGGGATATCGGCGGCGCTGGTCAGTTTGGCATCAACCGGCACCAGATAGTTTCGCCCACCCACCTGAAACCCGTGACCTGCATAAAAGAGAAGCGAAACATCTGAATCCGCCGCAGTCGCCCCATAGGATTCTGCCAACGACAACATCTCATCCCGCGTCAGATCCGTCCCCAGGAACACATCGAAACCCAGACCTTCCAGAGCGATGGCCAGATCAGAGGCGTCGTTGATCGGATTGTCCAGAGCGCTCACGGATTCGTAGTCCGAGTTCCCGATGATCAGCGCAACACGCTTGTCGGCCAACGCGACACAGGCACTGAAAAAAAGCGCAAGCAAGGCCGCGCATAGACGGAACAGGAGCATGGGTGTACAGCCTCCGAAAGTTTACAGACCGATGGCTCGGGACAGACCGATCTCGGCCTGACCAACAGCGGCCACGATTGTTTCTACCTGCTGGTTCTGGATGCTGACAAGTTCCGGGTCGGTTGCTCGTATCAACGTGATGGCCTTGCGGATCTCGCGTTGCGCCTGACGGATCTGGCGGCGCGCTTCCTGCACCGCTTCGCGACGGATCGCGGTGCGTTCCTCGTCGGTTGTTGCCAGGGCAAGGCGACGGTTGGCATCCTCACCTGCCGCACGAATGCCAGCGCTTGCGCCGCGAATGATGTCGCCCACGGATTCCAGTCCGGGCGGCAACCCTTGGACGACCGCATCCAGATCCGAGGCATAGTCATCCATCGCCTCGGCGATACAGGACAGATAAGCGCTCACATCATTGCCCTGTTCCGCGCAGGAGGAAATGATCTGATCGAAATCCTGCGATGCGTTTTCGACCGTTCCCAGTGCAGCTTCGGCCTCTGTTGTGGTCGTTGTGGTTGTCCCACCACCACCGCCACCACCGCCCGTGATGGTTGTGTCCACCGTGGGCGTGATCTCGATCGTTGGCGTCGGTGGCACTGGAATGATGGTCGTGCCACTATCGCCGATGACGGCGATCCCCGGTACCGCGGAGACGGTATACGTCACATCAAACGTGCTGCCGAGTTGCGACGTATCCACAGTATAGGTGGTCACCCCCACTTCGGTGCTCTCGAATGTCAGGGTTTGAAAGATCGGCGACGTGTTAAGCACGTCACCCGAAGGTCCGAACAGATAGGCAGAAGGTCCGCCAAAGACCGAACCCGTCGCCGTCGCTGTTTCCGTCCCGCCCTCGGGCACTGCCAACTCATCCGGGACCGCAAAAACGACCGGCGAAGTCGAATAGTGCAGGGGGTTGGTGTTGCCCGTCCCCGGCGCCCAGGTTGTGCTGAAATTCCACCCTTGTGCCGAAGCAAGGTTGAAGAACCCGACCGTGTCCTGAAGCTCTGCCGTGGTGAGGCCCGTGCCTCCGGCGCTGGAGGCAAGGCCAGACGTATCGGTGTTCCAGAAGGACCCGGAGACCGACCCTGAATTGCCGCCAACCAGTCCGCCGATTGCCGGCGTATTGGGTCCGAAAAAGCTGACCGTGCCGGTCGAATAGCTGCGGGCAATCGTGCCGCCGTTGTTTGCGCCAACCAAGCCACCAAGGCTTGCCGCGTCTCCGGGTCCCGAGTTTTGATTGGTGCCCGAAACACTTCCGTTTGCATAAGAATCCAGGACATTGCCCCGGTTGTCACCCACCAGCCCGCCAACGGCATGATCCCCGGCCGTGGACCCACTGACTGTTCCCGAGCTGTGTGAGCGTCGTATGGTACCGTTGTTTTCGCCCACAAGGCCGCCCGCGACTGCAAAGTCTGCTTCGGTGGTGGAAACGCTCACGCTGGCTGACGAAAAGCTGTCACGAATAATACCATCGTTGAAGCCGACCAGGCCGCCCGCCTGTTCGTCAGTACTGTTGAAGCTGCCGGACACCGAGACACCCGAAATCGTGCCTCCGTTTGTCCCCGCCACAATGCCGCCCCCACCCGAGGTTACGCTTGCGCCGTCGATGCTCAGGTTCTGTACTGTGCCGTTGAGCGTATTGAACAAACCTCCAATACCGAACGTGGTGATGGACAGATTGTTCAGCGCAAAGCCGTTGCCGTCCAGCGTACCGCCAGAAAAGTCGATGGGTTCGAACCCACTCAGCGGCGCTGCGTTGATACTGTTTGCAAAAGCGTAGTTGTTTCCATTGCTAATACCTTGCAGGCCAAACACATCTGTCAGCAGGTATGGTGTCGCAGCGCCCCCAGTGCCCCCAATCGCGCGCGTGAATGTCGCCCCGGAATTGATGTCGAGGGTTCCCGCGGAAAAACTGGGCAATGTTGCGCTGACTTGAGACCATGCACCATTGGTCAAAGTAAATGTCCCAACATTGACCGCACCACCGGCCCCGGTGCCGATCGTCGTGGCGGCATTTAGCTCCAACTCGCCACTGGTCGCGGTGATTGCTGCGTTCAGCGTGATCGAATTGTTGGCAAGAAGCGTCAGCCGAGACCCGTTGGACCAGGTGATCGGGTCGTCGACAGTGATGGTTCCCACTTGCGAGTCGTCCCCGCCAAGATCGATTGGGTCTCCGTTCGGCTGCAGCGTTCCATTTCCAACGGTTGTGAGAACCACGTTGCCAAAGCCAAGGTTGGTTTGGATCGTGCCCGGAGTAATCGAACCGGGGCCAGTTGCCGTATTGGAAACGGTGATGTTTGTCGGGTCCAGGAGCAAAGTGCCGAACGCGCCAAACGGTGCTCGCGTATCTGAAACACCATCATAGTCGAGTGCCAGCTTGCCCGATACTTCGACAAAACCGCCATCCCCGGCCAAATCACCCCCACGGGCCGAGTTAAAGCCGGAGAACGAGGTATAGTCGTCAGACCAGACAATGATCAGACCGCCATTGCCCTGTTCGCCGCCATCCGCACTGATCGTGGTTGCTTCATCGACCAAGGTCGTACGAGCACGTTGCACGTCGCCCCCGCCTTGCAGATCACCGCCCACACGGATCTCGCCACCTTGCCCGTCGCCTGAACCATCGGCGCTGAGCGCCGCTCCGGCCAATGCAATGGCGTCCCCTGTGATGGTAATCGATCCACCAGTCTGGCCGCGCGCGACCGGGCGCGGAGAGGCTTCTACCAAAGTCGCCCGGGCCGAGGTATCGATCTGGCCCGTGACCAGCACAGCACCACCGCCACCGCCCAGCACAACGGCTCCGGAAACGCCACCGACCGAACGCGCCTCAATCACGCCGGACATATTGACCACCTGCCGCGCGGCATCACGGGCGCTGGCGGCTTTGAGGTGGACGATACCGCCATCAGCCTCGATCCGCCCGGAATTTGAAACCAAGGCGTCCATGACCGCATCGCCGCTGTCCGAAGGAACGGCGACTTGCAGGAACCCGTCACCGGATACATCCAGAGTCACCTGTTCACCCGCACCCAGACCTACTTTGCCCATCGGAACGCGGATCACACCGGAATTCGAAACCTTGCCGCCGATCAGGGCCGCATAGCCACCCGGCACGCTCTCGATCGTGCCCGCATTCTCGACCGGGGCCGACGCACCAGTGCCTTGATAGTGATAGCGGCCGTTCAGAAAGTCTTCGTCCGTGATGTTCAGCGTTGACGCGAGAAAGCCGCCCGTATTCACGTGGCCGTTCGGGCCTATGAAAATCCCGTTCGGATTGACCAGATGCACCTGACCGTTGGCGTTCAACTGACCATGAATCTGACTGGTCGTATTGCCGGTCACCCGGTTCAGGATCACACTCTGCGCACCCGGCTGATTGATGTTCACCGTAGACCCCGACCCGATTGAGAACCCGTTCCAGTTCACGATGGCCGCGTTTGAACCCTGTGTGATGTTCAATTGGCTGCCACTGGGCTGACCGATGGCCACATCCCCGGCAACCACAGACCCGCCGGTCGGCAAAGACTGCGCCAGTGCGGTCGTGCCCCAGAGCAGTGCCGAGGCGGACAGCAGGATTCGCCACCCTGCTCTGGCGGGCCCTGTTCCGTCAGAAACGACGATTGGCCACGATGCTGAATCGGTTTCCGTCTGCCCCCAGGTCATCACGTTCGCCTCTCCCATATTCCACTCGTACTGACCCGGACCTATAGGTCGAGTCCTCAATCGTAAAAACATCAAAGCCAAGACCATAGGCATAGGCCGTGGTCGTGCTCTGCTCAAAAATCGTTGGTTGCTCCAAGCCTAGCACACCGTAGGCCCCGAACACATATGGTTTGAAAATAATCGGGAAACCGGCCACCTGCGTCTGCTGCGACCGGCCAAGTTCGGCCCGGGCCACCCAACCATCATCCCCGCGCAGATCACCGGCATCAAAAGCCGACAACTCGCTGGAACTGGCGATGCTGAATTGTTCCGACGTGACCAGAGGGTCTCCAAAGCTGGTCTGCACGCGGCCGTTCACATTCACGGACCAATTGGCGTTCAACGGACGTTGATACTGCGCGGACAATACAAGCTTGGTAAACTCGGCACTAGCACCCTGCCGCGACAAAGGCGTGTCCGTCGGTCCGGCCGAGGCGCTGGCCCCAAACGCATCCAGGCCACGTGACAGAACCGCACCGGCGGTCAGAAACGCGCCGTTGTCATAGGTCCAACTGGCATCCACCGTTGCCCGCAGCACGCTCAGGTCGTCATCATAGACCGGCAATTCGAAGGATCCGACCAGAAGATCCTGCGAATCGCTGACACGATCCAGAATCAGCTGGGATGACAGGTTGTAGCGGCGGGTACGCACCCATGGATAATAAAGCCGCAGCGCAAAACGTTCGAACGTGCTGGTGTTTGGCACCAGATCAGAGTCCGGCTGCGCCTCGCTGAGGGTATACTCGGCATTGATGGTCAAACCGTCATAGCCAATCGGGAACACCGTACCCAACGCTGCGATCCGATATTGTGCATCGCTTGAGAAGAATCTGGTGGGAGACCCGCCGGCGCGAAAATAGAAGGTTTCGCCCATCTCCAGCGCGCCGTTGACTTCCAACCCAAGGCTCAGGTTCACCGGGCCCAGATCATCCGACAGCGTGTTGTCAAACCCGTAAGAACCGGTGAATTCCCTGAACTCGCCGTCAAGGGTCAGCACCGTTGCGCCGCGCGCATCCCCGGCAGACAACGTCGAGGCCAGACGCACGCCAAACGTATCCCCTGCCAAAAGCAGGGCGCGTTCGATCTGTTGCAGTTTGATGCCGCGTTTACCGATCAGGGGTTTGGTGATCATAACCACCCTGTCGCGCGCCTGCTGTGGTACTTTCTCGGCATCGATCCGTTCGATGAAACCGTCAATCACCACAATGCGCAGGGTGCCTCCGTCCCGCAGCGTCTGCTGAGGCAGGACTACGCGGCTCAATACGAAACCGGCATTGGTATAGGCACTTTCCAACTGATTGGTGGCTGCAAAAATCTCGGAAACGGCAACGCGTTTTCCGGTCAGCCGCTTAATGAAAGCCTCGTTTGCTGCCGACATATCGGGCAGAGCATCTTCGATCCGGACCTGCCCGACGGAGACAAACAGCCGATCGGCCCCTTCAGGCACAGCTGCGCCGGGATCGCGTGCAACGGTCACCGGGCCGGTACTGCGTTGATTCTGCGGCTGAAACGTGGATGGCGCAAGGTTCGACGCGCTTTGCGCCTGCGCTGCACCGGTGACGCTGGTCAGCGCAATCGTGGCACATGCAACGACTTTGAGACACGTTCGGACAAGTATCATATCACCGGGCAACCTTTGACCAAATCCGACTTTTCCGTTGGACTGATGAAAACGAAAAACAGCCCCACAGACGGGACCTTGGCAAGGTCGATCTAAACATTCCTAAGCCCCCTTTGGAATTGGAATAGTCTATCGCGCCTGCATCTTAGTCTGTCTGTGGCAGATTTCACAAAACAAAGGGGCAATACCGGACTGAGAGGGTCAGATCATTCCAGCTTCAAGCCATTCTTCGATCTTGTTGCGACTGACTTCGAAATGCATCGAGTCTTCCCGCCCCCAGGCAGCGCCCCAAACCCAACCTTCCTCACGGAAGAAATCTGCCAGAATAGTCAGGCCAAGCTGGGTTTTTCCATCGCCCAGCGTATCCAGAACCCCATCGATGTTCAGATCGACCGCCAACCCGTAAGCATGTGCCGAGGCAGAAGACGTTGCTCCGCGGATGCGGCGCACACAGAGCGATCCCGCAGTGTTGATCCGGGCGTAGAGGTCCGGGTCGGTGCGCTGGATGTTTTCGAACACGGTCCGGAGCGAATCAACCGCAGGTTTCAGCATCCGGACACGCACCGGGCCGACTTCTTCCAAAACCAGCAGCTGTTCGAGACGCGGGTTGGTCATCGACTGACACTCATCCGTCAATTCCTCGCGCGGCAAACCAAACGTGTCGCGCAGGAAAGACGAATTCGCAAGCTCGAGTTCTCTATTGACCTTGTTGCGGTTGGCGATCAGAACGACCTGCGCATAGGCATCTATGATCTCGTTCGGGGAAGAGCTGTCGAAACCGTAATTATCCGCAGCCGCATTGTCCTGAGGCAGCGCCACGGAACCGCTTTGGGCGCGTGAAACCTCGAGCGACAGGCGTTCGATCTGGTTTCGCATATCGTCCACCTGTTGATTGAGCATTTCGATCTCGATCCGCGCGCCCGAGTCGATGGCAGGGCCTTCGAAGTTTTCTTCGAGCGGAACGATCAACGGGAAGACATACCAGATGATCGGGGCGAGAATGATGGCCACCCCAAGAATTATCGCTGGAACGATGCGCATGTGTTCGATGTGTCCTGTATTCTGCCACCTTACCCGACAAACCTAAAAGCCGACCGGCAGGATGTCACGCGATTGCCCTAAAAATGTCGATCACATGTGTGACTTTCTTCATTGTCGGCTGTTGGGCAGGGGGGTAGTCTGCTGCTCAAACACGGAAAGGTTAGGGTTATGTCCGCATTAGCATCACTGAAATTTATCGGGGCCTCGGCATTTGCGGTCCTGTGTACGACACAGATCGCTCTGGCACAGTCCAGCGAACTGACAGCAGATGAAATCACCGACGCGTTCAACAAGCAAAAGACACGCGGTCTGGTCATCGTTCCGTCGAATTCGGGCGAAACAGCCGGGGCCGAGGCTGAAACCACTGTCGCCGCAGCACCAACCGAATATCAGCCGGTCGCCGCCGAAGAGCAGGTCAACATTCAGATCCGGTTCGATTTTGCTTCCGCGGCACTGCGCGAGGACGAAAAGCCAAAACTGTCTTCGTTGTGTCAGGCGATGAAGAACGTCGATGTGAACGTGTTCCAGATCATCGGCCACACAGACAGCGCCGGGTCAGCCGAGTACAATCAAAACCTGTCGCTGCTGCGCGCCAAAGAAGTCAAACGCTTCCTGGTTGGTGATTGCGGCATCTCGGAACAACGGCTTGAGGTACTGGGCGTAGGCGAGGCCGAACCTCTGAACAAGGACAATCCGCGCGCGGATGAAAATCGCCGCGTCGAATTCCAGGCCCTCGGCTGATTACCACACCACCACTCTAAAACAAAACCGAGGACAGCATGACGGACTCCCGCGCAGGCGACCTGTTTCAGCCGGGCGATCTGGTGAACAATACCTATCGGATCGAAGCGATACTTGGGCGGGGCGGTACTTCTGACGTCTATCGAGCCCGCTCCGAGATTTCGGGGCGGCTTGCCGCATTGAAGGTTCTGAAAGCAGAGTTTTCCAGCAATGACGACTATCTGGTTCTGCTGACGCGAGAAGAAGAAATCCGTGACATTCGTCACGACGCAGTTGTCCGCTATTCCGAGAATAACCGCACCGGCGACGGGCATGTCTACCTGGTGATGGACTATGTCGACGGGCCGGGCCTTGATCAAAAGCTCAAGGACGGGCCCATGTCGGCGGGCGATGTTCTGACCGTGTGCAAACGGGTGTGTGAAGGTCTTGAGGCCGCCCACGCCCGCAACATCGTTCATCGCGATCTGAGCCCCGACAACATAATCCTGCGCGATGGCGATCCGGCGCAGGCCGTAATCATTGATTTCGGCATTGCCAAGGACACCAATCCCGGTGCTGAAACCATTGTTGGCGGGGAATTTGCCGGAAAATATGCCTATGCCGCCCCCGAGCAACTTTCGGGCAAAACCGACCAACGCACCGATATCTATTCGTTGGGCGCGCTGTTGCTTGCAAATTTCCGGGGCCAAAAGGCAGATGCCGGGCGCAACCTGCTGGAAGTGGTCGAGAACAAGAAAGCGGCTCTGAACACCGATGCTGTGCCCGAGCCGCTGAAAACGATCCTCGACAAGATGACGGCGCCGAACCCGGATGACCGATATCAAAGCGCCAGCGACGTGCTACGGGCCTTGGCGGCGGCGCGAAACGGGTCCGCGGCACCTGTCTCAGACGATCTGGATGATGCCACGGTGATCGCACCACGCACGACCCCCGTTGCCTCCGCGCCTGCAGCCCCGGTTGGTCAACCGGAACCGAAGGCATCGCAACCTGCGTCAACCAAATCCGAGCCGGCCAAATCTTCACGCGGTGGGCTGGTGGCTGTTGTCGGGGTTCTTGCCGTTGCGGGCATCGGCGCTGGTGGCTATTTCGGCGGCGCGTTCGACAGCTTTCTTGGCCCAAAATACCCGCCGGTTTCACCTTATACACTGGTGGCCGACAGACGCGCGGGACAGCCCCCGCGCGCCGTTGGTTTTGTCCCCTCGGAAACCGTGCGCGACGCCATGACGGGCGAGATCACCTCGGAAGGCGGCGAGGTCGATCTGACCCTGGCGTCCGGCGACATCTCGGACACTTGGGGCACAGCGGTAACTGACGTCATCGACGCCGCCATGGGCCTGGATGAATGGCGGTTCGTGGTCGAGGGCAATGAGGCCAGGCTGACCGGGCAAACCACGGATCAAACCCTACATGCCGAGTTGGAACAACTCTATTCCGCAGGTCTGCCAGCCGGGTTGCAGGGCACGGCGGATATCGAGCTGGAATCGCTGTTCCTGTCCCCTGACGAGGTGCGACCGATCTTGTCTGGACTGGCCGATTGCGGCGCACTGAAACTGATCGACGCGCCCAGCACGGGCTATGGGCCTGAGACGCCGATTCAGGTCAGTGGCACGCTGGCGTCACGGGACAGTCTTGTGGGGCTGGACACCGCGCTCACCGCATTGGCGGGATCGCGACCCATAGACCTGGATCAGGTCATTCTGCTGAACCCAACGCTGTGCCTGATCGAGAACTTTCTGCCTACGGCACCAACCAGCGACATCTCGATTGAGTTCTTCAACGGGGAACAGAACAATTCGCCAAATCCAGGTGGCGAATTCCTTGTCGGGCAAAACCCTGTGATTGATGTGGACCTCCCGGATGACATTCAGGACGGATACCTGTCTGTTTCCGTGTTGGATGTTTCAGGCAACGTGTTCCACCTGCTTCCCAATGTCACCCGTCAGGACAACGATATTGCAGCGCTGCGGAACGGCGAAACAGGACCGATTTCCATACGTGTGGCCTATTCGATTGATGAAAGTCAGGACAATGGCGGCATCGCGTTTCAGGTCGATGACAGCACCTTGGGCAAAAGCAAAGTGATCGTTCTGCATACAGACAACCCGTTATTCAGCACGATTCGCCCCACGGCCGAGTCCGCTGCGGGTTATGCCGAAGCGCTGCGCGAACAGGACCGCAATGTCGAAACGCAGATCCTGTCTCTGGACAGTCGCATTTTGACGACGCTGGAGCAGTAGGACGGAACGATGCCCTGCTTTTTCAAGTCCAATGCGGCCACGATGCAGGCAAAGGCCACCAATTCTGCCTTGCCCGCCGTTCTGCCCGGTGATGGTGGCGGCGCGATCTCGATGATGACGCAACTGGCCGCGCTGGCAACCGTTCCAGTGCCCGATCTGCCGATTTCACTGGATGAGTTGCAGGCCATGGCCAATCAGCTTGAAGGCCTTACGACGATCCAGGACGCTCTTGGTCCCGACGTGCCGACCCCAGGTGGGGCCGCCCGTGTCAATGCAAGGCTCAGCTGCGTGGCGCAATAGAACGTCCCCGTTCCGCTTGAGGCGCAAGCCCTGCAAATGCAACTGGACGCGTTGCCCAAGATCGGCGACATCACCCAAGGTGCACAGACCGCACTAAGCGGCGCAACGAACCTTGCCATGTCCATGAACGCTCAGGTTCCGCCTGTTCCTATCCTGCCCACGCTGCAATCGCTGTCGAAGCTTGGGAAGTCCCTGCCCGGACTGCCACTTTGGCCCTGCAACGTCTGCAATTTCGATATTGGGTCGATCAAGGACGGATTGGCAGGCATGCAACGACCGCCCGCACCGCCGGTTCGGACGCTGTCGTCCGTTTTTTGAGTTTAGAGAGTATCGACCACCACCACTGTGATGTTGTCGGCTCCGCCACCATCCAGCGCAACCTGAACCAACTGATCGGCCACCGTCTCGATCGGCATCTCGGACAGCGCCTTTTCCAGCATCGGGAAGGTGGCATATTTGCTCAACCCGTCAGAACAGATCAGAAAACGGTCGCCGGGCTGAACCTCGCCGCGGATTTTGTCCAGTTCCAGCACCTCGCCCACACCTACGGCCCGTGTGATCGCGTTGGATTGCGGGTGCTGTTCGGCTTCATCCCAACTCATCTGTCCGGCCAGAACCAGATCGGCCACGACCGAGTGATCGGTGCTGAGCATCTGAATCTTGCCCTCACGCAGCAGGTAGATGCGGCTGTCTCCGGCCCAAAGCCCAACGAAATGCCCGTTGGCCAGCATCATGCAGGCCACCGTGGTGCCAATCGTGCCCCCCCCGCGCGCCGCGGCTTCTTGGCGGATCACGCCATGGGCGCGCTGGATTGCATCGCGCAACGCAACCAACCGGTCCGATGGGGCCAACCCCGGAGGGATGGATGCGACCATGTCGGCCACCAAGCGGCTGGCATAGTCACCCGCTTCGTGCCCACCCATACCGTCCGCCACCAGCCACAGGCTTTCCTCGGGCAGTGCCAGCACGGAATCTTCGTTGACCTTGCGCTTGAGTCCCACATGGCTGCGAGCACTATACCGAACGCGGAAACTTGAATTCATACTGGTCTTGCCTCGGTCCACAGAGCGGCATGCAGGTTGAACAAGCCTTGCATGTTTGCCCCATCCGGTAAACCTTCGCAGATCATCATCCGGGGAACGCCGCCAATTTCGGTACTCCAAACACTGGGGGTGCGATATCTTTGCGACATCAACCCTGCTGCCAGATCAGGCAACAGGCTGTCGGACACCTCGCCTCGCGTCAGCACCGTCGTGGTGCCATGGACTCGCACCGGCGCGGTGGGCTGTTGTACAGGCACAGCCAGATCCGCCAGAGTTGAGGCCAGCTTGTCGCGGGTCATGTCATCCTCAAGCGCGGCCAGCGCCAGGTCTTCAAGCTGGCGATAGACATCCGCCGCCCGAAAATGAGTCAACGCTGCCGACCCTTCGTTCGACACCGCCGCCGCCAGCGTCAGGGGAAACCGCCGCCCGACCCGATCAACCGAGGGCATCAGAACCCCCAGCATCTTCTGTGGCCCGGCCAATCCGGGTGCCAGACAGAACCGCCAGATCGGTGCCGACATATAATGCGCATCCCATGCCTCTCCCAATGCGTGCGACGCCTCCAGCATGCTGCGTTGAATCCAAGCGTCCCACGCCTGAACAAAGGCGGGCGAAACTGCCAACCGGAAAAAGTCACCTACCGAGGGCATTTTACCGAATGCGCCAAACCCGTCCGTTTGCATCAGAACGACTTGGGGCAGCTGAACTTCTGCAGCGCCGGCAGGGCAAACGGGTTGATCACCGAACCGGACTGCAACTGGAAGATAGCGATACGCCCACCCACGTTGAAAATTACCTTTTTGCGATCCGAGACATTGGTTCGCCGAACCTCGGCCGCATCCAACAGGCGGAACCAAGCCCACGGGCCGTCCTTGGACAGAACACTTTCGATGTTGCGTTTCTCGGGCTCGAAACTGACCCGAGCAAGACCGACAGACCCCGGCCATGTCACCGCCAATGGCGAGGGCAAACCGCCCCGGTGGCGGAACTCCAGCGTCTGGCCGTCAATCTCAAGCTTGACGCCTTTGGCTTTTGGGTCCAGCGCCTCGGGCATGATCTGGAACTGGATCTGTGGCTGCGGTCCGGCGGCAAAGAACGCTTCTTTGATCTCTGCCGCGTTCTGGAATTGGGTCAGGACCGCCTGGCTAATACCGAGGTCCGTGGCATTCACACCGGATTTCCACGACCAGGGCCGTGTGCGCATGTCCACATGTTTCGCCAAATTCTCGTTGAAAAACGCATCTATCAGGCCCTGCGGGCCGAAGAGCTTACCAAAATCTCCCATGGCGACATCCGCACCGGACCGACGGTTGAACGGATACCGATCCCCGACAACCTGTTCGCAGAAGGGCAGAACCGTTGATTGCCACCGCGCATTGATCGACGAACGGGTGCTGTCGGACGTGATCCCGGATGACCCATCGATGATCTGGATCGCCCAGCGCTCCATCGGGCCGGGAATGCGTGCGGCTTCCTGCTGGAACTGCTGCAGCGCCTGACCGGTTTCCCCGCCCGAGACCCCGCTGAACGACATCTTGTTCAGCTCCTGATACACTCCGGTCAACGATCCGATCAGCATATCCAGCTGCGAGGGTTGACCTTCCTGCTGTTCAACCAGCTGGTGCAGCCAATCGAAGCGGTCCTCGACATATTGCCCCGGCGCTTGCACGGGCTCACCCGTGGTCACACCGCTCGTCTTGGCCAACGCTTCCAGTAAGATCTGTGTCTGGGCCGAGGTGGACGACTGCAATTCGATTGCGGCGGCCCCGGACACGCCCTCGCTGATTGCACCGTTTCCGGACAGAACAGACCGGTTTTCGGTCAGCTTGGTCTCATCCGAGATCGAGTTCAGAACATTCACGATAGGCGACGTTGGCCCTGAGAGCACATTGGTAACTTCGACCGCATGGCTGAGGCTTTCCATCGGCACGATGTCAATATCCCCCAGCATCGCGTCATACCGCGCGATATAGTCGTTGTAGTACAGATCCAGCACATCCCGGCTGAGCGCGGCCAGCGCCTGTTCCGTTTGCTCGGCCTCACCACGCGGGCCCAGGACCCAGCTTTCTTTTTGCACGCGTTTCGCGACACCGACGGCTTCACCCAAAAAGACATTGTTGAAGCCATCATAGGTGAATATGCCCTCAATTCCGTCGTTCAGCGGCTTGCCCGAAGACCGAACCAGAACGCGACCGACAGCAGGGCCTCCGATCTCGGTGATCCGCCACTCCGGCAATGCCGTGGCCGCCGGGCTTGAGACGATGCCGTTGTACACCCGCTGTGCCAGTGGGAGTTCGGACAGAATACCCTGAATCTGATCCACCATCGGGCCGTTCAGCGCAATCTCCTGCATCGGCTGGCTGAGCATGGCGTCCAGATGATCATTCAGATCGGCCCGGAATTGTTCTCGGGACGGGCCGGGAAAAGACACGGTCCAGTCTATGTTCATCCATTCCTTGACCAGATCCTGATTCATCGGTCCTTGCAGACCGAGCATCAGATAGACCTTCAACGCTTCGTACAACACATCGGGGTTGTTGATGTTGGCACTCATCTGCTCTTCGAGACGTAGCAATAGGCGCGGCAGAAGGCGTTGGTTCAGCGCGGCGCGATAGGTCTGTGCCGCCTGGGTGCCGATCACATCACCCTGGTACAGGCCATAAGTCAGACGCGTTTCAGGCTCGGGGTCCGAAAGCGTGGGATTCGCCGGCAGATCACGCAACGTATTCAGCGCCTGCACCACGGGCACCAGATCGGTATCGCCCACCGGGCTGGGCGGCAAAGTCGCCGCAGCAGCCTGATAGGCCGAAACACCCTCCTGCGCTTCGGCGATCAGGTCAGTGTTGCCCATGAAGCTGCGCACCAGCAAAGCGCCAACCGCGACAGCCGCAACAACAGTGGCTGCGATCGAGGCCCATTTGGTGATCTTGTAGCGCTTCTCTACTTTGTCATCGGCACTGACCAACCCGGCTTCGCGGAAGATCACCTGATCGAAGAGGCGGGTCAGGAAGTACGACCGGCCCGATCCCTGCCCCGAGCCGATGGCCTGACGTCCGATGCCGAAGGTCCGAGCCATGCCCAGCATCAGACGGTCGATCGGTGTGCCTTCTTGTGTACCAGAGGTGAAATAGACCCCGCGCAGCATGTGGCGGTGCTGATAGCGGCTGTCCTGAAAAACTTCGGTCAGGAACTCGTGCGCGACCTTTCGAACCGAGGCGACCTGCATCGGGAACCCAGCAATCAGCGCCCGGCGCTGCGGGTCTGTCTCGGTCTGCATCCGCTCCAACGATTGCGAATTCAGACGCCCCAGAAGCAGTGCGAATTCCTCGTCAAAGGCTGCCACCGGGGATTGTTCGCTGCGCGATTTGTCCATAGGCAGGGTAAAGCCCCAGACCTGCTCGCGGTCTTCCTTGCCCAGGTTGTCATGAAATTCTGCAAAGCCAGCGATCAGGTCGGCCTTGGTGAACAGGATATACACCGGGAACCGCACGCCCAGTTTTTCACGTAGCTCTTCAAGCCTGCGGCGCACGGCCTTGGCATGTTCCTTCTGTGTCACTTCATCCTGCAAGGACAAATCAGATAGGGAAATCGCGATCATCGCACCATTGATCGGTTGGCGCTTGCGATATTTTTTCAGCAGGTTCAGAAACCCGATCCAGGCCGCATTGTCGACCTCGGCATCGCTTTCCTGGGTCGTGTAGCGCCCTGCGGTGTCGATCAGAACCGCGTTCTCGGTGAACCACCAGTCACAGTTTCGCGTGCCGCCAACGCCGCCAATCGCCGTCTTGCCCAGCTCATCGGCCAAGGGGAAGTTCAGGCCCGAGTTCACAATCGCTGTCGTTTTGCCAGCCCCCGGAGGGCCGATCATCACGTACCAAGGCAGTTCGTTGAGGTGCCGCCGCCCGTTCTTGGACTTGCGCAGCGCCGCCATCGCGGTTTTCAGTTTGCCACGCAGTTCAGTGATTTCGCTGTCGATCATGTCGCCGCCATCGGCGACCGATTCCGTGATCTCTTCGGTCAGTTTCTTTTCACGCCGACGCCGCAGCAGGAAGATGGTCAATCCAATCAGGAAAAAGATCAGATAAGTCACTCCACACCAGATCAAGCGTGTTCCGACCCCGTCCAAAGGTCGCCAATCGTCCGACCCTACCCACGGTCCAAAGTAATACAAGCACCCGGCCAGAACCGTCGCAGTGAAGAACAGCACGGTGTAGATCGACATGAACACGTATCTCAGAACACGACGAAACATCAGTTCTCCTCCTGAACCAGCAGGACTTCGATCCGGCGGTTCGTGGCCCGGCCTTCGCGGGTCGAGTTATCGGCAATCGGTTCGTTGTCCGCGCGGCCTTCGGCGCTGAGACGGTTGGGATTCGAAATCTCACCCGCCATCTGGTTCATCACCGATTTTGCACGCGCCAGCGACAGCGCCAAATTGGACGGGAAGCGGGAGGACCGGATCGGCACGTTGTCCGAATGCCCGGTCACGATCACGGACCCGGGTTCTTCGTTCAGGGCAACAGCGACGCGACGGACAGGTTCCTTGAACTTGTCCTGCAGGTGATCCGAGCCCGAGCCGAACATGCCCGATCCCTTGATGCGTATGATCAGGGTGTTGCCTTTCTCGAACACTTCAACCAGCCCCTCATCGATTTCGGGCTGCAGGAAGGCAACAACCTTTTCGACCTGTGGCTGAGCTTGCGGTGGCGGTGGCGGTGGCGGCGGGGCCCTGCGCTGTAATTCGGTGACTGGCCCCGCGTCGATGACGGACATCTGGCCCACGAGGTTCTCGGTTCGGTTCGACAGTAGATAAGACAGGCCACCGAACTCGATCAGCAGCAGCAACGCGGTCACACCCACCGCGATCCAGACCGGTTTCCACAGGCTGAGTGCACGGTAGGGTTTGTCGACGCCTTCCCAATGGGGGGCAAGATCCCGCTCCACATCTCCGCGTTGCGCCCGGATGATCCGCGCCAGACCCTGACGGATTTGCATGTGTTTGTCCGAGCCGCCCTGCTCAACGCGCAGACGCCCCTCAAACCCCAGCGACAGGCACATGTATACGAATTCCAGCAACTCAATATTGTTGGCCGGGTCCTGTTCCAACCGGGCCAGAAGATCATAGAACCGATCCCCACCCACGGTTTCGCGGTGGAAGGTGCCCACCAATGACTGTGTGGCCCAGCTGGATTGACCGCCCCACGGGGTGTTCAACACCACATCGTCAAGCGTCGCGCACAGCGCATAGCGCGCGATTTTGACGGTTTGCGCGGCAATTCCTGCCTGCAATGCCGCATTTTCGAATGCGCGCACCTCGGCCACAACGCTTTGGCGCAGCTTGTCCGGGTCCATGTGCTGGGCCCGGTTTCGTATACGGCTGATCAGCGAAAACAGCGATGCCGCGCAGGCATTCAACCGGTTCATGCCGGTAATCGCGACATCCTCACCCCCCGGCGCAGGTCGCGACTGAGGTGTCTGCGGATCAGGAACACCGTAACCTGCACCGCCTTGCCCCGGTTGCGGAGCCGCTGGCGGTTGCGGGACCTGCATCGGATCGTGAAAGCCCGGAGGTTGTTGGGGGGCAGGCTGCTGTGGGGCCCCGCCCGACTGACGCCGTCCGCCCGGATTGGGGCGGATTACTGTCTTGTCGGTGTCGTCCGGTTCGGCAAATGGATCTTTGTCGGACATTCTTTGACCTGTTTCCTCAAGGCTTCCGCGGCACGAGTGTGACCCACATCCAAAGCCCTATCAAATTGTTTCGGCACCGCCAGTGATCACGTTCACTCTTATTGGTTGCGGATCGCCCACAGCTCCATTTCCAACCCCGGATATTGCCCTGACACATGCACGGCAATTCCGCCAGAAGTTGTCATCTTGCCCCAATACGGGCTGGCGGCATCCAGTTCGAAATAGACGACACCAGAATGATAAGGGATCTGCCGGGGCGCAACGGGCAACGGGCGCAGGGTAATACCCGGAAGGGCCGAGTTCACCAACTGGCGAATTTCTTCGACCGGGCCGGTTTTGGCCTGACCGGCAAAATGGCGTCGCACGTCCTCGGCCGGGATATCGGCGTTCACGGCCAGCACGAAACCGGCATTGCCGATCAGCTTGCGGTCTGCGATCACACCAACGCTGATACCGTACTTCCGCGCCTCCAGCGGGATCGAAACCGCAGTCTGTTCCAGAACCGAACTCAGGTATTGCCGCAAGGTCCGGATGACCGGCGCGAACGATTCAGTCAGGTCGTCATGCTGATAGGCCGGGAATTGCACGGCTTCTTTCTCGGTGCTCATGAACGTCGCCAACTCGCCAGCCAGCGACGCACAGACCCGATAGGCATGTTCGGGGTGAACGTTTTCGACATTGGCGAAATGGCGCACCAGAGGCAGGTTGCGGTTGATGGTCATGAGCAGCAGAAAATCCGATATTTCGGCAGCGCCCTTCGCAGGGCCCCCATCCGACAAACGCCCGGCCAGAGCCTGCATCCGGTGTGACAGCATGCCCTCAAGCTCGTTCATAAACCCAGCCAACGCCGCCGCCGCACGGACATCCAGAACCGTCGGGATAAAGCCGCGATCCAGAATGATCTCTTTGTCTGGCCGCACCTCGATTATCTTGGCGATCGGAATGGCCAGTTTGTCGGCCAGATCATCAACGGCCAGCGCGAACTGCAGGCGCAGTTTGCCAACACCCATTGTAACCGGCTTTTTCTGCTGGCTCATCACATCGGTGATTTCCTGTTCCGCCGGGCGCAGACGGCTGACCGATTGCTCGGCCCCGCTCAGATCCACCTCGGACGCACCTTGACGGCGCTGCGGAACCGTCAGGTAGACGACGCAGTCCTTGATCGTCTCGGGCACTTCCAGCGCAGGCGGGTGATCCTCGGCCTGCGGCACGCGAAACACCTGCCCGTCCTGCGTAAGCCCCGAGCACGACTTTAGAGCGAACTGCCCAACCTTGAGCACCTCATCATCTATCTCCAGGGCGCTGACGCCCCAGGCATAGGGCGTGACACGCCGCGCGAGGCCAGCCACCAGCGCCTCGGTATACCGATCCGCCTGTTGGAAGTGATGGGGCTGCAAAAACAACCCTTCGGTCCAAAGCACCTTGCTGTCCCAGGACAATGGCTGCCCTCCCTTGTTCTTGTCGCCCGAAGCGGGGCGTTACTTCAGCTTTTCCAGCTGTTCTTTATATGCGCGCGCGAATTCCCGGCTGAAGAGTTCGTGGAAGTCATTCTCTGCCTGATCCGAGATATCCGCATACATTTTCTCGTACACTTCCCAATATTGGGCTTTCTTACCCTTGAAAAGTGACCCAAGTTTGCCGGAGCCTTCAATTTTTCCCGCCAGCACCTCGGGGTCCAGCCGGGCCAGCACGCCTTTCAGCGCGGCCTCCATGCCGGTGACCATCGCCACTTCGTGCGCCTTGATGTCATTGAGCGCCTGCTCGGTCGCCTCCTCCGAAGCAAGATAGCCTTTGACGCGGGGCTTGACCAAAGCCTCGATGGCCTGTTCCGGGCTGATCGAGAATTTCAACGGGTTGTTGCCACCCGCATTGATCATCGTCTGTTCAATGCGGAACTCGGACTTGATCGAGGTGCGGGTCATCAGGATTTCCCGCAAGCCCGTGATCATCACACGCAACACCCGGCCCATTCGCCCCATCGTGGCGGGCAGGTCGGCGTCTTCGATCTGCAGATCATCCACCTCGAGCGCTTCCAGAAGGGCACGCGCGGCGGCCTGATCTCCAGCCGAGACAGGAGCCGGCTTGGCGGATTCGGACACAGGCTCGGGGCCGGCTGGCGCGATATCGGCCTGACCACCCGGCGTCGGCTTGACCGGAGGCGGCGGTGCAGTCGCGGGCGCTGGCGGTTCAGCCTTTGCTGGGTCCGGTGCGGCAAACGGGTCCGAACCCGACCCACCGGACGGGGACAGAAGATCATCGTCCCAATCATCCGGGATCAGATTGGCCCCTCCGCCGGATTGCGGCGCACTGAAAGCATCGCTGGCCGAGGGGTTATGCATCGCATCGCTCGCGCCCATGTCCGCATGCACATCCTTGGGCTTGGCAAAAAACGGATCGTCATCGTCCAGCGGAGGCAACAGCTCATCCATCGGGTCCGGCGTCGCGATTTGCCCCGGTCCCTTGGCATCACCACCCAGTAGATCATCCAGAAAATCCCCGCCCGGAGCGGCATCGTCAAGCAACGCCATCGGATCCGGCGCGTTCTGGGACATACCCGGAGACACCCCTGCCTGCTGCATCGGCTGCGGGATCGACTCTTCGAAACTGGGCAGGTCCGCGCCGATTTCGACGACCATCTCATACCCGCCAGCAACCAACACATCGCCGTTGTTCAAGGGGGTTGGTGTCCGGCCCAAGGGGATTTTCGAATAGTTCAGAAACGTGCCATTCGTTGACAGATCCACGATGACGACATTGCCATTGTGATCCTCGATCACGAAATGGCTTTTGCTGAGTGTCTTTTCGGGATCAGGCAACACCAAATCATTGGCCGGGCCACGGCCCACGGTCAAAGAGCCCCCCTGCATCGAGACCGGGCGCCCATCGCCCGGCACCACGCCGGTGGATTGGAATTTCAAAGTGACCGTCATTCGTTTGTCTTCATCCTCCGACCAGTACGGTAAACTCGCCCTTGATGATCGGACCACCACAAGCGCAGGTATCCGTCACGCGGGCAGCGGGCAGCTTGCTGATCAGAACGGTGGCCGAACCTTTGATGATCGGGTGCGGAAATGCCGGCGTCGCCATATCGGACAGACGCGCTGCGGGCAGTTTTCCCACCAATACAGTCGGACAGCAGGGCGGCATGATCGGCATCGGCACCGGAGCTGGCGGTGGCGGAGCCGGTGGTGGAGCGGGCAGCGTACACGCATGCAAGTCCAAGATTCGTGCTTGCGGGAATCCCATGCCTACTCCTCTGTCTCAGCGCTGGCCTTCTCGCGGTCCAGCTTACCATTTCCACCCCGAGCAATATCGACCCCGCGGTCGATCAGCAACTGCACGTAGGCATCAAAATCCTCTTCATGTTTGTCCATTGCAACAACATTCATCGCAAAGGCCAATACTTCGGCCGCGCCCGGCGGTGCGGGCATGGTGGCCAGATCACCTGAACCCAGAGTTCCATCCGAGTATAGCACACCCATGGCGCAGTTTACCGTCTCGTCATCGGGGTCGGCCAGTTCGATCGTCGCACCCGCCTTGTCGCGATTCTCGGGCGTGGGGCGAAACACCCATTCCTCGGACGCCGCCAGCGCGGGTGTATTGTTGTCCGGCGCCTCACCGATATAGTCGCGGGCCGCAAGACAGGACCACCAGACCCGTTCGCGCGCCGGAAGGGCCACGCCCAAAAGGCGCAGGATGTCGATCACCGCGCCTTTCTCTTCCAATTCGTTCAAAACCACATCCAATGGCGCACTCGCGGGCGCCTCCAACTTGGTGGCCAGTCGCGCACTCGCATCCGCCAGCATCCGCGCGGCAGGGACCTGAGGCACTTTGGCCATTCCAGAAAATCTATCGCTCATCTGTCGACCCCCTTAGTTGATCATCGTCAGGCCGCCCTTGAGGGTCAGCACTCCATCGCCCTTCACTGTGGTCAGCGGGCTTTTCGCCTCCAACATGGCTTCAGCCTGGGATTTGACCATTATGCCTTTGATCGTGACACCGGCTTGATCCAGTTTGATCGACGACGAGCCAACCTTCAACTCGATCGACTGCATCGCGGTCATTGTGATCTTGCCCAGTTTGGCATCAACCTGAATGTTGCCCATCTTGACCGTGGTGGACTTATCGCCCTGACTGACTTCGGTCGTCAGATTGCCTTGCTTGATCGTTTCGGCGTGGTTGCCCGTGACAGTGCGGGTGGATTTGCCCTCGATGGTTTCTGTCTGGTCGGTCTTGATGCTGATCGTCTGGTTACCCTTCTCGATGGTGAAGGTATGATCGCCTTCCTTGATCGTCTCATCCACGTTCTTCTTGACCACCTGGCTGAGGCAGCCGTCACCGCCATTGCCGCCCTTGTCCAGCTTGTCATAGCCGATAGTGATCGTGGACATATTCTTGACCAGCTTCTCGTGATCCTTCTGCGCCTGAAAGCGCACCAACTCGGCGTTTACCTTGTCTTCGAACATCAGTTCATTGAACGTCTCGGCGCTGCCTTGCTTCGAGGATCGTGTCTTGATCCCGGTCTGCGTCTGGTTCGCGGGCAAGGCATAGGGCGGCATGGTGTCGGCATTGTACAACATGCCGGTACAGATCGGCCGATCCGGATCGCCTTCTTCGAACTGGATCACAACCTCCTGCCCGATCCGGGGGATGCTGACCATGCCCCAGTTCTTGCCGGACCAAGGGGTGACAACCCGCACCCAGCACGTGGTCTTTTCGTCCTTCTTGCCTTCGCGGTCCCAATGGAACTGAACCTTGATGCGACCGTATTTGTCGGTCCAGATTTCCTCACCGGCCTTGCCGGTCACGATGGCCGTGTGAAGACCCGAGATCTCGGGCCATGGGATCGTGCGCAGCGATTTGAAGTCGGTTTTGCCGGGCTGGGCCTCAAACTCGACCATGAACATCTCATTGCTGTCATCAGGAAACTCCAGCGCGCCGGTGTCCAGATCCTTGTCGTTCTTGGCAAATCCATACCCTTCGGTGGTCTGAAGATAATACCGCGCCTTGGTGATCAGGTATTCCGCGTTCTCTGCCTTGTCGGGATGATCCTTCAGCGTGAACTTGCGCCCGGTTTCCAGCGCCCGGACTGAGGCCCGCCCGCGCCGCCGATTGAACAGAGCATCCTCGGCCGTCATCCGCACCTTGGCCAGCGTATTGCCGGGCCCGGTTTCCTTGTAGTGACCTGGAATATCGTAAAGTTCCAGCTTGTCCTTGAACCCGTGCTTTGCCCCGGTCGGCGTTTTGGCCCGCGCATCCAGCGACGCTTTGGGCTTTTCGAAATCAAAATCGCCCAGCGAGACCACCCCGGGCCGGATCGTCTCAGACGCGGCCCATTCGGTGACCGAGTCACCAAGACGCTGGCTGTAGTCATCCCCGCCCCGGAATTCGACCTTTGCTTCGCCGGCAATCGGCGCATGCGCGGAGGGTCCGTCGCACATGACCAGCGTCTCATTCTTGTCTTCGGCATTCGCGTAATCGAAATAGTAGTAGATGCCCTCTTCCTGCATCAGGCGCGAGATGAAGTCGAAATCCGTTTCGCGATATTGCACGCAATATTCGCGCTGCTTATAAGTGGCGCGGAGGCTTTTCCTGAAATCCGTGAGCCCGTATTCACCGAAAATCTTTTCGATGATCTGCACGGCGGTCATCTCCTGGAAAATGCGGCTGTCGGTGGTCTGCGTCAGCAGCCAGAACCAAGGGCGCAATTCGGCCAGAAACTGCACATAGCCATCGCGCAGCGCCAGCCGCTCCACCCTCACGATAGTGCCGGTGAATTTGCGCTTGGCCCCGTCAGCGGCCAGATGGATGGTCATTACCTTGCCCAGCAGCTTGTCCAACGAAATCGTGGTCTTTTCCGACAGGAATTCGACCTGAATTTCGGTCAGTTTCCCCAGCTCTTCCGAGACGATGGCCCGCCTGATGACAAGTTCATCCTCATCATAGCCGTACGACCCCGTGATCCGAAGCGGCCACTCTTTACTTTGCAGACTCTCAGCCATTTACCGTTCCTTCCATTTCTCGTTCACCGCGCTGTCACAGATCGTCCAGCAGGGCGGCAAGTTCGGGGTCCATTTCATCATCATCGTCGCCATCGTCGTCGTCATCGTCGCCAAACGACGCCAACAGGTCATCCAGGTCACTACTGTCATCGTCATCGAGGTCCAGATCCAGATCGTCGAGGTCGAAATCGTCATCATCCCCCGCATCAAGATCCAGATCCAAATCAAGGTCGTCTTCTGTCTCCTCCGCAACCTTGGGCGCGGGGGGCACATCGGGCGAGGGTTCCGGGACGGGCACACCAGACCAGGGACCCAGTATCTCCTGCCCGGCGACCGAGTTGAACGACCCCAGGCGGATTTCATCCCGACCTTTGACAGACAGCACCGGCATATAACCGCGCTGTACCGAATGTTCGTGTTTGGCCAGTGTAATATTGCGTTCCGTGCAGGGCAGCGCCACCTGATCGCCATGGCGGTCATTGACAAAGTGATAGGGCATGCCGCCCAGGCTCATGACCGAGCCCAGCTTCATCCCCTTGCCATGCTGTTTGAAAGACTGCGCCAGCAGGATCGTCACCAGAACCGCCGGGTTGGCCCAGAGCATACCGCGCAGGCCTTCGGTCTCGGTGAATTCCTCGAAATCGAATTCATATATCGGCTCGGATTTGGCCCCATAGGGGCGCCGCAGCAGGAACCGGGGCGAGGCCAGCCCGATATGCCCGGCCTCGGGCATCGCACGCAGCGTATCCCAGGCCTCGACCACCAGCGGGTGTCGATCTTCTTTCTTCACATCCAGGTAGGCTGGTGTAATCGCACTGATGAATGGCGCATCCACATGGGCAGCAACACGACCGATGCGGCCCAGCAGTTCGGCATGCGGAGGCGTTTCTTCGAAAGTATAAAGCCCGATCATGGCAGAATACCCACCGCGCCCGTTTTCTTCGTCCAGCGGCTCTTCAGTCAGCAACCGAACCAGACCGGTTTTTGCCAGATCTTCCTCGGCAGCCAGATCTGCAGCGATTTCCTCGGCCGAGACGTCATACAGAACCACGTCCAGCGTATCATCATCCTCGACACTTCGGGCGATCAGATCGAGGCTGCGCCATTGCGCCTCGACCGACTGGAACTCGGGGTGATGCAGCACCATGCGCATGGCCGCGCTGAGCGCTTCGTCGACGGCTGTCTGCATCGCCTGCACGTCCGGGCTGGGCAATTTGCGGATATGCGGGCCAACCACGCGTTTCAACAGATCATCCACGGGTGACGCTTGCGCCAACGCGCCGCCGGTGTCCCCGATCAGTTTCTGAAAGTCGCTCAGCTTCAGATCGGCGCGCACGGTATTCCCGCCCGAGGTCTTTCGCGGCGGCACAACGGCCTGTCCGAACTCTTCACCCCAGCCGATCAATTGCTTGGCCGCATGATCTGCCGTTGCCCCTGCACTCAATTGGCTTTTCAGACCTGATAGGCCATCGAACAACTCGACTTTTTCGTACAGCTCGTCGGGATGCAGGTCATCAAGCCCCTTCAATTGAACTTCTATTCCGGCCCCATCCTTGCCGATTGGCAGAACTAGCGTGGTGGCGAAGCTTTCGATCACATCCTCGACTGTATCCGGGTCCATTATGATCGGCTTGCTCGCGGCCAGCGCATCGCCGGTTTCAACTTGACCCCGAGCCGATCGGCCAGAAAAATCGCCGAAAATCGCAATTCGAAACCGGGTGCGTTTCAGCCGTTCCGGGTCAGGTCGATCCGCGCTCATCCGTCCGAAAGCCAATTGCGGTGCGCCGTCCATCTCGGCGGCCTCTGCCGGTTCGGCAGTCGCTTTATCGGCCTCTATGTCGCCCAAGAGGTCATCCAGATCATCACCGCCGGCCTCATCATCTGAATCGAGGTCGGCCAGCAGGTCGTCCAAATCATCCGCAGTATCGCCGTCCGAGGTCGGTGCATCCTCGTCATCCGACCCCAAGTCGCTCAGCAAGTCATCAAGGTCATCTGCCCCGGCGTCCTCGGTCTCGGTATCGTCATCCAGATCAAGATCGGCCAACAAGTCATCCAGATCATACGCGGTGTCGTCATCCGCATCCGTGTCGTCCGACCCCAGCTCGTTCAGCACGTCATCCAGGTCATCTGTTGTCTCACCATCCGAGGTCGATGCCTCATCCTGGTCGACCTCCAACTCGTTCAAGAGATCGTCCAGATCATCTGCGGTGTCGTCATCCACAGCCGATGCGTCCTCGTCATCCGACTCTAGCTCGTTCAGCAGGTCATCCAGATCATCTGTTGCCTCATCATCCGAGGTCGATGCTTCGTCATTGTCGGCATCCAACTCATTCAAGAGATCATCCAGATCATTGTCCGAATCCTCGGTCAGGTCCGCCAATACGTCTTCGAGTTCGGTCTCATCATTTTCAGAGGCGTCAAGAGACGTGTCGGCGAGATCTCCGAGAACGTCGTCCAATGTATCCTCTTCCGGCTCTGCCTCGACGTCCGAGGCCGCCAGATCCTCGAGCAGATCGTCCAGATCGGTTTCGCCGTCCGTTTGTTCTTGCGGTTCAGAAGCAGCCAGTTCACTCAAGACACTGTCTGACACATCCAACTCGGCGGCATCGTCAAGTTCCGGAACCGAGGCAAGAACATCTTCGGCGCTTGTTTCATCTGCCTCATCCGGTGCCATATCCGCCAGATCCCCGAGCAGATCATCCAGATCGGTTTCGTCCGCGTCATCTGGCGGGGCGGCGTCTGCCAGATCGGACAGCACATCCGAATGGTCTTCGTGAACTTCCTCTGCGGCGTCCGGCAGAGACGACAACACTTCGTCCAGCGCGCCGCCCTCTTCGGTCTCTTCCAGCTCCAGATCGGCGAGGTTCAAGAGGATATCGTCGCTTTGATCACCCTCGGGGGTGTCTTCGACCTCGGGAACGGACGCCAATGCTGCACTCAGTGAGGCGTCCGTCGCTTCTTCATTGGGTGCAGCCTCTGCAAGGTCTGACAGAATATCTTCAGAATCATTCTGGTCCTCAGCGACCTCAGCCTCGGGTATAGAAGACAAGGCATCCACGACCGAGGTGTCTTCGGGTATCTCAGCGGGTTCCGCATCGGCGAGGTCTGACAGAACGTCGTCGGCTCGATCCGACACGTCCGGGATTTCGATCTCTGGCACAGACGACAGAGCATCCGCCACTGACGTATCCTCGGGGCGTTCATCGGGTGCAGCATCGGCAAGTTCGGACAAGACGTCACCAGCAACGTCCGGGTCTTCGACCTCTTCAACCGTCGGCACGCTCGACAGGATGTCTTGTGTCGCCGTGTCTTCAATCTCGGCTGCGGGCGCTGCATGTGCCAATTCGGTCAGAATGTCGCCGCTGCTGTCCACCTCTTCTTGGGTTTCGACCTCTGGCAACGACGACAACGCGTCCGCTACTGATGTGTCCTTGTTGTCACCTGCAGGCGCATTGGCGGCAAGTTCGGACAGGACATCGCCCGCGTTATCCTTTTCCACGTCGGCTTCAACCTCAGGCAAGGATGCCAGCGCGTTTTCGACCGATTGGTCCTGAGGCGTATCCTCGGGGGCCATGTCGCGCAGGGCGTCCAATGTGGCCTCACTGTCTTGCTCTGGCACTGAACTGCCTGCAATCGCACCTAAAAGCGCGGGATCGGCCAGCACCTTTTCGATCAGCGTTTCAGCCCCTGTCTTGCCATCCATATACGCCATCAGCGTCGACAACTGGGTGCGCGCCTCAAGCAGCTTGCGCAGGGGCTCAATCTTGGAAGCGATCTGCGCGGGGGAAAAATCCGACATTTTTTCAAAGGTCAGATCAACGGCCAGATTGCCTTCGCCGGTCAACGTATTCGGAACGGAAAATTCGACGCGCGGGGCCATAGCCTTCATACGGTCGTCAAAATTGTCGACATCAATCTCAAGGAATTTGCGATCCGCAATTGAAGGCGTTTCGACTGTGGACTTGCCGGACAAATCGCTCATCACGCCCATGACAAAGGGCAACTGAACTTTTTTCTCGGCCCCATAAAGCTCGACATCGTATTCGATCTGAACACGCGGCGCGCGGTTGCGGGCAATGAATTTCTGTGAACTGTCAGCCATCTGCCTGTCCTTTCAGCTCTGCGACCTCACGGCGCAGCGCCCTGACTTCTTGCAACAGTTCCTTTACATGATCATCCACGATGTCCGTCTCGCTGCGCACAAGTTCGCGCAGATGTGAAAACTCTTCGACCGAGTCATCCTCGACCGCGGACTGCATCGTGTTGACCAGCAGGCCGATGAACAGGTTCAGCACTGAAAACGCGGTGATCACGATGAAGGGGACAAAGAAAATCCAGGCGGTCGGATGGGTCTCCATCACCGGACGGACAATGCCCATGGACCAGCTTTCCAGCGTCATGATCTGGAACAGCGAATACAGCGAGCGTCCCAGCGTGCCGAACCATTCCGGAAAGTCCGGCCCGTACATCAATGTCGCCATTACGGCGAAGACGTAGAAGACAATCGAGATCATGATGATGACCGCGCCCATGCCCGGCAACGCATCCAGCAGGGCCTGGACCACCGCCCGCATTTGCGGGATGACCGACAACAGGCGCATCGCCCGGATGACCCGTAGCCCCCGCAACGCCGACAGCCCGTCCCGGTTGGGCAACAGCCCCAGGGTCACAACCACAAGGTCGAAGATGTTCCAGGCGTTACTGAAAAAATTCCAGCGATAGGCATAGAACTTCAACAGCAACTCGACGACGAAAATACCCAGCACGATCTTGTCGATCGTGACCAGGGCAGGACCAATGCTGGTTTGAACTGAGGGCGATGTGGACAGACCCAGCGTGATCGCGTTGAAAATGATCACGCCCAAGATGGTGTTGGTTACAGCCCGCCGCTCGACAAACTCGCGGACCGTATCGCGGAGCACTTCGCTCTTCTCGTTGCCGGTAGCCACCAAAAACCTCCTGTCATCTACTGAAACCGGGCGCAGAGACTCCGCGCCCGGCCCGCAATTCACATATCAACCGACGAGGTCGCTGATTTCGTCCACCAAGGTGTAAACACCCTTGACCGACGTCACCATCGCCGCGCCTTCTTTCAGAACGGTCATCTTGTCGAGTTTCTTGATTTTGTCGACAATTGTGGTGTCATCCACTTTCAAACCGTTGCCTGCCATCAGCGCTTCCATTTCGCCAAGGAACTTCTGGCGCTCTTCCAGTTTGGCCGCCATGGCACTCGCGTCCCGTTTCAGCCCCATGCATTCGGCGCCAAGCTTGACACCTTCTTCAAGGGTCTTCTGTTTCTTGACAATCTTCCACATCTTGTCCGCCTTCTGGCCCATAGAGTCGACCTTCTGGCGCGTCTTGGTGGTGTGTTCGCGATACTTTTGACGTTTCGTTTCAGCACTTTTCTGGTAGCTTGAATACCCTTTGATCGCAAAATCGGCGATTTCCTTTGCGATCTGCTTTTTGTCGCGCCCCTTGGCGACTTCATCACCCATTGCAAGCGCCTTGTCCGCAAGGGTCGAGATCGCCTCCAGCGGTTTTTTGATAGACAGGCCTTTCGTGTCGGTGATGCCCTGACGTTCCGCAGCCTGCATGATCGTCGTTCCACGCAGTTTGATGTATTTCAGGATCGCTTCGTACAGATCCTTGCGCAACTTTTCCTCGCCCTTGCGCTGTTGCTGAATCTCTTTGCCAAGATTGTAGATTTCCTTGGCGATGGTCTTGTACGCCAGAACATCCGCGCCAGACGATGCAACTGCGCGGGTCACGCTGGTGCCGATCTTGATAAAAGACTTGGTTACCTTCAACGTCGTCTTGACGCGTGCCTCGGTCAGCAGCTTGTCTTTGTTGGCTTCAACCTTCAGCTGCTTTGCAATGGCTACCTGCGCCGCACCCTGAGCAGAGTTCAGGGCGTTCATGATCGACTGGTTGGTGCCTTGAATGAGCTTTTCAGCTTCGTCCTGAGCTTTCTTGCCTGGCGTCTTCATCAGAACGCCGATTTTCTTGTCGAGCTTTACCGACTCTTCCTTGATGATCTTCTCATAGCGCTCAAGCTCTTTTTCGCCGACCGCGCGCATGCGTTTGCCGGCAATATCCGGTGCTTCAGCAGGCTTCTTGAATTTCGAAGTCGTCGTGATCGTAAACTCGACATCAACCTTGTAGGCCGGAATTTCGATGTATTCGAGTTTCGGCTTCGATCGCACCAGATCGACAATAGAAAACTTGAATGTTCTGTCCGTGGTCTTGGCCATATCGGCGTTCCTCCGCTATCGGGATTTGCTGTCGTTCAATTGCCCGTTGAATCAGGTCACACTCAGTCAAACCCATAAGTGAAGTCGCCGTCTGTGACATTGATTACGACTTTTGAAACTTCTTCGCCTTGCATCATACGTTTTAAGAACTCCGCCGAGATATCCGGCAGCATCGTATTGGTGACGATGGCGTCGATCATGCGGCCACCACTGTCGAGTTCCTGACAGCGGTTGACGATTTCATCCACCACGTCATCACCATATTCGAATGGCACGCCATGGGCCTGTTGGACCCGTTTCTGGATGCGGCCCAGTTGCAGTTTGGTTATTTCGCCCAGCATATCCGGGCTCAGCGGGTAGTAGGGGATCGTCACCAACCGGCCCAACAGCGCCGGCGGGAAGACCTTCAACAGCGGATCGCGCAGGGCCTTGGCCATGCCTTCGGGGTCCGGCATCAAGTCCGGATCGGCGCACATGTCCATGATCATCTCGGTGCCGACATTGGACGTCAGCAGAATCAGCGTGTTCTTGAAGTCGATCACACGGCCTTCGCCATCCTCCATGACGCCCTTGTCGAAGACCTGGAAAAAGATCTCGTGCACATCCGGGTGGGCCTTTTCGACCTCATCCAGCAGAACCACCGAATACGGTTTGCGCCGCACCGCTTCGGTCAGCACACCACCTTCGCCATAGCCGACATAGCCCGGAGGGGCGCCTTTGAGGCTGCTGACGGTGTGCGCCTCCTGGTACTCGGACATGTTAATGGTGATGACGTTCTGTTCGCCACCATACAGAACCTCGGCCAACGCCAGAGCAGTTTCGGTTTTGCCGACGCCGCTGGTGCCCGCCAGCATGAAAACACCGATTGGCTTGTTGGGGTTGTCGAGCCCCGCGCGGCTGGTCTGAACCCGCTTGGCGATCATCTTCATCGCGTGGTCCTGACCGATGACCCGTTTGGCCAAACGTTCTTCGAGGTTCAGAATGGTTTCGATTTCGTCCTTGACCATGCGACCGACCGGGATGCCGGTCCAGTCGCCGACCACGCTGGCCACGGCCTGATGGTCGACGATCGGCAGGATCAGCGGGCTATCGCCTTGCAACTCTTCCAGTTCGGCGTTCTTGGCCTTCAAGTCTGCCAGCAAAGCGGCGCGGTCGATGGATTGTGCCTCGGTCTCCGGTGCTTCCTCGGTCGCGGCTTCGCCTTCGACGGTACCGGTACCTTCGACCTCCTGCCCTCCTGCGCGCAGCTTGGCCCGCAAGTCGAGAATTTCTTCGACGACCTTCTTCTCGGCCTCCCACCGCCCGGTGAGTTCTTGCAGCCGCGCCTCTTCGGCCTCTTTCGCGGCATTCACGGCCTCGCGTCGGTCCGCTACGTCATAGCCTGCGGTCTCATCGCGTTCGATGATCTCCAACTCGGTCGTCAGCGCCTCAATCCGGCGTTGGCTGTCATCGACCTCGGCAGGAACCGCATGCTGAGACACTGCAACCCGTGCACAAGCCGTATCCAACAAGCTGACCGACTTATCCGGCAACTGTCGCGCTGGAATGTAACGCGCGGACAGTGTCACCGCGGCCTCGATCCCTTCGTCCAAAACCTGCACGCGGTGGTGTTTTTCAAGCATCGAGGCGATACCGCGCATCATCAAAACCGCCTTTGGGATGTCGGGTTCCTCGACATGCACGACCTGGAAGCGCCGGGTCAGGGCCGGGTCTTTTTCGATGTATTTCTTGTATTCCGCCCAGGTGGTTGCGCCGATCGTACGCAGCGTGCCACGCGCCAGCGCCGGTTTCAGCAGATTGGCCGCGTCGCCGGTTCCGGCAGCCCCGCCTGCCCCGACCAGAGTGTGCGTTTCATCGACAAACATCACAATCGGCGTCGGGCTGGCCTGCACTTCGTCAATCACCTGACGCAGACGGTTTTCGAACTCGCCCTTCATGGACGCACCCGCCTGCAACAAGCCCACATCCAGCACCAGCAGGCGCACATCCTTCAGCGCCGGTGGCACATCACCACGCGCGATCCGCAGGGCAAAGCCTTCGACCACGGCGGTCTTACCCACTCCGGCCTCACCCGTCAGGATCGGGTTGTTCTGGCGACGGCGCATCAGAACGTCAACGATCTGACGGATTTCCTCATCGCGACCCACGATGGGATCAATCTCACCATTGCGGGCCTGTTCGGTCAGGTCGGTGCAGAACTGTTCCAGCGCCTCGCCCTTGCCCATCGCGCCGGGGGCCATTGCGCCACTGGCCTCGCCGGGTTCTGCGCCACCGCCCACGTTCGAGCCGTCCTGCGCGCCCAGCGTATCCTCGGGCGAGCCATCGGTGGCTTCCGCAAAACTATCCGCCAGATCATCAGCGCCGATTGTGGCCAGTTCCGGCGACATGCTGGCCAGAATGTTGCGCAGCGCGGGCGTTTTGAGCATGCCCAAAATCAGATAACCCGTGCGCACTTTGCTGTCGGAATAAAGCAGCGAGCCCCAAACCCATCCCCGCTCCATCGCGTCCATCAGGTGATCGCTGAGGTCCGAGATCGAAGACGCCCCGCGCGGCAGCATGTCCAGACTGCGTGTCAGTTCCGACGCGATCTTGCCGGGGTCCAGATCATAGTGCTGAATGATACGGTGAATGTCGCTGTCCTGCCCGTTCAGGATCTGATGCAGCCAATGCTGAATCTCGACATACGGATTTCCCCGCATCTTGCAGAACACGGTGGCCCCTTCGATGGCCTGATAGCCCAGCTTGTTCAGCTTGCCGAATAGCGACACACGGCTGATTTCCGTCATCTTCAATACCTCTCGCTGTGGGCCAGTTCCTCGGCCTCGAATTCTTGTGATACATATCCCGGGTACAGGATCAGATCGTCCGCATCGGGGCGATCTGTTTCAGGGTCATCGCGGGTGCGCACCCAGCTGGTCTGGCCCAACTGAGTCGTCCCGCCCAATGATGCGCGCGGAACCTCGTCGCCGGACAGCACCAGATTGACTTCCCAATCCAACGTGTCGCCCGCATAGGTGCGCAGGATCGATTCCATCCGCTGCTGCGACACGCCGCCGGGCAGAAGACGTTTGTAATCCTCAAGCGACAAGGGACCGATCCGAATGCGGAACTTGGCCGAGCGCGACCAGACACGATTGCCAATGCTGGTCGACTGTCCCAGTCGCGCGGGCGCACCCAACTGCCACGTGTCATCCGGCTCCAGCTCCAACCACGAGCCCACGAATTGCTGTACATGCGCCTCGACACCAAAGTAGTCCGACAGGATCGCAATCAGGCCCTCGACCGTTTTGGTTCCCGACCCCAGATGCCCCGCAAAAAAGCGGCGCAGCATATCGGGCATCGCATCGCGGTCACCAAAATCAGCGCCCTTGAATCCGGCCAGGGCCGCCACCCGTTGTTCAAACGGATCATCGCCGCGATCAAAACTGGGCGCGGGTTCTGCCGCTGCCCAGGCGCGGTAGAGCAAGCTCATCATCCGATGAGTCAGCATATCCGCGAAGGCGACAAAGGTCGGGTCGCGGTGATTGCGCTGCCGGTCGCGGGCGAATTCGGTCAGGTGCAAAGGCAACGGGCCCTGCGGACCGAAGAAGCCAAAGAACAGGTTGTTGAGCTTGCCCGGGGCCGTGTCCGTCGCAGGTTCGAACCGCGTCAGGGTGTTGGGCGGAAACGCCAGCGAGACATCCTGCCCCAGACGCACGCGATCCTCGCGCGGGCGGCGCGATTCACCCAGCCGTGGCGCATCCCCATAATGTGCTTCGATCACCCGCAGGGCCTGAAAGACGTGATGTCTTTCAGGGTTGGCCGCCAGAGCGGCAAGCAGGCTCAGATGATCCTGCCCAGGCCGGCCGCCGGTTGCCATCTGGCAATCTCTCCTCGTCGTTCGGTTTTCAGAACCGTTTCCGTAAAACTGTTGATTGTCGTGTATTTTCGGAAGAACCGTTCCAACACAGCACCCAACACGTAGATGCTGGTGCCTTCGTAGAAGCTTTCGTCAAAGCCCAGCGTGATCTCCAATCCGCGAACCGCAGTGCTGAGCACCTCATCACTCATGCGGCGCACGATCGGACGGCTGGTGACGGACACAACGCCTTCAAGCTGTTTTTCGGTCACGCGATTGCCGAGCGGTGCATAGATACCAAGCAATTCGCGCAGAGCGCCCGCCCCACCCTCTTTGCCGTCACCAGCAATCGAGAGGTAGTTGAGGCTTAGGTGACTGATCAGCTTCCACGCCGCATCACCTTGCGCCAACGTCGCATGGGGTCGCGTCGGCGTGACAGGGGTTCGGATTGTTTTGACCGGTCCACCGTCTGGCAGGTGGAACACATCTTCGCCACCTGCCGCCAGCAACAAGGGCAAGTCTCGGTTGGAACAAAGCGCTTCGACGGCCAATTGGTCCAGCGATCCCGGATACGGGGCCTGCGCCCGGTCAACAAGGGTCAGATAGACCTCTGATCCCAGGTAAGAGGTGCGCACGCCGCGCAGCCGCTCTTTTTCATTGCGCTGCCGCATCCGGCGTTTGATCGTGTAGTAGGCAGCATGATTGTCGCCAGCTGCCGTCAGGTCTGTGTCGCTGTAGAAGGGGCGGAAAGGGATGTCGCCCTCTTCCTCGGACTGAATGCCGGTGACGCGTTCGATCGCAAAAATCTCATAGTCCAAACCCGCTGTCCGGTTGGGCACGACATGGTGCTGCGTGTCCATCTGCGTGATATGAACCCGGTCACACCGCCGGTGGAACAGGTTCACGGCGGGCACCGTATTCAGGGCAAAGGCCGCAGGCGTCACCGCGGGGGCAACATCACGCATTCCCTCCTGCAACAGGATGTAAATGTCCACATCCGTGCCTGCGGATTGTTCAAGCGCGGGGCGCAGACCGGTCAGTTCCACAAACAGGAAACGTTCCGGCATCGCGAAATATTCCTGCAACAGACGGTACCCATCAAAGGATTGGCGCGGGGTCGGCAACAAGGCCTCATCCGGCTCGAACCCTTTTGGCACCACATCTGCATGCGCCAGCCGCGTGGTCCAGTCGGCGCGGCGATCCGTCGAGCGACCCGTCAGCCCTACGCATTGTGTGGCCAATAGTTCGTGCAAGGCCCACGCCTTGCCACTTTGGGTATCCAGATGCAGCACGAGACTGTCCATGCCAAGCTCGGCCATCGGCTCGCCATCGGTGCGGTTCAGACGCAATCGGATGCCCGCGCGGGCATCCGTGTCGCGCGCAACACCCGCAGCCACCAGTTCACCCCGACCATCAATGTATTCGGCCTCGGTGATCTCGATCGGCCACAAGGTAAGGTCAGAGGAGGTCGTAAATTCACAAGCCGTCTGCTCGCCCTCGGCAAGCCGAGCGCGCAGCGTGGTCCCTCGGGGAATTGGGTAGCCCTCTTTCAGCGCGGCATTTCCGATATCAGGTTCCAACTGCGCAACCATCATCGAAGGCGTCGGGGCCAGATAGTGTGGGTAGACGATCTCTAGCAGGTTCGAGGTGAAGGTCGGGAACTGCATGTCCAGTTCCAACTGAACCCGAGCGGCCAGAAACGCGCTGCCTTCCAGCAGACGCTCCACATAGGGGTCGACGACCTCGATCCCCTCCATCCCCAAGCGCGAGGCGATTTTGGGATAGGCATTGGCAAACTCGGCCCCCATCTCGCGCAGGAAAGCCAATTCCGTCTCATAGTGTTTCAGCAGCCGTGTATCCATCGCGCCTAGCTCCGCTCAATCGCGACTTCGCCAGTGGTCACATCGACCCGGCTGCGCAGATACAGTTCCAGGGGCATGGGCTGCGCCCACATCACCGCACGGATGTCATATTCCACATGCATCTCGCCCGATTGCTGTTCTGAACGCAGATCGACAGCGACCGAGCCTTTCACGATTCGGGGTTCGAACACTTCGATGGACTCAGCGATGGACTTCTGAATGCGCTGCGCCTGTCGCACCGTTGAGAACGACCCCGATGTCTGACGGATGCCATAGTTCAGAACAGATTTGGACGCATACGGATAGACGTCCTCATCAATCAAGTCTGACTGATCTGTTGTGTTTAGCAACATGGACAGATCGCGCTGAATGATTTCGCGCAAGCGCCCGACATCAATCACACGGGCATCCCGCCCCTCTTTGATCTGATCCGGTGCATCATCGGTCAATCGATCGAGAAGCGAAGGCTGCAGGCGTTCGGCAAGCGTCTTCTCAGCCATCTCCCGCCGTTTCCCCGGCCTCGACAGCCACGTCCAGAACCAGTTCGCGAATGTCCAGCAGCGCAACGTCGGATTTATCCGTGGTCAACAACCGTTGACCCAGCCCCACGAAGGTCTCGCCCCCGGCATCGACCCAACTGGTCGCCCGTGCCAGGCGTGCAGCATCATCACCCAGTTCCGTTGACCCGGCATAGCGCGTCGGGATCAGCGCCGCGATTTCCCCGCCGCTGGCGACGGTCAATGTGCAGGCTGTCCAAACCGCATCGCGCAGGTCACTTGGGGCTTCGATTTCAATTCGTACAATCTGCGAAAATGGCAGCCAGAAATAGCGGCCATTCACAATGATTTCGAGGACCGGACCCAGCCGCATATCGGCATCGGCGATCCATTCGAATGCCTCGCCATTGACTGAGCCCGATGTTGTCGGCGCCGCGTCAAAGGCTTTTCCGCGCAATTCGGCGGCCTGATCGAAATGCCCCCCTGCGGTCAGCTTTTGGGCCTCGATCAGATGCGCCAGCCATTCCTGGGGTTCACCAAAAATCATCGGGGTTTTCTCCCCGGCAAATACCTTTTCGCGATACACTTCGCAGATGATGGCCTCGCGGTAGGTTTTGGCCATCATCGTGGCCGCTTCGTCCATTTCCGCGCTCAGTTTCAACTGGGTGATCGCGCGTTTCCAGTCGCCCATGACACAGAGCAGCTGAAACAGAAAAATCCGCAGCTTGGCATCTGCGGGATTGGCACGGATCTTGTCTTGCAGAGTGGCCAATGTGGCCGCCAGATCGCCTGATTTAAGATGCTCTTCCGGCGTCATGTAACCCTCACGCAGTCAGGATGGAGAAAAGGCGAAGCCCCGGCAGCCGCAGCCACCGGGACCAAACACTGTCGAAACCTTAGCTGACGTCGCCGGTTTCCAGATTCCACAGGAACTCGTTGCAGTCGCTGAGCTTGCCGGTCTTGAAGTCGGCAATCTTGTACTTGATCGAGATACCGCGATACGCGACGGTCCAGCTTTCCGACGGGATCGAGTCTTCACCACCGCTGACCGAGTAGCTGTCAACAATTGCGTCGCGCAGCTTGATGATCAGATAGGGTTCCATGCCTTTCTTCTCGTCGTCACCGGCCCGGCACATGTGGATTGTCATTTCCGAATTCGATTTGCCCGACGCGACATAGGTCATGAGCTTTGCCGAGGCTTTGCTCAACTCGGTTTCCAGCGTGACCTTGCCGAAATTGGCGTTGGCATACCCGCGCTGGGTGGTGCCCATGTCGGACATGTCCAGGGTCCGTGCAACCTCCCACGAGATCGACTTTACCGCGATCCAGTTGTTGTGCTGCTTTTCCCGTGCTTCGCCGGGGAAGTCCATTTCTACAAATACGTTTTCCATTTTTGTCTTCCTCTGTGATTTCTAAATCCGTTTTACCGGGGGGCCATCCCGGCGGCAGTGAAACACATCACACGCCGCCGGTTTTTTTCGACTTTTATCCCGCTTTTTCGGACGGAAGTTTCGACACAAGACGCAACGAGACCGACAGGCCTTCCAATTGATAGTGCGGGCGCAGGAAGAACTTGGACGTGTAGTAGCCCGGGTTCCCTTCCACATCCTCGACAACCACTTCGGCAGAGGCCAGAGGTTTGCGTGCTTTTTCCGCTTCGGCCGAAATATCGGCGTTGAAGTCCACGTATTGGTTGATCCAGCCCTGCAGCCAGGATTCCATATCCTGACGGCTTTTGAACGACCCGACTTTGTCACGCACCATACATTTGAGGTAATGCGCGAATCGGCAGGTCGCGAACAGATATGGCAACCGCGCGGCCAGATTGGCGTTCGCAGTGGCATCCGCGTCATCATATTCCGCTGGTTTGTGCAGAGACTGCGCGCCAATAAAGGTCGCCGAATCGCTGTTCTTGCGGTGGATCAGAGGCATCATGCCGTTTTTGGCCAGCTCAGCCTCGCGACGGTCCGAGATTGCGATCTCGGTCGGGCATTTCATGTCCACGCCGCCATCGTCGGTTGGGAAAGTATGCGCTGGCAGGCCTTCGACCGTACCACCACTTTCCACACCGCGAATACGCGAGCACCAGCCATATTCCTTGAAGGACCGGTTGATGTTCACCGCCATACCGTAGGCCGCGTTGACCCAGCTATAACTGTCGCTGTTTGCACCAGTTGTATCTTCCTCAAACGCAAACTCCTCGACCGGTTCGGTCTTGGACCCGTAAGGCATACGACCCAGGAAGCGCGGCATTGCCAGACCGACATATTTGGCGTCTTCGCTGTCACGCAGCGAACGCCATGCGGCATATTCCGGTGTCTGGAAGATCTTGGTCAGATCACGCGGGTTGGCCAGTTCCGACCAGCTGTCCATCTGGAACAGGCTGGGCTTGGCACCAGTGATCAGCGGAGCATGGGCCGCGGCTGCGATCTTGGACATCTCGCCCAGCAGCTCGATATCCTGCGGGCTGTGGTCGAAATGATAATCAGCCACCAGCGAACCATAGGGTTCACCACCAAATTGACCGAACTCTTCTTCATAGAGCTTCTTGAAGATCGGCGACTGATCCCATGCCGTTCCTTTGAACTTGCGCAGGGTCTTGTGCATGTCCTTTTTCGAGATGTTCATCACGCGGATTTTCAACATCTCGTCGGTTTCGCTGTTGTTCACCAGATAATGCAGACCACGCCACGCGCTTTCCATCTGCTGGAACTCGGCGTGGTGCAGGATCAGGTTGACCTGTTCGGTCAGCTTCTTGTCGATCTCGGCGATAATGCCCTCGATCGACCGCAGCGCGTCGTCCGAAATCAGGCCGGTATTGGCCAGCGCCTGTTCGGCCAGCGTTTTGACGGCGCTTTCAACAGCCGTTTTCGCCTGATCTGATTTTGGGCGGAACTCTTTGGTCAGCAGCGCTTCGAATTCCGAGGACCCAAATGCTGTTGCGCCTTCGGCGGCTTCTACCTTGGCTTCTTCTTCGGCCATCTTTTACTCCTCCTCGGCGGCGTCACTGCCCGGCTTGGGCTGGGCTGCCAATGTCTTCAGCAGCGACGGGTCCTGCATGATCTTGGAAATCAGATCCTCGGCCCCGGTTTTGCCGTCCATATATGTCATCAGGTTGGATAGCTGCGTGCGCGCATCCAGCAGTTCCTTGAGCGGTTCAACCTTTGCCGCAATGGCTGCCGGGCTGAAATCATCCATGCTTTCGAACGTGATATCGACGGCCAGATTGCCCTCGCCCGTCAACGTGTTGGGTACGGTGAACGCAGCACGGGGGGCCATCGACTTCATCCGGTCGTCGAAATTGTCGACATCGATCTCCAGGAACTTGCGGTCCGCCACTGCGGGCTGTTCGACCTCGGATTTCCCGGCCAGGTCGCTCATGACGCCCATGACGAAGGGCAGCTGCACCTTTTTTTCAGCCCCATAGAGCTCAACATCATATTCGATCTGAACCCTCGGAGCCCTGTTCCGGGCTATAAATTTTTGTGAACTGTCAGCCATCTGATGCTCCTCGATTCATCCATCAGTGTTTATCTAAAATCCGCTATCCGGCCGTGGCCAAAGCGGATCAAAACTCGTCGTCGTCTTCTTTAATGCCGCCAATCTGGCGCACCTCATCCAGACCGTCCTTCGCCATGTCCTCGATAATCGTCAGAAAATCGGCATTAACAAGGCGCTTGGCGCGTTCCAGCAGAATGGGCAGCGGGCTTGAAGGCTCGCACCGCGCATAGTAGTCCATGATCCGGTCAAGCATCCGGGTAACGTCTTCGGGTGTATTGATCGCCCCGCCACCAGAAGGGCCAGCGGACGCAGCCCCCGCAGGCGCGCTGTCCGAGACCATATCGTCACTGGCATCGTCTTCATCCGCTTCGCCGACATCGGCATAGCTGGACAATGCCTTCTTGATGCTTTTGAGAGCCTCTGTCAGCGGTTCAAGGTCGGGGCCTTCACCGGGTGTCTTGTCGCTGAACACCGCGTCGATTGCAGCCACATCATCCAGTGCAGACGCAATTGCATCACTGTTGGCCTCAAGCACCTCTTCCTCGGTGTCCTTGAAGGCGGCTGCGACGCTTGTCGCATCCGGCGCATCATCCAGATCCGCCGGCATGTTGATCCGACCCTCGGCCACATCCAAATGGCGCAAGGTCATGCGCCCGAACATGCGACTGTCGGTCAAAGCCGTGCGGCGCAATGCGCGCACCATCCGGTCAGACGACGCCAGTCCGCGCACCGCATTGATGCGCATCGTTGCGTCCCCGTCATCCTCATCCAGTTCGGGATGACAGCTATCCCAGAACTCTTCCAGAAGGGATTTCACATATCCGATAGCACTTGCAAACTCAGGTAGACCCTTGGTGTGCAGAACAGCTTCGGCCAGATAGATCGCCGCGCGCACGTCATGGCTTTTGTCCATGACGGCCAGCGCCTTGTCGTGAACATCTTTCCAATCCTGTTCTTCGGCGGCCACAACCTCGTCGCCCATCTGGCGTTCTTCGCCGGGCTGGGCCGCGATCTCAAGATCAGTAAAGGCCGGATCGTATTCCAGATTCTCTCCGCTAGGAGGCTCGTCGTCTCTGGGTTCCAGATAAGATGAAAGATCCATAATGTCCCTAATACCGTCCTGTTCAATCGCAGCTTGTTGTTCTTGTTGCTTCGCTTACCCTAGCGTCCGCCACCTGTGTATGAATTAGTTCACATGATCGCGAGACAGGCAAACATTTAGCATTTAGTCTGCTGCTTGTGTGGTTAATCAGCCGCATAGAGCATCCAATGTCAAATCCATTATACATGTTTTTCGCAAACGTCGTACCGACTGTTTGAATTCGATATGTGCCGACAAGATCGCGCAAATGAGATGAGCTGAAATTTTGTCTTCCCGGGTACCTGCTGATGCTGCAATGATCAGGGCTGAGCCAGCGCGGCCGGAATACCGGTCGTGGCTGCAGAAACAGGCCGCAGGGGAAAGAAAATGAGAAAGACCATATTCGGTGCTACCGCTCTGATACTGATGGCTGCCACGGCGCAAGCAGACGATGGTCGCCTTGCCGTCGAACTGAACAAATTCGAACCTGCCGAAACCGGCGGATGCCGCGCTTTCTTTTTGTTTCGGAACCAGACCGACAACAGTTTTGAAGAATTCGAGATGTCGTTGGCCATCCTTGACAGCAATGGCGTGATCGACCGGTTGCTGTCCATCGATGCGGCCCCGTTGCCGGTTCAGCGCACGGTGCTGAAGCTGTTCGAAATCCCTGACATCGACTGCTCGAACATATCCGAGATTCTGTTGCACGACCTGCCCGCCTGCAAACCGCAGAACGCCGAACCACTGGATTGCTTCCCGCTGTTGGCGCTGGACAGCAAAACCACAGCAACCCTGGCGCAATAGATCATGTTCGGGTTCGAGACTCTGGGCGCTGGCGGTCCAATCATCGCACTTCTCGCCGCACTTTCACTGCTGTCATTGACGCTGATCGTGGTCAAGACCATCCAACTGGCCGCGGTCCGGGCCGGAAGGGCGACCCGCGATGCGGCTTTGGTGCAATGGTCCAAGGGAGACCGGAAACCTGCTCAGGCTGCGGTGGCGGCGGGGAAATCTCCGGCCGACCGGGTCTGCGGCTATGCCATGCAGGCACTGATCGACGGGTTCAAGGGGCCGGCCCTGCTGGCAGAACTGACACGGCGCGGCAATCTGGAATTTGCGGCGATGAACACCTGGATACGTGTGCTGGAATTGATCGCGATGATCTCACCTCTGCTGGGACTGCTGGGCACTGTCACCGGAATGATTCAGTCCTTTCAGGAACTCGAGCTGGCGCAGGGTGCAGCCAATGCCTCGGTCCTGGCGGGTGGGATCTGGCAGGCCTTGCTGACCACCGCCGCCGGATTGCTTGTCGCGATTCCCGCCGCTGTCGGTGCTTCGCTGCTGTCGGGCCGGGCCGAAGCAGGCGCGCAGGCAATCGAAAACGCCATCGGACAGCTCATGGTCATCGAGGAACGCGGCACACAATAGGGGGACGCACATGTCTGAGGAGCTCAGCCTGAACAGACGCACACCGACGCGGCCCTTGATCTCGCTGGTGCCGATGATCGATGTGATGCTGATCTTGCTGGTGTTCTTCATGGTGACGTCTACTTATCTGAACCTGGACATGATCCCGGCGCTGGCGCAATCAGACCGCCCGGCCCCGACCGAGGTGTCCAACGAATCCACCCCGGCAACCGCTTTGCTCATCCGCATTGGTGCGGATGGGGCGCCGCACTACCGAGGCCAGACGCTCACCTTTGAGGCGCTGGAGGTGCTTCTCTCTGACCGATTGGCCCAAGCCCCTGCCACGCCGGTTGTCCTGCTGCCCACCGGCAGCGCACGGATGCAGGCCCTGGTTACGGTGATGGACGCCGTCACCCGCGCGGGCGTGACGAATATGCGTGTTGTGCGGCTGGAGCCTCGCCCGTGAAGATCACCCGCCCTGCCCAGCGCCATCATCCGGAGACAATCATCGCGCTGATTGATGTCGTCTTTTTCTTGCTGGTCTTTTTCATGCTGATCGGTCGGATGGACGCCACCGCCCCGTTTGACGTTGCTCCGCCGGTTTCACAGACCGGGGCGGATATGCCCGCGGGCGGGTTGACCATGTCGGTCGGGGCCGACGGTCAATTGGCCCTGGACGGAACAGAACTTGCACCCGGCGAGATCGAACAATCGGTCCAAGCCGCTTTGTCAGAACAACCGGATGTGCTCATCCGTATCAATGCCCATCAAGATGCCGCCCTGCGCGACGTATTGCCGTTGATTGCCCGGTTCGAGGCCATGGGCGCGCGGGATGTCGTGCTGGTTGTCACACCGCCGGGTCCGGTTCGGTGAGTCGCACACCGCTGATATGGGGAGGCGCCCTGTTTTGCTCTGTCGCAATTCATGCCGGGGCCGGGGTGGTTCTGTTGTGGTCGACCGAACCCGACCCGGTAGTCGAACAGCCCGTGCCTGAGACCCGCATGCAGCTCTCGGCGCATCAGGTCACACAAAGCACGGCCAACGAAGCCCAGCCGGACACTGAGGCTGTGCCGGAAAAAGACCCAACCGGCGCACGTCTGGATCAAGGGACCATTCCGCAAAGTCTTGCTACCGCACTGGACGCGGCGACCATTGGCGTGGATCTCACCGATCAGGCTGCGGCGCGAACGCAGACGCTGCTTGCCGGGCAGGGTCAAGCCCAGGCACTGGTTGCCGAACAAGCCAGTGCTGTGGCCGTCGCCTCATCGGCGCTGCCTGCCGCCGTATTGGCATCGGGCAGCGTTCCGACTCAGCCGATCGCATTGGCCACGCCCACAACCGACACGGCAATCGCTGTTCAGGCACAGCCGGTCGCCCTCACCCAGACGGTGCCGGATGTGCCAAGGGCAAAGGCGTCCGACGTGTTCTCGGCTGGCGACGACGCCCCGATTGATCCCGTAAGCCTCGCCGCCTTCCAAAGCTTCATGCGCCCCGAAGACGCCGGACAAGCCGCTGAGGATCTGCGCGACGGAATAGACGGGCTATTGGCGCAGGTGCCCTGTTCGCGGCTGCAGGTGCAGTTCCGACCCCAGACCAATACGCTGGACCTGATCGGTCATATCCCGGAAGACGGCCTGCGCGCGCCCGTTCTATCGGCGCTACAGGCACAGATGGGGGCCAATATTCAGGTTGCGGATAACCTGCTGATCCTTCCGCGTCCGCAATGCGGGGCGCTCAGCGGGATTGCCGATGTCGGCCTTCCCCAATCCACGGATCAGATCACCAACCCGCTTTTGGTCGGAGAAGACATTCATACCCGCGAGTTTCGTTACACCAACGGACAACAACTTGTGCTGGAACTGACCGGCGCTGACTATGACGCCTATATATATGTCGACTATTTCGACGCCGAGGGACAGGTGATCCACCTCAGCCCAAATGCCTCGGTGCCGCTGTCCCGAACACCCGCCAAGTCCGAGTTGAGAATTGGGGCCGAGACCCGAGGGGACCCGGGCCTGTTCATCACGATCGGACCACCTTTCGGGCAGGAAATTGCAGTGGCCTTTGCGGCCTCGGCACAGCTGTATCCTGGGGACCGTCCATTGGTGGAACCCGCAGCACCCTATCTAGATTTTCTCAAGGATCGCGTGTCCGCCGCCCGCGCTGCTGATCCGGAATTCAAAGGCGAATGGGTCTACTTTTTCATCACCACTTCCGAGCAATAGGCGCGCCAGAAAAAACACACACCCTGTCGCGCTGAATGAGGATCAGGATGGGCCGGGCCCACATCAAATGACAAGCTCTGCGCCCGTGCTAAATTGCGGGCCTTGGCAAGGCTAGTGCCTCTGGCCCTGCCATCCCAACAGACTGAAACAGGCAAACAGGATAGCGGCCACACAGACAATTGAGGGACCGGCGGGCGTATCCAACACATAGGCCGCCCGCAATCCTGCCACAGCCGAAACCGTGCCAATCGCGGCAGCAATCAGTGCCATGGACTCCGGTGACCGCGCCAAGCTGCGTGCTGCAGCGGCCGGGATGATCAGCAGGGCCGCAATCAGCAATACTCCGACAACCTTGATGGCGACAGCTACGGTCACCGCCAGCGACAGGGTCAGGATCAACTGTTCGCGTTTGGGGTCATAGCCGCTGGCATAGGCCAACTCTTCGTTCAACGTCGCGGTCAAAAGCTGGGACCACCGCCAACCAATCAGCGCAACAACCAGGGCTGCGCCACCCCAGATCACCGCCAGGTCCGACCGTGAGACAGCCAGGATGTCACCGAACAGGTAAGCCATCAAATCAATGCGCACACCGGACAGGAACGATACCGCCACAAGACCAAACGCCAGCGCCGAATGCGCCAGCACGCCCAATAGCGTATCCATCGCGTATCCTCGACTGGACAACACCGTCACCGTCAATGCCATCGCCAATGCAACGGCCAAAGCACCTGCGAAGATCGACATCTGAAAGGTCAGGGACAACGCGACGCCCAGAATGGCGGCATGGGCCGTTGCGTCGCCGAAATAGGCCATACGACGCCAGACGACAAAGCAACCCAACGGTGCCGCCGCAAATGCCACACCAATACCGGCAAGTGTGGCGCGGGTCATAAAATCATCCAGCATCATTCAGCGGCTTCCTGAGAGGTGCGATCATGGTCATGATCATGGTGGTGATCATGGTCATGTCGGTAAAGCGCAAGCGCGCCCCCGGTTCCAGTACCGAACAGGGCCCGGTATTCGGGTGCGGACGCAACCACGGCGGGCGATCCCTGGCAACAGACATGGCCATTGAGGCAAACCACCCTGTCAGACGCGCTCATGACGACGTGCAATTCGTGGCTGATCATCAATATGGCGCAGCCGGTCTCGCGCCGCACGGCCTCGATCTGCTGATAGAACGCCGCTGACCCCGGCTGATCCAGCCCTTGTGTTGCTTCGTCCAGTAGCAGAATCTCTGGTCGGTTGATGAGCGCCCGAGCCAGCAGAACGCGCTGGAATTGCCCGCCGGACAATTGCGACATCTGCCGGTCCAGAAGATCGGGCACACCTGCGGTTTCAAGGACCTCAGAGCAGCGTGCCCGGCTGACCCGGCTTGTCAGACGCATAAACCGTTCGACGGATATGGGCAGGGTCGGGTCGATATGCAGCTTTTGCGGAACGTACCCGATCTTCAAACCTGGTTTGCGCGCAATTCGCCCGGCCGCGGGCTTGGTGGCCCCGATAATAGCCCTGAGCAAACTGGTCTTACCCGACCCGTTCGGCCCGACAATAGTGACGATTTCACCAGGATCGATGGTCATATCCACCTTGCGCAACACGGTATTGGCCCCGTAGCGCACGCTCAGGTCTTCGACGGTGACAAGGGACATTGCTAGGCCTTCTCAGAGCAATCGGGGCAGAGACCTTCGGCTTCTACAACAGTACGCTCGATTTCAAAACCCACAGCACGCGCTGCTTCGCCAAGCGCACCGCTGTCCAGCGCCGAAGACGTTTCGGCCACGGCGTCACAGCTCCGGCAGATCATAAATACGGGGGAATGCGTCGCCCCGGGATGTGCGCAAGCGACAAAGGCATTCAGGCGTTCGACTTTATGCGCGAACCCGTTCTCGACCAGAAAATCCAGCGCACGGTATGCCACCGGAGGCTGCGAGCCGAACCCCGCCTCGCGCAGACGGTCCAGAATGGCATAAGCCCCAAGCGCCTTGTGCTCTTGCAATAACACTTCCAGCGCTTTCCGGCGGACCGGAGTAAAGCGCAGCCCTTTCGCGCTGCAGCTGTCTTCGGCAACACCTAGGCCTGTTTCCACGCAGGAGGCGTGATCGTGGGTGTGAAATCCCAAAAAGGCCGCATTGTCTGCGGGAACAGGTTGCATCTTACTTGTCATGTTATTCCATATCATATATGCCGCCGCATAATGTTATAAAATCACACAGAGGGTCTGATGTCCAGAAAGCTCATTCCAATTTCGATTACAGCCGCTTTGTTGGGCGGTACGGCCATGGCGAATGCCCCCAATGTGGCGGTCGACATCGCTCCGGTCCATTCGCTTGTTGCCCGTGTGATGGACGGCGTGGGCCAGCCCAGTTTGATCGTACAACCGGGTGCATCACCACATGAATACAACCTGCGCCCGTCCGAAGCCTCGGCCCTGCAGGAAGCGGATTTGGTGTTTTGGATCGGCGACGATCTAACCCCCTGGATGGAGAATGCCGTCGCGACACTAGCTGATGGTGCAACCGTCACGACGCTGTCGGAAGCGGATGGAACCGTCTTGCTGGACTTGCGTGAAAACGCTCTGTTCGAAGCGCATGATCACGGTGGCGCAGAAGGTCACGATGATCACGATGACCATGGGCACGACGACCACGATGATCATGACGACCACAAAGACGAACATGCGGATAAAGATCATGACCACGATCATGACAAGGAAGACGAGCACGCGCACGACGATCATGGGCATGACGATCACCACGACCATGCCCATGGCGAACACGACCCGCATGCCTGGTTGTCTCCTGCCAATGCCGAGACCTGGCTGAACGTCATCGCGGCACAATTATCTGCCGCCGATCCGGACAATGCGGGAACTTATTTCGCAAACGCGGCCGCTGCGCGTGAGGAAATGGGTGCCTTGTCGGAGGAGATCGCCGAAAAACTGGCACCTGTTCAAGGCGGAAGCTTTGTCGTTTTTCACGATGCCTACCAGTATTTCGAAGACGCGTTTGATTTCCCGGCCTCGGGGGCAATCTCCCTGAGCGACGCGTCAGACCCAAGCCCGGCACGAATTGCAGAAATCCAGACGCGCATCAAAGACCAAGGGATCAAGTGCGTTCTGTCCGAACCGCAGTTCAATCCCGGCATGATCGAAACCGTCATGGAAGGGTCCGAAGCAAACACCGGTGTGATCGACCCGCTGGGTGCCGAACTCGAACCCGGTGCGGCACTCTATCCACAGCTACTGCGCAATATGGCGGACACACTGGCAGAGTGCCTCTAGCCCGAGCAAAGCGCCCGGTCGGCTGTCCGACCGGGTCGCTACTTTCAGCGCGCGTTCTCCGGCTTGTTTCGAGAATTTACACGGCAATGCGCTGATCCCCTTCCCATCCCCAAAACAGCTGTCTAAAAAGTCCCTCCGACCCGGTAACAGGAGGCCCCATTGGACCGTATCGCCCGCACGATCGCTACCGAAATCAACGCACGTGCCGATCAGGTCGTGGCCGCAGTAAACCTGCTGGACAAAGGCGCGACGGTGCCATTTGTTGCGCGCTACCGCAAAGAGGCGACGGGTGGTTTGGATGATACGCAGCTGCGGACCCTCTCGGAGCGGTTGACGTATTTGCGCGAGCTAGAGGCACGGCGGGACACGATCCTGTCATCCATCAAGGATCAGGGCAAGCTGTCCGAGGATCTGGCAAAGTCGATCGCTCAGGCCGAGACCAAGGCGCAGTTGGAAGACATCTATCTGCCTTACAAACCCAAGCGACGCACCAAGGCGATGATTGCCCGCGAAAACGGGTTGGAGCGGTTGGCTGATGCGATTCTGGCCGACCGCAACGCTGATCCTGAAACGCTGGCGCAAGGCTATCTGTCCGAGGCCGTGCCCACGGCCAAAGACGCTCTGAACGGCGCGCGGGACATCGTGGCGGAACGGCTGACCGAAAACGCCCGCCTGCTGGGTGAGCTGCGCAGTTTCATGCAACGCGAAGCGCTACTGTCTTCGAAGTGCGTGGATGGCAAAGAGAAAGAAGGCGCAAAGTTCAGCGACTATTTTGACCACACCGAGCTTTGGGCGACAACCCCGTCGCACCGGGCACTGGCGATGCTGCGCGCGTCGAAGGAAGGGATCGTCACACTGGATATCGCCCTGGACCCCGATACGGGTGCAGTGCGGGCCGAAACGATCGTTGCGTCCCATCTGCAAACGCGTGGGGACGGTCCGGGCGATGCCTGGTTGCGCAAGGTGGCGGGCTGGACCTGGCGGGTCAAGCTGTCACTGTCGATGATGGTTGAACTGATGGCAGAGCTGCGCCGCCGGGCGCAGGATGAGGCGATTCAGGTGTTTTCGCGCAATCTCAAGGACGTGCTGTTCGCCGCCCCTGCTGGTGCGCGCGCAACACTGGGGCTGGACCCGGGCATTCGCACCGGTGTCAAAGCCGCCGTGGTCGATGCAACCGGTAAGGTGGTGGCGACGGATACGCTGTACCCGTTTCAGCCGAAGAATGATTTGCGAGGGGCACAGGCCGCGATCCTGAACCTGATCTCGGCCCACAAGATCGAACTGATTGCGATTGGCAACGGCACCGCCAGTCGCGAAACGGAACGGCTGGTCGCCGAGACCCTTGGTCTGTTGCCCAAATCGGTCAGGGCGCCCACCAAAACCGTCGTGTCCGAAGCCGGGGCCTCGGTTTACTCCGCTTCGGAACTGGCGGCGCGGGAATTCCCGGATCTGGACGTGTCCTTGCGCGGGGCGGTCTCGATCGCGCGCCGCCTGCAGGACCCGCTGGCCGAGCTTGTGAAGATCGAACCCAAATCCATTGGCGTTGGACAATACCAGCACGATGTCGATCAACATCGCCTGTCGCAATCGCTGGCGTTGGTCATCGAGGATGTGGTGAATGCCGTCGGTGTCGATCTGAACACCGCTTCGGCCCCGCTGCTGTCGCATGTATCGGGCCTTGGGCCTGGTCTGGCCGAGTCCATCGTGCAGCACCGAGATCGCAATGGCGCGTTTAAATCCCGCAAGGATCTGCTGAGAGTCGACCGCCTTGGCCCGCGCGCGTTCGAGCAATGCGCCGGGTTCCTGCGCATCCGGGATGGTGCCGAGCCGCTTGATGCGTCCTCGGTACACCCCGAGGCCTATGATGTGGCGCGACGGGTGGTCGCGGCGTGTGGTCGCGATATCCGTCAGATCATGGGGCACGATGGCGCGCTCAAGGGTCTGCGGGCCGAACAGTTCGCCAATGAAACCTTTGGCTTGCCGACGGTGCGAGACATTTTTGCCGAGCTTGAAAAACCCGGCCGCGATCCCCGTCCCAGCTTTGTCACGGCCGCGTTCCGGGACGGCATCGAAGAGATTACCGACCTCAAACCCGGCATGGTTCTGGAGGGGACAGTGACCAACGTGGCCGCGTTTGGCGCGTTTGTGGATATCGGCGTGCATCAGGACGGGCTTGTCCATGTCAGCCAATTGGCGGACCGTTTCGTCAAGGACCCGCATGAGGTGGTCAAAACCGGTCAGGTCGTGAAAGTGCGCGTGGTCGATGTCGATGTGCCGCGCAAGCGCATCGGATTGAGCCTGCGAAAGGACGGCGGCGCGCAGCGCAGACAATCCTGACGCGAAACAAGGCTGGTTTTGGGTGTTGAAACACGTCATATTCGCGTGACGCCTACTCAACTGTACTCAGCGACAAAGCCCGCCGCCATGTCCAGACGCCACTACAATCTACCCCCGTTGGCGACCCTGTCCGCCTTCGAAACCGCCGCGCGGCATCTGAGCTTCAAGGACGCCGCGGCCGAGCTTTCGGTGACACCCGGAGCCGTCAGCCATCAGATCAAGGCGTTGGAAGGTGATCTGGGTGCCCCACTCTTTCAACGCAAACATCGCGGTGTCGATCTGACGGAAGATGGCCGCGCCCTGTTGGACGCGCTGTCCTCCAGTTTTGGTCGGATTTCCAAAACCCTTGAAACGATCCGTGATCGGCGTTCGAACAGCAAGGTCACGGTTGGTTCGACGACGGCGGTGGCCGCGCTGTGGCTGTCCCCGTCCCTCATCCGGTTTTGGCGGGAAACGCCGGATTTGAACGTCAATCAACTTTCACAGGATCGCCCTTTTCGCGACAGGCCGGACATCGATTTCTTTATTCGATATGGGCGTGACAGTAATTCGGAACTGACCCACACGCCCCTTTTCCGCGACATGCTGATCCCGGTCGCGGGTTCTGGACTGGCCCAGGATCTGGCCGGGGCTGATCTTGACACGCTTGCCCGGCAGCGGTTGATCCATCTCGACAGCGAGGACCAGAGCTGGACCACCTGGCCCGAGTGGTTTCAGCATCTCGGCTGCACCCAGCCCATCGCCACCGAGGCGCGCGTCAACAGCTATTCCGTTGCTTTGCAACTGGCCAGCCAAGGGGCGGGGCTTGTCCTGGGATGGCGCAGGCTGATCCAGCCCTTGCTGGCCTCGGGCAAGCTGGTCGCGGTTGGAACCCATCAGTTGCAAGCCCCCAATCAATTCTACCTGGTTGGTCGTGCGGACGATCAGCTGTCGGACAATGCACAGGCATTGAAAAGCTGGATTATTGACGAAGTGCATCGAGGTTCGGTTTAATCACACTCAATCGTTGATGAGCTTTTCTGGTATTGAGTGACACCCGCTCTCTCGGTCAGAAGCAATAGACCCAACCCCGGCGTGCAGGAGGATCTGATGAACACCCACACCCCGCTCTCGTCTGTTTTGTCCGACGTGAACACCGCAAACGGCCTGCCGAACGAACACTATATCGATCCGGCTGTCTTTGCCGAAGAAAAGCAATCGGTCCTGTTTGCCAACTGGTCGGGCATCGGGTTTGGCAAAGATGTGCCCGAAGCCGGGGATGCGAGGCCGGTGGATTTTCTGGGAATGCCACTGTTGATCGTCCGCGACCGGGACGGGGCGATTGGTGTGTTCCAGAACACCTGCCGCCACCGGGGCATGATCCTTGTCGACGCACCCAGAAAGATCGCAGGCGTGATCCGCTGCCCCTATCACAGCTGGTGCTACGGGCTGGACGGTACATTGCGCGGCACGCCGCATGTCGGTGGCCCGGGGCACAATACCCATGAAGATGTGAAACTGGACGAGCTGGGCCTGATCCGCATCCGGTCGCATGTCTGGCGAGACGTGATTTTCGTGAATGTGGACGGCAACGCCCCGGATTTTGGAACTGCCCATGGGGCGCTGATCGAACGGTGGTCAGAGTTCGAGCAACCGGTCTTCCACGGCGGTGCTGAGTCCTCGTTCAAGCTTGAGGTTAAAAGCAACTGGAAACTGGCCGTCGAAAACTACTGTGAAAGCTATCACCTGCCTTGGGTACATCCCGGGCTGAACAGCTATTCCCGGCTTGAAGATCACTATAACATCGAACTGCGCGATCACTATTCCGGGCAAGGTACGCTGGTCTATCGCCAATTGACCGACGAGGCCGGCGCACGCCTGCCGGATTTCGTCGGGCTGGGCACGCAATGGGATGAAGGGGCCGAGTATGTCGCGCTGTATCCCAATGTTCTGTTGGGTGTGCAGCGCGATCACGCGTTCGCCATTGTTCTTGAGCCGGTTGATCAGGAACACACCATCGAACATATCGAGCTCTACTATGCCAATCCCGAAGGCGACACGCCCGAGTTGGACGGGCTCCGCAGCACCAATGCGAAACAGTGGAAGACCGTGTTCGAAGAAGACGTGTTTGTGGTAGAGGGGATGCAGAAAGGCCGCCACGGAACGTTTTTTGACGGCGGTCGCTTTTCGCCTGCCATGGACGGACCAACCCATAACTTCCACCACTGGGTTGCCACCCAGATCGAAAAGGGCCGAAATGCGTGACAGTAGGCTCAGCAGCTGACACGTGGTGCATCGACAGGGCTGCGCTTGAGCGTGATCTGCTGGATGCCCATGCTTGTGGCGATCACGGGGCTTTGGTGCATCTTTACACGCTGGCCGCTGAGGACCGAGAGCAGGCGCAGGATATTGATGCTGCCTGCTTCTTTCTCACTCAGGCCTTTGTATTCGCATTGGAAACCGGCGCACCGGAAGCGGACGATCTAAATCGCCGATTGGCCGAGCGTGGCCGGGCACACCGATTGCAGTTCTGACCGGTCTGCCGGGTCAACTGTTCTGGTAGTAGAAAGACAGCTTGCGGCTTGCGCCTCCTGGCGGAGGCGGGAAAGGCGCGGCGCTTCTGACTTGCTCCTTGGCCGCCCGCTCTACCCGTTCCGACCCTGAACTGCTGATGATATCCACCCATGCCAACGAACCGTCCGGGTTGATCTCAAAAAACACCTGCGCATAGCCCCGTACCGGTACATAAACCACCGGCGCGCGGTTCAGATGCACCAAGACCTGACCGGCATAGTTTGTCGTTGTTGCATTGCCCGGGCCCCGTCCACCTGCGCTGTTGCCCCGATCCGCTTGGGTAAACGCGTCCACACCTTCGCGCTGATAGCGGGCCAAGGGGGACTCGATTGTCTGTTCAGGGAATTTCAGATTGTCGAAATTGCGCGAACCCGGAAGCGTCGGCTGAGGGTCTGTCAACGGTCGTTGGCTGGGCAGGCGTGGTCGCAATGAGGTTGTGACCGCCCGTTCCGACTCGGTGCTTTCCTCAACGGGCTCTGTCTCTTCGGGGACAGTGTCGACGGCGATATCGGGCTCAAGCGTGTCTTGGTCCAGGGGGATGACAGGAACCGGAGCAACCTCTGTCGGCGGCAGCGCTGCAAGCTGCTCGGGTTGCGGCGTTTCAACCGGTTCCACGGGATCTGCGGTACTGGCCTCAGGGATCTCGGCAAGCTCAGCAGGATCGACCGGCGGTGTTGTATCGGTGTCGTCACTGGCCGCTGCATCAGTGTCCGATTGATCCACGGATTGGGTCACTTCGGGCTCTGGCACTTCAGCTTCGGCCCCGTTTGCGCTGCCGGTATCCGGTGCGCGGACCTGATCCTGCGGGTTGGGCGAGGCGACCCGCGCATCGCTCGTCGGGACCTCAGCCAGTTCAGGTTCCGGAGATGTCTCGACCGGCGGTTCAGGCACCGGGGCCTCTTCCGGTTCAATCGGTTCGGGTGGCGTCTCAGCCAACTCTTCGAAAGCCGTTCCCAAGGCGATGCTGTCTTCGGGATCGCCCGGCGCGTTTGGGCGTTCCGAAAGAGTTGAAGACGTCAGTGTCAGCCCCAAAATGTGCACCAAAAGCGACACGAGAATGGCCACAAGGGCCACGATGACCGAGGTCCGGATCATTCCAGCGCCTGCTGGGTCACCAGAAAGACGGATGTGGCCCCCGCGCGCCGCAACGCTCCGGTGACCTCGATCAAGCGAGGGCCTGAGGCGGCCCGGTCGGGCACGATCCGCACCGCGTCGCCTTGATGATCGGCCATGTAAGATTCAGCGTCGACGGGCGCGCCCCGAAAACTCAGCGAGCCATCCGCGTGCAGCACCAGGGCATCCGGAGGATCGCGCCCGTCCAGCTCGGATGTGTCCACAAGTTCAAGATCAGGGTCCAGTGGTGGCGCGACAGTGCCTGCGATCAGGAAGAAGATCAGCATCAGGAACACCACATTGATCAGCGGGATCGTCGAGTCGCGTCTGCGGCGTTGGGGAATGTGACGGATCATCGGACTACTCCAGCACCGTGACAGTCAACCCGTCGCGCCCTCGCAACGGCACCAGTATGTCCACAAGGCGTTGTGCAGACGTATCGGCATCCAGACTGATCAACACCTGGCCTGTTTCCACCTGTGCCAAAAGATCACCCAGCGTCACCTGCGTTCCGTTCAGGACCAACCGGTCCACGCCGAGCTGCAAAAACAACCGGTCGGCCGGGGCACTGGTTCCGCTGCCTCCGGCGGTGGCTTGCGTCAGCTCGATCTCGCCGAACCGCGAAAAAGTCGAAGACAGCATGAAAAACAACAACAACAGGAAAATGACGTCGATCAGCGGCGTCATCGACAAAGGGCGTCTGACAAAGGGTGCCGAGCTACGCATGTTCTGGCGCTGATGACGTGGCGGGTGCCTCGGCCATCGCACGAATAGGCTGGCCGGGGACCAGAACCGTCCGCAAGGCCTTGTCGGCAAAAACACGTTCGCGCGCGGTGCGGCTTTCAAACCAGGACAACACCATCGAGGTCGGCATGGCCACCGCCAGACCCACCGCCGTTGTGACCAGAGCCACCCAGATACCACCAGCCAGCAAGGAGGGATCGACCGATGACCCTGCCGTTTGCAAGCTCTGGAACGCGTTGATCATGCCCAAAACAGTGCCAAACAGACCCAACAGCGGTGCCAGTTGCGCCACCGTATCCAAAAGGCGGAAACCGCGTTCCAGACCGGCCAGTGCCAACCCCGCCTCTGCATCCAGACGGTCGTCCATGCCGGGCACGTCAGACGCATCCATTGCCGCGCTGACAATCGGTGCAAGATAGCTGCTGCTGTCGCGCAGCCTCGCCCGCGCGACCGTGCGGTCGCCCCTATCCCAGGCCGCCAGAGCCTCGGACAAGACCTTGTGACGCCCGACCCCGCAGGCTGCGAATTGCCAGAGTTTGTAGAGCGTGACCGCCAGCGTCAGAACTGACATCACGATCAGAACCGCCACCACTGGTCCGCCCAAAGCAAGAATTTCGCGCAACGCGCCGAAGATATTCATCCCAAAAGCTCCACTTTGACCCGGCTGCTCAGGCGCAGCGCCTCATGGCAGATACCGCTATCCTCGCCATTGACCACGCAGGTATTGGACCCGTTGATCAGGGTCCGCCCAACCGCCGCGCAATCCATGCCCGGCAGGTCGAACTGGCGCACGCGGGGCCGGTCGGCCGGAAGGTCACGGAAATCGAACAGCGACAGGCTGACCACCCCGCCATTGGTATCGAAAATCACCGTTTCGAAAACGGCCTTGTCGATGGCAGTTCCGGTTCCGTTATTCACCAGAAAGGTCAACCGGCACGCGCTGCCGACATTCTGAACCGTATTCAGTTCGACTGACAGAACCTTGGGTGACGGGCTGTCGGATTGCGCCAGCGCGCCCACAGGCAGCGCCCCCGCAAGCAGTGCCGCACAGGCAAGGCGATGAAACGACATGGACAAGCTCCCGATTATTTTTGCCGGTCAAAACCTCATACCTGAGGCTGCAGACAGGTAAAAGGGTAGCCCGGATCGTCGCGGATCAACGGACACTCTCAACATGGTGAGGACGCCGGTTTGTACAAGTCAGACTATTGGCCCGTCGATACAAAGCCGTCTGTGCATCGCATGACCCATACGCTAGAGTGATCGCATGGCTGTCTCCTGTCGTTTCCGATTGTTGCTGATCTGGCCGTTCGTTGGCTTGGGTCTGGCGATTGGCCCGGTCCATGCTGCCGATCGCGTTGCATTGTTGATCGGAAACTCTGACTACAACGCACCAGACATGGCCCTGCGCAATCCGGTCAATGATGTGGTCGCACTGGGGGCGACCCTGCGAGAACTGGGTTTCACTGTTGCCGAGGCCACTGACCAGAATGCTGCCGCGATGGATCGGGCGTTAACAGCATTTGGCAAGGCCGCGCAGGGCGCAGAGATGGCCGTCTTTTTCTATGCCGGCCACGGGGTACAGATTGGCGGTCAGAATCATCTGATCGGCACGGAATTCGAAGGAAACGACCTGACCGCCCTGCGGCGCAGCTCGGTCACCATGGACCGGGTGCGCGATGTGATGGCCAAGGCCGGGCCTGAGGTGGGCATCCTGCTGCTTGACGCCTGCCGGAACAATCCGTTTTCGGACAAGGGCATTGTCGAACAAGGGTTGGTGCGTATTCGGGGTGGGGCTGGTTTGCTGATCGCTTATGCGACCGACCCCGGCAACGTTGCCTATGACGGGCTGGGCGACAACAGCGTCTTCACCTCAAGTCTGCTGGACCATATCGCGACGCCTGATCTGGATGTGCGGCTGATGCTGGGACGGGTCCGGCAACAGGTGGTTCTGGAAACCGAAGGACGCCAGATTCCCTGGGTCGAGGAATCGGTGTTGGACGAACACAGCTTTGCCCCCGGTTTGCTCTCGGACGGACCGCAGGACGAGATCGAGGCCGATATGGCCCACTGGCGCAGCGTCTCCGCCAGCGGTGACCCACAGGATTTCGAAACCTATCTGCAGACCTATCCTGACGGCCTGTTTGCCGCCTTCGCCAGGGATCGCATCGCACTGTTGAACACAACCGCGGCAGCCCCTGCCGCACCAATCAGCGCCACCTTGGCCAATGCCGAGCCCGACAAGCTGGCTGCCGCGCTGTCGACGCTTGGCCTGATGCCGGACGGACCAAGTCGCAATCTGACTCCTGCGCTGGATCAATACCGCCGCCGCCTGCCCGTGCAGGAAACCGCAACCGCCGAACGGCTGTTCGAGGATGCGGCTGAGGTCTCTGTGTTTCTGGCCGCGACCACGCTGCAAAGCCTGCGCACCGATATCGTGGCCCTGCGCAGCGTCGAACGCACATTGTCGGTCGCCGAAAACGCTCTGGGGCAGATCGAAGAGATCGCGCGCTCGAACCCGGACGCTTTGCCGGTACTGCAACAAGCGCGCAACGATATCTACGACATCTACCGCTCGCGCGGGGTCATACTTCGACGGCTGGACCAAAGCCGCAGCTACTATGACGAGCTGTTGACCCGTGCCGTGGTGTTTTTTCCGTCAGATCCCGGATCGGATGCCTTTGACGTTACGGAAACTTCGCGTAACCTCGGCCAAGCCAATGCGCGGTTGAACGAAGATGCCGCATTGTTCCTGCGACATGTCGCGCAGGCCGAAGAGAGTAAAAAAGGGAGTTACCAATGGCTGGCAGATCTCATTCCACCGGGCTGATCGTCGCTTTGATGAGCGCATCACTGGTCCTGTCGGCCTGTGGTGGCGGTGGCAGCGCACCCGAAACCCTGACCGCCGTGCGGGGCGGCTCGACCCAGGCCGAGGCAGATTTGGCAAAACAAGCCGCCGCCATGCAGAAGACGATCCTGCAAGGTGCGGTTGCCGGGGGGGTGACCGGCGGGGCGATTGGCTTCGGCCTTGGTGGCACCGATGATATCGGGTCGGGCGTCGCAATTGGTCTGGGGGCCGGAGCCCTGGCCGGAACCTACGTGGCCTTCGTGCAGCGCAACTATGCGGGTCGCAAAGCACGATTGCGGCAGATCGAAAAGGATCTCGACAAGAACGCCGCCGAGATGCAGACCACGCTGAATGTCATGAATGAGGTTCTGGCGGCGCAGAAGACCGAACTTGGCGCGCTGAAAGCAAGCGCGGCGGCGGGCACTGTCGATCAGGCTGAATTGCAGCGCGAATTGACCGAGGCCAATGGCAATCTGGCGCAGATGGAACTGGCTATTGACGGGGCTACCAGGCGGCAGGCCGAGTTTTCCGAAGCCCGCAACCTGACGATCAAACGGGGCCAAAGCGCCTCACCCATTGATAGTGATCTGGCAGCCCTGTCCAATCAGATTTCGCAGATGCGCGGGATTGCAAGCGATCTGGCGTCATCGCTGTGAAGGGGCCGCAGATAACCCGTTGGGCCGTTCTACCCTGCCTGTTCCTAGTGGCATGCCAAACCACAACCGACCCGGCTGACGGTGGTTTCTTTGCTGGGGTGTCCGGCATTGCGACCGGGGCCTATGACGACCAGATCACCGCCGCTGAAAGTGACGTTGCGGCTGCGCAGGCGCGCAATGATGCTTTGGCAGCGCAGATACGGGCATCCGAAACCGAACTGGCCCAGCTGAAGCTTAAAATCCTGCAACAGCGTGATGCAATCGGGGGCGCGGATGCCGCCACATCGGCCCGGATCGACAGGGTCCTGAACGCCAAACCGCAAGGCACAACCGCGCAGGCTCAGCTTGAGGCGCTGCAACGCAGCATCTCTGAGGCGCGCGCACTCAGTGCAGATTTGGCTCAGCTGTCAGGATAGAAACCGCTGCCCGCAAAACATGCACAAGGTCGGTTTTTGTCGTTTGGGGGCCGTCATGTCGCAAAACTGCTAGTGCATCGGGCGAATTCGCCCGACAATTTCTTATGACTTGTCTGTGTGTTCCAAACCGTCTGGATCGCCGCGCAACCGGCTGCGATCTTGTCGTGCCGCGACGGTAGTCACCCGTTCGGGTGCTCTGCCATCACTGTTTCAGACGACAACGGACCACTTCATGACAACCGCACTGCGCCTTGCCATCGACATCGGTGGCACATTTACCGATACCGTGCTTGCCTCGGGTGACGAGACGGTTCTGGCCTCGACAAAGACCCTGACCACGCATCAGAACCCGGCTGAAGGTGCCATGGAAGGCGCGCGACGGGTCATGGAAAGCACCGGCCGGTCGCTGGCCGACGTGACGGGCTTCATTCACGGCACGACCTTGGCCACAAACGCCCTGATCGAGCGGCGCGGCGCAACCGTGGCAACCGTAACGACCGAAGGGTTCCGGGATATTCTGGAAATCGCCTACGAACGCCGCTACGCACAATACGACATCAACCTTGAAAAACCTGATCTTCTGGTCCCGCGCGAACGCGCGCTGACCCTACGCGAGCGTGTCTCGGCGACCGGTGAGGTTTTGATCGGTCTGCAGGACAGCGCCATCGACGACCTGCTGTCCGAGATCGACAACAGCGGAGCCAATGCGGTGGCGATCTGCCTGATGCATGCCTATGCCAACCCCGCGCATGAACGCCGGGTGCGGGACGTGCTGGCCGACAAACGCCCCGACCTGACCGTGTCGATCTCGTCCGACGTCAGCCCTGAGGCGCGCGAGTTTGACCGTCTCTGCACGACGGTTGCCAATGCATATATCCAGCCGCTGATGGAGACCTACCTGACGCGCTTTGTCGAACGGTTCACAGCGGGGGGGATTGCCTGCCCAATCCTGATGATGACCGCCGGTGGCGGGATGTGCACGCTGCAAACCGCTGCCCGCTTCCCGATCCGGCTGGTGGAAAGCGGACCCGCCGGAGGTGCCATTCTGGCCGCCCGCATTGCAGCCCGCGCCGGAATCAACGAGGTACTGTCCTTCGACATGGGCGGCACAACTGCCAAGCTGTGTCTGATTGACAACGCCCGTCCCCAGACCTCGCGCCAGTTCGAGATCGCGCGGGCCGCCCGGTTCATCAAGGGCTCGGGCATGCCAGTACGCATTCCTGTCATCGAGATGATCGAGATCGGCGCAGGCGGTGGCTCTATCGCCGGTGTCGACCGGCTGGGCCGCCTGACTGTTGGGCCGGAATCGGCTGGCTCCGAGCCTGGCCCGGTGGCCTTCGGTCGCGGCGGAACCGAGCCGACTGTGACCGACAGCGATATAGCCTTGGGCTATATCGTGCCGGACACTTTTGCCGAAGGGTTCATCAAAATCGATGCGGACGCGTCGCACGAGGCGTTGCAGCACGTGATCGGCGCGGCGCTTGAGACTGACGCTACAGGTGCCGCTGACGGGGTCAGCCGTATCGTCGACGAAAGCATGGCCAGTGCCGGGCGGATGCATGCCGTTGAATCGGGCAAGGACCTCGGCCCGCGCACAATGATCGCATTTGGTGGCAACGGCCCGCTTCACGCCAGTCGCGTGGCGCGATCTGCGGGCGTCAGCCGCATCGTGATCCCACCCAACCCCAGCGTCGGCTCGGCGGTGGGGTTCCTGTTTGCGCCCGTTTCGTTTGAGATCGTGCGCTCATACTATTCGCTGCTGGGCGCATTGGATTTTGCGGCGATAAACACCCTTTTCGACGACATGATCTCCGAGGCCAGTGCCGTAGTTGCACAAGGCGCAGGCGGTGCCTCAACTGAAACCCTGCGCTCTGCTTTTATGCGCTATAGTGGTCAAGGGCACGAGATCGAAATACCCCTGCCCAACCGTTTCCTGACTGTCGAAGACCTTGCTCCTTTGACCGAGGCGTTTGAATCGGAATACCGCAAACAGTTCTCGCGCCCCGTTCCGGGTATGCAGATAGAGATCCTGAATTGGGCGGTCCGCGTCGCGACACCCGACGCTGCTGTATCCGGTCTACCCGCTATCCCGGCATTGACCACGCTGATCCCGACGGAAAAACGGACCATCACCTGCGATGTGGATGGGCAAGCGAAAGAGGCCGGATTCGTCGCGCGTGCAAGTCTCCAGCCCGGTGACCACGTCCGGGGCCCCGCGCTGATCCACGAACCGCAGACCACGACTCTCGTCTCGGCTGATTTCTCCGCCCATGTGGATGCCATCGGAAACCTTGTCCTGATTCAGGACTGGAAAGGAGATGTAGAATGATCCCCGATCTGACCCCCGCCCGCCTGCAAGTAATGTGGAACCGCCTGCTGGCTGTTGTCGAGGAACAGGGCCAGACCCTGATCCGCGCCGCCTTCAGCCCGATTGTGCGCGAATGCGGCGACATCTCTGCCGGGATTTTTGACGTGGACGGCCGGATGCTGGCGCAGGCCGTGACCGGCACGCCGGGCCACATCAACACGATGGCCGAGGCGGTCCAGCACCTGCGCGCAGCCTTCCCGGTTCAATCCATGAAACCCGGTGACATCTATATGACCAACGACCCCTGGCTGGCCTCGGGTCACCTGAACGACTTTCTGCTGATGATGCCCGCCTTCAAGGATGGCAAGGTTGTGGGTTTTACGTCCTGCACCTCGCACCTGGTCGATCTGGGTGGGCTGGGCATGGGCCCCGAAGGCTCAGATATCTATGACGAGGGTCTGCTGATCCCGCCCTGCAAACTGGTCGAGGAAGGCATGCCGAACGCGCTGCTGCTGGACATCATTCGCGCCAACAGCCGTGAACCGGTCGCGAATGAAGGTGACATCTACGCTCTGATCGCCTGTTGCGAGGCCGGAGTGACCCGGCTCGTGTCGATGATGGACGAATTCGGCATCGACGATCTGGATGCGCTGGGGGCCTATATCATCGACACCTCGCGCCGAGGTACATTGGAGGCCATCGCACAAGTGCCCGCCGGGGTCTACAAGAACGTCCTGAAGATGGATGGCTATGAGAGTGAGTTGGAACTACACGCCACCCTGACCGTCACCGCCAAGAGGATGCACGTGGATTTCACCGGCACGTCCGGCTGTTCGCGCAAGGGTATCAATGTGCCTCTGAACTATGCCACCGCCTACACCGTTTTTGCCCTGCGCTGCATTGTGGGGTCGGACATCCCCAACAACGCGGGATCGCTGGAGCCGATCACGGTCGACGGCCCCAAAGGCTGTATCCTCAATGCGCAGCGCCCAGTGCCCGTGGCGATGCGGCACACTTTGGGGCAGGTCACCCCCGATCTGGTTCTGGGTTGCCTGCATCAAGCGCTACCAGATCAGGTGCCCGCCGAAGGCGCATCCTGCATGTTCGACCTGCCGATGCGCCATGCCCCCGAGGTGGCGCGCGACGGAGGACGCGAATTCGCAGTTGAGCCGGTTCACAATGGCGGCACAGGTGCGCGACCTCATGCGGATGGGTTGTCTGCAACAGCGTATCCCTCGGGCGTGTTCGGCAGCCAGGTCGAGATCACCGAAAGCGTCGCCCCGGTCACGATCTGGCGGCGCGAGTTGCGGCCCGACTCGGGTGGTGCGGGAAAATTCCGTGGCGGGCTGGGGCAACGGATCGAGATGACCTCGGCGAATTGTGCGCCATTCATTGTGTTCCTGTCGGTCGAGCGGCTGAAATTCCCCGCGCTTGGCCGGATGGGCGGGCTGCCCGGAGCCCCCGGACGTATCCGGTTCCGCGAAGGCAAAAGTGACATCGCCGGCAAGGGTGAGCTGCGTGTCGAAGACGGTGACTACCTGATTTTCGAAACCCCCGGTGGGGGTGGCTTTGGCGATCCGGAAGACCGAGACCGGGACGCGCTGGCCTTGGACCTCAAACGGGGCTTGGTCACTGACAAAGGGGCTAAAGCCTACGGGGGTTCTTCATGATCCGTCCTGTTCCCCATGTCGGTGCCATGGCCGCCTACGCGCTGGCTGATCTTGGTGGTCCTCAGACAATTTCACTGGCACAGAACGAAAGCGCCTTTCCTCCCAGCCCCGCTGCTGTCGCTGCCGGACAGACCGCGATGGCCGACATGCGTCTGTACCCCGATCCGGACTGGACCAACCTGCGTGCTGTGATTGCCCAGGTCCATGGGCTGGACCCGGTCAACATCCTGTGCGGGGCGGGGTCCATGGAACTGATCGGCAGCCTGATCCGCGCCTATGCAGGGCCGGGAGATCGGGTGCTGGGTACGGATTACGGCTATGCCTTTGTCGCCTCAGCCAGCGCGCAGGTACAAGCGGACTATGTTAAGGCACGCGAGGTTGATCTGACCGTCTCGGTCGACGACATCTTGCGGGCCGTCGCACCCGAAACACGCATTGTCTTCGTCTGCAATCCCGGCAATCCGACGGGCACGGTGATCGCGAATGCCGAGATCGTGCGACTGCGGGACAAACTGCCCGGCGACGTTTTGCTGGTGGTCGATCAAGCCTATGCTGAATTTTCGGATGAACCCCATGATCCGGCAGAGATATTTGCCCTGACCCATAGGGGTGACACGCTCGTTACTCGCACTTTTTCCAAGGCCTATGGTCTGGCGGGCGCGCGGGTCGGTTGGGCCTATGCACCGCCTGACATTGCCCGAGAGCTGCGCAAGGTGTTGAACCCAAACAATGTCTCGATCCCCTCGCAGGACGCTGCCGCGGCGGCCATGCGCGATCAGGCACATATGCGAAACGTCGTGAAAAAGACCGCCCATATTCGCGATGTTTTCACCAAAGACTGCCGGGCCTTGGGGCTGACTGTCCCGCAAAGCCACACAAATTTCGTTCTATTGCGCTTTGCGTCAAGCCAACAGGCGCAACAGGCCGATGCAGCCTTGCGCGCGGAAAATCTGCTGATGCGGGGGATGGGCAGCTATGGCCTTGGCGACTGTCTGCGCGCCACGATTTGCGCACCTGAAGTCATGAACCGGGCGCGCGATGTGCTGAAAGGAGTGTTGACATGACCGACACCCGAACCGCGGCCAGGATCGGCGTTCTGGTGCCCTTCACCAACACCAATCTGGAGCCGGATATGGCGTTGATGCGCCCCCCAAACACCACCCTGCACTTTCAGCGCATGGGCGGGTATGACGTCGATGAAACTCCCGGCTCGGACCAGATGGCGGGGTTGGGCGCATCGGATATCAGCCACGATCTGCGGATGATATCCGGGGTGCGGCCCGATATCGTGCTTTATGGGTGCACCTCTGCCACGCTGACCCATGGACCATCCTTTGACGCTGATCTGGCGGACCGGATTGAATCCGGTTCAAACGCCGCGTCGGTAACGGCGGCGGGGGCGCTGATTGCCGGAGTTCACGCGCTTGGTGCCACCAAGGTTGGGTTCTCGTCGCCCTATCTGGGTGAGATCAACACACAGGCGATGGATTTCCTGGCCCAAAACGGCATTGAGACCGTCAAGTGCGCCGATATAGGCCGCGAGTTGGGCAATTATGGCCAAGGCGAACTTACGCCAGACGAGGTGTTCGACCTTGCCTGTCAGGCCGACCACGTACAGGCGCAGGCCATCGTCCTCAGCTGCACCGACATGCGCTCGGTCGAGACCATTGGCCGGATCGAGGCCAAGCTGAACAAACCGGTGGTCACGTCAAATCAGGCGATGATGTTCCGCCTGATGCAAGCGCTCAACCTGCCTCGCCATGACAGGTTGCCGGGACGTTTGTTTGATCACCTCTGAGGGGCGCATCGATATCGATTTCATCACTGGCCGGAATACAGCATCTTTGACTGAGCGTCCGTTGGACCCAACAGGGACGTTTTCTGTCACAGGTTGGGATGACTGACGGTCGGTACGTCCAAAGTTACCTAGACAGCCCTTCTACGCCGTGTCGGGTGGACAGTAGATCAGTGCACCGAGGTCCGAGAATTTTGATGTCGGATCGGTCAAGCCCAGCACCGCATCGCGGATCGCCGCAGCGCGGGTGTGGCCGAGCGACGGAGAGGCGAATTCCATGAACTTGTCGACCACGTCGGATCGATCCATCGGGGCCTCAGGCCCGCCGCGCGCGTGAACGTCGCCCGATTCCAAAACGCGCCCGTCATTGAGCGTCATGCGGACATCTGCGAAACGACTTTGAGGGAAGCGATCCGAATGGCGCGCGTCTTCGGTGACAGCGATGCGTTCGACAATCGATGCCACCAACGGATCGGACAGGCCGGTCCCGGTTATATGCTCTGCTCCAATGCGCCCATAGGCCACCATCGTGGCGACGGCAAAGGGCAGGGAATACTGCGCCTTTGAAGTGTCGTCAGGCATACCCCGAAACAGGCAGGCACTTTCCTTGAAGGTGTTCACCTGAATCAAGGCGATGTCCTCATGGTTCAGGTCATGGTCACGCATCAGTTCGCGGGTGGCGTCGATGGCAGCGTGCGCCCAACGGCAGATCGGATAGGGCTTTACGTATTGATGTTCCATCTGCCAGAACCTGCCCAGATCCTGCCAGTGCGGGGAGACCTCGTCTGCTTCGATGGTGATCGCGGGCGCGCCGGTAAAGCCTTTCTCGGCCAGAATGGCCGACGAGATGCCGACGAGGGCGCCCCAGCCCGAGCCGTCATGCAGCATGGTCGGGTTGGCGATTTCGCGCATCATCTGGCTGCGGGGGCCGTGATACTCGGCGATCCCCATGGCCTGTCGCAGCTGTTCCGCGCCAAGGCCGCGCAGCCGGGCGGCCACAGCGACGACCCCCAAAGCATTCCACGCGCCCGAGGTGTGATAGTCGCTGACCGTGTTGTGCAACGAAATGCCCGCACGCCCGGCCACCTCATACCCTATAATCACGGTCGCCAGTGCCTCGGGGCCTGAAAAATCCGGAACCGTCTCGGCCAAGGCAGCCAGCGCAGGAACGATCGCGACGCCGATATGACCTTTGGTCGGGTTGTATCCGTCATGCCCGTCCAGATTGTCGGTCTGGGTTGCAGCAGCATAGGCGGCACCTGCCACACTGACCCGACGGCCATCAAACAACATCCGCGCACCAAGCCCTTCTTCACCAGCACCATACAGCGCAACCGCAGCGTCGCGCGCTATCGTCCCGGCCTCCATCGGGCCGGACCCGATGGTAATGCCCAATGTATCCAACAGCATCAGCGCCGCTGCAGTCCGCGTCGACTCGGGAAAATCCCCGACAGCGCTGCCAAGGGTGAAATCTGCAACCTTTTGAAACGTCTCTGCCACGGCCCGCCCGCTGAAACATATTTGAAAACGCCGAAGTTGGGCACAACGGTACGGTCTTTCATACCGGACGGCACGAAAACATTGAGGGGGCTATGATGCTGGATTTTTTGTGGCTGACCGGTCCAAGCTGTCGCAAACAGGACAACCCGCGTGTTGCAATGACGCAAGACACCGGGCAAGGACCGCTATATGGAATACGGTAGTCCAGCCGAAAGACGCTCAAAATGATGAACCTGCCTCACCTTTCTTTTTTGCGCTCGTTCGAGGCCGCAGCACGTCATCTGAGCTTTACCAGCGCGGCAGAAGAACTGAACTGCACCCAGTCGGCCGTCAGCAACCATGTGCGGTCGCTGGAAGACTTCATCAAACGCCCCCTGTTTGTGCGCCATGCCAGGTCCCTGTCTCTGACGGACGTTGGCCGGGCCTACCTGCCGTCGGTGCGCCACGCCTTGCAAGAGATCGACGTGGCAACCCAATCGATTGTCCTGAGATCGCACACGCCTTCGGTCGTGATTTCTTGTCCGGTCAGCCTGGCCGAGAATTGGCTGCCCGAAATCATCAAGGGGTTTTCCGCGCGCCATCCCGATATCAGCCTGACCATCCATGGCACCATCTGGACCGATGTCGAGGCGAACGTATCGGATCTGTCCGTCACGATTAACCATGTCGATGATGCGGTGGACGGGATGACAAAGCTGTGGACAGAAAAGCTGTCGGTTGTCTGCGCACCCGATTTTCTGGTCGAGGGGCAGCCTCTGGCAGACCCCCGGCAACTGGAAGATGCACGCGTGATCCACATTCTGGGTCGTCCGGCGTATTGGGAAAAAGTGGCCGCCCATTTCGAACTTCAGGATCTCAACCAGAAAGAAGGACACCGCACAAATTCCTCCAATCTGGCCCTGGAGCTTGCGGCCAAATCTTTGGGTTGCGTGGCGTTGCCCCGAGCGTTGACCCGATCCTATGTCGAGCGCGGTTTGCTGGTTGAACCTTTCGCCTTCGATCTGGACAGCCCCTGGGCCTACTATGCAAAGCTCAGGAACAAGACAGCCAGCCCCTCGGTCCGTCTGTTTCAGGATTGGTTGTTGGATGCAACAACGCGGATGGATGGCTAAGCCGCTCGGCCCCTCCCGACAATGTGTATTCAGGGTGCGGTGGCCAGCGCGGGTTGACTGTCGCGCAGGCGATGACCTTTGGGATCGAATGGCGGTTCAGCCAGCATTCTGGCCTGATGCGGTGTGCCCAGAATAAAGACCTCGACCGTGTCGCCGGGTTTGGCCACTTGCGGATTGGCATAGCCAATGGCCAGAGATTTCCCAACCGAATACCCGTAGGCCCCCGATGTCACCCGGCCTACGGGTGTGCCATCCGGGGTAAAGATCGGCTCGCCACCAGTGGCATCTGCCTCGGACACCTCGACCTCGAAGATCGACAATACTTCGCGCGCGGGGTTGTCCTTGACTGAAAGGTAAGCGTCTTTGTGCAGGAAATCCTTGTCGAGCTTGATCAGGCCCGCAAGTCCAACCTCTTGCGGCCAGTATTCCTGAGAATACTCGCGACCCCACGAGCCATAGCCTTTTTCGATACGCAACGCGCCCAGCGCGCGACCGCCGACCGGACCGCCACCCAGGTCTTTGGCCGCATCCAGCAGCGCCATGTAAAGGCGAACCTGGTCCGCTTCGGCGCAATGCAACTCCCATCCCAGATCGCCGGTAAAACTGACGCGAATGGCAAGGCAGCTGACCCCCGCCACGTCGATGGTCTGTGAGCGCATAAAGCGGAACGCATTATTCGAAAGATCCGCATTGGTTAGGCGTTGCAACAGGTCGCGCGATTTCGGCCCTGCCACGTTGAACCCCGCGATCCGGTTGGTGGCGACCTCAAGCGTGGTGCCTTCGGGCAGGTCCACCATGTTGAAAAAGCGTTGGTGATAGCGTTCGGCCATGCCCGAACCGATCATCATGTATTCGTCCTGGGCCACTTTGGTGATGGTGAAGTCACCCGCCACACCGCCCCGGACCGAGATCAGAGGCGTCAGGCAAGACCGGCCAACTTCGGTTGGCACCCGGTTGGCAACCAGGGCGTCAAGCCAGTCATTGGCCCCCGGTCCCTTGATCACGTAGTTTGCGAAATTCGAGATATCGATGACGCCCACATGATCGCGCAGCATCTGCACCTCGCGCCCAACCGGATCAAACCAGTTCTGGCGAGTGAAGCCGTTGGTTTCGACCGTGCCGGGTTGACCCGCGAACCAAAGCGGATGTTCCCAGCCACAGTTCAGTCCAAAGACGCACCCCATGTCTTTTTGCATCTCATATGCCGGGCGCACACGCGCCGGACGGCCTGCGCTGCGTTCTTCATTCGGGAAATGGATGGCAAACCGGTGGGTATACTGGTCCTCGACCCGCGCCTTGGTAAAGGTCTTGTCGGCCCAATCGCCGAACCGCGCCAAATCCCAGGCGAACATGTCGTATTGCGGCTCGCCCTCGATCATCCATTGTGCGGCCAACAGACCCAGCCCCCCGGATTGCGAGAAACCCGGAATGATGCCGGTGCAGCAGAAATAATTCTTCAACTCGGGTACCGGCCCCCAGATCGCGTTGGAATCCGGCGACCAGATCATTGGGCCGTTGATCACCCGCTTGACCCCGGCGGTGGCCGCAACAGGCACCCGTTCAGTGGCGCGAATGACGTTTTCCATGATCCGGTCCAGATCGTCAGGAAACAGGTCATGGGCAAAATCCAGCGGTGTACCGCCTTCAGCCCAGAACTTCATGTCCTTCTCATAAGCGCCAATCAGCAGACCATTGCCTTCCTGCCGGAAGTAGTATTCCCCGTCCCGGTCGGCAATCGAGGGCAAACGGCGGCCCAGCCTGGCGACTTCATCGATGGATTCTGTGACGAAATACTGGTGTTCGGTCGGTTGCAGCGGCAGTTCGATGCCGGCCAGCGCCGCGACCTCGCGCCCCCAAAGACCACCCGCATTGACCACCCATTGCGTGTGAATATCGCCCTTTTCGGTGCGTACGATCCACGTGCCATCCGGCTGCTGCTGGGTCCCGATCACCGGGCAAAACCGCTCAACAGTGGCACCCATCGCGCGCGCACCGGCGGCATAGGCCATGGTTACGCCGGACGGGTCCACATTGCCGCCGTCGGGTTCGTACATGATACACCGGATGTCGTCGAACTGGGCCAGCGGATGCAGATCCTTGGCCTGCTCACGGCTGATCTCGTGGAAGTTCAGTCCATAAAACCGCGCCTTGGCCTCTTGCAGGCGGAGCTGATGCTCGCGGTCTTCAGTCTGGGCCAGATACAGCGAGCCGGGTTGAAACACGCCACAACCCTGTCCGGTTTCTTTCTCCAGCTCTTTATACAGGTTCATAGTATAGTGCTGGATACGCGTGACGTTGTTGTTGTCGTGCAGCCCATGGATGTTCGCCGCTGCGTGCCAGGTCGAGCCCGAGGTCAACTCATCCCGCTCAAGCAGAACCACATCCGTCCAACCCAGCTTAGCCAGGTGATACAGGATCGAGCAGCCGACAAGACCGCCTCCAATCACAACAGCCTGTGCGTGACTCTTCATCTAAAACCTCCCGCCGGTACGGCTGCTACGGGCTTCACTTTTCCAAGAAAACGGACCGCCAACACTGCGCTGTCGTGCAAATAAACGAAGTCTCGCACCGAAGCGTGCAGAGCTTTGCGCCGAGAGTGTATCTGGATTTGCGGCATTTGGGCCCTGTTCGCAGCACTTGGATCACCTACCGTGCAGGTATAATCCGCAGGTGCCGCGAATGCTCACAAAGAAATCTGGGGCAATGCGTTTGAATTTCGCATGCATTGCCCAATCCGAGCCGAGGCCACACTGAACCCCCGACCTTACGGCCGGGGCCAGCTTTGCTATCCCATCGGATCGACAAGTTTGTTCAGCACGCGGTCTTTTGTCAGTTGACCGATGATCGCCCCATCTTCGGTCACGCCAACCGGCGCGTTGTCGTCTTCAAAGCCTTGAATAACCGAACGGATATCGGTGCCCGCATCGACCGAGCGCGCGGGCACACCCGTTGCCGGTTCCATGACATCCCGGGCACATAAAACACCCAATGGATTCATATGGGCCACAAAGTCCGCCACATACTCGTCCTCGGGCTTTGAGTAGATTTCCGAAGGCGTCCCGCATTGCACGATGCGGCCCCCTTCCATGATGGCGATGCGGTTGCCGATCTTGAAGGCTTCGTCCAGGTCATGCGAAACGAAGATGATCGTGCGCTTCAACTTTTCCTGCAATCGCAGCAGCTCGTCCTGCAACTTGGTTCGGATCAGCGGGTCCAGCGCCGAGAACGGCTCGTCCATCAGCAGGATCGGGGCTTGCGTGGAAAACGCGCGGGCAAGTCCGACACGCTGTTGCATGCCACCAGATAGCTCTCCGACCTTGCGGTCCGCCCAGTCCGACAGACCGACCAAGGCAAGCTGTTCGTCGGTTCGTTGCATCCGGTCGGCCCGGGACATGCCCGACAGTTCCAGCCCAAGCCAGACATTTTCACGAACCGAGCGCCAGGGCAGCAGACCAAACTGTTGGAACACCATCGCAATATGGTTCTGCCGCATGCGTCGAAGAGTGCGGGCATCGGCGTTGGTGATGTCCACCATCCCCGCACCGTCCGATACCCGAACAGCCCCGCGGATCACCGCGTTCAACCCGTTTACGGCCCGCAGCAGCGTGGATTTTCCGGACCCCGACAACCCCATCAGAACCAGGGTTTCGCCTTCCTGAACGGTCAGCGAGCAATTGTGGACGCCCAGCACCTGACCACAGGCCTCTTTGACCGTCGCGCGGTCCTGTCCCTTGTCCATGAAGGGCAAAGCACTTTTGGGGTTCTCACCAAATGCGATCGAGACGTTGTCAAACTCAACTGCGGTCATGGCCTAGCGCTCCACTCTCAGGACGCGATCAAGGATGATCGCAACAACAACGATGACAAAACCGGATTCAAAGCCAAGGGCCGTGTTCACCTGGTTCAACGCCCGGACAACGGGGACACCCAGACCGTCTGCCCCAACAAGGGCCGCGATCACGACCATGGATAGCGACAGCATGATGGTCTGGTTCAGACCGGTCATGATCTGAGGCAGGGCATAAGGCAGTTCGACCTTCCAAAGTGTCTGGGAATTGGTGGCCCCAAAGGCCTCGGCGGCTTCCAGCAGCGGGGTCGGGGTCGAGGACACACCCAGATGGGTCAGACGGATCGGTGCGGGCAAAACAAAGATCACTGTCGCGATCAGACCCGGCACCATGCCGATGCCAAAAAACACGATGGCCGGGATCAGATATACAAAAGTCGGCAGCGTTTGCATCAGGTCCAGTACCGGCCGCATGGCGATATAAAGCCTGGGCCGGTGCGCCGCCGCGATACCAATGGGCACCCCAATGGCCATACAGACCAGACAGGATGACAAAACCAGCGTAAGGCTTTCGGTTGTTTCCTCCCAGTAACCCTGATTAAGGATGAACAGGAAGCCCAGCGCCACGAACAGGCAAATCTTCCAATTGCGTTGCAACAGCCATGTGATGCCAACAAAAACGGCTACGACGATCAAGGGATGCGGGGTTTGCATCACCCACAGAATGCCATCGATCAACCCTTCGAGAACCCAGGACAGCCAATCGAAAAACGGTTCCCCAACCTCCTGAAGCCATTCAAAAACCGCTTTGGCCGTCTTTCCGACGGGAATCTTGTTGTCGGTCAGCCAATCCATCTGTCCGCCTTTCCGTGTATTTCGGGCCTGCGATCAGGCCAAAAAAAGCCCTCCGCCACGAACCCGCAGCGAAGGGCGTTCAGATTTATTGACCCACAGCTGAGTTCACTGCGGCGACTGCATCACCACCATCACGCGTGGTCACACCGTCCAGCCATGCGGTGTAGGCGTCGGGATTGGCCTTCAGCCAGGCGCTGGCGGCATCTGCCGGATCCTCGCCGTCATCCAGGATGGCGGCCATGATCTCGTTTTCCATCGCCAGCGAGAATTCCAGATTGTTCAGCAGCGCGCCGATGTTCGGACATTCCTCGGCATAGCCTTTGCGCGTGTTCGTAAACACGGTCGCACCACCGAAGTTGGGACCAAAGAACTCATCCCCGCCGGTCAGGTATGACATTTCGAAATTGGCATTCATCGGGTGCGGTTCCCAACCCAGGAACACGATCGGCTCGTCCCTGCGAGACGCGCGATCGACCTGCGCCAGCATGCCCTGCTCTGAGCTTTCGGCCACTTCGAACCCGGACAGCCCAAACGAATCGCCATCAATCATCGACTGGATCAGTCGGTTGCCGTCATTGCCCGGCTCGATGCCGTAAATCTTTCCCTCCAGAGCGTCGGCTTGACCGGCGATATCTGCGAAATCCTTGATTCCCATTTCCGACGCTACGGCATTGACAGCCAGCGTGTACTTGGCGCCTTCCAGGTTGGCACGGAGGGTTTCGACCGTTCCAGCCTCGCGATAGGGTGCGATATCGCCTTCCATGGTCGGCATCCAGTTGCCAAGAAACACGTCAATGTCACCCGCGGCCATCGATGTGTAAGTGACTGGGACCGAGAGGATTTTGATCTCGGTGTCATAACCCAGGGCCTCAAGAACTGTCGTGGTTGCTGCCGTGGTCGCGGTGATGTCGGTCCAGCCCACATCCGAAAACACAACCTCATCACAGTTGGCATATGCCGATCCGACCGAAGCCAGAAGAGCGATTGTGGAAAGTGATGTCAGAGTTTTCATTGATACATCCCTGTTTTTGATTGACTGGTTAGTTAGGAAAAATAATTGCCAAGTAGTCAAGGCTTATTGTTCACGGGGTCCTAGATACAGGCAACAGTTTATTCAATGAAACTGGCATTCTGCGATAGCCCGGGCAGTGGGGATCAACGCAGGCGTGTCTTGCCAGGTCGAACCCCATGAGCGATGGTCAGGTTCCGTTCAACACCGACACCCATGCCCGGCCAAAACCCCGCTATCTGGTCGTTTGACGCGGAACCAATCGAACCGGTGTGCGTAGATAGGGGGCCGGCACGACCGAGTCCTCAAGCCACTTCAGCACTGTTTCAGCAACCTGCTTACCAAATGCATCCACGCCACAATGCACAGTCGACAGCGCGGGCCAGCTTTCGGCGGCTTCCTGAATGTCGTCAAACCCGATGATCTGAAATTCTTCGCCAACCGGGCGGCCCGCCTCGCGGCAGCCATTGATCAGCCCGAAGGCAACAAGGTCATTGAAACACACCGCCGCCTCGCATTCGGGATGTTCCGCAAACAAACGGGCGGCGATTGACTGGCCGAAGGAACGGCTGCTGTGACCGGTCAGAACATGTGGTGGCAAGCCCTGTTCTTTCATGACCTGCAGATAGCCCGATACCCGTTCATGTGTGACCTCCTGCCCCTCAAGCCCACCGATGAACGCGATATGTCGCGCGCCGGTCTCCAGCAGAAACCGTGTCGCAATGCGCCCGCCCTGCTCATAGTCGGGTGCGATAAAAGGGATTGATCCGGACGGGCTGCCAATCCGTCTCAAAACCTGCATCATGGGCACCCGGGCGCGCTCAACCGCTTGCAGGACGTTCTGCGCGTCGCCATAGGCAGGCGACAGGATCAAAGCCGAGACACCGTGTTCCAGCATCGCGCCAATCACCTGATCCTGAATTTCCGGGTCCTCGTTTGTGTTCGCGACCACCACCGCGTATCCGCGAGATCCAAGTGCCATTTGCAAAGAGGTCGCAAACTCCGTGAAGAACGGGTTGTTCAGGTTGTTGATCACAAGTCCGATCAGCGCGGTACCCGAAGATCGCAAGTTGGCAGCGGATCGGTTGTAAACATATCCGATCTCTTTCATGGCCGCATGAACCAGATCCCGAGTTTCGGATTTGACCTGCGCGCTGCCCTGCAAAACAAGACTGACCGTCGACTTCGACACACCAGCCTTTTGGGCGACATCTATGATCGTCGGTCTGCGCATTCCGCCTATTGATCAACCCCATGCAGGCTCAGCAAAGTTTTCATTCGCGCCATAGCCAAACCCGGATCGGAAAGCAAACCCGCCTGATCTGCCAAACGGAATACTGCCGCATAGTGGCAGATGTCGCGGCTGGATTGAAACCCGCCGGGCATGATGAAATGGGTCTGTGATCCGTTCAACCAGGCCAGATAGGCGATCCCCGCCTTGTAAAACCGAGTTGGCGCGCGAAAGATCTCGCGGCTGAGCGGTACGGTCGGCGCAAGGAGCGCATGGTAGCGATCCAGATCGTTCTGCGCCAATGCCTCAAGTGCCTGGCTGGCCGCCGGGGCAATGGCCGCGAAGATGCCCAATAGTGCGTGAGAATAATAATCCCCGTTCCCGGCAATCAGATCAGCATAGTTGAAATCATCCCCGGTATAGAGACGCACCCCGTCTGGCAGGCGCCTGCGAAACGCCTCTTCCTGCGCCTGATCGAGCAATGAGATTTTGATGCCATCGACCTTGGCCGGGTTCTCGGCGATCAGCGACAGCACAAAATCGCTGGCCTGATCCACATCTGTACTGCCCCAATATCCGGCCAGGGCCGGATCGAACATGTCGCCCAGCCAATGCAAGATCACCGGCTCTGCCGCCCCGTCGATCAGGGCGCGATAGACATCGTGGTAAGTCTCGGGCCCGGCTTTGATAGCCGGGAAAGCGCGCGAGGCCATCAGGATCAACTGGCCGCCAGCGGCTTCGATGGCCTCGGCCTGATGTTCATAGGCTGACAGGATTTCCCCGGCCGTGTTCAACGCGCTTTGGGGCACGTGATCTGTCCCCGCCCCACAGGCCACACGTGGGGTCAAGGGGTGCGCTTTGGCCGCCGCCATGGTGCGTTGGATCAGTTCCAGCGCTGTTTCCCAATCGACACCCATGCCGCGTTGGGCGGTGTCCATGGCCTCGGCCAGGCCCAAGCCTTGGTCCCACAATCCTTGCCGGAAGTTCAGGGTCGCGTCCCAGTCTACCGCCGGGCGGCTATCCCATGGGTTCCGCTCGGCCAGAGGGTCCGAGACCACATGTGCCGCGGCAAAAGCGGTGCGTGTCAACGCCACCCGTGGCGCGCGAGGAACCAAAGGCGTTCCGGTCAGTGTGTAAGGTTCCAACTGGCCGTCGCGGTTTGGCAATGTCAGTGTCATGGTCTCAAACCTCCAGATCCAGCACCAGAATGCCGTCTATCCCACCCACGGCGTTGGCAACCAGCTGCGCGCCGCAGGCTTTGTGATCTTCGTTGACCTGATAGGTCGCCAAGGCATCCCAATCATCGAAATCAATCACGAAGCCATGCATATAGCCGCGTTCGATCTGTTCGGGGCTTTGGCTACGGCCCCCGGTAAAGCCTTTGGCTCCGGGAAGCTGTTCGGCCACTTCGGCCAATTTGCCATAGATCTGCGCAACCGTTTCCTCGGTCACGTCAGAGCGGAATTTCGTCAGAACGATATGGCGGATCATTGCGCAAATCCTTGATCTTGTTTGATCATATCGGCGGCCTTTTCGCCGATCATGATCGTGGGGGCGTTGGTGTTCGAAGAGTTGACAGTTGGCATGATCGCGGCATCCGCGACGCGAAGACCCTCGATCCCGTTGAACCTCAGACGCGGGTCCAGCACGGCCTGGTCATCATTGCCCATGCGACAGGTGCCCGCGCAGTGATGCGAGGTTTTGGAATGCACGCAGATGAAATCGAAATAGTCCTGTTCGGTCCGTACAGTCGGACCCGGCAGGCGTTCAGCCAGAACATAGGGTTTCAACGCATCCTGTGCGAGGATGCTTTGCACCAGTTTCAGACCGCGGATCGACATTTCCCGGTCATACGGATCGGCCAGATAGTTCGGATCGATCAGTGGTATCGCCGTCGGGTCGGCGCTTTGCAACCGCACCGTCCCCCGAGACCGAGGCCGCAGGAAGCAGGCATTCAGCGTGACACCCCCATTGGGCATCGCCTCGACCCCCGCTTCGATCCCGGTGCCCAGACCCAGATGCATCTGAATGTCGGGCGAACGCGCATCGGGGTCGGCATACCAGAACCCGCCGGTTTCAAACAGGCTGGACGCGACCGGCCCCTTGCGGGTGAACAGGTATTGCAGTCCTGCCAGCGCCGACAGGTGCAGCTTGGCAAAACGGTCATAGGTATGCGGCCCAGTGACCTCGCAAATCGAATAGAGATCAAGGTGGTCCTGCAGGTTCGCCCCGACCTGAGGCTGGTCGTAGATCGTCTTGATCCCAAGACTTTCCAGATGATCCGCCGGACCAATCCCAGACAGTTGCAGCAGACGGGGTGAACCGATGGCGCCTGACGACAAGATCACCTCGCGCGCAGCGGTGATCCTTTCACCACTCATCATCTCAACGCCGGTGGCGCGACCGTTCCCGACCACGATCCGGCGGACCTGCGCCCCCATGCGCACGGTCAGGTTCGGGCGATTCCGGTTGGGTGCCAGAAACGCCATCGCGGCCGAGGACCGGCGCGCGTTGCGTTGCGTCAGCTGATAGTACCCTGCCCCATCCTGTTTTGCGCCGTTCACGTCCCGCGTTTCGGGAATGCCGACCTGCCCTGCCGCTTTGATATAGGCATCGCAGATCGGCAAGGGCGCTGCGGGCATCGACACGCCCAACGGGCCGCCCTTGCCGTGAAATTCGTTTTCGTAGCAGTCATTGTCTTCGGACTTCTTGAAATAGGGCAGGACATCGTCATAGCCCCAGCCTTCGCACCCCATCTGTCGCCAGTCGTCGTAATCCTGCGCCGCGCCACGGGTATAGATTTGCGCATTGATCGCCGACCCGCCGCCAATCACCTTGGCCTGCGTGTAGTTGAACACCTTGCCCCGCATATGTGTCTGAGGAACCGTCGACCAGCCCCAGCTGCCGATACCTTTGGTCATTTTTGCAAAACCGGCAGGCAGGTGAAAAAACGGATGGCGGTCTGACGAGCCGGCCTCAAGCAGAAGCACCCGGGCTGAAGGTTCTTCGGACAGACGGGCCGCAACGACTGAACCTGCCGAACCGCCGCCAATCACAATGAAATCATATCCGTCAGACATTCTGATGTGTCCTGAACTAGAGCCGTGGAATGGACAGCCCACCATCGACGGGGATGGCGGCGCCGGTGGCGAACTGCATCTGGCCGTCGACGATGGGGATGACGACCGAGCCGACATCCATCGGCTCACCCCATCGCGCCGCGGGAACCAGCCCGCCCTCGATCCGGTCAGTGTATTTGTCACGCACACCGGCCGTCATTTCAGTAGCAATAATGCCGGGGCGCAGTTCGAAAACCCCGATCCCGTGCGGGGCCATGCGCACGGCGAACAGTTGCGCCATCATTGCAGCGGCGGCCTTGGACACGCAGTATTCCGCGCGCTCGATGGACACCATCGTGGCGCTGACCGAAGTAACAAAGGTGATCGAGCGATAGACGTCCTGAGGATAGCCCAACATGCGCCGCCCAACCGCTTGCGCCAGAAAGAATGCCCCGCGTAGATTGATGTTCTGCACCAAATCCCAACTCTCGGGCTTCAACTCCAGCATGTCGCCCCGCTCGGGCGCACCGACACCGGCATTGTTGATCAGTGCAGTGATCGGACCCAATTGTGCTTCGATCTCATCCAGCAAAACGGGCACGTGATCGATATCAGACACGTCGTGCTGGACGTAGATCGCATTGGGGCCCAGCGCCGACAACGCCCCTTGCACCGCCGGTTTGTCCGGCTCGGAACGCGACGCCAGCGCCACCTTGTACCCAGCGTCGATCAGCACGCGCGAGATACCCAGGCCAATGCCTTGCTGACCGCCTGTGACCAGGGCAACTCGGGTCATGCTGCAAACTCCGTTTGTAGGATGTGACGACCCGTGCGCAGGGCCAATGCGGCAATGGTCAGGGCCGGGTTTACGGCGGCTGAGGTCGGCAAGACAGAGGCGTCGACGATGAACAGGTTCGGATGATCATGGCTGCGGCAGAACGGGGTCACCACACTGTTGGACGGGTCATCCCCCATTCGCGCTGTGCCGCATTGATGCGACGGGGTGCGACGGTCGAAAGGCCGCGACAGGACAATCGGAAACCCGGCCCGGCGCAGATGCTGTTTCAACTTTGCCACCAGTGCCTGATGCGCCTGCCAGTTCGAGCGTTTCCAGTCCAGCCGGATTTGATCGCCTGCGAGTGTAACCCGGCTGTCGGGGTTGGGCAGGTCCTCGGACATAGCATAAAAATCAAAGCTGCGATTTGCGATCAGCGCGGCAAGTGGGCCGGGCAATCCCGTCTGAGATGCGAGAATAGGACCGGTGATCTTGCCCAGCATCTGGATATTGCCCAATGGCGTGCCGCCCTGCCCGCCCCCATTGTAGTAGTCGTTGAACATCAACGTCTTCTGATAGATCGACCGGTTGCGACGCAATGGATGCAAGGCCAAAACGGCCGAACAATTGTGGTTCATGAAGTTTCGCCCGACCTGATCCGAGCGGTTCGCCAGACCAGTTGGGCAATTGTCATTCGCGGATTTCAACAACAGCACGGCCGATTGGACGGCCCCTGCTGACAAAACCACCAGCGGTGCCCGGAGTGTTCCCTGCCCCGTGACCTCGACGCCGGTAATCCGCCCGTCATCATCGCTCAGCAATGTGTTGACGGACGATCGGGTCAAAAGCGTGACATTGTCATGCGCAAGGGCCTTGGCCAGAGCGCAGGTTTCGGCATCCATCTTGCCGCCGCATGTGTTTGGAAACGCATCCCACGTGGTCTGGCCCGCAGCCAGCCAGCGGTCGATATCCACGCCCAAAGGAACAGATGCCGGGGATAGCCCCGCGCCGCGCAACCGCTTTCGCAAGTCGGCCATATCCGGTTCATCCATCACCGGCGGGTATGGATATCGACCACTATGGAGAGGCTCGGTCGGGTCCTCATCGGCAGTCCCGCGCACCGCGTATAGCTGCTCTGCCGCCGCGTAGTCCTGTTCCAGATCGTCATAGCGGATTGGCCAACCGAGAGACCCCCCGCCCATATGCTGTCGCGGTTCGAAATCCTCGGCCCGATAGCGGATCAGCGCCGCTCCATAAAACTTGGAGTTGCCGCCGACGCAATAGTAATTGCCGGGATTGAACGGCTGCCCGTCCCCGTCCAGCCAGGTCTCATCGGGGCGAAAATGCCCGTCGCCAAAGATCGCCTTTGGGTCTCGATCCACAGAGGACGGGCGCAGATGCGCCCCACGTTCGAGGATCAGAATGCGACGGCCCGAGGGCGCAAGAGCTGCAGCCAGCGTTGCCCCCCCGATCCCCGATCCGATGATTATGACATCGGCCTGTGTCACGGAACAATCCGCGTCTCGCTGTCAGGATCAAAAGCCACTGCCTTTTCCATGTTAACGGCAAAGTCGAAATCCTGACCGGGCGCGACCTCGGCATCCGAACGCATCCGGGCGATTACATCCCTGCCGCCAAGTTGCATCGACACGAACGTGTCCGAGCCCGCCGGTTCGGTCACAACAATCCGGTTGGTCATTTGCGCGATGTTCGAGGATTTGCGGTCCGCACCATCCATATCGGTGATGGTTTCAGGACGAATGCCAAGCAGGATATCCCGCCCGTCCCACGCGGCCAGATTGTCCTGACTGAAAGGCAGCTGCGCCATTGATCCGTCATGCAGCGCGACCTCGGCATGCGGGCGGCCATTCAGCACGGTCACTTTCGCAGGTACCACATTCATCGCCGGCGAGCCCATGAAGGTTGCCACAAAGATGTTGGCCGGGGTGTCATAGATCTCCTGCGGCGAACCCAGCTGTTGCACATAGCCGCCATTCATCACGGCGATACGGCTGGACAGGGTCATCGCCTCGATCTGGTCATGGGTCACGTAAACGATGGTGGTGCCAAGGTTCTGGTGCAGCTTCTTGATCTCGGTCCGCATGTCCACACGCAGCTTGGCGTCCAGGTTGGACAGCGGCTCGTCAAACAGGAACACATCCGGTTCCCGCACCAGCGCGCGGCCCATGGCGACGCGCTGTCGCTGACCCCCTGACAATTGACCGGGCCTGCGATCCAGCAGCTGTTCGATCTGCAACAGCTTGGCGACCTCTTGCATCGCCGTGTCGCGTTGGGCTTTGGGCACGCCGTGCATTTCAAGCCCAAAGGTGATGTTCTGCCCAACTGTCATGTTCGGATAGAGCGCGTAACTTTGGAACACCATGGCGATGTTGCGGTTGGACGGGTGGACCCCGTTCATCACCTGATCCTTGATGCGAATCTCGCCGCTGGTGATTTCTTCCAGCCCCGCGATCATGTTCAGCAGGGTCGACTTGCCACAACCCGAAGGGCCGACAAGAACCAGGAACTCACCTTCCTGTACCGAGATATCGACCTTGTGCAGAACCTCGACCGCTCCGTAGGATTTGGTCGCGTTGTCTATGTCCAGAAAACCCATGAGGCCTTATCCTTTCACGGAACCCGCCATCAGACCGCGGACGAAATATCGACCGGCCACGATGTAGACGAGCAGAGTTGGCATGGCGGCCAGAATGGCGCCTGCGAAATGAACATTGTATTCCTTCACACCGGTCGATGACTGCACCAGGTTGTTCAGTGCCACAGTCATCGGCTGGCTGTTGGCGTCGGCGAAAGACGCGCCAAACAGGAAGTCATTCCAGATATTGGTGAATTGCCAGATGATCGACACCACGGCGATCGGGCCAGAGCTGGGCAGCAGGATGCGCCAGAAAATCTGGAAGAAGCCTGCGCCGTCGATCTGCGCGGCCCGGATCAGCTCGGTCGGGAACACGGCATAATAGTTGCGGAAGTACAGCGTTGTGAAACCGATGCCATAAACCACATGCACCAGGGCCAGACCCCAGGTGGTGCCCGCCAGCCCGATGATGCCCAGCATCCGTGCCATCGGGATCAGGACGATCTGAAACGGGATGAAACAGGCAAACAACATCAGACCGAACAGGATGGTGTCATACTTGAAACGCCATTTGGTCAGCACATAGCCGTTTAGCGCGCCGAGGATGGTCGAGACGATCACCGCCGGAACAACCATCTTGATGGAGTTCCAGAAATAGGGCTTCAGCCCCGTCGGATCGACCCCGATCTGGGCCGAGGACCACGCTTTGAGCCATGGCTCAAGGGTAAAGACCTGCGGCAGGTTCATCATGCCGCCGCCGGTGATCTCTTCCAGCGGTTTGACCGAGTTCACCAGCATCACATAAAGCGGCAGCAGGTAGAACAAGGCGAACAGCACCAGTACCAGATAGATCAGCGTACGCGTGACCCGGCCCGTGCGAATTGCGGTATCCTGAGTTGCCTGAGACATCAGCGTTTCTCCCGCAGTTCGGCATAGAGATAAGGGATCATGATCGCCGCGATGGTCATTAGCATGATCGTGGCCGAGGCCGCACCGATCCCCATCTGGTTTCGCGTGAACGTGTAGGAATACATGAAGGTTGCGGGCAATTCGGTGGCGCGGCCCGGTCCTCCTCCGGTCAGGGCGATCACAAGGTCAAAGGTCTTGATCGCAAGGTGGCTGAGGATCACGAAGGCCGACAGAAACGCAGGACGCAGCTGCGGGATGATGATACGGCGGTAGAGGTTCCAGTTCGATGCGCCATCCATTTGGGCGGCGCGCAGGATCTCGTTGTCGATGCCGCGCAGACCGGCCAGGAACATGGCCATGACAAACCCACTGGTTTGCCACACGGCGGCCAGAACAACCGTGTAGATGGCAAAGTCACGGTTCTTGATCCAGTCAAACTCGAAACTGGTCCAACCCCATGTATGCATGACGTTTTCCAAACCGATACCGGGGTCCAGAAACCATTTCCATGCGGTGCCGGTGACGATGAAGCTGAGCGCCATAGGGTACAGGTAAATCGGGCGCAACACCCCTTCGCCACGGATTTTCTGATCGAGGAAAATGGCAAGTCCCAAACCAATACAGGTGCAGATCACGATATAGAGGCTCGCGAAGATCCCCATGTTGATCAGCGAGGTCTCCCAATGGCTGAGCCGCCACAGCTTGTTGTAGTTTTCCCAACCGACCCAGCCGAAGGATGGCAGAATGCGGCTGTCGGTGAATGACAGGTAGACCGAAAACAGAATGAAGCCGTAAACAAAGACCAGCATCATCGCCAGCGATGGGGACAGGACCAGTTTGGGGATCCAGTTCTGAAGGCGTGTCTTGAAATCCGCGTCGACTGAACCAGCCATGGCGCGCCCTCCTTCGAGTGGTGGTTTTGAGGCGCGGGGTGTGCCCGCTGGTGACAGGGCGACCCGGTGGCCGCCCCGTCGGATGGATCAGGTGATCACTTGGCGATGGACACTGCGTCAACCAGTTCGACCACGGCCGTTTCACTGTCATATTCGCCGTTGAAATGCGCGGTCACCACGTCATAGACGGCGTTCTTGACCGATGCCGGTGCCGCGTGACCATGGGCCATCGATCCGAACAGGTTGCCCGAAGATGCAGCGGCAGCCAGATCCTTCATGCCTTGCTGCCCGCAGGCATCCAGATCACTTCCGTCCACATCCGTTCGCGCGGGCACTGAGCCTTTTACCTTGTTGAAGGCAATCTGGAAGGACGGCGACAGGATGGCGCTGGCCAATGCGGCCTGCTCAGCTGACACTGAACCGCCCTGATCGAACATCATGAACTGATCGGCGTTGAACGTGACCTGATCGGCAGTGCCGGGGAAACGGAAGCACAGGAAATCCTGACCGGGGACTTTGCCCGCATTCAGAAACTCACCCTTTGCCCAGTCACCCATCATCTGGAAACCGGCTTCGCCATTGATGACCATGGCGGTTGCAAGGTTCCAGTCACGACCCGAGAAATTCTCGTCAACGTTGTCACGGATAAAGGCCATCCGGTCGAACGCCTCTTTCATGGCGTCGCTACCCAAAGCCTCTTCATCCAGATCGACGAACGCAGCCTTATAGCCATCCGGTCCCATGGTCGACATGACAACGGCGTCGAACACGGTCGCGTCCTGCCATGCCTGACCGCCATGAGCAATCGGCGTCACTCCAGCAGCTTTCAGCGCCTCGACCGCGGCCACGAACTCGTCCCAATTCGTGGGCTGAGCAATGCCGTTTGCATCCAGAACCGCCTTGTTGGCCCAGACCCAGTTGGTCGAATGTACGTTCACCGGCGCTGAAACCCATTTGCCATCATGCTTGGCAAAGGCTTTCAACGCATCAGGGACAACGTCGTCCCAACCTTCCTTGGCGGCCACATCGTTCAGGTCAGCCAGCGCACCCTGTGCGGCCCAGTCCTGAATGTCGAACCCCAGACCCTGAACAGCCGTTGGCGCATTGCCGGCCGTCACGCGGGCGCGCAGAACGGTCATCGCCTGCTCACCACCGCCACCGGCGACGGGCATGTCGGTCCAACCGACACCCTGACCGGACAGATCATCCTTGAGAACGTTCAGCGCAGCGGCCTCACCACCCGAGGTCCACCAGTGCAGAACCTCGACCTCTTCGGCCTGTGCCAAGCTGGATGTACACAAAAGCCCGGCCACAATGACTGATTTTGTCTTCAACAAGCGCATTATCGTTTCCTCCCTTAATGCGTTCTTCTTTGTTCAGGCACCGGTTGGTGCATGTCTCAATCCTGCGGCACCCAATGCGCCCGACTGTTGCCGATGCGCATGACCACCGATTTTACCTCGAAAAATTCCTCGAACCCGTAGCGTCCGATTTCCCGCCCCTGCCCGGATTGCTTGACGCCCCCAAAGGCAACCTCGGGGAACCCGTCCATCCAGGTGTTGGTCCAGACCGTGCCCGCTTCTGCGCGGCGGGCGAATTCCAGGCAGGTGTGCACGTCGTCACTCCAAACCCCTGCGGACAGACCGTAAACGCTATCATTGGTCAGGGCGACGGCCTCGTCCAGTGTTTTGAAGGTGAGAATGGCTAAAACCGGGCCAAACACCTCGTCCCGCGCGATAGGCATATCCGGCTGGACATGGGTGACGATGGTCGGCTGATAGAACTGATTGCCAAGCCCTTCAACGCTCAGGCGATTCCCGCCCAAGGCAATCGTCGCGCCCGCCTCTTTTGCCTGCGTGACATATCCATCAATCTTGGCGTTGTGTTCGGGCGTGACGATCGCGCCGACCTGCGTCGACGGGTCAAGCGGATCGCCGAACTTCACCTTGCGCGACAACTCGACCACTTTGGCCGAGAACACCTCGGCGATGTCCTCATGGACGATGATGCGGCTGCTGGAATTGCAACACTGGCCCACGTTGAAATAGACGCCAAACACGACGGCATCGGCAGCCGCGTCCAGATTGGCGTCCGGAAAGATCACCTGTGGGTTCTTGCCGCCCAATTCCAGCGCGACTTTCTTGAGGGTGTCCGAGGCCGTCTTGCTGATCGTCTTACCGACAGCGGTCGAGCCGGTGAAGCTGACCATGTCAACCGCATCATGGCTGGACATGATGCTGCCTACCGGTATGCCGAAACCCAAAACCATGTTGCAGACCCCTGCGGGCAGTCCCGCCTCGATCAGCAATTCACCCAGCATCAGCGTGGACGACGGCGTCATCTCGGACGGTTTCACCACCACTGTACAGCCCGCCGCAAGGGCAAAGGGTAGCTTTTGACTGAGAATCCAGAACGGAAAATTCCACGGGGTGATGATCGATACAACGCCGATGGGTTCTTTCAGAACCACGCCCATCATGTCCGCACCCAGCGTATTGTGGCTGTCGCCATGGGCACTGCGCGCCAACGAGGCCGCATAGCGCCACAGATCGGCGGCCCCGCCGACTTCGCCTTTGGACTGGCTAATCGGTTTGCCGCTTTCCAGCGTTTCAATCACGGCAATGCGGTCGACATGCCGCTCGATCAGATCCGCCACTTTCAACAGGACCGCAGCACGGTCTTTGCCCGAGGCACGGCTCCAGACCCCGCTATCAAATGCTGTACGTGCCGCGGCAATGGCGGCACCGGCTTCCGCCTCTCCCCCCAGGGCCGAGCGGCTGACGACATGTCCATGCGATGGCGAGCGGCGCTCGAACGTTTTGCCCGATGCGCTATCCTGCCACGTGCCGTTGATCAGATGGCGACCCTCAAAACACTCTGGCAGATCGAATGGGACCGCGGGGTTGATCGTGATGTCTTTCATTTGCATCAAAGCCCTGAAAACTGAGGGTGGCGTTTGTCCATGAAGGCGGCGACGCCCTCATCCCGATCTGCCGAGGCGGCAGCCGCGGCACTACCCAGCGCCTCGATGACGGCATCCTTGTCTTCGCCGACCGCCGCGTGGATCATGTTCTTGGAAATCTCGGTGGCGCGCGGGGACAGGGCCTGTGCCTCGGCTGCGATATCAAGTGCGCGGGTTAGGACGTCATCAACCATCTCAGCGGCATAGCCCACGGCAACCGCGCGGTCCGCCACGAGACGGCGGCCAAACAGGGCCATTTCTTTCACCGCACCTTCCGGCATCAGCCGCGTCAGCCGTTGAGTACCCGACCACCCGGGAACGATCCCGATCCGGGCCTCGGGCAAGGCCAGCATCGCATGCGGTGCCACCAGACGCAGGTCGCAGCAACTTGCCAGCTCCAATCCGCCGCCAAAGGCATTGCCATTGATCGCCGCAATGGTCGGTTTGCCCAGCCGTGCAAGACGGTCGAAAATCCGGTGCCCGTCCCGCACCCAGTGTCGCGCGAACTCAGCGGGGCCAAGGTCGCCCCACGCGCTGATATCGGCGCCACAACAAAATGCTTTCTCTCCGGCCCCGGTCAGAACCAGAGACCGGATCGCCGCGTTGCGCTCGACGTGCTGCACATGGGTTTCCAGCGCAATCAGCATGTCGGTGGTCAGCGCGTTCAGCTTGGCCGGGTTGTCCAGCGTCAGAACAGCAGTTGCGCCGTCGATATGAAAACCGATCCCGCTCATACCGTCATCCCCATCGGGCCTTCGGCAAACAGGGATTTTGGCATCAAAGCTGCATTTTCGGCCAAGACTACACGTCCCTCTGACGCCGCCACGATGTCCTGCTGCGCATTGATCCCCGGCATGATCTCGGTCGCCACCAAACCCTGATCGGTCAGACGAATGACACAGCGTTCAGTCACATAAATCACGTCCTGCCCAAGCTCGCGCGCGCGGCGGCCCGAGAACGTGACGTGTTCGACCTGATCCACCATCTTGGTGAACTTTCCAGGCGCCGCGACGCTGATCCCGTTCGCATCCAGATCGATCTTTGCCCCAGCCTCGAACCAGCCTGAGAACACGATCTTCTTTGCGCTTGCCGTGATGTCGACAAACCCGCCGCACCCAGCTGTCAGATACGGTCTTTTCCCCAGCTTCGAGACATTCACGTTGCCGTCCAGATCGACTTCGAGGAAAGACAAGAAGGACATGTCGAACCCACCGCCCTGAAAATAGATGAATTGTTGGGGCGAGGGCACATAGGCATGTGCATTCGACGCGCATCCAAAGGCAAAACCGGTCAGCGGTACACCTCCGACGGCCCCTTGTTCGATGGCCCAGGTGACGGCCTTGGGATGACCTTCCTCCAACAGCACACGCGGGACCATGGCGCTGATGCCAAATCCCAGATTTGCACTCATACCCGCACGCAGCTCCATCGCGGCACGGCGGGCGATCACCTTTTCCACCCCGTGTTCAGCCACCGAAAAACTGCCCCACGGGCGCATGATCTGTCCCGAAATGGCTGGGTCATAGGGTGTTTCGGTGGTCTGCTTCTGATCCGGGTCCTGGACGATCAGATCGACGAGATGCCCCGGCACCCGAACGTCATGGGGGCGCAGGCTGCCTTCGGCGGTTACGCGCTGAACCTGCGCGATGACCACCCCACCGTGGTTGCGCACGCAAATCGCCTGCTCCAGCCCGCCCAGATAAGCGCCTTCGTGCTCGTAGGTCAGGTTGCCAAACTCATCCGCCGTGGTGGCACGCAGAATGCAGACATTCGGAATGATGTTCGGGAAGTGCAGCCAGGTCTGGCCGCCAAACGCGGCCCGCGCAACGATGGGTGCAGCCGCCCCGCGCGCATTCATGGCGCAGCCTTCGCGGATCGGGTCTACAAACGTATCCAACCCGACCTGTGTCAATACGCCCGGACGCCGCGCCGCAGCCTCGCGGTGCATGTCGAACATGATGCCTGATGGTACATTATAGGCGGCGACACGGTCTTCAACGATCATCTTCCAGATTTCAGGCATCTCAAGGCTGGACGGACCCGAGGGGTAGGATCCGGCCAGAACACGGGTCAGCAGGCCGTCCTGCGCCAGATACTCCATCCCCCTCACGCCATACATATCCCCGGCCGCAATCGGGTGTAGTGTGGTGATGTTGCGCGGGTGTCCTTCGGTCCGGAACCGAGTGCCCAGGGCTTTCAACACAAGATCGGGGCATCCCAGAGCTGAGGAGGACGAGACCGTGACAATCGCCTCATCAGGGATACGGGACACGGCTTCAGACACGGAGACTAGCTTGGTCATCAGAATCCCCCATAGGTGACGTCAACACGCTGACCGGTTGCTGCTGCTTCGCGCACGCTCAGCGCGACGGACAGGGATTTGACACCATCGGGACCGTCGGCGGCAGGCCGTCCCTGCCCTGCGGCGGCGGCGGCAAATTCCGAGACGCCCTGAACGTAGAGGTCGTGGTTGGAATACGGAATATCCTCACTGCCCGCTTCGGTGACCAGGGTGATCTGGCCGACCGGCTGCTGAGTCATGACGCCTTTGGCAAAGATCGACCCCTCGGTGCCATGTACCTCAAGCGCCGATCCGGCGAAAGGATGAGTAAAACTCTCATGGCTCATGACCATTGCGCCCGAGGGCATGGTCCAGACCGACATACAGGAATCCTCGACCCCCTGCCCCATTCCGGAACTGGTCATCTGTGCCACGACGGTGGCTGGGTCTTCCTGCAACAGGAAGCAGGTGACATCCGCGTCATGCACTACGATATCCGGGATCACGCCGCCACCGGCGCTTGCGTCTTTGATCCGCCAGCCCTGCAAGTGACCCGGCAGATGAACAGCGTGGTGGATACGCAACGACAACACCTTGCCTACACGTCCCGTTGCGATAAGTTCCCGGATCGCACGATGGGAGCCTGAACAGCGCAGGTGATGATTGGTGCCGAAGGTCACACCAACAGCCTCAGCGGCGCGAACCATCTCAACCGCTTCGGCCTGGGTCATGCCCAGCGGTTTTTCACACAAAACATGTTTGCCTGCTGCAATCGAGGCCATGGCCTGCGAGTGGTGTTTTTCATTGGTCGACGAAATATAGACCGATTGAACCTCTGGATCGGCAAGCGCTGCAGCCAGATCGGTTGTTGCATTCTCGATCGCATGATCCTTGGCCCAAACCTGTACACGTTCAGCCGAGGTGCTGACGATCCAGGTCACATCATGCCCGGACTGCTGACGGACTGCCTTCAGCATGTGTTGTGAGGCAATTGTGCTAGCGCCGACAAATACCCAGTTCATGCTCAACCTCGTTATTGGAACGTTCCATATTCGATAGTGGAACGTTCCAATTTGAGCAAGCCCTTTTTTGAGGTTGCAACTCATTTGGTCTGCGGAAAGTGAATCAAAGCACGGAGTTTGGCCGGAGCGCCGAGCAGAAAAGGACCACCACCATTGTGTGATCCAACCTTCTTACTTTTTTTGCCAATTGATAGCTGCGGGAATGTTCGAATGACTTGCATAGTCGAGGCGCTGCTTGATCCAGTCTTTCCAAAGGAGTTTCCGTCTACGTCATCGAAAGAGGTGCATCGTCAACCAATGGGATCAGCCAACTCGCCATTGCATCAAGTCGTAACGTTGGATAGACTAATTACCGGACCCGCTACGCTGTTTTTGACCAAATCGGGCTTCGCCAGAGGGTTAAAACCCCTCTATGCAGCACAGAGATGGATATCCACAATACTCATAATTTTGCTATTTTGACCACTATTGGGAGTACGGCTTTGCGCGTGGCCCATCGGGGCATTCTATCCAACGTCTGAAAGCGTAAAGTTGTGCGTATCGCTGAACGCCTCGGGTTCTAGATCTTCCCAGAATTCAAAGATTGCCGTCGCATTCAGTCCCGATCGCCATCCATGAGATCGAAAGTGTTCTCGATCCAGATCATTGTCCAACCCTGCTATAAACAGCCTTTTGTCAGCATCGCGCTGCGTTGGGTTTCGCCGCGAAACCAATTCCTCGACGATAGCCAGTTTCCGGGCTCGCTGTTCCCGCTCTGCTGTCCGGGCTGCATAGGCTTTGTCCTCAGACATTTGGGCCTGCACGCGCTTGCGAGCAGCCTCGGCAGCTTCCGGCGCAGGTTCAGGCTGCGCCTCTTCCGTTGCGGCACCATAGTCATCTCTCAACGCCGCAGACAGATAGCCCAAAGTTGACTTCACCCCGCCCTGCCCGGCGACATAGTCCAGTTTCTGTTGCACATAGTCTTCGCCGTGCTCAGCAATCCACTGACGTGCCAATCGGTCTGACACACCCTGTTTACGCAGTTTTTTGTAGACCAGCAGGTTGCGTACACCATCACTGTCATCGATTTCGAACATGGCTTTCTGGGGATTGCCTTTGACCAGAAAGCGAATGTCGGTCACGGTCCGACCCTTTTTCTGAAATTCCGGCTCGATCAGAATGTCCGAGCTTTTGTTGACCTCAGAAACGGCCGGCTTGATGATCTTGGCATTCAGATGCTTGAAACTGGCGTAGTAATCGCTGCCATCGACCCCCATCAGCTTGCGGAACACATCCAAAGACCACCAGCCCGTCGACCCTGTTCGGACGAAGCGGTAGCAGTTTTCGTACAAGGCCAGGCCATGGCCCGAGCTGAAATTCCGCTGGATCTGCACATTGATCAACGCATAGATTTTTGGATCGTACAGTTTTTGCGCCAGAGCGGGCGAATACGCGTATTCGCAAACCCCGCTTTTCAACTTGGCAAAACTAAGAAGGGATGAAACGCCCCATTCTTGTCGCCCCTGCTCATCCAGCATGTCCCATTCAGCGACTGTTTCTGCCAAAGCGCGCAAGCTTGAGCGCAATGTATCAAAGTCGTTGGAGTTGTACCCCACCATCATCGCCAAGGTGCGCGCATCAATTGTGTGGGTCTGAGCCGTGGTCAGAGAATCGTAGGCATTCAGCAAAAGAACGTTGGATAGCTTCCTCTGCAGCAGGGAAAGCTTGCCACTGATATGGATCGCGGCAACGTTCTTTTTTACTGTCTCTCGTCGCAATGCGCCTGAGAGCTGATCCATGTTCAATTGTGTATCCGGCATGATTCTGCCTGGCTGCTCATTTTGGAAACCCTGACACAGAAGGTACCTGTGCATCAATAGTTTTTGGGTACCCAAATACAGGACGAATCGAATCCCGTATTCAGGTACCTAAGCGACGAGGAGGCCGAGTTATCCCCAGGCGGCTCTTCGTATTGAAGTCCATTCTAATTCATCTCCCAAAACTCAGAGTCGATTTTCCCCAACATCAGGGTCTTTTTTTGGTGTTTTCCGATCGCACCGAGAATCGGCTCCCAAGTTACTGGACTCAGGTTCCTTCCGTCCCGAATACGGGTACCTTTGATCCTGCAGATGGGCACCCTTTGTACCGAAAATAGGTACCCAGTATCACCTATTTCTTTGTTTTAATTGGGTTTTCGTAACCCAAAATGTTTAAACCATATAAAGAATCTAAACGTTTTTGTGGTTTTTTCATCTTTAACTTCTTTGGTTTCGTGGCGAAACCCGCTCCAAAGACCCTCGGGAATGGAAAAACTCGAAATCTAGGATAGCCGTACGCCAAAATGTTCGCTACATTCCCAAATATACGCCGCAAAGGCGAACATTGTCTGAGGCACCTACATTGAGCAAAACCACCCAACCTCCCCTGCCCCCTTATCTCAATCTGGATCCCGAGGTCGCAGCCACAAAGTTACCAAATCCTATTGGGACTTCCCGATTCGCGAAAGCCGCAGCCTTCTGCGCAAAAGGCCGAGAAGATCTTGCGCGTCGCGGATATGCGCCTGACGGTGAAAAGCGTCTTCGGCGGTTTTCGATCTGGGAGATTACCAAATACCTCATTCCGGTCGCGCCCGCTCATCTACGACGCGTACTCAAAGCGCATCCCGAGCTTCCACAAGGTGAAGGCGAGGCCGGCTCGAAATGGTTCACGCTTGAAGACGTGTTGGTGCTGCGCAAGCACTTCGCGGCAGAGGGCGTAAGCACCAAGGAGTATCTGCCTTACCGACCGGAGGGCCTGCCTGCAAAGGTTGTGGCTGTCGCCAACTTTAAAGGTGGCGTTGGCAAAACCTCGACCGCAGCCCATTTGGCCATGTCTGCTGCACTGGATGGGTACAAGGTTCTGGTGATTGATCTTGATAGCCAAGGCTCGATGACATCCATCCTTGGAGGTCAGGTTGCGGATGAATGGCAAACGGTTTTTCCTCTGGTGGCCAAAGACTACGCCCGGGCCGTGCAGGAGGAAAACCGGGTCAGATCGGCGACAGACCAACCGGAAATTCCGCTGGATGAGACGCTGCAAGAAGCGCTCAAGACCTCACCGCAAGACGTCATTCAGAAAACGCACTGGCCCAACATCGATTTAATCGGGGCGCAGTTGAACCTGTACTGGGCTGAATTCCAGATCCCTGTCTGGCGCATGGGGCTTCGCAGTTGGCCGCTGTGGGACGGGCTTACAAACTTCCTGGAAGACGAGGGCGTTTTGAACGACTACGACGTCGTCTTTCTGGATACGCCTCCTGCTCTTGGGTACCTTACGATCAATGCGCTTGCGGCAGCAGACATTCTGCTGGTGCCACTCGGCGCTTCGTTTCTGGAGTTCGATTCGACCGGGCGGTTCTTTGACATGCTCTATACGACATTTGCCAGCATCGAAGATGGAGAGAATGCTGCGCAACGAGCTGCAGGTTTACCGGAACTCAAGTTTGAATGGGATGTAGTGCGGGCCATCATCACACGGTTCGACGCCAGCCAACAGACAGACATGGCCAATGTCATTCAGGCGTATTTCGGCGATTTCATGAACGCTTACAGGCAGGACTATACGGCTTTGGTCGGGCAGGCTGGCGAACAGGTAAACGGGATCTATGAGGCGGATTATCGTGACTTCAACCGCGAGACATATGTGCGTGGTCGGGAAACCTTTGACAGGACCTATGCTGAGTTCAAAGAGGTCCTGATCGGATGCTGGTGGCGCGATGCGCAGATGGGAGAACAAACAGATGGCTAAACGCAGAAGATTGATTGCGCCGGATTCATCCGAACTGGAAGAGTTGGAGGCCGGTTTCGCGGCGAAACCATCGGTCAGCCCGTTTGAAACCAAGTCCGCACCACCGCCAATTGCACAGGTCGCCGCCGAAGCTGCGACGCTGGGGGGGTTGGCATCCGTAACTGACCGTGTGGCCTTAGCTCAGGATCAAGGGGACGCGGCGCGCTGGCGGGATGCTCAGGAGGCCGGGCTGGTGGCGGAAATGCTGCCATTGGACCAAATCGATGCTGACTTCATCAGACGTGACCGAATGGTCGAAGATGAAGAAGCCATGGCAGAACTGCTGGAATCCTTGCGTGTTCATGGCCTGAGAACTCCGATTGAGGTCACGCAGGACGGGGATGGCTATGGTCTGATCTCGGGGTTCCGCCGTCTGGATGCCTTTCGTCGTCTGGCCGGGTCGGATTCACGTTTTGCCGAAATCCCAGCCTTTGTCCGGAGCGCGGGAACAGGGCAGGGGGCGTATGTCTCCATGGTTGAGGAAAACGAGCTGCGGTCCAACCTGAGCCCATACGAGCGGGGTCGTATTGCTGTCCTTGCGGCAGGGCAGGGGGTGTTTGCATCAACAGAAGCGGCCGTAGACGTGCTGTTCGCGGCAGCGTCCAAAGCCAAGCGATCCAAAGTGCGCAGCTTTGCGATTGTGCACGAATGTCTTGGTGATCTACTGCAGCACCCGGTTGCCCTAAGCGAAAAAGCCGGCTTGAAACTCGCATCCGCTCTTAGAAGCGGAGCGCAAGCGTCTCTCCGACAAGCTCTTGCGGCCGCCGGACCGATGGATGCAAAGTCGGAATGGGGTGTGATCGAAGACGCACTGACCGAAACGCCGGAACCCTCCCGCGACAAAAGCCGGGGAGGGCGGCCGCAAAATGTGCAGCGATTGCCAAGAAAACCCCTGTCCGGCGGAGGCGAGATCTGGGCGGAAGTTGCATCCGGAGAGTTGCGGTTGCGCATCAAGGGCCGGGATTTAACTGTTGACGATGCCGAGGCATTGGTCGCCCAGCTTTCCGCCCACCTCGAATTGAATGGGTAGTTAACCGAACTGGAGCGTTCGTATGGGCAATTGAACCCGGAAATACGCACGGAGCATGAAATTTATGTAGTATTCAAAATGCTAGAATAATGCGCACATAATGCGACAAGTTACTGACTTTCAGGCGGGCCTTGAGGTTTTGAAGGGACCTGTTGCAACTATTAGCGGTTGACGCTCGTCGGCGCTGCGCGTGAATGGCTATCGGAATTCTCAAGTTGAGTGTCGGTTCATGGCCTCTTTCAAAGGCGCACATTATCCAAATGACGTGATCCTGTCCGCGTTCTTCTTTTACGTCCGTTTCGGCGTGTCATATCGCGGTCTGGAAGAAATCATGCTCGAACGAGGCGTCACAGTGGATCACACCATGCTGAACCGCTGGGTGTCGCGGTATTCTGGCGCAACTGCTGATGCAGCGCGTTGTCGCAAGGGACCGTGTGACCCCTCCTGGAGATTGGATGAATCGTTCATCAAAATGAAAGGCACGTGGGTTTATCTTTATCGCGCCGTAGACAAGCACGGCAAAACTCTTGATTTCATGCTGTCCGAGCGTCGAAACAAGCCGGCTGCTACAAGGTTTTTCGCCCGAACGCTGGAGGTCAACGGTCCGCCGCGACAGATCGTTATCGACAAAAGCCGTGCCAACACCGCTGGTATCAAGGCAATCAACAAGATGCTTGCGTGCTTTGGCTGCCCTATTCCGATCGAGATGGTCAGGCGCAAACATCCGAACAACATCGTCGAACGAGACCATCGTTTCATCAAAAGACGAACTCGCCCGATGCTCGGTTTCAAGAGCTTTGCCTCAGCTGCAGCGACACTTGCTGGCGTCGAGGTGTCACACATGATCCGAAAGGGCCAATTCACGCCCGGACTCTGTCCGTTTAAACAATTCGCTGAACTGGCAGCCTAATTTCGTTGCGATCGCCGAGACAGTTCGGTTAGCTCAAAAGTTTGCAACAAAGCCCGGTTGCGAACAATAAGCAAGTAAAAGCGTGTTTCATTGTTCCATGTCTCCTTGGATTTTGACGACTCTCAACACAAAACGCTTTGATCATATTGGCTAAGGACTCTCGGCCTTGACTAACGTTGTTTTTCTTAGCCTGCCGACAATAACTCTGCAGGAGACACCATACCCACTAGTTATCTGCAACGCATTGAAGGTCCTCTAAGGCGACCGGTTAGTCATAGTATTGGCGGGCTCATCCACCGTGGAAATTTGGTTTTTCGGTAAAAGACTAACACATCAAGCACCTCTGTGACTTCGCTTTTTTGAAACTGTCAGGCTCTGGCCTTCTCCCTTTTCGGATCGAGAAAGGGCGACCCTGTTACTGTACAAGGTAGGCGTTTCATGTGCCCGTCCAGTTTTCCGACTTCCAGCTGGCTGCCTTCGTTTGCATTCTCGACAGCGATGCGTGCCATCGCGATGTCATGTCCAAATTGTGGTGAATGCGTCCAGCTGGTGATTACTCCAACCTGTTCGCGCCCAACAAAGACGGGATCGCCATGGGCCGGTGCCTATTTGCCGCCGAAGGTCAGGCCAGCAAGCTTACGCCGGGCCGCGTCGGCATTTCGGACAAGGGCGTCCTTTCCAATGAATGTCTCTTTCTTGAAATCAACTGCGAAACCCAGGCCGATTTCCATTGCGTCCACGTCGGGCGCGAATTCAGCGCCCGCTATCATCAGTCCGGCTTCGATGCGCACCATATCAAGTGCCGCTCCGCCCATGGGCACCAGCCCAAGGGTTTCGCCTGCTTCCATAGTGGCGTCCCAGATTTCGAGCGCGTCGTCTTTGTCGCAAAAAACTTCATAGCCAAGCTCGCCTGTAAATCCGGAACGGCACAGCATAAACGTGGGCCCGGTGCTGTCACCAATCCGCGCCACTGTAAAACCGAACCACTTGATATTCTCGAGCGTTGGGCGCGCTGGATGCGTGTACACAATCTTGCTCAGAATTTCGCGTGACTTCGGGCCTTGCAAAGCGAGGTTTACCATGCGGTGCCCGAGCGAGAGAACCCGCGCGTTGAGCCCCAGTCTTTCAGCAATCTCGCGCAGATGAAGCGCTGAGTTGTCCGAACCGCAGCACCAACGATAGGTCGTCGGTTCGAAGCAAAATAGCGTACCGTCATCCATCACACTGCCTCGTTCATCACAAATCAGCGCGTAGAATCCCCGGTGCTGGGCAAGCTTCTCAACATTTCGTGTAAGACAATGGTGTAACAGTTCGACCGCGTCGGGACCAACAATATTGTACTTTCTCAGGCCGGACATGTCCCGCAGCGTGGCCGTGTTTTTACAGACCCAATATTCCTCAATCGCTCCCGTTGAATCGTAGTGTATCGGGGTCCAAAGATCCCGGGATACAGAATACTTGCTAGTGAGTTTGGAGGTGCGCGGGTGAAAGGCCGAGTAACGGGTCAGCTTCGCGCTGTCTTCTGGCTGCGCTCTCCAAGAAACAGAGTGTGAAATCGACGTATCCTCTTCATAAATTCGGACTTGAATGTCGGTTGGATTCCACCCGTTGATCGGATCTACATCATCAGGGCAGGCTGTTGAGACGCAGACGAGATCGGTGAGGCCTTGCATTGCGACGTAGTCGCCGGGTCGTGACCAAGCCTCGTCTGAGGCCAGGTGACCGTGACCTGCATCCATCAATTGAAAAAAAAGTTGATCGCTGGCCATGCCGCGCGACGCGCAATTCCATACGGATTGTACGCCTCGGATATTTTGTCAGAGCAATTGATATGCCCCGGGAACCCGCGATCCTCGTATCCACGCGCCGTGCAAGCTAACGCAAAAGTATCATGGCGTCCCACAGTGTCTTGCCGAACGGCCAGAAGGGGATTGATATCCTGATCATAGAATTTGTCATGCAATCCAGGTTGAGGATACGCGCTACGCGCCATCGTTCGTGAAACTGTGGAGTCGATATAGCGCTCAATACTTTCCTCCAGACTTGATGCTCGCATTGCCATGAAGTCCGAACACTGCTGTCCCTCGATATCAATGATCTGGACGAATTGGCCTTTCTTCAAATCGTATGCATGTGCTGTACCGCGACTTACTCACCATTCATCGCAGACCTTGCCTAGCGGCTCTGGCAAAAGGAACTCTGTGGATGCACTTTTTGGTAGCTTCACATCTACGGCAAACCGTCCGCCGCCGCCTTCCGGCACAAAGTCTTTAGTGATCGGAAAAATCACAAAAAGGGTTGTGTCTTCGGTGACTCGAGTCAGAAAAGCTCACACAGCAGACCTTGCAACCAAGAATTCGAAGGGCTTCGTTGTCCCGCTTTGCATCAGTTCTGCCATTCTAGGAGTTTGCGCGTGCAGCGAATGGCGGTTTTGGCGGGATTCTGTTGAAAAACAACGTGTTGCTGGCGCAGAGTGGGGTGACTTGAGCACGGCACGAACGCCTTTCTGATCAGGCTTTTCGCGTTTGCTGCGGCGCAGGAAAGATCTTGG
>NZ_JBQGAE010000007.1:0-213127 GCF_056542645.1 Ruegeria sp. AB5
AGGACAGCAGCCTGCCGCCATTGGATCAGAACGCTGCCATGTTCTTCAACCGAGTGGTCGTTGATGAACACTATGGCGGTCTTGCCTTTGATGACGAGGCGGAACGCTGCGCTGCGGCGCTAGGTGATCCGACCAAGAAAGTCATGATCATGGGCAATCACGGGGTGATGGTGATGGGCGATACCGTCGCTGAAACCTTCAACCGTCTTTACTACTTTGAACGGGCGGCAGAGACGTACATCCAGGCACTTCAAACTGGTCGTCCCCTACGGATTCTGTCCGATGCCGTTGCCGAAAAAGTGGCGTATGAGAATGACAACTACCACGGCTTTGCCGAGCGACACCTGGAGAACCTGATGACCATTCTTGACAAGGAAGGCGCGGACTACGCGAGCTGAGGTGAAACTATGCCTGATTATATCCCTACCAATGCCGCGTCGTCGGGCGTGAAGCTGGACAAGAAAACACTCAAATCCATCGCCGCGCGGTCTGACCGGCCCGGGCTGATCTATCTTGCTCTCTGGCTGGGCTCGCTTTGCATGACAGGGGCGTTGGTCTATCTGACCCTTGGTACATTCTGGATGTGGCCCGCCATGTTTGTGCATGGCATTTTTCTGTGCGTTCCGACCTATTCCATGAGCCATGAAACCGCCCATGGCACCGCCTTTCGCACGAGGTGGCTGAACGAAGCCGTGCTTTGGGTCTCGTCCCTGATCTACATGGAAGAGCCGCTGCATCGCCGCTATACGCATACCTCGCACCATACGTTTACATGGTGGGCCGAGAAAGATGCCCAGTTCCCTTTTGATACGCCCATGGGGCTGAAAGGTTGGATCACCGAGATCACCGGGTTCGGGCTGCTTCGATTCCATGTCCATGTATTCTGGCTGCTGGCGACTAAGCAATACACCGATATGATGCGCAGCTGCACACCTGAGCCCGAGTTTCCCAGGATGACGCGCAACGCGCGGATCATGCTGGCCATCTATGCTGCCATCGCGGCAGCGCCGTTCTTCGGCATCTGGTGGCCCCTTTGGCTGATCGTCGTGCCTCGCATTCTGGGGGCGCCAGTCATGCTGTTGTTCACATTGATCCAGCATGTGGAGTTGCAGGAAAATTCCCCCTCCATCCTGGAAAGCACACGGTCGTTTCGCACCAACTGGCTGGCAAAGTTTCTCTACATGAACATGAACAACCATGTGGAGCATCACCTCTATCCCAATGTACCGTTTCATGCGCTTCCCGATCTGGCCGAAGCGGTCAAGGATCAGGTGCCAGAACCCGACCCCGGTTTCTTTCGCAGCAATTGGGAGGTTCTGTTGGTGACAGCCCGCCGTTCGCTTGGCCTTTCGACCAAAGCCCCGTCGATCCGCCAGGCACCGCATATGATTACTGAGGGCGGTCCAATTCAGAAGTTCACCGAGAGAACCATGTGATCCATGAAACGCATTTATGACTTTTCCCGCAAACCCGCAGCGCGCAACTATACCATCTCGGACCTGCAGGCCCTGAAAGGGACTGACCGCAAGCTGTCCATGGTCAATCCAGCAAACGATGACGAGGTGTGTGCCTGTGTCGAAGCGGGTATCGACCTCTTTGTCGCTGGCATGGACCAAATTGAGGGTATTCGTGCCATCGCGCCGACCCATTTCACTGGGCTTGGATCAACTTGGGCCCAGTTCGGATCGAACGAGGAAATCCTTGCTGATGCTTTCGAAGCTATGCGCCGGGGCGGCGACATGTACTACACGCTGCGGTCATTCGATGCGATGGAGATGATGTCGCTTGAGGGTATCCCGGTGCAGAGCCATATCGGGCTGATCCCGACTTTCAGCCACTATTGTGGGGGCCTGCGTGGTTGGGGCCGCAAAGCCGGGGAGGCGATGAAGATTTATGAAACGCTGAAGCGGATGGAAGACGTAGGTGTTATTGCGGTTGAGGCCGAGTGCATTGCTGAAGAAGTGCTGGAAGCCGTTAACACCAAGACATCGATCGTAACCTTCTCGTTGGGGTCGGGCATGGCTGGCGATGTAATCATGTCCTTTGTGGCTGATATCTGCGGCGAAGCCAGTGAAGAGGACAAGCCCCCCAAACACGCCCATGCGTTTGGCAATGTCGGGCGTCTGCATAAACAAATACATGATGAGCGTGTCGCTGCCCTTGGCGCGTTCCACAGCGAAGTGACTGCCGGCAATTTCCCGTATCCACAAACCAACATTTCAATGCACGAGGGTGAGAAGGATAAGTTCCTTGAAGCCTTGGATAAATGGAGCCCGACACACCAATGAGCCAATGGATTGACGCCTGCGCGACCTCGGATATCGACGACGAAGACCTGATCGCGTGGGAACATGACGGTCACAGGATCGCGATCTACAACACCGAAAAGGGCTTCTTCGCAACGGACCTGATGTGCACCCATGAAGAGGAGTCTATGGAGGAAGGACTTGTCATTGACTGTGTGATCGAATGCCCTCTGCACGGCGGTCGCTTTGACATCTGCACGGGCAAAGCTTTGTCCGCACCGGTATATGAGGACCTGAAAACCTATCCTGTGAAAGTCGAAAACAACCGGGTTTTCGTTCAGGTGTCATAACCGGCGCAGGTGTATCTGAGACACTCCGCTACCCGGATCTTCCTAAGAAGGATTAAGACATGGGGAATTTTCAAGAAGCATCGGATTTGGAGAGCAATGTCTCCATCAGCGCGCGTCGTTTCGAAGAGTCGCCGTTTATTGAACGCACTGATTGCCCTGGGATGGTCCGTGGCGTCTATGCAGGGCGGTATTTCCCGATTTCTTTGGGTGAGGATCACATCGAAAAATACTGGCGCCTGCGGCAGAAGGCCCTGGTCTTTGACACGCCCGAGAAGCCGATTGAAATCTCAGGCCCGGACGCGGTGCCGTTTCTTGACCATGTGCTGGCGCGTCGTGTCGCCTCTATGACGGAAGGCCGCGGCTACTACGCCATCGCCTGTACTCCGCAGGGCGGTGTGTTCATGGATGGCGTGATATTCCGTTTGGAAGAAAACCGGTTTTGGTATGTGCAGGCTGATGGCCCCTTTGAAACCTGGTTGATGGCGCATTCTGGCGACTATGATGTGACGATTTCCGACCCGAACAGCCGGGTGCTGCAGATCCAGGGGCCGACATCCCTGGAGATCATGAAAGCGGCCTCTGACGGGGCGGTGAATGAGACACTGAAGTATTTCCGCTCGGGCTACTTCGACATAGGCGGACAGCAGTTTTACGTCTCCCGCACTGGCTTTACGAATGAGTTGGGATACGAGATTTACTGTAATGGAGCTAAGACTGATCATTTGGCGCTATGGGATCACCTCATGACCTGTGGGGCACCGCATGGGCTGGAGTTTTCATCCTGCCGGGCCATGACCCTGCGGCGGATCGAAGGCGGGATACTGGGTAATCTGACAGATATGACACCCGACATGACGCCCTTTGAGGCAGGCCTCGCCCCTTTCATTGACATGGACAAGGGTGATTTTATCGGACGTGACGCGCTGGTGGGTAAAGACACCCGTTCATGTCTTTTCGGCATAACCTGCGAGACTGAGACCCCTGCATCGAGTGCCATCGTTCTGGATGGTGATATTGCTGTAGGTTGTGTTACGGCTGGAATTCCTTCGCCGACGCTTGGGCTTGGTGTCGGATACGTGCGTTTTGATGCACCCGGCGAGTGGGTCGGCCGGAGCCTGAAAATGCGCTTGCCGGATGGCAGCACACACAACACCCAGATCGTAGATGTGCCTTTCTTCGACCGTGAAAAGGCAATCGTTAGAGGTGTGGATCGTTCCATTCCTGAGCGGCCAGCAATCGGGACACAGGCATGACCAATCGAACACCGCGCCCTCGCCGCAGTTTCATTTTCACGCCGGGATTGCGGCCCGAGATGTTTCCCAAGGCGCTTGCCAGTGGCGCGGATATTGTTTGCGTCGAGCTGGAAGACGGCATCGCGCCCAAGGACAAAGCCGAAGCACGGCAGAAAGCTCTGGCTCTGTTCGAACAGCCACAGGCCGATGACGGGGTAGAGCGGATCGTGCGGATCAATTCGATGCGGGAACGGTCTGGGATCGAGGATGTGAATGCGGTGCTGGCCAGCACAACGCCGCCCCCGGCACTGATGATGCCCAAGGTGCGCACACCCGATGAGGTGGTGATGCTGGATCAGCTTCTGACCGAGGCGGGCCATGCGACCCGCCTGCATGTCATCATCGAGACGAATGAGGGGCTGGAGGCGGCGTTCGAAATCGCGAGATGCTCACCTCGGATTGATGCGATGTTCTTTGGCGGCGTGGATATGGCCGCCGAGCTGCGGTGCCAGAATACGTTCGAGTCGATGATCTATGCGCGGTCCCGCGTGGTTCATGCGTCGGCGGCAGCGGGTTTGGACGTGATTGACGTACCGTTCCTCGATCTCGACGATCCGGAGGGGATGCGGATCGAGGCCGAGAAAGTGCGCGACCTGGGATTTGCCGGCAAGGGCTCGGTCCATCCAAAACAGATCGCCACGCTCAACGAAGTGTTCACGCCGTCTGCGGACAAGATCGCCCGAGCGCGCCGGATCATCGCTGAATTCGAGGCGGCGGATACGGGGCTGGTCGTTATCGATGGCAAACTCATTGAAAAACCGGTCCTGCGCGACATGTATCGCATCGTTGCCATTGCAGATCGGATGGGAGGATAAAATGTCAGACTGTTGTGGGCCGGGATACGCATCACCCCAGGCCGCGATCGAGGCGCCGCGAGAGAAGCTGCTTTACACAATCGCGATCTACACAGGTACGGGCATTCAGAAGCCCGACTACCTGGCGACCGTGGATGTTGATCCTGACAGCCCGACTTACAGCCAGGTCATTCACCGACTCGAAATGCCTGGGATCGGGGATGAGCTGCATCATATGGGCTGGAATGCATGTTCGTCGTGTTTTGACGATGGCAGCATGTCCCGCAAATACCTGATCCTGCCGGGGGTGCGCTCGAACAACCTGCATATCGTCGACACCGCCACCGCCCCGCGCGCGCCGCGGCTGCACAAGGTGATCGACGGCGCCGAGATCAAGGCCAAGGCCAATCTCAGCGGTCCGCACACGGTGCATTGCCTGGGCAGTGAAATCATCATCTCGTTTCTGGGCGACGCCAAGGGAGAGGCCCCGGGCGGCTACCTGCATCTGAACAAGGATTTCGAGATTGTTGGCCGTTGGGAAAACTCAATGGGCGACATCAAGTTCGGCTATGACTTCTGGTACCAGCCGCGCCACAACGTGATGGTCAGTTCCGAATGGGCCGCCCCCAACACCTTCATGCCGGGCTTTGATCTCGAAGAGGTCGGGCATCTGAAATACGGGCGCGAACTGCATTTCTGGGATTTCGAGAAACGCGAACCGGTGCAAAGCTTCTATCTGGGCGAGGACGGGCTGTTGCCGCTGGAGGTCAAATTCCATCACAACCCCGACAGCACCCACGGGTTCTGCGGCGCGGCCCTTTCCACAAATGTCATTCACTGGTGGAAGGACGATGCCGGCAAATGGCAGTGGGAAAAGATCATCGACGTCGAGAACGAGATGCACCCCGAATGGCCGATCCCGCTGCCCGGTGTGATGTCGGCGCTGCTGGTCTCGATGGATGACCGGTACCTCTACGTGAACAACTGGCTGCACGGCGACATGCGCCAGTACGACATCACCGACCCGCATAACCCGGTGCTGACGGGGCAGGTCTTCATGGGCGGGCTTCTGGGCAAGGCGCCGGTGGTGAACGGGATCGAGATGGCCGGCGGGCCGCAGATGTTCCAACTGAGCCTTGACGGGCGCAGGCTCTATGTGACGACCTCGCTCTTCTCCACCTGGGACAACCAGTTCTATCCGGAGATCCGCGAGAAAGGCGGGGTGCTGGTGATGATTGATTGCGACCCGGAAAACGGCGGGATGAAGATCAACGAGGATTTTATCGTCAATTTCGGCCAGGAACCGGGCGGCCCTGCGCGGTGTCACGAAATGCGCTATCCGGGCGGTGATTGCACAAGCGATATCTGGCTATGACCACCCATACGGTCACAATCGCTAACCGCGGTGGCGCAACCTACGAGGTTGATCCGCGCCGCCCGCTGCTGGATGCCCTGCGCGACCAGGGGGTCGATTTGCCTTATGGCTGCAAATACGGCGGCTGCATCACCTGCGCGGCCAAACTGACCGAAGGCACAGTGGACCAACGCCGCCAGGTCGCGCTCAATAACCGGCAAATCGCGAACGGGTATGTGATCCTCTGCGTAGCCCGCGCGACGTCCGATATCACGCTTGAAATCGGGGTCGAGAGCCACGGGCAACTTTATCGCAACCCGTTCCTCGACCCGCTCGAACCCCATGAACTCAAGGCGGATATCGCCACGCCGAAGGAGACGTAAATGCCCGAAGCCGATATTGACCGCATCTACGACTACGACCCGAAATACCTGGCTGATATCCTGAAATCGGTCAAAACCATCGCCATGGTGGGCGCCAGCGCCGACAAGACGAAGTTCAGCTATGGCGTACTGCGACAGCTTAGCGAAATCGGCTATGACATCCTGCCTGTCAATCCCAACCCGGCTGTCACCGAAATCCGGGGTCTGAAAGTGTATCACTCGCTGGAAGAGATCGACAAACCGGTCGACATGGTCGATGTTTTCCGCCCCAAGGAAGAGTTCTATGGGTTGGCCGAGAAGGCCATCGCCATCGGGGCCAAGGTCCTCTGGGGTCAGATCGGCGTCTATGATGACAAAGCGGCTAAACTTGCCGAAGAGGCCGGGCTCAAGGTCGTGATGAACCGCTGCCCAAAGATCGAGCTCTTCCGCCCCTTCTGGAAGCCCCGGCTTGATCTGAAGATATGACCGAACGCCCGCTGCACGGCTGCTGTTGTGCCGGGGCAATGGCGATCGACTGGCCACTGGAGATGTTATTCGGAACGGTGCGCCGGTTACTGAAACGAGAGGATGAGACAATGGGGCAAACCATTAAAACAAGCGCAAAAGACATCGTTAAGGCTGCAATGGCTGCCGTTCCTGCGATCAGCGTCGAAGAGGCGCTGCCACTGGTGACCAGCGGGATCCATGTCTTCGTCGACCTGCGCGACGGAACCGAACAGGCGACGACGGGTGTGATCCCCGGCGCCGTCGCTTCGTCCCGCGGCATGATGGAATTCCACATCGACCCGGAAAGCCCCGCCCACAAGCCGGAATTCAACCAGGACAAGACCTATGTCTTCTACTGCGCTTCTGGCGGCCGCTCGGCGATGGCGGCACAGGTCGCGATGGATATGGGGCTCTCTCCGGTCGTCAACCTCACCGGTGGCATCGGCGCCTGGACAAAGGCCGGCGGTCCGCTGGACCAGGGCTGAGCACGCAGGGCAAGGAGAGATCAGATGGCCGAATACCCTGTCGACATGACAGTCACCCCCGAGGTCGAAGGCTTCTTCGACGAGGCCAGCAACACGATCTCTTATATTGTGAAGGACCCGGGGTCAGACGCCTGCGCGATCATCGACAGCGTGTTGGACATCGACTATGCCGCCGGGCGCATCTCTTATGACAGCGCAGACCGGCTGATCGACGCCATAACCAAGCGCGGCTTGCGCGTCGAGTGTATCATCGAAACCCATGTGCATGCCGATCACCTGTCTGCCGCACCCTATCTCCAGGAAAAGCTGGGTGGAAAGATCGGCGTGGGTACCCGGATCATGGAAGTGCAGGAGGTCTTCGGCAAAGTGTTCAACGAGGGCACGGAATTCCAGCGCGATGGCTCGCAATTCGATGCTCTGTTCGAGGACGGTCAGACCTACCAGATCGGCACGATGCAGGCCTTCGCCCTGGCTACGCCGGGGCATACGCCCGCCTGCATGGTACATGTAGTCGGCGATGCGGCTTTTGCGGGCGATACGCTCTTCATGCCCGATGGCGGCTCGGCCCGAGCCGATTTTCCGGGCGGTGATGCGGGCGAATTGTATGACAGCATCCAAAAAGTGTTGTCACTTCCGGACGAGATGCGGCTCTTTATCTGTCACGATTACGGCCCCGGTGGCCGTGCCATCGCCTGGGAAACGACAATTGGTGAGCAACGGCAAAACAACATCCATGTGGGCGACGGCAAAACCCGCGAAGACTTCATCAGGTTCCGCACCGAACGCGATGCTGAACTCGCCATGCCAAAGCTCATCATTCCGTCTTTGCAGGTGAATATGCGCGCCGGCGAAATTCCGCGGGACGAGGACGGCAATCCGATGCTCAAAGTGCCGCTGAGCGGATTGTAACGCATGACTATGACAAATACGAAGAATGCTTCGGCAATAGAAGCTCTGCGCAACCTGCTTGGTAATCGCCTGTCGACCGGGAGTTCGGTACTTGAACTTCACAGCCGCGATGAGGCCTACACTCCTCCAGCATATCCAGAAGCGGTTGCTTTTCCTGAAACCACTGAACAAGTTTCTCAAATCCTTAGAATTTGTTCCGAACATGCATGCCCGGTAGTACCCTTTGGAGTTGGCACTTCACTCGAAGGCCATGTGATACCCATTCAAGGTGGCATCAGCGTTGATGTCAGCAGAATGAACCGTATCCTAGAAGTTCGGGAGAAAGATCTGCTTGCTGTCGTCCAGCCGGGTGTTACGCGGACGCAACTAAATGAAGAGTTGCGGGCAACTGGCCTTATGTTCACCGTTGATCCTGGTGCTGACGCAACAATTGGCGGCATGGCGGCCACCCGTGCATCTGGTACCAATTCCGTTCGATATGGCACAATGCGAGAAAACGTGATGGCGCTCGAAGTGGTTTTGCCGAACGGGAACATCATCAAGACAGGAAGCCGTGCCCGAAAATCTGCGAGTGGTTATGATCTGACCCATCTCTTTGTCGGTTCGGAAGGCACGCTTGGCATCATTACAAATCTCACTGTCCGATTATTTGGGCAACCAGAAACCATATTATCTGCTGCCTGCGCGTTTGAAACGCTTGAGGGAGCGGTCGATGCTGTCATTCTGGCTATTCAATCGGGTATTCCATTCGCTCGGGTAGAATTGCTCGATGAGATGCAAATCAAGGGCATGAACATTCTTGATTCGGAAATTGGATTGCCCGAGAAACCGCATCTCTTTCTCGAATTCCATGGATCACAGGTTTCCACCGCAGAGCAAGTTGAAACATTCCAAGGTATCGTCGGCGATTTCGGGGGGAAGGAATTCAAATGGGCAAGCAAGACCGAAGACCGCAAAAAGCTTTGGAAAGCCCGGCACCAGGCACTGTATGCTGCCAAAGCTCTGAGGCCTGGTTGCGTTGGAATGGTTACGGATTGTTGTATACCGATATCCAGCATGGCGGAGTGCATTTCCCGCACCAAAATTGAGATTGTCCGATCGGGACTCATCGCACCAATTGTTGGTCACGTCGGTGACGGGAACTTTCACCTAGTGATCCTTTGCGACCCAGAAAGTGAGCGAGAACTAGAGCAGGCATATGGGCTGGCCGAAACCGTCAGTCATTTGGCATTGGAAATGGGCGGGACCGTTAGCGGCGAACATGGTATCGGCATCGGAAAGAAGAAATACATGATCAAGGAACATGGTGCGGCATTTGAACTGATGAAAGCTCTCAAACACATGGTCGATCCGTATGACATTATGAATCCCGGTAAGTTGATCAGTTGATTCACATTCTCTGCTATTGATGTCGAAGCACTGTGTGCGTGAGGGTTAAGTCTCATACCCAAAACATGACGACTGCAACGAAGCGCAATTCGTGTTCAAAACCTCCAAGCGCACGGCACGCATCACGCTTAAGCAACTCACCACGGCAGGTTTCCTCGTTTCGGCTTCGCCCAAGAGGCCCGTTCGCCTTGCCTTCCCGCTGGACTACCGGTAGCACCTGTTCCCCAATCTCGTTGCGAATGCAGAGCCGCCGGGGTGAACCGGATCGCCCGTGAATTGTTCACGCTGACCAGCAGCGCCGCGGATGAGCACCGGATACTCGCTCGGGGAACGGGTGCCGATGGGTATGTACGCGCGAGCGACTATTACTATGTCTATCGCTCCAGAGCGGATTTCGAGAAAGAAGCCTTCGCCTGGGACATCCGGCGGAAGAACGGCATCGTCTTCGATGAAGTCGGCGAGCCTGAATTGCGCAGGCTGGAACCGGACCTTTCGAGTGCATTCTGCTTCGCTATCCGGTTGCCCGATCACGGATTCTCGATCGACCCTGGCCAGCTGGTAAAGGGACTGACAGCGCGTTTCCGGAAAAATGGCGGGCGGTTCCTCAGGGCGAAGGTCCGGTCGATCGAGACCCTTGGCAATGTCGCCGCGGCCTTGATCACCGCTCCGGGCGCGTGGCGTATGACAGGGCGGTAATCGCGGCGGGGGCTTGGTCGCTAGACCTGCTCGCGCCGCTCGGCGTGCAGATCCCGCTGATCGGCGAACGCGGGTATCATATTGAGTTCCGCGACACCGGCATTCGCCACAATTTCCCGATGATGGTCACGTCGGGAAAATATGTCGCGACGCCGATGCGGGGCCGCCTGCGTCTCGCCGGGATAGTCGAGTTTCGGGCAATGTCGGATGCTCCGAACCCGAAGCTGTGAAAACGATTGAGGCGGCATGCGGGAATCCTGTTTCCCGCAGCCGATCTCGCCAAGATGGAAACCTAGATGGGGCACCGACCGTCTTTGCCGGACAGCCTGCCAGTGATCGGTGCGGTGCCGGGCTTTCCAAACGTCATTCTCGCCTTCGGTCGTCAGCATATCGGTCTGACCACAGGCCCCAAGACCGGCCGGCTGGTCGCGCAGCTTGCCGGCGGCGTCCCGGATATCTGAATCGATTGACCGAGTTGCACGAATAGCGGTTAGGCCGCAACTGCCCCTTTCTCCGGTCGATATGCGACAGTTTAATGGTCGCACACCCGAGATAGTTCGTGCGGTTGAGAGCGTTGAACACGATCTTGGTTTCGGCTATCTGGATCTCCAATTCGCGGCTACATAGCACAAACCCGATTGAGCGCCTCTACAACGAAGTGAAACGCCGGGCCGATGTTGCGGATATCTTCCCAAACGAGGCCTCAATCATCCGCATCATCGGCGCGGTGCTCTTCGAGCAGATCGACGAATGGCAGACCATCAGCAGATACATGCAAGTTAAGGCCTTCAAACAGATCGATCAGGAGGAGGCAGACCCCCATTCTCAGCATCTCAACTCAAGCCGCCCGACCATGACACCAGGCCATCCAATTTACACCATATTGGAGGACGTGGTCGTTCAGGCCGGGCATATCTCGAACCCATTTTGGTAATTTCGAATGGGCTAATGGCCAAGAAGTTGCATTTTAGGCCAACATTTTCTGCCGTGTCGAATCATAAGGCACTTGAGCGAGCGGTGTGGCTTTGTATTTTTGGTTCGCGACCTCGATCTCAAAACTGCGTACCCGTGTTTCAGCATGCGTTTCTCCGGGTGCGATCGATACATTGGCAAAGCATAGACTTTTCCCCGTGCGCGGCCCTCTTGCGCCAGAACTTGTCAGGCCTGCGTAAGTGCCGTTTTCCCAAACCGGTTCATCATGCAACAGCAGCGCGTCGCCTTCGACCTCAAGCAAGATCTGACGACGGGTTAAGCCAGCCTCTTTCTGGGCAATAAGCGCATCGCGCCCCAGGAAATCGCCTTTTTTCCAGTTCACAGCAAAACCGATTCCGGCCTCTAGGGGCGAAATGTCGGGGCCGAGGTCGTGGCCCCAATGCTTGAACCCTTTCTCGATCCGGCAACCGTCAAGGGCATAGATGCCCAAAAGATGCTGGGTGTGGGCACGTAGCGCGTCAAAAAGCGGGATGGCATCTGCCGTAGGCACCGCAATTTCCCAGCCAAGTTCGCCGACGAAGCTTAGGCGCGTAGCGGTGGCAGGCAGCCCGGCAACCGTCACGTTTTGGGCGGTGGAAAAGGCGAACGCGTCCCAATCATCCTCGGACAGCGCCTGCAGGATCTCGCGTGCCCGTGGCCCCATCACACCGATCACCGCCTCGTCTTCGGTCACGTCTTTCAATTGTACGTCATACCCTTGTGCACGGGCCTGTTTTTTTAGCCAGTAGATGTCCTTACGCCGCGTGGCCGCGCCCGAGGTCACCCGAAAGGCCTGCTCCTCCACTCGTGTCACGGTTAAATCCGCCTCGATCCCACCCCGTTTGTTCAACCAGGTTGTATAAACCGCGCGACCCGGTGCTACATCCAGATCGGATGAGCAGACCCATTGCATTAGCGGCAGCGCATCCGGCCCCGTCACATCAATTTTGGTGAACATCGACAAGTCGATCAGCGCTGCGCTGTCGGCCATGGCTTGGGCTTCACGATCCGCCACATATTGCCAGGTTTGTGGTCCGACTGAGTACGGTAGGCTGAGTTCCTCGTCGTTCTGGGCAAACCACAATGTTCGCTCCCATGCTCCACCCAAACCCCAAACTGCGCCCACCTGATCCAGCGCCCGATGTAGGGGTGACAAGCGCAAGTTGCGACCGGAAATCGGCTGTTTATGGGGCCAGTGCATCGCAAAAATGTTGCCCGCTGCCTCGCGCATTTTGTCTTCCATGAAGCTGGCATCGGATTGCAGTGGGTCACAGCGCAAAATGTCGATATCCCAAAGGTCACTTGGGGCCTCGCCCGCAATCATCCAATCGGCTAGCGCATCCCCCACCCCGGCGGATGACATGATTCCGGCCGAGTTCATTCCGGTGGCCACATAGAGATCCCGCAGTTCGGGCGTTTCGCCCACCAGCGGACGACTATCGGCGGTAAAGCTTTCGGGCCCATTAAGGAAATGCTGAATACCGGCGGATTCTAGCTCGGGGAACATGGTCAAGGCAGCGTCGATGAAAGGCTCGGCCTGCTCCCAATCATCTTCCATCTCAAGAAAAGGGCGGTTGCCCTCGGGTGCATGCGGATTCCAAGGTTTCGCATCCATTTCAATCCAGCCCACCAACAGCTTACCAGCATCGCCTTTCATGTAGACATGGGATTCCATATCGCGGAAAATCGGGAAGGGTTTAGGCAAGCCATTAATTGGTTCAGTTACCACATACATGTGCTTTACCGAATGTTGCGGCAACACGACACCTGCATCATCTGCGAGCTTTTTGGACCAAGCGCCAGCACAAAGGGCCACTTGCTCCGCCTCAATTTGGCTCCCATCGGACAGTTCCACACCGGTAATTTTGCCACCGTTAGACACCAGGCGTGTAACCAACACCCCTTCACGAACTTCCACTCCCTTTGTACGCGCCGCCTTGAGATAGGCCATCGACAAATCCACCGGGTTGACCTGCCCGTCTTCCTTGAGAGTGAGCGCCCCGTGAATTCCCTGGGCGCTTATTCCAGGCACACGTGCTGCAACTTCCTCTCCCGATACCATCTCAGGTGTCATACCTGAGAATTCGGCCACTGCATGAAGGCGTTTTAACTCGTCCATGCGTTCGGGACAGCGCGCAATCCAATAGCCGGTAGTCTGCTGATAACCGGTTGCGAGACCTGTTTCGCGCTCCAACTCTGGGAAAGTTTCCAGCGCCTTGGAAGCCAGTCGAGTAAAGTTCAGCGAAGGTCGCAGTGGCCCGACAATCCCGGCCGCATGCCATGTAGTGCCAGATGTCAACTGGTTGCGCTCTAGCAGCAGGATGTCCTTCGCGCCTTTCTTGGAGAGATGATACGCGAGGCTCAATCCGATCACTCCCCCACCAATGATGACGATATTACGTTTCGTATTCATGGGATACTGCTACCCTTTCAGTAAGGCATTTTCAGGGTCGTGGACCGACTTCGACAGAACTCGGACCTTGCGGTCTTGACCCAAAAGGCCAACCTCCAGGTCTCCAGCACCCATCCGGTCGCTGTCGACATAGGCAAAGGCCAAGCTTTTGCCGGACGTGTGCCCGTAGGCGCCTGATGTTGTCAGGCCGACAACCTTGCCATCTGCAAAGACCGCCTCGCTGCCTAGACAATCCGCATCTGAGGCATCGACCTCAAGATAGGCGATCTGGCGGCTTGGCGTCTCGTCTCTGCAGGCTAGAAGTGCCTCACGGCCTAGAAACTCGTCCTTATGGAAATGGACAAACCGGGACAGGCCAGCCTCCTTCATGCGTACATCCGTGGTGTATTCATGACCCCAGGCGCCATAGCCTTTTTCCATCCGCAGGGAATTCACGGCATACAAACCAAAGTTGGCCAATCCGTGCTTGCTGCCAGCCTCCAGAATGGCAGTATAGGCGGTGTCGAGATCGGACATGGGCACATGCAACTCCCAGCCCAATTCGCCGACAAAAGACAGGCGCAGGGCACGGACGGGCACGCTTGCCACGGATATCTCGCGAGCGTCCAGCCACGGGAAGGCCTCATTGTCGAGGGAAGCATCTGTCAGCTCCGACAGGATATCGCGAGAGCGAGGGCCGGTCAGCACAAGACAACCATACTCCTGCGAAACGTTGCGCACATCCACATCCTCACCGGAGCGCCGCCAAAAGCGCAGCTTGTCGAAATCGCGGGTCTGGCTCACCGCTGGGCCGAGCAGGTAGAACAGATTCTCGCCAAAGCGGGTGATAGTCCATTCATTCTCAATAAACCCGTCTGCCGTTGTGCTGTAGGCCAGCATGGATTTGCCCTCGCGCTTGGGCGCGGTGCCGGTGACCAGACGATTGAGGTAGCCTTCCGCATTCGGGCCCGAGATTTCGAATTTGGAGAAGCTGGACAGGTCCAACACCCCCGCACGTTCGCGCACAGCGTGGCATTCATCGCCGATGATCTCGTGAATGTTGGTGCGGGCAAAGCTGTATTCTTCGTTCTCGCCATTCGGGGCGTACCATTTGGGTCGCTCCCAACCGAAGGATTCGCCAAAGACCGCGCCCTGTTCCGCTTGCCGTGCATAGGCCGGAGTTTTGAATAGAGGGCGCCCAGTCTTGCGGTCCTCGCCGGGCTGGTGCAGCTGGAAATTTCTGTGATAAGCGTCGATGGCCTTGGCCCTGGTATATTCGCCATAAGCGTAATCGCCCCAGCGGCGCGGGTCGAAATCGTTCATGCTGATCTCAGCCTGGCCATGCACCATCCATTGGGCCAGATATTTGCCTGATCCCGCGCCCTGGCAGATACCGACGCTTGATCCGCAGGCCAGCCAGGCGTTGCGCAGCCCCGGCGCCGGGCCCAGCAAAAAACCGCCATCCGGTGTATAAGTGATCGCGCCAGCAATCGTGGTGCGCACCCCGACCGTGCCCGCAACCGGCATCCGCTCCATCGCCCGTTCCAGCCAGGGAGTCAGACGCTCCAGCTCATTGGGGAACAGAAAGCGGTCGGTGTCCCAATCCGGCCCCTCTAGATAGCAGGGCTTGGCACCCGTGGTTTCATAGGGGCCCACGACCAGCCCTTTGCGTTCCTGCCGAAAATAAGTCGAGCTGTAGGGGTCGCGCACCAGCGGCAGCTCAAAATCCAGCGCTTCGATCTCGGGTATGGTTTCGGTCACCAGATAATGGTGGATCATGTCGACGATAGGCAGTTTGATCCCCATCATTTCGCCCAGACGGCGCGCGAACGAGCCGCCCGCGTTGACGATCTGCTCGGCGATCACCGTGCCGTTTTCGGTCTCGACCTCCCATTCGCCTGATGCGCGCTGCGCGAGCCCCGTCACTCGGTTGTTGGTGACAATCTTCACTCCCCGTGCCCGTGCGCCCTTAGCCATCGCCATAGTCACGCCGGTGGGATCCACATAGGCGTCATTTTCCATCCACACGGCGCCCTTGACGCCGAAGGTTTCGATAAAGGGATGGCGCTCTTTGGCTTCCTCGGTCGAGATGATCCGGCAGGCGATGCCATTGTGCTGTGCGATGCCTACGCCGCGTGCGAACCAGTTCAACTCCTCCTGCGTTTGCGCCAGCCGCATCCCGCCGCAGCGGTGATAGCCGGTGGCCTGACCGGTCTCGGCCTGAATCTCGTCATAAAGCTTCAGCCCGTGGTCATGGACATAGGACAGGCCCAGAGAACCGGCGAAGTTCGTGGTGTTGCCTGCCGCATGCCAAGTCGAACCCGAGGTGAGTTCCCCCTTTTCCACCAGCATCACATCGCTCCAGCCTTCGCGCGCCAGATGATAGGCCAAGCTGACGCCGTAAACGCCGCCGCCAATGATAAGTACACGTGTGTGTTCCATGGGGGTGCCTTTATTGACTGCTGCAACTACATTCATATAATTTTTATATGGATGATTTGCGTACTTTGCTCCCGATCATGAATGCCCTTGCTGCATTTGAAGCTGTCGCCAGCGTTCAGAGCGTCAGTGAAGCATCCAGGCGATTAAACATCTCCCAACCGTCATTGAGTCGGCACATTAAGGTACTGGAAGAAAATCTGAACACGCAATTATTTGATAGAGTCCATAGCAAAATTCGATTGACTACCGAAGGTGAACAGCTGTTCGACGCGGTGCAGGGCGGCCTGTCAGGCATCCGGCAGGTCTGCGCTGACCTGAAATCGCGGGCAGAGTTTCCCTCGGTATCGATCCATTGCGGCTATGGGCTGGCGCATTTCTGGTTTCTTAAGATTTACCCCGACCTGCAACAGGCTTTTCCGGATTTCGACATCAAGCTCTCGGTGTCACAGACCGAAACCAGCGCCGACCATCTAGATGCGGACTTGTCCTTTGTTCTGGGCAAGCCGTCGAACCCGGATTACCGGTCAGACCAGATCATTCAGGAACAGATCGTTCTAGCCTGTTCGCCGAGTTTTCTACAGCAGCACGGAGTGCAGGCCGATCAGTTGACGCCCGAGACGATCCGCCAATTGCCCCTGCTGCATCAGGCGCGCGAGGAGTATGGCTGTATCTGGTTCGGAGACTGGTTTCGCGCCCATGGTGTGGATTTCGAATTGACCCCCGAGGTGCTGTTTTACCACAGCTACCCGCTGCTGATCGAAGCCGCCACCGAAGGCCGCGGCATCTGCATAGCATGGCCGCAACTGTCGGGTGATCTCTTTGCCACCGGGCTGTTAACCTCTTTGCCAGGTACCGAGATGGAATCCGAGAACGGCTATTTTCTGGTCTCGCGGGCGAAACAACATGCAACCGAGAGAATTTCCGCACTGCACAACCTTGTTTTAGAGAAGGCACGAGCAATGTTTTAAAGGCTTTCAAGAGTTTACAAATTTAAGATCCAGCTCCGCCGAAACTGGAATCCCTGAACTTCACCAATCTCGCAAAGGCATCCTCTCCTGTTGTGAACAATGTGACTAACCGTGGCTCGGTAATCAACTATGCCGCCCGATACCACGCGGGACAGCGCATTGCTACATCACCTGCGGAAGCGAGCGTGAACGTTCTTGTGGCGAAAAGATTTGTGAAGAAGCAACAAATGCGGTGGTCGCGAACCGGTGCTCACTATCTGCTGAAGGTCCGGGCTGCGATGCTCAATGGAAACCTGTCGGAAAGGACAAGGTTTGACCCGCCACCAAACCGCGCTTCCGGCCGCCTGGCGAGCTTTTTGGAGTCGACCCTCCCGCTGCTGAAAGCAGCATGACCCCAGAGAATTGAACGGTCCCCATGTCAGTACCCGAACCGATGCCAAAGACCAGTCAAATTACCTCTTGCGTTTTGGGCGTCTACACATGCCGCAAATTCCTTTGAGCATTGCGCATATGGAACCGGCGAGGCAGTTATCCTGCCAATTGGCCAAACTGCTGAAGCGGCGAGAGTCCGGGCCTGAATTGGCCTTTGCGGATCATGTTAGCCAACTCGATACCAGCGAGAGCGGATGCCGCTGAATCGAAAGGCCTGAACCCCGACATAGGCCTAATCCGACGTTTAAAGAACCGGTGGTCCTGTTCCACAATGTTGATATCTGGCATGAATGGGCGAGCCGCTCCAATCGGAGATGTTGAAGGCCAGTTCACACCAGGACCCTGTCCCTTTCAACAATTCAGAGAGCTGCTCGCATAACAAACAGGCCGGATGTATTTCTCTGAACTGCAGTAAACTTCGCAACAGAACCCCGATAACGGATACTCAGGCTGCGATACCGAGAGCTCAATTTGTTAACAGCAGTATCGGCTTTTTTGTACAGCTCTCATTTTTCATCCGTTTTGCGCACAACAAATCTAGCGTTGCTACCTTCTTGTTATTCTTGATAAGTACCCCTTATCAAGTATAATTGATTTTGCGGGAAAATGGGCGCAGAGTGGGCCGTATGAGCACCCCTGAGCCCTATCTCCCCGCCCCCTCCCCTGCCCTGTCGCAGTCTGACCAGGACGCCCTGACCGATCTCTATGTCCGCGGCACACCCGCCAACACGCTCAGGGCCTATGAGCGCGATTTGCTCTATGTAACGGCCTGGAAGGCAGCACGGTTCGGAGTGCCGTTGGACTGGCCCGAGAGCGAGGCCACAGCGCTGGCCTTCATTCTCGATCACGCCCGCGATCTGGGAGATGCCGCGCCCGAGGATGTCGCGCGTCAGAGTGCCGAGATGTTGATCGCGCAAGGGCTACGCAAGTCCCTCGCCTGCCCGGCCCCTTCTACGCTGGACCGGCGCATCGCCTCCTGGCTGGCCTTTCATCGAATGAAGAACCTGACCAGCCCTTTTGATGCGCCGCAGGTGAAGCAGGCCCGTGCCAAGGCGCGCCGCGCCGCCGCCCGGCCCCCTGCCCCAAAATCGCAGCAACCGATTACCCGCGATGTGCTCGAGCAGTTGCTGTCCACTTGTCGGGGGTCCCGGCGGGATTGCCGCGACCGCGCCATCTTGATGCTGGGTTGGGCTTCGGGTGGTAGACGGCGCTCGGAGATCACCGGGTTGATGTTTGAAGACGTCTCGCTGAAGGAGTTCGACGAGAAAAGCCTGGTTTGGATTTCACTGCTGGAGACCAAGACGACAACCAAAGGTGAAACGCCGCGGCTGGTGTTGAAAGGCCGCGCAGCCCAAGCGCTGGCCCATTGGATCGAGGTGGGTGAGATTCAGGACGGCCCCTTGTTCCGGCCTGTTTCAAAAGCCGATCGGGTGTTAACCCGCCGCCTCAGCCCGGATGCCATCGCGCAGATCGTCAAGCGTCGGGCGAAACTGGCGGGCCTGCCGGACGGGTTCGCTTCCCCCCATGGGCTGCGCTCGGGCTTCCTGACCCAGGCCGCGCTGGACGGCGCCCCGATCCAGGCCGCGATGCGCCTCTCCCTGCATCGCTCCATGGCCCAGGCGCAGAAATACTACGACGATGTGGACATCGCGGATAACCCGGCGACTGATCTACTGGGGTGAGTAGTTACTGACTATTTAATAATCCCCGCTTGAGGGAAACTCCGGCTGCTGTGCCTATGTCTTGTTTCCTGTCGCATCTGTTAACGTGGCCAGCGCGGAAACATGTCGCGGCAGATCGCAACGGGAATGCAGGATATCAACAATGATCACCGCGTCCGGCTGATCCAGATAAACCAGGAAATGCTCTCCTGCGCGCACATATCTGAGATCCGCCGCCTCTTCGACCAATATAGAACAACTTCGGCTGGCCACCCTGCCCTCTGTGATGGCCTGACAGCGCGCTATTAGTTCTTGTTCATAAAGATCGGCTTGATGCGATCCAAACTTGTCGATGGTCCATCGGGCAATTTCCACCAGGCTGGATTCAGCGCGGCGTGTCAGTCGAAAGGGTCTGGTCACGCCTTGGCTCGTGCCCTTGCAAAGGCACGACGGATCGCATCCGAACCCCTGCCTTCTGCCAAATCTCCGGCCTGAGCCTGCGCTACACCCTCCTGCAAGCCTTGTTTGAGAGACTCCAGCCCCGCTTCTTCCCGCTCCAAAAGCCGAAGGCCGGCGCGCAACGCTTCACTGGCGTTCTGATATCGACCGGACGCAACCAGATTCTGCACCAGTTGATCCTGCGATTCTGTAAGTACAACATTGCGGGTTACCATGGCGTAAGCCTCCTTTTTGGCAATATATGCCAACGAGACCGTCTGTTCAACGATTGAGGAGCCCAAAATCACTAATTCGAGCAAGCTGGTTTTATGGACGCTAATGGGACGTGAACACACGGATCATGTCTGTGATCCCATATGAATCCAATGACGGTAGAGACTTGCGTCAAAAGCCGCGCCGCGCAAGCACAGCTGCACTGGATCGAGGACAGTTCCGTGTTCCGTCGCAACTTACAGGCGCACAATTCCCGAAACCCCGCCCTCACGGTATGCCATTTCTTGGGCAATTGGCGAGCGGCTGACTCTAGCCGGAATGTTCGCGTGTTTTCCTCTGCGCACGGGCTGAGCTCGGTGTATCTGACCCAGATCGCCATGCCATTCTCACCGCATCGTACTCCCGTACTGGCGCAGAAGTATTGTTACGAAGTTGGTATCGCAGAAAACTCGATAACGAAATTGTTGGTGAGAGAATTTGACCAATCAGCTCAACTAGCTCCCTGCCCTTCCCAATTGCGCAATTTGCGCCAAAAGCCGTTCGGCCTTCACTCCAACTCCATGCTAGAGGCGTTCTACTCAAAGCGGAGCATAGGGAGGAGTTTTACAGGAATGCCTTCGCATGCCTACGTTAGAACTTCATCGACTGAAAGAACCCATGATCCCGCTCAACCGAGTTTACAACTGTAAACCACCCTGCTCTGATGCAAAGCGTATGTAGTCCTCCGCGTTGGAAAACCTACAATATAGGCGAAAATCCTTGACTTAGTGCTATGAATCACGGCTGTTTATCTCAAGTGGCGCAAAAATGACCACATTCTTTAATTTGAGGCAACTACATGATTCCCGTGACACCACTTGCGGCAGAAAGACCATCGGCACTCGCCACGGAAATATCTGAGAGATTAAACTCGGCTATCCGGGAACATCTACTTGCTGCATTTGCCCCCGACAACACCAAATCACTGCGAAATTTTGCAGCGCCAGAAGCTGCTGAACTCTTAGGAGTCTCAGGTCAATTCATGCGCAAAGTCCACGCAGAGGGAACGATTCCTGAACCGAATGACGTACGCAGCGGTAGGCGTTACTATACTGCCCAAGAACTTTGGGAGGCTCGCGAAACGCTTGAGAAAACCTCACGCAAAAAAGGGCGCTATGTCCCTCGCCGGACTGAAGGAGAAAAGCTCCAAGTCTGGCAGTTGATGAACTTCAAAGGCGGCAGCAGTAAGAGCACCACAACAATTCACTTGGCTCACTATTTTGCGCTTCGCGGTTACCGTGTGCTGGCTGTTGATCTGGATCCTCAAGGCTCTCTTACATCCATGTGCGGCATAAGCCCCGAAATAGAGTTTGACGGGCTGACGATTTACGATGCTATTCGATATGAAGATCCGGTAGATATGGCGGACGTCGTGCTTCCGACGTACTTCCCCGGTCTCTCTGTGGCTCCGTCACGGCTTGTTCTTTCCGAATTTGAGACAGAATCTGCCGTTCACTCCAACCCAGACCATCCGTTCTTTACAAGAATACGGAATGCCCTGGCCCAGGTGGAAGGAGATTTTGACCTTGTTCTGATTGATAGCCCACCTCAGCTAGGATTCTTGACAATTGCTGGGATGGCGGCCGCCAGTTCATTGCTTGTGCCACTTACACCTTCGATGCTGGACGTGTCTTCGACGGCTCAATTTCTCGAACTCGCTGGTGCTTACATGGCAGTCATTGAAGATGCCGGCGCTACGCTCGAATACGACAACTTCAAATTCCTGATAACGCGTGACGAGCCAACAGACGTACCGTCTCAACAACTGGCTTCGTTCATGCGGGCACTGTTTCAGGATCGCGTTATGTCAGCCACAGCCCTCAAAAGCACCGCGGTCAGTGACGCCACAATGCTCAAACAATCAATTTACGAAGTCGTGCGGTCAGAAATGACACGCGCAACTTATGATCGGGCAAAGAACTCAATGGATGCGATCGGCTCTGAGGTAGAGCAAATGATCCATCAAGCATGGGGACGCAGCTAATGGCTAGAAAGTCGCTTCAGGAGATGTCGGGGATCGCAAACACCATCGCGCGCTCTGGCCCCAAGGCCATCGATAAAACTCCAAAACCCAATGCCCCTGCTCTTGGTGCGCTTCAGGGCTCTCTTGCCGCAATCAGGGAAATTGACCCTGCTCTGATCGACGACTGGGGGCCTGCCGATAGGCTCGGTGAGTTTACAGCTGTAAACATTGACGAAGAAGACGATAGTTTTGAAAGCTTGATGTCGAGTATACAAGACGGTGGCCAACAAGTTCCCATTCTTGTCAGAAGATCGAAATCCGACGGTCGATACGAGGCAATTTATGGACGGAGGAGGCTCAAAGCCTGTCGTGAACTTGGTATTAAAGTCCGCGCCAATGTTCAGGATATCGACGATGCTTCAGCGCTTCTCGCCAAAGGGCTTGAGAATGCTGCGAGGCGCAATCTTTCCTTCTACGAGAAAGCACGTTTCGCCGAGGCGATCCTGACTTCCGGGCATGACACGGCAACGGTGCGGCAAGTATTGAACGTTTCGAAATCAGGGCTGTCTCACCTGACAAAAATTACGCAACATGTTCCTGCAAAGATTGGTGACATGATCGGCGCAGCCCCAAAATCAGGCCGCCCAAAATGGACCGTGCTTGCAGAGCACTTCGTTGCAGGCAAGCTAGCGGAAGATGAAGCTGCAAATCTTCTTGCAACCATTGAGCCATCGATGTCGTCAGATGATCGGCTGGAAATGCTCCTAAAAGCAGCTGCCAAACGCGGTGCAAGACAAAGAGAAGGTGCAGCCGAACTCAACCCAATCGAAGGCGTTACAATCAAATCTACCAACGGATCACTAACTGTTTCGGTCAAAAGGACCGGAGCTAACGCTGGCTTCGCTAGCTGGTTGGACGAAAACATGGCTGAAATCATTAAGCGCTCACACGCTGAGTTTACAGCTGTAAACGCCAAGAAAAAGAACTGAGGACGAGCAGAAAGGAGGAAGGCAAACAAACAAAACCCCCGAAACCGGAGCTTCGAGGGCTGCTGCGCAAAGCGCAATTCTTAGATTAGACACCTAGAATCTAGCAGCACCCGAATCGCCACACAAGAAAAAACGCTCTTGAGCGAACGGGTAATTTTTGTCTGCCGATAGATAATCATGAAAACACTAACAGCATTGGCTCCAATTGGAGCGACCTTGTCGGGAACGGCAGGGCAGGGGAACAGTACGCCCAAAAAATGGATACTTCTTCGCGCCGTTGAAGAGGCCAGAGAACCTCTTGGGTTAAAATCCACAACTCTCAATGTCCTGAGAGCGATGGTTTCCTTTATGGGCGGTGATCAGATTGCTGCGGACCAGGATGATCATCACATCTGTTTCGCGTCCAACGCGGCGATAGCCAAACGAACTCATGTCAGCGTGCAGACAGTTGAGCGTCATATCTCGACGCTGGTGGACCTTGGACTTATCCGCCGCGTCATGAGCGCAAACGGTAAGCGATGGGCGCGCCGGGATCGCCAGGGCAGGGTGGTCACCGCAACTGGGCTCTCCTTGATGCCTTTGTCTGAACGGCACGCTGAGTTCATTCAGGAAGCCCAGAGGCATGCTGATCGCGTTCTCGAGTTCACTGTACTCCGTGACAAAGTTTCCGCCGCTCTGGCGCGCCTTAAGGAACTCGTAGCAAATGACACCGCGATCTCTGATTTGGTGACCACCGTACGCAATGCTCTGCGTCGCAAACCAGATGCGAATGTACTCAGCGAGCTGTTGGCAGAAATCTCTGTGGAAATCTCCGAGATAACACAGACTGATACAGAAAATTTGAGGGCCAGTGACAGTGAAATTGAGGGGCACAAAGAGGACTCTTTGAATCCGGAAGTTAAGAAAGAAAAGCTTTCTCAGATTCAGGTTTCTCCAGACCAAATGGAGCGCAGTTTTCCACGGCTATGCTCAGAACTACGCTTTGCAAAAGATCAGCACCACTGTGATCGGCTTATGGATGATATCGCCGAGTATCTACGGCTTGGCCAAACCTGGTATGCAATGAAATCAACTTTTGGCCCAGCTATTCGCTTCATTGTTCTCGGATACATCTTTCAACGTGCTGAGAACATACAATCTCCAGGGGCTTACCTGATTTCGTTGCTGGCCAAGATCGAAAAGGGCGAATTGTCTCCAAAGGCAATGCTCTCGCGGACATCCAATGCTACGTAAATTTGGGGAAACAGGATGAAATTTACCGTTTTCAGATTACACCTCCAAGTGATGACTGGATCGAAGGGTCTGAAAAAGGTGAGCTATAGGATTGACCTCTATAAATCACGCAACCATAAATAGTGAGTTATAGAAAGGAAGCTTATACCTCACGATGTGGAACTGGCAGAACCCTGACTGGCCTACCTTTCGTTACGACGCCGCAAGACTCGAACCATACGAGCAACAGTTCCTGTTGTCCTCAGGGGAAGTTCTTGGAGCGGTTCATCATGTGAACACATCGGATCGAGATCAATTGCGTATCGACCTGCTAAGCGAAGAAGCAATGAAGACCAGCGCGATCGAAGGTGAGATGCTGGATCGTCTCAGCGTGCAATCTTCCTTGCGCCGACATCTTGGACTGGCTCCCGACAGCTATCCATCCAAACCGCGCGAGCAGGGCGTTTCTGAAATGATGGTGGATGTTTATTCCAACTATTCGGAACCACTGTCACACGACACCCTGTTTCGGTGGCATGACATGCTTCTGTCCCATGACAGGCATCTGGAAACGATTGGATCATACCGGAGCCATGAGGATGCGATGCAAATCGTCTCAGGCAGGCTCGACCGCCCAACGGTGCATTTCGAAGCTCCACCTTCACATCAGGTTCCGGCTGAAATGGACCAGTTCGTAGCCTGGTTCAACCGGACCGCACCGGATGGTCCCGAACCATTGCGCGCACTGATCCGGGCCGGTTTGAGCCATCTGTATTTCGAGAGCATTCATCCCTTTGAGGACGGCAATGGCCGGTTGGGTAGGGCGCTGGCTGAAAAGTCCTTGGCCCAGAATATCGGTCAGCCAAGTCTGATTGCCCTTGCTTTCACGATCGAGCGAGAGCGGAAGGCTTACTACGACCAACTCGAACGCCATCAAAAGACGCTGGAAGTCACACCGTGGCTCGTCTGGTTTGCCGAAACTGTCCTTACAGCACAGCAGGTGACGCTTGAGCGGGTTGGTTTCTTTATTTCCAAGACGCACTTCTATGATCGGTACCGTGATCAGTTCAACACTCGCCAAAGCAAGGTAATCGCCCGTTTGTTCAAGGCTGGGCCGGATGGGTTCACAGGGGGATTGAGCGCTGAGAACTATATCTCGATCACGGGAACATCGCGCGCCACAGCAACGCGGGATCTCCAGAACCTGGTAGAGAAGGGCGCTTTGATCCGAACGGGTGAACTCCGGTACACGCGATATTGGTTAAAGCTAGATCGGGACGGGTAGGGGGCTGAAGTACGGCACGAAGCGCGGGAAGTGGAAGTTCGCTGCAGTCGCTACGCATGCTCGCAGGAAATGCGGAAGCTGACGTTTAGATAGCTTCCCAAGCGAGCATCTTTCTGTCCCGCCGCAAGGCGGCTCCGAGTTCGTACTTCATATGAATGGTCCATGCCGAAACTGGCGCAATGGGCGGGAAACGAACCTTCGTCGTGTCAATCCCGAACTCCGCTATGCGGCCTAAGCCGAGCTAGAGCTTGTCCACGCCGGTCATATTGATTGAATTCCGAAAGTGTGGAAACGTTCATATGGTAGACGCGTTAACGGCGATATTTCACATGAAGCGTATCCTGTTCTCAGTTGTGTTTTGTTTTCTGCCTGCGATGGTGCTGGCGGACAAAGTTGCCTTGGTAATTGGCAATGCGAACTACCAACATGTCAGCAATCTCAAAAACCCGTCGAATGATGCGATCGACATTGCAGAGGCATTGCGCAGGATCGGGTTTGAGGTCACAACAGGTCTTGATCTGGATTACCGCGACATGCGCCTTGCCATACGTGACTTTGGAGAAAAGGCAAAAAACGCCGAGTCGGTCATCGTATACTTCGCCGGCCACGGCATCGAGTTGGACAACACGAACTTCCTGATCCCTGTCAGTGCGGAACTGCGGAGCGACCGTGACATCGAACTCGAGGCAATCCGCCTCAACACATTGATTAGCTCCATCGCGGGCGCACCCGGCTTGAAGATCGTGTTGGTTGACGCCTGCCGCAACAATCCATTCCTCGCGACTATGGAGCGCACAAACAGCACCCGCTCAATTGGACGCGGACTTGCACGTATCGATCCGGGAGGTGTGTTGGTTGGATATGCTGCAAGGAGCGGAACGCTGGCGCTTGACGGCGATGGCCGCAACAGCCCCTATGCTCAGGCTCTGCTCAACCACATCGAGGAACCCGGACTTGAGATTGGCAAGTTGTTTCGGCGAGTCCGCGACAGGGTTTACACTCTGACAGAAGGCTATCAGGAGCCATTTACTTATGGCTCGCTTCCCGCCAGAGACATTTTTCTTGTTCCAGATGCGGCTGCAGGCTCGACGCCAGAGGAAGAAATTGAGCGTGTCGAAGACCAGATTTATGCGGACTTTGAACTTGCGCGTTCGCTCGGAAGGCTTGATGCGATCGAGATGTTTCTGGAGCGATACGAAGGCGAAAGGGATCATTTTGCAGTCGCGCTCGCCCTTTCGTTGCGGGACGACTTGCTTGCTGAGCACCAGAAGGACGAAGTGCCGGGCAACAGTAGTACTGCGCGAGACAAAGTAGCAGCTCTTGTGCCGACATCGCCTCAAAGCGCGAAGGATGATACAGAGACGCGCAGCCTGATCCGTGATATACAAACTGAGCTAAATCGCGTTGGCTGCAGCGCTGGCACAGCGGACGGTGTTGCGGGCCCACGCACGAGATCTGCTTTCTCTCGGTATATCAGCGCTAGAGAGAATCTTGGACTGACGCCTGAGAGCCTCGAGACCAGTGAAACTCTTGCCGCACTTCGAGGAGAGCAAGGAAGAGTCTGTAATCAGTTGGTCGCGCCGTCTTTCGCGACTTTTGATGGTGACTACATTGTCTTAATCAGACGCAGATGGGACGATGATTATTGGCAAACAACCAGTCGGCCCGACAAGGCCTATTTCCCCGGAAAAATCGAGCCACTTGCAGCCTTGCGCATCAATCGCAATGGAGACAAGCTGACCTTGCTATCTGCCCAAGGCTTTGCGGCCGAAGGGCCTTGGTTTAGGGACTTCACTGGCAAATTCGATGACTCCGGTCAGTTGAAATTGCGCTTCACATTGAGTTCGCATTTCGGGCAGGCGACACCCTATAAGGTCAATATAAGCGTCAAACTGCCCGAAGGACTTTCGCCAGGAAGAAGGCTTGTCTACGAGCCGCGCAGGATTGACGGGCAGTTTTTTCTGAATTTTCTAATACGCCGTGTCAGTTGAAACTTTAAAGCGATGTCCTTGCCTGCTCCGCAAGAAGACCGTCGCTCTGGGCTCCTCGTCGCTGTTCGCCGCAGATTTCGCCAAGGTCTTGTTTGGGCCGTCCGCGAAGACGGCCCAAGTTGTTAGATTTCAATGGCCTCTGCGATCGCAAGCGCATCTTCCAGCTCAACACCGAGATACCGGACGGTGCTGTCCATCTTGGTGTGCCCAAGTAGCAGCTGGACCGCCCGCAGGTTGCCGGTCTTCTTGTAGATCTGTGTGACTTTTGTCCTCCGCATCGAATGCGTTCCGTATGCACTGGCCTCCAGACCGATCGACGTGACCCAATCCCGGACGATCCGGGCGTACTGGCGTGTCGAGATGTGCAAGCGTTCATGGAAACGACCCGGCCATAGGTACTCCGAGCCGACCATGAGCTCATCTTCCATCCACTTTTCAACCGAGGCGCGTGTGCCTTCGGAGATTTCAAAACGAACCGGCTTCTGCGTTTTGCTTTGCAACACCGAAGCTCGTTCCTTGATCTGGCCGGACGCCATCACGTCGACGACTTTCATCTTCACGAGATCGCAGCCACGCAGTTTGCTGTCGATTGCCATATTGAACAGCGCCAGGTCCCGATGGTTCTCGGCGAGTTCAAGTCGAACACGGATTGCCCAGACGTGTTTTGGTTTCAGTGGCCGTTTTTGCCCAACGATGCGCCCTTTGTTCCAAGCCGGGCGAAGCGCACGAATGGCCGGTAAGTTTGGTGTTTCCATGACTGATCCTCCGATCCGCCATGCCCTCCCACAACGACAACCTGACGTTGACGATGCCTCCATATCACGGGATGCTGCGTCGCATCCGAGGTCGGGGCTGAGCCCAAATTGACCAATTCTGTCGTCAGGATCAATTGGCGCATACTGTCAAGAAGCTGCCACTCAAATTCGCGGATCAACGCAAAGCGAGTGAGAGTTTGCGGTCCGCACGTTCCACCAAATGCTTCAATCGGTGGCAGTTAACTTCGGGTCAGACGAAGATCGCTTCAGACGCCATATGTGCAAGATCGAACCCAGATGAATGCTGCACCAATGCGCGAATTGCGAGATTTTCCAGGCTCTGATGCTCAGGAAACGGGAGTGTGAATCCTACGGGGCAAAAGAATCCTTGACCAATTCCAACATCAGCTCTAGTAAAACTGAAATGACGTTTTGCTAGATGAAACGATTGCGAATGATTATGTGGAGCCGCGCATGTCGCGAAGCCACAAACCAACCAACAGTTCGGGAGGAGCCTGACATGATGAAAGATAACCAAAAACTGAAGCTCACCACGGCGCTAGTGGCAGGTGGCCTGGCCATTGCTTCGCCTGCCTTTGCCGAGGGAGAGGTCGTGTTTGCGTCCTGGGGAGGCTCGTTTCAGGATGCCTTGCGCTCAGCCATGCTGGAACCTGCCGCTGGTGCGCTGAATATCACTGTCAAGGAAGATACGACAAACGGCATTCAGGACGTGCGCGCGCAGATCACGGCGGGTGCCGTTGCATGGGACGTTACAGAACAGGATTTGCCTTCGTGTGAAACCCTGAGCCGGGAAGGCAGCCTTGAGCCGATCGACTATTCGATTGTTGACACCACAGGCATTCCGAAAGAGCTGATCCATGACAATTACATCGGCTTCATCAACTTCACCAAGGTGATTGCCTATCGCAAGGATGCATTTGGCGACAATGGCCCGTCCAATTGGGCAGAGTTCTGGGATCTGGAAAACTTCCCCGGCAAGCGCGGTATGCACGGCAAGGTGAACTATAACCTCGAAGCCGCGCTCATGGCGGATGGTGTGCCGATGGCCGAGATCTATGACACGTTGGCCACGAATGAGGGCAAGGCGCGCGCATGGGACAAGCTGGGTGAGATTGCCCCCGAAGTTACCGTTTGGTATCGCGGCGGGTCGCAATCGGCGCAGTTGCTGCGTGACGGCGAAGTGGACGTGATCCATATGGGCCATAACCGCGTAGAAAGCGTGATCGCGTCGGGCATTGATGTGGCCTATGCCTTTGATGGCGGCACGATGGACGTGGACTGCTTGTTGGTTCCCAAGGGGGCTCCGAATAAAGACAACGCGATGCGCCTTATCAACGAATTGCTGAGCGCCGAAGCACAGGCGAGGCTGGCGGTGACCATGCCGTTGGGTCCGGTGAATTCGGGTGCCTTCGGCACCGGGATAATCTCGGATGAGATGGCAGTGAAGGTCAACACACATCCCGACAACTATGGCAAGCAGCTTCTGGTCGATCCGAACTTTTACATCGGCCAGCTGGGCGAGTTGACCGAAGAGTTTGACACGCTGATCCAACAGTAAAAAATATCTGGGCGCGGCACATCTTGTGCTGCGCCCATTTTTGTCAGGTTAGGAGCCCCCATGTCACCTGCAGCCCACTCCCTTCCCATCGATATATCCAACCTGTGCAAGGCCTACGGATCGGTCAAAGCGCTGAATGACGTGTCTTTGAACATCGCCGCGGGCGAGTTCCTGACATTGCTGGGGCCATCAGGCTCCGGCAAGACGACGCTTTTGATGGCGCTGGCCGGATTTGTGCGTCCTGATGGCGGGTCGATCCGGTTTGGCGAACAGGAAATGATTGCAACGCCGCCCCACAAGCGCGGCCTTGGCATGGTGTTCCAAAGCTATGCGTTGTTTCCGTTCATGACGGTCGCAGAAAACGTGGCTTATCCGTTGAAAATTCGCGGGGTGTCCAAAAGCGATCAGAAGGCCCGCGCCGAGCGCGCGCTGGAGACCGTGCAGCTGGGCGGTTATGGCGACCGGCGCATCACGCAATTATCCGGGGGACAAAGACAGCGCGTGGCCCTTGCCCGCGCCATGGTTTTTGAGCCGCAGATCATTCTGATGGATGAGCCGTTGTCAGCGCTCGACAAGAAGTTGCGCGAACATATGCAAATCGAATTGAAGGCGCTGCATGAAAAGCTGGATGCAACTGTCGTTTACGTGACCCATGACCAGCGCGAAGCCCTGACGATGTCGGACCGGATTGCAGTGGTCAATCATGGGCGGATCGAACAGATCGCGACGCCTGAGCGGCTCTATCGCCAGCCGCATAGTTTCTTTGTGGCGGATTTTATCGGGGAATCCATTTCCCTGCCGGTTAGTGTAGCGAATGACACGGCGCAGCTTGGCGAGCGCGTTCTGAAATCCAATACGCCTATTGCGCTGGGCAGCGGAGGCCATCGTCTGATCATCCGGCCCGAGTTGCTGGAAGTCACAGCAGGCGCGGTGCCAGACGCCGCCAATGACCTGTCCGGCCAAGTGCATGACATCATTTATCAGGGCGACAGCGTTCTAGTGATCGTTCAGCACGACAGCGCTGGTCAGATCAATGTGCGTGTGCCTGCCAATCGCGCGGGCCAAACCGGGTTGCCGTCGAAGGGAGAGCAAATCGGCCTTGCCCTGCATCCCGAAGATACGATCATCGTACCGGAACATGTGGCATGAGTATCGCCGAGACGTATGAAGGTGCTGGGACTCTTCAGAATGCCAGCACGCTCAAATCCGAAGAACGCCGCGAAAAACTGACGTTTCTTGGGCTTTCGATGCCTGCGGTTTTGACGATCTTGATCGTCGTCTTCCTGCCGATTTTCTGGCTGTCTTCGCTGTCGTTTTTCAATGCGGCAGGCGAACTGAGCACGGAAAATTACACGCGCATCTTTAGTAGTGCTCTCTATCGGCGAACCTTTGTCGTCACGTTTCAGATCAGCATTGCCGTGACGGTGATTTGCGTCCTTCTCGGCTACCCGCTGTGCTACTGGCTGACAAAGATGCCGAACAAAACAGCGGCCATTCTGATGGTGTTTGTGCTGGTCCCCTTCTGGACCTCGGTTCTGGTGCGGACCTATGCGTGGCTGGTGCTTTTGCAGCGCAATGGGATCATCAATTCGTCGCTGATGTCACTTGGCATTATCGAAGAACCGCTGCAACTGGCGCACAATCTGACCGGCTCCATCATTGGCATGGTGCATATCATGCTGCCTTTTTTGGTTCTGCCGCTCTACGCCACTATGCGCAATATTGACGGCGACCTGGTCCGAGCCGCCGTGGGCCTTGGTTCCAGCCCGCGCGGGGCCTTTTGGCGGGTATTTTTCCCAATGTCCCTGCCGGGCCTTTTTGCCGGCATCGTGCTGGTTTTCATCCTGTCGCTTGGGTTCTTTGTCACACCGGCTTTGCTGGGCGGTGGCCGGGTTCAGATGCTGGCGCAGCGTATCGAAAGCACCATCACAGTCTATTCGAACTGGGGGGCCGCATCAGCCCTGGGCGTGGTCCTGCTGTTGCTGGCGCTGGCGATGATCTGGCTGATGAACCGTGTCTTCGGGCTCGACAAACTGTTTATGCGCTGAGGATCTGAAAATGGAACAAGTCGGACAACGTAAAATCGACGGCCTGTGGCTGACAGTGGTCGGCATTGCTGTGCTGTTCTTTCTCATCCTGCCCACGCTGATCGTTATCCCGATGTCGTTTTCGGGGGCATCCTATCTGGAATTCCCGCCGACATCGCTCTCGTTTCGCTGGTACGTGGCCTATGTCACGTCGCCGGAATGGATGAGCGCAACAAAGACCTCGCTGATCGCGGCGGCGCTGACCACGGCAATCGCGACGCCCCTGGGCTCACTTTGTGCCTATGGTCTGCATTGCTCTGCGCCTCGTATCAGGAGCGCGGCTCAAATCCTTGTGATCATGCCGATTGTCGTGCCAGTGATCCTGATCGCTGTTGGAGTGTTCAGCCTCTATGCCAAGCTGGGGCTCAATTACACACTGACCGGGATCGTGATCGCCCATACTGCGCTGGCGCTGCCATTCGTGATCGTGACGGTGATGTCGGGATTGCAGAATTATGATTTCGATCAGGAGCTTGCAGCGCGCAGCTTAGGGGCGTCCCGTGCATACGCATTGTGGACAATCACCGTACCGCAGGTGAAATTCTCGATCCAGACAGGGGCTTTTCTGGCATTTATCACGTCGCTGGACGAGGTTGTGATCTCGATGCTGGTCTCGGGCGGGGAAAACGCCACAATCACCCGGCGCATGTTCAATTCACTGCGTGATCAGCTTGATCCGACAATCGCGGCGATCTCGACCTGTCTGATTGTCGTGTCCATCACGGCGCTTATCGGTGTGCAGATGATCGGGCGTCGGAAAGACAAGGCACAATGATGCGGGTCTTATTTTTCGCCAAACTCCACCCGAATCTGGCGGGCGGCATCAAGGACCGCCGCGCGATACTTTTCGACGGCTGTGTCATTGAAGCGGACGCGCAGGCCGGACAAGCTGATCGCGCCCAGCAATTCATCTTCGAACCCAAGAACAGGAACCGACAGTCCGGCGACGTCAGGATCGCGTTCACCAAGGCTGAGATAATACCCGGCCTTTCGGATGCTGGCCGCCTGTTTTCCCTGCCGGATGGAATAAGCATCCAGCACCTGACCCGAAGAGCCCATGCTCAGCGGAATGATCTCGCCCTCCTGAACGTGATCCCGCGCAAGCCTTGGCGAATTGACCCGGTAGAGGCACACGCCAGAGTTGCCGCGTTGCACATAAAACGACGCACTTTCGCCGGTCGCATTCACCAAATTCGCAAGCACCGGTCGCACAATTGGCCCCATCCGCAGGTTTTGGCGAAACACGGATCCAAGACGCCACAAAGACGGCCCGAGGTGAAACAGACCCTCGGCGTCTCGCGTAATATGACCAAACTTTTCAAGCGACACGCTCAGACGCAGAATTGTCGCCTTGTTGACCCCGCTGCGGTCCGCAACCTCCTTCAAAGAGAGGCCTGCATCGCCCGGCTCAAAGATGTCCAGCACACGCAATGCGCGCTCTACCGCTTCGACACCACCATTGGCGTCAGGGGATCGGGGCTTGTCGGGCATAGGCAGACCTTTCGACGCAAATCCGTCGCTTTTTATAGCCGGTTTGAGCGCAATTGGAAATCGCAAATAACGAAGGCGTCTGGCAATGAATAGCGCGCGGAAACAAATGATAACAGCTGGTTATGCGGACCTTCCTTTTGGCATTCATTCGCAATGTAAGGCTGATTGTGTTGGGGTTATGGGCGTTCCGAGCGAAGTTAACACCGGGCCCCGATCCGGCACCTCTCTGGCACCCGATGCGCTGCGCAAAATGACTGCCCAACTTGGGATCGGACTGCCTGTAGATGGTCGGGATCTTGGCAATCTGGACCTGTCAGGGGATTGGCCTGCCGCGTTGGAACAACTTGTGACGCAAATGGTGGATCACGGTGTTGTACCCGTTGTCTTGGGTGGCGCGTCTGATGTCGCCTCGGGTGTGCTGGGGGCCTTGCCTGATCTGCCAGTTGTCGCGGCCATGCCGTTGGCCCGGCGTGATATCGCGACGCGAACAGCCAACACGATCTGGGTGGGATTGAACGGCGATCAACCTGCTGGTGTCTGGGATCTGATCAGCCAGCGCAAGATGGATTGGCGCACCGCGCGGCAGTTGGATGAAGGGCACGGCGACTATTCTGACACGCCCGAGCGCGCTGTCTTGTGGATCGACATATCGGTCATTGATCTGGGGCATGCAGCTGGCAGCGTCGGCCTAAATCCCGGCGGGATGAAACCTGAAACGCTGGTTTCCGTCATTGGTGCCATGTCCTGTAAATGGCAGGCGATTGTGATCACCGGCCTTGCGCCTGCGCGCGACACCAGGGGAATGTCGGAACTGGCGGCGATCGAAACCCTGAACGCGGCGTTGCACAATGAGTGAAGCGGCGCAAATACAGTTTGACGCGATCCCCAGTTTTCTGGGCGCATCCATTGGCGATCTGGAAGATCTCGTGCCCGGTCAGGTCGCGATTGCAGGCTATTTTTGTGACAATCTCGCCCGGCCATCGGCAGGGCAACGCTATCTCGCGCGCCAGCTTCGGTATGCGTCCTGCCCCACAGTAACACCCGCGAATGCAATTGACCTTGGGGACGTGAACGTCTTTCCGCTAGAACCTGACAAGCATTTTCTCGCAGTTGCCTCGCAATGTGAATCGGTTCTTGAAACCGGTGCCCGCATGGTGTTGGTAGGCGGCGATTCCAGCGGTTTGGAAGCGCTTGACGTCGCCGCAAGACAGGTCACAGGTGCGGATGTTCCCATCATTGGGGTCAATGGCGGCGCAGTGAGCCATTTGCCCCGCACCCAACCGGTCATCCTGTCTGTGGATTTACAAGAGCTTGCGGGCAAATGGGTATCGCACCCGCATCGCCTGACGGGAATGTCACCAGCACAAATGATCGCGCAAATTGACGCCACCCCGGGCGATACCATCGCGGCTGCGGTTTTTGGGCTTGCCCCGGAACTGGACAACCGTGGCAAGGCTGAAACCCGCGCTGCACTGGCGATCCTGCAAGCGGTCACAGCTCGTCTTGAGAAAGGAGCAGGCTGATGCCTCTACGTTCGGCCCCGTTGCCGCGCATGGCAGGGCATCTGTCGTTCATGCGCTCTCAGACCAAAGCAATCGGCGACGTCCGGTCTGGAGATCTGGCCGTACTGGGCATCCCGTTTGAAGATACAAACGCACCTCATGCAGGGCAATCTCTGGCGCCGCGTGCATTACGCGAAACCTCGGTCTATTTCGGTTGGCACGCAAATCCACAATTCAGTCACCCCGTAGATATCGATGCGCGTCAGGATATCAGTACCGATGGCCTGCACGAGCGGCTTTGTGATCTCGGAGATATTGCACCGGGGTCCGAAGATGCGATCCACGCGGCCTTGAAGGCGGCCATGCGTCAGATCAGCGACAATGGCGCCTGTGCAATCTTTTTGGGCGGATCAGATCGCATGTCCGAGACGGCGCGGAGCGCGCTCCCTCATTGTCAGACAGTGCAGCTTGGCGGTACACCAGCCGATGCGCGCGATTTTCATATTGCGCCCTTGCCGAACGGAACGACCACGCCGGTAAATAGAGATACTGCCGCGCAGCGTGCCGCGTTTTCAGAGTGGCGGGATCCATCAAAGCCGTTGTTTGTTCGGTTTGATCTCTCGGTGTTTGAAACATCGCTCAGTGCGCTTTGTGATCGGCCCCGTTTGGGGGGCTGCGATCTTGCGACGGTGGTGCAATGGCTTGAGCTTTTGGGACGGCACGAGGTCAGCGCCATTATGTTGACCGGTCTGAATCCGAACCGTCCCGGAATGGGTGTCGTGAAGGTTGGCCAACGCCTGATGGTCACGGCTCTTCTGGCGTTTATCTATGCGCGCCTCGGCTTTGGGATTGATTTTCCGCGCCGCCAAACTTCCAAGGAAAAAGTACTGACATGACTGCAGCGATAACGACATTTCTCCCGCCTCTGGCACAACCGGGGTATCGGCTGTTTGATGGGCCTCTGCTCGATGCCGCCGACGTCCGTCCGGGCCAAATCGGTGTGGTGGGTATGCCCAGCGATTGGACACATTCAAGCCGGCTCGGAACCAGGTTTGGTCCCGAGGCGCTGCGTAAGGCAACGACGGTATTGCAATCCATGCGACCGCAGGGGGTCAGTTTTGATCCAGATACGGGCCAAAGAAGCGCAACGGCCAGCGACTGGCTCGTGGATTGCGGGGATGCAGTGATCACCCCTGAGGATGTAGACGCAACCACCGAGGCCATTGCCGCAATGACCGAGGCGCTGAGCGTTGGAGGGGCGATCCCTCTGGCACTGGGCGGTGATCACTATAATAGCTTCCCGGCCTGCCTTGGCTATTCCCGTGGGTTGGCCAAACGCGCACCAAATGCACGTTTTGGGTATATCCAGATCGACGGTCATCTGGATTTCTCTGACCGGCTTGGCGCGTGGGGCAGCCATAACCACGCAACCAATGCCCGTCGGATTTCCGAACTGCCCAATGTCGACGTGTCCAATATGGTTTGGGTCGGGATCACCGGTTGGGTCGACAGCGGTGAACTCGCCTTGATCGAAGAGCAGGGCGGTCGGGTGTTTTCGGCTGGCGACGTACATAAATTGGGGACGGCAGAGGCAATTCGTCAGGCGTTGGAGCATGCCATGAAGGGATGTGACGAACTGTATCTGTCAATCGACATCGATGCGATGGACGCTGGCTACCTCCCCGGCACCGGCTCAATCGTTCATAGCGGTATTACACCGCGTCAGTATTACGATCTGCTGGATGGGCTGGCCGAGGCCCCGTTGGGTGGACTGGATATTGTTGAGGTGTCCCCTCCTCTTGATCCGTCGGAGCGTACCGAATTTCTGGCTGCAGAAATGTTGTTCCGGATCCTGCGTCGCTTCCGCACACAACCTGTGACCGGGGCGGTGACAGAGCAATGATGGACTACAAAGGAACAGAGCAGCTGGGTGGGTTTTCCCATGCAGGAAAAACACTTGCGCCCGCGACACGGCCCTGGATCACAGACCTGTCAGCGCTTTGCCCTTACGAGGGCCTGCAACCCGGGAACCTACCGGAATTTGAACGCGACCCGAATTGGGACAACTGGGCGCTCACCGACAGTCCCAAAGACCCGAACCTGCGCCTGAACTGGCATCTATTTGAGGACGGTGGAAGAAGATTGATGGTCGCCGACCGGATGCTTATGAGCCGCGTCAGCTGGCAGGATCTGGATGATGCGGGGTATGTCCATGGCACAGAGCTGTCGATTGATGGACGCCTGTTTCGCTGCCGGTTGCTTACGGGGGGGGATACGCCCTGTAGTGACCCTTTTCAGGGGGCGACGCGCCCCAATGAATGGGATGCGCTGGTGGGGGGCAGCGGGGCGTTGAACGCTCCGCAACCGGACCCGGCCAATAGTACAGCACCGCTTTGCCCGGATCATCTGACCTCGCCTCATAACCGTTTGTGGAACTGGTTCGGCGCGGTCAGCTGGACCGCCGAACCGGTTGCCAGACGGGCCGATGGGCGGGTGTGCAGGGGCTATCATGGCCCGACCTATTTTTACGTGAATACTGTGGACCACCGGCATGAAGATATCGGGTGGCGACCAGTTCTTGAGGAAGCGCTATGACTGCAAACCCCTTTGCCAACTTTATCGCCGGATCATGGGTTGCTAGCAGCGACGCGGCCCCCAATGTCAACCCGTCCGACCTGAACGACACGATCGGCGAGTATGCCCGGGCAAGCGCCGATCAAACGGTTGACGCAATCGAGGCCGCGGCCGCGGCCCTGCCGAATTGGCGCAAGACATCGCCTCTGGTCCGGTTCGAAGCGCTCGACCGGATCGGGTCGGAAATCCTCGCCCGTGTAGACGAGCTGGGCGATATGCTGGCCCGCGAAGAGGGCAAAACCTTGCCCGAAGCCAAGGCCGAAGCGCATCGCGCCGGGCATTTGTTCAAATATTTCGCGGCTGAGGCGTATCGTGCGACCGGCGACACCTACCAATCTCTGCGCGAAGGTGTGTCGCTAAATGTTGTACGCGAGCCAATCGGCGTTGTGGGCGTAATCACGCCCTGGAATTTCCCACTGGCGATCCCCGCATGGAAAATCGCACCCGCTCTGGCCTATGGCAATACGGTTGTGTTCAAACCTGCCGAACTGGTGCCCGGATCGGCATGGATGTTGTCCGATATTATTGCCCGTGCGGGCGTGCCTGAGGGGGTGTTCAACCTTGTGATGGGAAAAGGCCGTGAGGTTGGGGAGGCAATCGTTACGCACCCCAAGGTGTCCGGGGTCACATTCACCGGTTCCACACCCGTCGGTCGCCATATGGGGGCGGCGCTGTTTGCGCGAGGAGCGAAAATGCAGCTGGAGATGGGGGGGAAGAACCCCTTGATCGTGCTGGATGACGCCGATCTGGATCTGGCGGTGCACTGCGCCGTTCAGGGCAGCTTTTTCTCAACCGGACAACGCTGCACAGCGTCTTCCCGCCTGATTGTGACCGAGGGCATTCACGACGCATTTGTTGACCGTCTTTGCGCGGCAATGAAAGACCTTCGGATCGGTGATGCGCGCGCTCCGGAAACCCAGATTGGTCCGGTCGCCAGTGAAGCGCAGCTCGCCATCGACAAACGATACGTGTCTCAGGCTGTGGATGACGGTGCAACGCTTGCCGCAGGTGGTGGCGAGGTCAAATCCAAAACAACCGGCCATTACTTTGCGCCTGCGTTGTTTACGGATGTGTCACCCGACGCAGCCGTGGCACGAGACGAAATCTTTGGGCCCATCGCCGCCGTGTTACGCGTGCCGGATTACGACGCCGCCCTGGCCACGTCCAACGACTGCGAATTTGGATTGTCCGCAGGAATTGTCACGCGGGATCCCGCCAAAATCGATCACTTCTCGCAGAACGCCGAAGCAGGCATGATACAAGTCAATCTGCCCACCGCCGGCATGGATTTCCACGCACCCTTTACGGGCCGAAAGGGATCCTCTTATGGTGCACCGGAAAAAGGCAGCTATTGCCGCGAGTTTTTCACGGCGGCCAAGGTTGTACACGCGGGGCGCGGATAATGTCGCAGACACCTTTGAAGGGCATTCGTGTTCTTGATCTGACCAATGTCCTTGCCGGTCCGTTCTGTTGTCATCATCTGGCGCATCTGGGCGGCGAGGTTATCAAGGTCGAAGCCGTCGGTCGGGGCGATCTCGCCCGCCAACTGGGGGCCGACCCAGAGCTGAACAAAGTCAACATGGGCGTGTCCTTTCTCGCCCAGAACGCGGGCAAGAAATCGGTCACGGTCAACCTCAAGAACCCACGGGGTCGAGAGATTTTTCTGAAACTGGTCGAAACTGCAGATGTCGTGGTTGAAAACTTCCGGCCCGGCGTCATGACGCGCCTCGGCGTGGGCTACCAGACCCTGAAAGAGGCCAATCCGACCCTCATCTATTGTGCTATCTCCGGCTTTGGCCAAGAGGGCCCGTGGATACGCCGCCCGGCTTATGACCAGATCATACAGGGAACCTCGGGTGTGATGTCGATCACCGGGGATAGCGACAGCGCGCCGCTGCGCGTTGGATATCCGGTGGCAGACACTGTGGGGGGCATCACCGCAGCCTTTGCGATTTCATCTGCTCTGAACGCCAATCCGCGCGGCACCTTTATTGATGTGTCGATGCTGGAATCGGTGCTGGCGACAATGGGCTGGGTGGTGTCGAACTATCTGATCGCCGGCGTCAATCCGACTGCCAATGGCAATGAAAACCCCACTTCGGCGCCTTCCGGTGCGTTTGAAGCGAAGGGCGGGTTGATCAACATTGCCGCAAACAAAGACCAGCAATGGGAGCTACTGACGGACCACCTGGGATTGGCCGCGCTGCGCGAGCGGCCTGAATATGCCACGCGCGAGGATCGCAAACGCAATAGGCTGGCTCTGAAAACTGAGCTGGAGACCGTGTTGAAGACCCGGTCACCGCGCGACTGGGCCAAGGAACTCAATAGCATTGGTGTGCCATCAGGAGCGGTTTTGACAGTGCCGGAAGTATTGGAAATGCCGCAGGTTGCAGACCGCGGTTTCCTCGACCAGTTTGAAAACGTCCCCGGCGTCGGACGCGACATTCAGGTTGCCACGACCGGGATCAAATTGGACGGCAGCGCGCCCACCGTCGATGCACCACCGCCCACATTGGGGCAGCACAACTCTCAAATCTGGAGCGAGTTAGGTCTTTCACCGGAAGACATTGAAAAACTGGCAAAGGATGGCGCGATATGACGGACCCCGCAGGACGCAATGACGCCGATGCCATTTGCCACTGGTGGCGCACCGAAATTATCGACATGGCTCCGGGGCGGATCGCCTTTCGCGGCCACCCGATCCAGGACCTGATCGGAAACGTCAGCTTTGCTCAGATGATCTGGCTCATGGTGCGCGGCAATTTGCCCACGCCAGAACAGGCGGCGCTTTTTGAATGCGCGCTGGTGGCGGGCGTGGATCATGGTCCGCAGGCGCCATCGATAGCCGCAGCGCGTATGGCCGCGACCTGTGGGCTGGGGCTCAACAACGTCATGGCCACCGGGGTCAACATGTTGGGTGACGTGCATGGCGGCGCCGGTGAACAATGCGCCGAGCTTTATTTCGACGTCGCCAAACGGATGGATGACGGCGCTGAACAGGAAGTTGCCGTCCGCGACGGTATCGCCGCCTGGTGTGAGGAAAATGGCAAGATCGTCTCGGGTTTTGGCCACCGTTTCCACAAGCCCGTCGATCCCCGCGCACCGCGATTGATGGCGTTGGTACGCGAGGCCGCGATGTCAGGCACTGTAGAAGGGCGATTTGCCGATATCGGTGAAGCTATACAGACGGAAATCGGACGTAAGCGCGGTGCCGATATCGCGATGAATATCGATGGGGCCACGGCTGTTATCTTTTGCGAATTGGGGTTCCCGGCACCGCTTTCCCGGGGATTGTTCTGTCTTTCCCGCTCGGTTGGCGTCTTGTCTCATGGCTGGGAACAGATTCAACAGGGCGGGCGGAACAAGGGGCCAATGCCGCCGCGTTATCTGCCGGAATATATTGGTGTCAAATCGGAGCGCTAACCCGATGACCATTGATGGTGCGAACGCCTAAATTCACACCGAACTTGGCATTGAAGCGCCACTGGCGTGTGGACTGTTTTGCCGGTCTCGGTCATTGGGCATCCCCCCCTAGAAGCAGACCCAACATGTTAGTCTGAACAAAGATTCACTTCTTTGGTGTTGTCTTTGAAGGTATTTCAATCCAGGCGAGAATCGATACATTTTCACGCTTGTTCTGACGTCAGCGAAGCGCACCGAGCTGCCATCGCGACAAGCGCGGCGAATTCACACTTGGTCCGCGATGCGTGAGTTTGTCGATCGCTGGATTTCGCAGTCGCAGCTAAAGTCCGGTCTGGTGGGCCGCACCGCAGCGATGCGCGCCCTCGGTCAACGGCAGCAAAGGGCCGATCTCCTAACAAGTTGTGGAAAGAAATTACGGGATCACCTTAGATCTCAGCGTTATCGCTCAGATTGAACCAAGTTGGCTATGCTAGTTCGCTGATCATCGATTTCAGATGGCGCATGTCGGTACCGCAGCATCCTCCAAATACTTGGATCGACGGATTCTGCCTCGCAATCGCGGCAATCTGTTTACCAAGTTCAGCTGGATCGCCTTCGTCCAGCTCATCTGCTTCGTCAAGTTCCGCATGCGAGCAACTCGAAGCGTTCGCCACAAGGCCTCTCAGCCGGGGGTGGTTGCCAAGCGCTCCGGCGAAATGGGTAGGGTGAGCGCAGTTGACCATAAAAAACAGCGCCGCCGAGTCGGTTGCTGCGTCGATCTGGTCAATTCCGTCCACAAGTTTGGTCCCGTCTGCCAGGCACCCGTCTGTCTCAACAACCAGAGACATGATGATCGGCAGTTCAGCGTCCCGGGCGGCGAGGATGCATCCCGCTGCCTCGCTTGGGCGGTTGAATGTATAAGCGGTGACCAGATCGAGGCTTGTGTCTTTCAGGCTGTGCATTTGAGCGGCGTGGTATTGACGTGCATCTTCGACGGGTACCGGCGGGATGTCGGCGTAAGGATCATGGCGCGGGCCGATGCAGGCCGACACCAGTACATCATCGCGAGCGGCAGCTTGGCGCACGTCTTCCATTAGACTGACCGCATCTTTGTTTACTTCGGCGAGCCGCTCTGCATCGTACCCCAAGGGCGCTGCCCGGTCGGCGTTCGCCATCCATGTGGGCGCATCAAGGATGCATCCGACATTCATTTCACGGGCCAGATCGACAAGAGCCTGCATTTGACCGGCCAGTATCACCCTGGTGCCAGGTTCTTCCAGCAATGGAAACGACGCGAAACCGGGAAGCTCAATTCCATGATTGAAAATCAGGTCGGTGCCAGTGCCGGCGTAAACCAGAAAGGGCTTGTTACCTTCGAGTGGGAGCTGTCGCGCCATTCTGATCCACGCCTATTGCCGTTACCTCTACACAAGAAACCTACTTTGTCTCGGGCCTCCTGTGAACCTTAGGACTGCGACAGGGTGTATTCCGTCACTCTGATCCCCACGCCAGGCCAAACACCAGGTCATGTCTCGGTCGAAATCACCAGTGGCGACCGGCGCGCTCTGATTACAGGTGATGCAATCCATACAACCGCCCAGTGCTGGCATCCCGAGTGGCATTTTATGTTTGATTCCGATGCTGAGATGGCCGTGACATCCCGTCGGAAACTGTTGGAAAGCGCCTCGGAAACGGGATGTATTGTGCTGGGAAACCACTTCGCTTTGCCGTCTATTGGTCGGGTGAAGGCGGACAACGACGCGTTTCGCTGGGAGGACTAGCCCAGGTTGTATTTTGATGTGCGCGGGTCTGTTGTGGGATGGCGGCTGACGTGAAAGTTCGACGCGCCGCGCAGCTTACAGGCAATGATCGGCGAAACTAAATCTCGAACCCATTGGGCTATGTCACATTCCCTTGAATTCTTGTTTCACAAGCTTTCTCTCTTCACCATTTTGTGAAAGCCTGAAGCAGTTATGAGTGACAGAGTGTGCAATTTTCAGAAAACAGTGGTTCTTTCTGAACTCCAATCAGCTCTCTTGGACGGAATTTGTGATCACTGCGAGGTGACAAGTTCGGAACTGGCCAAGAGTGGAGAGGTGCTGGAAATATGTGGACAAGAGTACTGTTTCGATTATGAAACCGGTGTGTCCACGGAGACTGAAATTTTGTTGTGCCCCAGCTGTCACGAGGCAAACCATCTGGACGCGCAGCGACAGCATAACCCTTGCCACATCTCTGCAAGACGCAGCCGGGAAAACATGGGTTAGTCGATGGGTTCAGGAGGCGAAGCTTTGGAACGGTTTTTGCAAGAACCATCGCTGGTCCAATTTCGGTAGTCTGACAGACCAAGCTCGTCCCACATCCAGCCGAAATCATACTCAGCCACCGGAGAGCCGGTCTGGCGCGCGCTGCGGTTTTCGATTGTCTTCAGCCAGTCTATGACTTTCTTCCTGCCCGCCGTGCTGCGAACGGCCTGGCGCGGGGTCTTGCCATCCAGGGCAGGAATCGGCTGGTCAAGCGTATCGCGGTAATGCTGTTCGAGATATTCGTGGGCCATCTGACGGGCAAGGGCACGGGGGATGTCCTCTTCTTCTGCCACTCCGTTACTCGTGCTGTCATCCGCCATCATCTGTTCGGCGGTCTGGATTGATGTCAGCGGAGATTTCACCAGGTCGCCCAGGAGGTCCCGGACCAGGGCTTCGCCGCGTTCAGCGCGCGCTGTAGAGCTCACAGAAAGTGTGAGTGTCCGACCTTTCAGATCTAGGGACCCAAGCACGGAGGCCCCTGACATTGATTTGTCCAACACGAGGCCGGTGCCGTGCTTGGTGCCGGACGGGGTGTCGAGGTCAAGCCAGGTCCAATCCTTCTGGCCTGAGATCACGAGTTCTGCGGACTGTGTTAGCTTTTCAGATACCTGGCTTTGCGTCACTTTGCTGGCGAGGGGGAAGCGCATGTCGTGAAAGAGCAGGTTGTCGCCATCGCTGTTGCTGATTTGTGGTGGTTCCGGATCCAGTAGGTTCGGCAGATGTGCGAAGAGCCAGGCATTGGTGAAGAGGGGTGCGGAACGGTGTAGCTGATCCTGTGTCAGCCTCAGTTCAACGTCGGGGTTCAATTTCAACACGGAGCGGAGCCCGTCTTCAAAAAACGCGACGGTGTCGGGGTCGAATGGGAGCAGCGCCCCCGAGATCACGTTATAATCCCCCTGTGCGACAACCCGAGCTGCGATGCGATCCCATCGCTGCAGCATCTGCGTCGCGCTGTGTTCCCGGACGGTAACCGGCTCTGCGTCCGAAAGCATGTTGCGCAAGACCATGGATCTGCCGGGGTCTACCTCGCTCACCTCATAAAGGCTGACCGACGCGTCCCGCAATCCTTTGATATAGGCGCGGGTCTGCGCACTCTCCTTGGAACCGCTCCCTTTCAGATAAGCATCCGCAGCGTTTTCGGCGTCCGCTCCGAATGTCCTGCCCAGCAAATCTTCCAGGCCACCACCCCACAGGACCATCGGCCAATCCTCGCCCAGCAAGTCGCCCAGATCCTCGAACTCAAGATCGAAGGCCTCGAGCGCTGGCAGAAAATGCTCGTCCAACACATCAGCGAGCCGCTCATGCCAAATCTCGTCACGGGTGATAAACCCGATGAGCCCACCAAGATCGTTCCCCGTTGTCATCTTCAGCTTCTCCCTGTTTGCCGGACAGGGGCGATTTAGCGCAGATTGCAACCGCCAGCCAGCCCACACGCGTATGCAGACCTGCGTTACATGGAGGGACTTGTCATGGCGAATGCTATGTCTTTGGCTCCCGCCCAAAAAGCTCTGTGAAAAGCTTTTCGGAGCGGCGCAGGCCTTCATCGGTCAGTACCACCGATTTTGCCTTTCCAACCGGGTCCAGGATCAATCCGTTACGGTGCAGGCGATCAAGCGCTCCCCAGTCAAAGCCTTAGGGCCGTCCTGAACCCAGCGAATTCGGGGATGTTGCGAGCCGCTTCGACGACGGGTGTGAGCCCAACTAGTGGATTCGTCAGGGCGTTTCCGCCGGTATTCTATGATTGCTAAAAGATGGTGGTGCTGATCGCTGTCGTATTAGATTTTCCGCAAATATGCCCAAGAGACGTATCCCTTAAGCTTGCGCGCGCGCTCCAAAGAGACGCGGCACCAACGGGTGCCACCGGTCTGCTCACAGCCGTGAACTCGTAGTGCGGTTCCATTTGGAAGACCAACGATCACATTGAACCCTGTTCCAGGCCCACTGCGCATTTTTAGCATGTCACCGTCTTCGACGCCAAAAACCTCATATGTTCCGAGTGACGCGGCCGCCGCCGGTTTAACGTCCATGACGACCCCCAGGAACAAAGCCATTAGGGGTAAAAAGATTGCATTGCGCATCGCGATGTCCTGCTTATTGCCTCAACGACAATCGTAGCAACTCGGGTCACCAAGAGGAACAACTCCAAGACAGAAATGTAGGTGATACCAAAGCTTCAAACGCTACATTTCTTCCAAATGGTGGGGAACCCTGGCCCAGTTGGGGGCATCTTTCACAAAAACCTTGCTCGTTGGCTTGAAGTTGTTTGGCTCATCCAATGTCCCAGCCGCAATGCTCGTCAATCCGAAGGCTGTCACGCCCCACAGGCCTGATCCGCAGGTGCCACAAAAATGCTTGATGACAGGTCGACCTTCCTTTGAGGTCTTCTCAAAGGTCCGTGGTTTGCCTTTCAGCAGCTGCAGGTCTTCCGACTTTATCATGTACCCGGCATAACCGTCCGTTCCGGTCATCGATAGGCAATCACTGCAAAAACACATGAGTTGCATTACTGCGCTGCCAGTGACCTGGTATCGAACCTCACCGCAAAAACATCCGCCTTCCAAGATTTCAGCCACGTTGCCTTCATCCTTCTATTTCGTTTTGCAAGATATGAGAAAACCGTACCTACTCTGGCCAGTGGTCACAACGGTTCCAGCAGCGGAATGTGGAATGGTGCCAATATGAGCTCCTGTACCTGGATGGGTACGAGGCAAGCATCAGACAGATTGAGTTGTCGAATGTTTTCATCACGGTTCTGAATCCTTGCCAATTGACTGTTCCAGCAAAGTCATTGGACAGACGAGCTTTATTGATCGACAATCGCGTCATGGAGCTGACAGACACCACACCTGTGCACCTGATCCATGTGGACCCTGAGATCAACATGGCGCGGTTCTATGGCATCGAGTTGCAGCCGACGTTGTTTGGGGAGGTTTCAGTGCTTCGTACCTGGGGGCGTATTGGCACGAACGGGCAAGCCATGATGGTGACGTATGATGACGAAGCCCTGGCTAGTGAAGCGCTCCACAATCTCGAAAAGCAAAAGCTCCGTCGAGGGTATGTTCCGGTCGGTGAGTGACTTCGGGCTGCAGTCTGTTTCTGTGGCAAATCCCGAGCCTTTCGGCTCGTGAGCAGGCTCTAGGTTTCAGCCGACGTATCGGCTTCCACCCAGAACACCCCAGAATGATCTCCCTGTCCCAGTAGCCCCTGACCCGTCTCTTGCGAGCCGGGGCAGGGGCTTTGGGTCATGGTCGGTCCATGCCGTGGTGATCTGCCCATTCGGGTGACGGTCCCTTTTGCGCTCACGCAGGATCAGAGATCCTTTGTCCTTTCCTTGTGGGTCAGGCGGGATTTGGACAAGCCAAACGCTACCTTCCGTAAGGGGGAAGGCGCGGCCTCCCCCCTCGGACAAGACAAATAGACAATACCGTGTCCTCGCGCGCCTGCGCTGCGGGCCGCACCACTCTTGTCGATTGGTCCTGTCTCGCCCCTCTCCGCGTTCGCCACGGGGCAGGTTTTAGAGACGACGCCCTTTCAGGGCTCGGCTCAAAACCAGCACCAAAGGGGATCAACCCCAGAGGTCGCACCACAAAAGGAGAGACGGTTTTGGACATTGAAAAGACAAAAGACATCGACACTGACACCAGCCTGCAGGCGGCAGAGATTGCGACCCAGAATGACCTATTTCGGAAAGCGCTGATCGATCCGACTGCGGCAATCGAGATGCATTCTAAGGGAATTCAGGGTCAGGTATTTGTCACGCCCGGCGTGTCAGGTGAAGGGATGGAGTTCCAGACTGCAGCTTTGGCAGCGGTGGCGTCGGATGACCAGTTTGACGAGGGCAATGACCCCTATGGCGATCACACCTTTGGGGCGGTGACAGTCCGTGACCAGAAGCTGTTCTGGAAGATCGATCTTTACGACACGGACTACACGTATGGGTCCGACCGGCCGTTTGACACGTCAGTGACGCGCCGCGTTCTGACCATCATGTGCCCCAGCGAATACTGATCTCAATCCCAAACCGGAAAGGAGGTGAACACCATGAGCAATGAAATCTTGCAGCAACGTATCGCAGAAGCGTGGGCGCTAATCAGGAAGGGCGACAATTTCCACATCGCGCGCCGCTTCCTGATCCAACACGCAGCCATCTAAACGGCTCCGCTCTACCCCGGAAGGGGTAGGGCACCCTTAACACGATCTCAAACACTCAAACAAGGATTTGCCCCATGAGCAAAGTCGAAACATTCACCGCACCGGAAACCATCGAAACCGTATCCCTGTCCGATCTCTACCTGTCTGACATCAACCCACGACAGGAGGTTGGTGAGGAAGGTATTGCACTTCTGGCCGACAGTTTGGTTATGTGTGGCTTGATCCAGAACCTCAGCGGGTTGCGCGATACCGATGGCAAAGTCGCAATCGTTGCCGGTGGTCGCCGCCTACGGGCTCTGAACATCGCCGTGACTGAGCGCGCTGATCTGGCACAGGTTCCCGTTAAGGTCACGGACAATCCCTTCGTGGCTGAGCAATGGGCCAATGCGGAGAACACCGCCCGTGAAGAACTGGACCCTGTGGACGAGGTCCGTGCTTATGGCAAAATGGCCGAGAAATCTCTGTCTATTGCCAAGATCAGCAATGCGTTTGGCGTGACCGAATCCCATGTGCGCCGCCGCCTCGCGCTTGCCAGTCTGCCCGCCGCCGTTCTGGATGCGCTCAAAGCCGGTGAGATCAGCATGGGGCTGGCCAAGGCCATGACCGTCAGCACCGAAGAAGAGAAAATTCTGGAGGTTCTGGAACGGGCCAAAGAATGTCGGTGGTTCAGTGAGCATGATGTCAAACAGGCACTGACGTCGGAGGCTGTTAGCAGCACTAGCCGCAAGGCCGTATTTGTCGGGCAGAAGGCTTATGTTGAGGCGGGCGGCACCGTCACCGCTGATCTGTTTGCCGATGAAACCCTATTCAATGAAGGCGCGTTACTGGATCGTCTGTTTGCCGAGAAACTGGCGGTAGAAGCGGAAAAACTGCGCGACGCGGAAGGCTGGGACTGGGTGGACACCCATGAGGAAAGCTACATTCCCTATGGGTTCTCGGGTACGAAAGACATGCACCGTTTGGACATGGTGAGCCGGGACTTCACCGAAGGACAGGCCGAACGGTATGACGAACTTGCCGAACTCTATGAGGGTGAGGCTCTGGACGCGGATGGTGAAAAGGAGCTGGCCGCGCTTGAGGACTATACGGCGCCGTTCTATTCTGACGCGCAGCGCAAGCTGTCCGGCGTGTTTGTCTATGTCACCAACAATGGCGAGATCAAAACATCCCCGGCCTATGTCGCGGCGGAACATGTTCAGGCTGCCATTGAGGCTGGTGTTCTGGCCCCGGTCAAAGAACCGGAGATCAAGGAAGAACCAAAACCAGTTTATTCGCAGAAGTTCATCGACGACATGGTGGCGATCCGGCTGGCAGCGGTTCAAACGGCCCTGCTGGACAAGCCTGATTATGTGTTGAGCCTGTTTGCTTTCTTTGCCACCCCGGCCTCCGGTCTGAGCAGCAATCTGTTTGGGTTTGGCTATGGTGGTGCCGAGCGGAACACACCCGAGATCGATGACCAGTTCATCCTCGACCCGCGTCTTGGCGGAGAACGGGATGAAGCGGCACAGGCAGCCTATGACCAGTTCCACGAGATTGCCGCACAAGGCAGCGTGGAAGCGTTCAAAGCGTTTCGCGATCTGGGCAAGAAGACCCGCAATGGTGAGATCACGGGTTTTCTGGCCCGGCGGTTTCTGACCCAACGCCCGGAGTTCATGGCGGAGATCGAGGCTGAGATCGAGGCTGACATGCGCGCGATCTGGACCCCTTCGGCTGAAAACTGCTTCAAGCGTCTGAAAGGCTGGCAGCTGGATGATCTCTACAAAGACCTGCTGGACCTGCACATCGACGCCGACATGTTCAAAGCCTTCGCGAAATCCAAAAAGGGTGCCAAGAACGAGGCGCTGCACAAGCTCTTCAATGATCCAGAGCATCAAAAGGCACTGGGCGTGACCGAGGCACAGAAAGCCCGGATCGATGCATGGGTGCCGGATTGCTTCTGAAACTGGCAGGGCAGGGCGCAACGCGCCCTGCTTTTCAGCAATGATTTTTGATTTTAGTTCAATGGTATAGGTTGTTTTGACTTGAAAGGTTGTAGCCTGTAGGCTACATATAGGTATGATAGAAATTCGTAAGACGGACCTGTTCGACAAGTGGCTCAAGGGCCTGAAGGACCAAAGGGCGAGAGCCAGGATCTTGGTTCGCATCACGCGGTTGAGCCTGGGCAATCCCGGTGATGTGAAACCGGTTGGTGAAGGTGTGAGTGAACTGCGTATCTCCGAAGGGAAGGGGTATCGCGTTTACTATGTGTCGCGCGGTGACGTTTTGATCGTTTTGCTGTGCGGGGGAGACAAGTCATCCCAGCAAGCCGACATCAAAACCGCCAAGGCGATGGCAAGAGAGTTGGAGTGAAAAACATGGGTGTCAAAACAACGAAGTTTGAAGCGGCTGACTATCTGGACAGCCCGGAAGCCATTCAAGCCTATCTTGAAGCGGCTTTTGAAACCAGCGACACGGCGCTGATCGCGTCGGCACTTGGCGATGTTGCCAAGGCCAAAGGTATGTCGAGTGTGGCCGACAAATCTGGTCTGTCTCGGGAAAGCCTCTACCGCGCACTTAGCGAAAATGGCAATCCCGAGTTTGGCACGGTGCTGAAAGTGCTGAGCGCTGTGGGTGTGACGCTCACCCCGAAAATGCACGTGAATTAACCCACTTTAAAGGCTATCCACCATGTCCACCGATGCAGCTCCGTCTACGGTTGAAAAAGCCGCCCGCCGCGTCTGGAAATCCGCGCAGATGTTCGTCGGGTTTCATACAGACCAGAAGGGCAAGCCGCGCACACAGCCGAAGCTCTGGCCGCCAAAAAACGGGAGCGCGTCGATCCATGGTGATCCCAGCGCGCAGGAGGCCATCGTGGTCGTCAAAGCCGCTGATCCGGACGAGGTACAGGACGTGCAGATCAAGCTGCACCCAAACCGCATTGTTGTGCGCCGCGATGCAGATGCCTGGTGGCAGGGTGTCGCTGTAGATGAGCATACCGTGACGGTCCGAATGGCCGACAACACGATCATCGAAATCCGCCATGACGGATCGGTGAAGCGGCGCTCGGCAGAGGACGAAACCCATGTTGAAGCAGATGGCAGCATCTTCAAGTTCACGGAATTTGCCGAGGCGCATATGACGGGTGACGGGGTGGAAATGACCCGCCGCACAGAGGATCGCATTGCCACGATCACAGCTGACGGTGTTGTCGATCGCGCGCGCAAGCGTTAGCCTGTAAAGAATACCTCCAGATTTTCCTTTGGTTAAACTCGTGGCCCGCTTCGGTGGGCCTTTTTCTTGGCGTACTCATCACTGTATCTGCCCGTGCGCCGGTCTCGCCCCGCGACAGCGCTTGAGAGAGTTCTTGCGGATTACCGGGGCGTCCTACCGAACCCGCCAATCCAAATTGAGTCCGGCTGTTTACCTGATCCGCACAAGCACGGACCAGGGCCGGACCGTCCGGTCTTTGGCCTCCGCCAGTTGGATAGGGCGGTTTGCACCGTCCGTCATTCTTCATCCTTTGCGACGACGGTCATACCGACCCAGAAGGGCAACCCCCAACTTAGAACTGAGCGCCGCGCCTGTGTCGGATCGAGGTGATGTTGCCGCCATCAAAGACATCGTTTTGTTCAGATGTTCCGCGCGCAGCGATCCCAGAAAGCCTTGCCTTTCACCAGGTCTGACAGTTTCAAGTACGTTGCCGGAGAAGATCCTCGGCTGCGGTGTTTCTGAAGGGATGAACATAAGCGGGCAGTCGGGGAAGACGCGCGGCGCCCGGGCCGGGCGCCGCGCTTCAACAAGGAATGTCCCCTGCGCCTGCGGCGCATTCCGCGCGGATCAAATTCCCTGCTGACATCCCCTTGATGCCCGCTTTTCCCTTGTTCATCGAAACACGCCATAGCGAGGATCAAACAATGGCAACTCAAACTCTGAAACTGAGCGTCAAGACCGGTGAAAAAGAAGGCAAGACATTCTGGGATCGATGCGGGGTGCTCTTCGTCAATACCGATGAGACCGGCACCATCACCTCGATCCAGGTCAAGCACAGCATGTTCCCTGGCGTTGAGATGGTGGCCTTCCCGAAGCGCACCGATGACGATCCCGTCACCGAATGACGGGAGGGCAGGGCGGCGCAAGCCGCCCTTTCTTCTGCTCCGGCCGCAGGCCGGACCACATATGCGCCACAGGTGGCGCGCGGTCCTAAGACCGGGCAGGGGTGCCGACCTGCCCCAATGCGGCAGCAGACAACCCTGCCACACCCGCCGCGAAAGCGGCGGGACATTGAGCGCGCTGAGGCGCGCGGAAAATGCCATACTGACCTTGAACGTGCCGGTATGTGACGGGCGCTGTTCGGGCAGCTCCCGCTTTGCGTGATTGCCCTGCGCCGGTCCACCGGCACCCACGCCTGCTGGCTGGAAAAGGGGCAGGACCCTTTTCCCGGCGTGGAGATTGCCTCCAAGAGCAAAACTGTTCCGGGGGCAATTTGAGAAAATACGGATTTCTAAAATCACCCCCGGTTTCCTCTTGGAGAGTATGACAGGATAAGGTAGTTGTGTTACAAGTCATAAAAACAACCAGAGGTATACATTGAGCAAGCCCGGCGACACCACTGTCTTTTCCGTTCGATTGCCGTCAGATGCGTTGGTGCGTTTGGAGGAGGCCGTGCAGTCGCTTGGGGCCAAGAGCCGCAACCAGATCATCCAACGACTGATCTATCGTCTGATCGGGTATCTCGATCCTGACCCGGCCGTTGTCGATCTCTGGCAGACGCACTTGCGGCAGGTTCAGGGTGGATACACCAACCTCAATCAGCTCGCAAAATCGGCCAAACGCGGTTCGGTGATCTGGACCGATGACGACCGGCGCGATGTCGAAAACCTCCATCGTGCGATCATCCAGCACCGGCAAGACCTGAAGGCGCTGATCACCGCGGCCCGCCGAAACCGAGAGCCAGACTCCGCCATTCGCCGAATCTTGCGCGACGATGAGAGGACATCTGAAGCATGAACGTCGCGGCTCACAATTTGACGGCAGGGGACTTTCTGGAGCTAGCCTTCCGGGAAGCGCAGAAGGGTATCGATCGGTCCAAGCAGATCAGCCAGCAGCTGCAAACCGCCAAGCGCATGAAGTTCATGATCTCGCGGGCCTCATCCATCAAGGCGCGGCTTGGTGCTGTGGTTGGAAAGCCCGAGGCGGTTGTGAAACACGTCCGCAAAGGTGGGGTGAAAAAAGCGCATGAGCTGCGCCGCCAGATCAATTACCTGACCGTCAGGGCAGAGGGCGTGTTGGACATCCGCGACAATGGTGTGACCCCGCTCGATGCCGATCAGGTGAGTGATCTGATCGAGACCTGGGCCGAGGATTTCAACGGGAAAACCAACTATGGTTATACCCGTCACATGATCGTTTCTTTTCCCGAAGGCACCTATCCGGATGCCGCGCATGAGGCCGGTTTGGACTTCGCGGATCGCCTGTTTGGGAGCGGTGATTTTGGCGATACCTGGGACTATCTGACCGTGTTCCACAACGACACTGACAACCCCCATGTCCACATCGTTGTGAATAACCGAGGCGTGGAACATGGGCAGTGGTTGGCTATGGGTATGAGCAGCGACATGAACATCGACGTTCAGCGCTCTATCCAGGTTGAGGTTGCCGAAGGATACGGAATTGAGCTGACCGCAACGACCCGCCTTGAGCGCGGTTTGCGGCAGGAAGTTGAGACCGACACGTGGAAGGTTCAGGCCGGACTGTCTGTTGTTGAAAGCACTCCGGAGGTTGAAGTTACGGCCCGCGACATGGCCGGTGATGTGATGACACTCTCCATCGCAAGAATGTCGGATCTGTTTGATGAGCGCGCCAACGCTGTCAAAGACCGGATCGAAGAGTTTGCCATCCAACTCGTTGAAAGTGAGGAACCTATGGTATCGAGAATGGAACATCTGCTGGATCAAGCCCATCATTTTGATGATTACGGCGAGCCAGGAGACCCGTCTTATGTGTCGCCCGAAGTCATGAGCAACTTGCGGCGACACATCGAATTAGGCGGTTCTGAGGAAACAATCGCACCCGAGCTGAAGGCTCAGGTTGTTGCCCATATCAGCGACGTTCGGGACAACGAACAGAGCCATCCGTATCTGTCTGCCCTTGCTGATATTGTCGATGACAAGGCGTTCCAGTCGTCCGCTGATTATGCCCCGGCAGCACGCCGGTACGAGGTCTATATACAGGACACCTTGGGCAAGGGGGCCTATGAGGACTTCCAGACTCAGACCAAAGAATTGCTGCAATCCATCGACAAGATGGAAGGGCTGGCCCGTGAGGTTGACGACCCTCATCTGCGTGTCGCTATGGATATTCAAATTGGCGAGTTGAAGGGCGACGTTGCGGACCTGCGCACCAACGATCCGGACCTTCAAGCCTTCATCATCGAGGACCGCCGCTATTCAACGATGATGGGAATGGGCACTGCCGAAATGGATGTCTTGGATTATTCAGAGGCCGGCAAGTGGGCAGCGATCCGCAAAGAAGTCACCGACACGGCCAGCAGCTACGGCCTCGATGGCGAGGCGTTCGTTGCCCGCTTTGGCGATCATCAGAACGTCACCCTGGGTACAACAATGGGATGGCGCAGCGACGACATTTCGACCGCCGCGGCCCACTTCCAGGCGCAAGGATTACCCGACAGCCACGACCGCGCTGAGGCCGTTGTTGACGAGCTGCACCAGCTTGCGTCTTCCAGGATCATCGCAATCTCAGAAGAACTTTCAGACGTTCACGCCCACGCAACGCACCCGCTCTTGCAGGGGCGCGGTGACGATGACGGGCACAGCTTGTAAGGACTTTAACCGGTCTGCCTGATGCGCGCGCCAACGCCCCAGGCAGACCCATCACAGAGTTTTCCATCAACTCGCAAAGGAAAAACTATGGTTTCGCGTACAGACTATCTTTTGAACGAAGTCGAACACTTCGCACCCTATTCCAGATTTGATCAATCCGCCCCGCGTGAAGATCGCGTTTCAGAGCAGATCGACATCATCAGGAAAGAACAGCAGGCGATGGGCTTTGATCGTGCAGCCATCGCCTCAAACAGCTTCGACATCGAGGACCAGGCCAACCGCCGTGTTGACGAACATACTGCGCAACAAGATCTGGTCGAAGAATTCAAAATCGAATTTGAAGCTGCGGAGCGGTCAGGGGAGCCGGTTGATCTGAACGATATGCAGGCTTTGGTTTCTCAGCACATGAGTGATGCTCAGGAATACGATCTGTATCACCCTTACTATTCGTCCCTTGCGGATCTGAGTGGTGACAAGGATTTTCAGGAGTCCGACGACTACCAGTCGCCCGGTGATCGCTATGTTCAGTATATGCAATCCGCTTTGGGGGAGGCCATCTTTGAGAACTACGAGCAGCAGACCAAGGACATCGTGAACTCCATCGAGAACATGGAGGCTCTTGCACGAGAGGTCGAAGATCCACACTTGCGTGCCGCAATGGACGTTCAGATCGGGGAGTTGAAAGGCGATGTTGCCGAACTGCGCCCATATGACACCGACCTGCAGGCATACACTTTGGCTGATGACAGCTACACCACATCCATGAATGCGGCCGAGTTGGACAACCTGGACCCCACGGAAGCCGAAAAATGGCTGGCTGTGCGTGATGACATTGTGGCGACCGCGCACAGCTTCGGTCTCGACGGAAGCAAGTTCCTGGCCCGCTACAACGATCATGACAGCGTTTCAATCGGCACAACGGCGACTTGGAAAGACGCGGACATTTCCACCGCTGCCGCCCATTTCAACAGCCAAGGCGTTCCGGACAGCTACGAGCGCGCGGAGGCCGTTGTTGGTGAGCTGCACCAAGTTTCATCCAGCAAGATTGCCGCCGTGGTGCAAGAGATTGCCCATACCCGCGAACAGGCTACCCACGTCCATGAGTATGATGGACACAGTCTTTAACCACGGAGGACATGATAGATGATTGTTCGCGCCGGTGAATGTGTTGCCGGGAACAGCGAGACCACCGGGTTGGAGTAATGTGGGGTCTGTTCCGATTGGGACGGACTCTTGTCCTTGGACATTCCGGGCATTCGCTGCACCACGTTTGAATAGGCAAGAAGCGGACAAAACAGTCTTTCGCTGGGACTAAAGCAATGTCCGCTCATAGTTTAGTGATCGTGGTGACAGAGTTTATGATCGGCAAGAGACGCGAGCACATAGCAGTTCTCTGACACTCCTTCGTCATCACAGCCCTTCGAAATCCGAACCAGCTCTTTTTCAAGAGCCCGTAGTCGTTTGATCTTTGCTCTTACTTCGGAAAGTTGTGAGACGGCGATGTCCGTTGCGGCTTGGCATGAACGATCCGGGTGGCCTTGAAGCACAATCAATTCGGAGATCGCTTCAATTGAGAAACCAAGATCGCGTGCATGCTTGATGAAACTGAGACGCTCTAGCCCTGCCACATCGTAGCGCCGTTGGTTGCCTTCGGTGCGTTCTGGTGCGGCAAGCAGGCCCATTTCCTCATAGTAGCGGATAGTCGGAACTTTGACCTTCGTGCGCTTGGAAAGCTCCCCGATAGAAAACATGAAAATACCTCTTGAACCTCTAGTAACTAGAGACACTACACTATGGTCACGACAGATACAAAAAGGGCTTCCCAATGTCAGCATGTTGCGGACACAACGCCAAATTCGACGGCGTATCAGACGACTACAAAAGGAGGCTGTGGATTGTCATTGCTCTGAACGCGGTGATGTTCGTCGTCGAGATGACTGCCGGTCACTATGCAAAGTCTCAGGCACTTCAGGCCGACGCTCTAGACTTCCTTGGGGATGCTTTGACCTACGGTATCTCGCTGGCAGTGATCGGGGCTTCAATCCGTGCACGCACCAATGCCGCTCTGGCGAAAGGGGTGAGCTTGCTGCTGATGGGTCTTTGGGTGTTTGGATCGACCGTGTACCGGGTGTTCTATGTCGGAGTGCCGGAGGCCGAGATCATGGGCATCGTTGGCTTTTTCGCTCTTATGACCAATCTCGCAAGTGTTCTCTTGCTCGTCCGTTACAAGGACGGCGATGCAAATGTGCGCTCTGTCTGGCTATGTTCGCGTAATGACGCCATTGGCAATGTGGCCGTTATGTTTGCAGCTTTAGGCGTCTGGGGCACAGCTAGCGGTTGGCCTGACCTGATTGTTGCGGCGGTCATGGCAACGTTGTTTCTTTCCTCTGCTTTCCAGATCGTGCGCCAAGCGCTCGCCGAGCGTCGGGAAGTTGGCGAACATGAGCATGTTTGACGTGGATTATGACCTTTGATCTCGAATGATACGAAATCGGCTCAATTTAGTTGGAAATACCAAGGACTCTCGCCATGAACCTGAAACGCCGCCAAGTACTGACTTACGCCGCTGGCTTTGCCAGCACAGTACCATTTGCCGCGTTTGCGCAAGACACGCCTTCCGTCCGTGTTCTCAAGGATCCGAACTGCGGCTGTTGCCAGGTTTGGATCGACATCCTGCGGCAGGAAGGCTTTCGCATTACCGAGGAGCGCAGCTTTGGAACACAGCTTGTCCGCCACAAATTGGACAACGGCATTCCCGAAGAAATGATGTCCTGCCACACAGGCGAGATCGATGGCTATATGATCGAGGGGCATGTGCCGGTTGCAGACATTCGTCGTCTGCTGGAGGAGCAACCCAGTGCTGTTGGACTTGCTGTTCCTGGCATGCCCTACGGTTCCCCTGGGATGGGGCCGGAAGATCGTCGTGAGGCCTACGACGTGTTTTTGATCCTCAAGGACGGTAGCACCGAGGTGTTCAAGAGTTACGAAGCGGCCTGAGGCGACGTTCATCGAGCGGAAACAGTAAGGAGGAGAAGATGACGAAGCTTGGATTACGCACTCTTACCTTAAGCGTTCTGTCTATCACCATTGCTACAGTGGGTTGCGCACAACAACAACGAGGAGATTGGTGGGGTCACGGGCCAATGGGATCTAACCACATGAGGTCTGAGCACATGCGTGGTTGGGGGCACGGCAATATGGGGCCTGGCCAGCAGCAGCGCATGCAACGACATTGGACGTATATGAACGAGGACGTGCCCGCAGCCTACCGCGGGGCTCGGAGCACCATTCGTGCAACGCCCGAGAATGTTTCGGAGGGCAAGACGCTATATACGGAAAACTGCGCAAGCTGTCATGGAGCTGAGGGTTTGGGCGATGGTGAAGCCGGACGTTCGCTCGCGCCCTCTCCCGCTCTCCTACGATGGTTCGTTCAGATGCCGATGTCGGGGGACGAGTACCTTCTTTGGGCAATTTCCGAGGGCGGCGAACGCTTCGGAACAGACATGCCAGCCTTCAAGGAAGCGCTGAGCGAAGAAGACCTTTGGAAGATCATCGTTTATATGCGTGCGGGGTTCCCTTGATCTGTCGTCAATCTGTTGGTTTTTGATGAGTGTTTTTGCTGTCGATACTATGACGACAATTCTCAGCAGGCATAAAGCTGACAATGCGCCATTCTAGTAAGCTTCACGGAAGCGGACATATATGTAAGTCGCAGCACGAGCAGGTTAGGGCTCTCTCCTGCCGTTCTCTGCATATTGAAGTAAGGTCCGGTTCGGCCGCGTCCTGTTACCCCCGTCAAGTGAAGGCGCTACTTTCAGCCCGTTTGGCTTTCATTTTCTCCATCGCCATATCTTTCGCTGACCGACTTTTCCGCTTTGCGACCGTGCGCTGCGCATCAAATGCCGCCTGAAGTTCCTGGTCTTTTTCAGAAACCTCTTTCACCGGGGCAGGGGCCGGTTTCGCATCAGCCACTGCCTTTGCCGTATCCTTGGCCTGCTCTTCAGCAAGATCCAGGTGTGTCCCTTTGATCTTTGGCGTGTCGCCACCAAGGAACTGCATGAAATAAGGATCTTCGAAATATCGAATCTTGTTCGCAATCACGGGCATCTTGCCTTCGCGGATCAGCACAACCTCGTTTTCCGGCAGACGACCAACGTGCTCTGGCCGGAGCAGCCGAATGCCTTCTTCACGCTCTGATATGCTGCCCATTTCCATCTTGCCGAGTGCTCGAGACTTCGACTTGCTTATGACCGTTTTGTCCCCGATGGACCTGGACACATGTTCGCGTACTTCGGAATCCTCTGAGGCGGCAAACATCTGGGTTCCAGCGTTTGCCAGCATCGCCCGCACACCCTCGTGCCCATAAATGTCCTGTAGGCGCGACAGTGTTTGCGAAATCACCACGAGCCTGCCCCCGAACGATCGCATGGTGTCATAGGCTTCAACAACGCGCTCAAGATGGCCGAGGCGTTGGAACTCATCGAGCAGCATCAAAACCTTGAACGGCTCATCTTCGCCCGGCTCAACAGTTTCGATGGTGTTCACCAGATCGAGGAAGAACAGGCGAATGAGCGTCCGGAACTCTTTGACCTTTTTCCCTGGCACGGAAAAGTAGATCGAGCTGGGGCGCCGACGCAGATCTTCAAAGTTGATGTCATTGCCCTGCGTGGCTCTTGCTACCGACGGGTTGCGCCAGAGCTGCAGGCCGGAGTTCAACATAACCGAAATCGTTGACCGCAGGATTTTGGATTCTTCGGCTGCAAGATTCAGAAACTCATCTGCAGCTCGCGCATATCCAACTTCTTCAGCCATTTTCTCATAGTCCTTTTGCTTGGTCGTTTTGACCAGGCGCAGGACTTCGGAAATGTATGGCCGCTTTCTTTTGATCGCCAGCATCGCCATTGCGCAGAACATGCCTTCAACACCACCCATAAAGCCCTGCGCGGACGAGCTGGGCGTGTCGAACATCTGAGTTGCAACCTGAATCACTTCTTCCCATCGCCGGTCCAGATTGTCGGCACGTGCTGCGCGGCGCAGAGGGTTGTAGCTGTGGCTTTTGTCGGGGTTCTCGGGGTCGAACATAAAAACCTCATCGCCCATTGCTGCCCGACGCGCGCCGGTTGTCTGGAAAATCTCGCCCTTGATGTCCAGGACGACGCAAGACCCATTGAAACGCAGGACATTCGGGATCACAAAGCCGCTGGTTTTGCCCGAACCAGACGGGGCAATGAACATCGCGTGCGGCTTTTGGACACCGGGGCCGGGCTTATAGTAGATCGCGTTTTTGTCCTTTGGCTCACCAAATTTGGCAAACACGATTTCACTATCCAATTTGTCTTTGAGCTTCAGAACCGACGCATAGCCTTCCTGGACGAGCTGAGGGGCCTTTGCAAAGGTCGCATCACCGTATTTCGTTGAGGGACCACGCAGCGCAGCCGCCACAAATGCAAAGGTCAAAACACCCACTGCGACCACCGCCACCAGACCCATGATCTGCTGCGTCTCTGCAGGCTGTGCCATGAACTTCTCTGGGATCGCCCAGATGTCCAGCCCGCGAAAGCCTCTGGTGTTGATGTATTCGAGAGCCAGCCCGACCACCAACACCGCGCAAGCCGAGGTAGCGATAAAGCCCATAGTACCGGCTATCGCGACCTTCTTGCCTTTGGGTAGATCCTGAAACTCAGCCATCGGTCAGCTCGCGTTTGAAGAAGCACACGATGCCAAACTCGGCAGGTACGACGCCGACCATTTCCCAACCGTCTTGCCCGAGCTTCGCAAACTTCTCGCCTGCATTTTCCTCTACCCGCATCAAGACATTACGATACTCAAATTTTTTCATTCTATTTCTCCTTCAGATAAGTTGATCAGCGGTCATCAGGGGTGGGAAGATCACTCCGTTGACCTTCCGTTCGTCACCGATTTTCTTCATGTGAACGATCATGTGAATGGTGGCCCGGATGTCATCGACCACTTCTGACTTTTGAACGGTCGGAGATCCGCGACGCACCATCTTGCTCATACGTCCAATGGCATCTACTGGTGAGTTGGCGTGCATGGTACAAACAGAACCATCGTGGCCGGTGTTCACCAGTTCCAGGAACATATTTGCGTCGTCGCCCCGAATTTCACCGCAGACGAGGCGGTCAGGCCGTAACCTCAGCGCCGATTCCAGCAGCTTTGTTGGTGATCGAGGGCCATCTTCTTCGGAACGGTCAGCAAGTAGATCGACAGAATTGGGTTGCTCGATGTCCAGCTCGGCCACTTCTTCAATCGTCACGATCCGTTCGCCAGGATCGACGCGCTTCAGCATTGCATTGAGAACAGTGGTTTTGCCAGACGAGGTGCCCCCGGCAATGATCACGTTCCATTTGCTTAGCATCGCAAGGTCGGCCAGCTCGTCAAAGTTCATTGTTCCGGCAGCGAGAGCAGCCCGAGCCTTTTCAAGCGCGCTGTGATCATTGTTTTCTGCCAACGCCGCCTCTTTGCTGGCGAAGCTGAACGCGCCCAGATCGACGGTTTTCACGCGGAGCAGGCGGATCGCCACGGACCCCACGCCGGTTGTTGCTGGCGGAATCACAACCTGCACCCGCGCTTTACCCTGCTGTGTCGGCACGTTGGCCGTCGCAATCGGCTTCTTTTCTCCGAATGTCACATCGCTGAATCCGGCCACGCAGCGCCCGATGTTTTCCACATCATCTCTGTTCAGAGTAATGTCTGTCCTGGTCATGTGTGTTGTGCCCATTTCTTCGACCCAGACCGATCCGTCAGGATTCACAGAAATTTCGCTCAGGCTTTCATCGTGCAACAGATGCTCGATCTTGCCTGTATAGTATTCCAGAAGGCTATTGCCGTTCCGCCCGCTCATGTTCTTGTCCTTGGTAGAGCACTTTTTTGAACACTGGAGGTTGCCTTCGCTGCATCTCGGCTTTGCCTCGAACACGAAGGCATCCACATAAGATTCATTGCTTCCAAAAAGTGCTGAATTTGCTTCAAAAAAGGCCGCTACCGCACTCGATCATGCTGGCAGCGGCCGGAAAGACTGCTGAGGCGGTCGGCTCATTGGCTCGCGCTCAGAAGCTATCGAACACAACGTCGCGCTGCAGGATGGCGTTGATGCGACTGCCCTGATCGACAAAGATTGTCGGAGTAATGCGCAGGTATTCATCAAGCGCCGCTGCCGTAGCGTTCTGCAGGTTAGACCCCACTTGCGTTGCCAGATCAGTGCGAACCGAGTTGTTGCTATCGTTGTCAGAGACCAGTGCCACCGGCGCAATGCCGATGATGGACAACAGCGCTGCAGTTCCGAACCGTTTCCCAAAGTGTGTGTTCACCCTGCCGGTCGCACCAGTCCGGCCTTGACCGTCCGTACCAGCCGATCCGACCTGAGTTGACAGGCCGTCAGGCGTGATGACACGGCTCCAAACGATCATGATGCGCGTTTGCGCCAATGTCGTGTCCGCTCGATACTCGCCAAAGAGCTTCGATCCGCGCGGCAGAAGCAAACGCGTGCCGTCCATCGAGTAGACGCCACGTGTAATCGTCGCCACGACACTGCCGGGCAACTCCGAGCTGACCGCGCCACCGAACACAGCCGACAAAACCGTGCCTTGCGTCAGGGTGCGCGACGGATCGTCAATGATCGAGGCCCCGACGATGGGGGGATATTCTTCGACCAGATTGTTTTGCCATGTCGTGTTTTGGTTTTCCTGATAGCCGCGTTGATCTTCAGGCAGGCGGGTGTCGTCTGGCTGGACTTGAACCGGCTGCGGCGCTGCAGGGAAGGGTTGGAAAATGACCGGCTGCGATCCACCATTGATCGGCTGGTAGTTTTGACCGGGTGCGTCCTGTGCCATCGCGCTTGAGGCCAACGTGACCAGGGCGAGGGTGAGTGCTGTTCTGTTCATCGTCAGCTCCATCAGTTTCTGCCGTATGGGTTTTCATCGAACACAATGCCGTCCGACTGGTTCTGCCGCTGGCGCATTTTCTTCAGTTCTTCGAGTCTGCGCCGCTCGTCATCGGTCAGACCTTGCGCCTGAAGGTGGCTTACGCTGGCAAGTGCCCGGGCCTCCGCATCTGCGATGGCCTGGGCAAGTTCCGTCTGGAACTTCTTCTCTCGCTCATCATATCTGACCTGAAGGCGTTCATTGGTCAGGTTCAGCGTTGCGATTTCACCGTCTTTTTCTGACAGCGAAACTTTGGCATCCGTCAGCTCGTCTTGCAGGTCGGAAATCCGGCCATTCTGTTGCTCGATGGTTTTCAAGGCTTTATCAAACCCAATGAATTCAACCGGCTGTGGAGTTGAGGCGGGCGTTGCCACCGCAATTTCCTCGGGCAAAGCCTCTGGTTCTGGCTCATCGACCTCTGGTCCCCGTGCGGTCAAAAGCCCATATCGCTCGCCACCACCTTGTTGCAAAGCGTCAACGCGAACGCCCGTGTTCCCGCCTTTGCTTTCGTCGCCCAATACGAACCAAGCGAAACTCACGAACACCGCTCCGGCAACAGCGACAGCGATGAGCTTCTTGGGCTCGAACCTCTTTCTCATACGTTGAGGTGGTTGCTCCGCTGCAATCCGTGCTGCAATTGTCTGATCGCGGTTCATTACTTGCTGCCCCCCGGTTTAACTGTCTGTGAAGTAACGGGCCTGCCCGTTGCACTCGCCTGCTGAAACTCGTCGCCATCGTTTCGAACACAGATTGAAGTGTCCTCAATGCGCAGTGTCCAAAGATCTGAAAGGCCCTGCACCTGGATAATGCCGCGCTCTTTGACTGTGGTGTTCACCATCAGCTCACGTCCATCAGGCAGGACACGGAAGATACCGGGCAGCTCCGCATCCTGTGGGATATGCATGTAAGTGTGAACGCCATCATCCCAAACGGCGGTGGGCGCAAAGTCCGCTTTGCCCGAGCGCGAGTAGTTCTGGTTCACAAACCGGCCAGTTGGCTTCGGCTCGCTCCGAGCGACTGTGCCGCGACGCGTTGTGGTCCCGCCGCTGTTGTTCTTGTTATAGAACGTGACCCGGAACGGTACTCGCTTACGTTCGGCGGCGCTCTCGGCCGGAACCAAATAGAAGTTGTATGTCCCGCGATTGGTCAGGACGGTCAGGTTTGAATCCGAGTTCAGGATTTCCGGCTTGAACGCAATAACGCGACCTTCCTGCAGGCGAGTGATCTGAAAACTTTCAGTGTCGCCCGCACCAATGCTGCGGACGGTTTCGCCCTGCGGAAAGTGAACATAGGTAATCAGGCGTTCACCCACAGGGATGCGGTACACCTGGTTGTCGACGTAATGGAAATGCGTGATGCGGTGATCCGCGTTCTTTCCGTCTGGCGTTGGTGTGATTTCAGCGAGCAGAGGTGTTGAGAGCGTCAGGGTTGCAGCCATGACGCGGGTGAGTGTTATTAAGGGCCGAAACATCAGATGTTCCCCATGGTGTCTACGCGGTAGTTGGTGACAACGAAGCCAAATGGATTTTCCAGAAGCTCACCCATCGACGTCACGATTTTCTCCTCAAACCCGTAGGTCACTGTGACCACGTAGCGGGCTGTCGCCGTTGCTTGGTTTGGCACGATCAGGGACTTGCGGATCTCGACCTGCACCGTCTCATCGTTGACCGGCGAGACGCCCAGAATTTCGGTCTGCACCTTTGTCTTGGGCGTATAGATTTCGTCCGGATGGTTGTCGTTCGACCCATCCCACAGTTCGCGGTAGGACGTTTCGGCCAACTCATCAGAACGACGCAGCACCGATTTCAGGCGCTCGTTATTGTCCTGGACATCATAGGTTTCCCGGTCGCGCACATAATTTGCGACTTCACGGAAGGCCATTGCCTCCGTCGGTTCCAATTCTTCCACCTTTTCAGTGAGCAGGACTGGCAGTTTCGTGTCCGGATCAATGGAGAATGGCACCGCGCGGATTTCCTTCAGGGGAAGGAGCATCGCCCAGCCAATCATAGAGGCCACGCCCATTGCCATGCCGACCATGCCGAATACCTGCCATTTGAAGGCATCGCGGCGTGCGCCCAGAAAGAGTTCTTTTTCGTGATCTGTCACGTGTGACATTTGCTCTGTACCTCGATTTATGAAGATTTATTGGCGCGAGCTTGTCGAATGCTCTGCCGGTAACGGTCAGCGGCGTAGCTCTGACGAGCTGCCCCATCCTGATTTCGGGCTCTGTGCGCTATGTCCCGACGCGCTTGCATTGCGCGAGACGCGCTGTCACGAACGCCAGTCCCGTCACGTGCTGCGGAAGCCATCGCGGCGGCGGTTTTGCCACCGGCTACTGCACCCCTTGCGCCATCGCTGGCAGTGCCCAATGCACTTCTTGCGGCTGCAACCGCGCCGGTTGCCACAGCAAGACCGGAGGATGCCGAAACTATCGCGCCAGACATGCCGCCAGCCAGTGACGGGATTTGCGTGAGCATGACGATAGCCACGATGCAGATTGCGAGAAAACGTCCGCTGGCTTCCATGTCATTAACATCAGACAAGGAACCAAGTTCCGAAGCGAAAAGCGCCTGAATAAGAGAAACGATGCCTGTCAGAACGACAATGACCATGATGAGGCCCACAGTCGTTTTCGCCCAGGCTGCGAAGATATTGGCTGTGGCCGAGCTGAGCAGCGTTGCAATGAAAACAGGCGCTAGACCCAGCAGGACCGCCAGACCGCCTTTTGCGATGAGTGCCATGCCAGTGCCAAAAGCAACGATGACGGCCCCAACAACCCAGAGAATAGCTCCGGTGATGCTCAGGCCCCAGGTCGCGTTTTCAATGGCCTGCTGGCCCATCAAGAAACACTGAAGCGCAATCTCATCCAACGCTTGCCATACATTTGTGGTTCCAGTGAGTGCCCCGGCAATACTGTCCGGCAAGATTTGGACGCCTTGATAGATTGGTTGGAAAAAGGACCAGCTCGACGCCATTCCGATGATGATCGTCGCCCGAATGATCCAGCCTACATAACCACCAAACCCAATTTCTCTGATCTGAAGTACGCCGTTGATCAGCATCGCTACAAAGATCAGCGCAGCAATAGCCCAGAGGGCGGATGCGAGATCCGCCGCAAGGCTGGTGTATGCTTGCTGAGAAAAGTTGCTGATTGCTGATTCAATCGAGCTGACGAAATCCTGAATCACGACCCACAAGCCTCCTCAATTGCAGGGCGCAGCGCTTCCAAGCGTTCTTGCTGCGTTTCTTTGAGCGATTTGAGTTCGCTGGATGGCTTCGACCAGAAATCGCCCTGGTCTGCGCCCACCAACTTGATTGCAGCTTCGCGGCTGAGGTTACCGAGCGGGCATTCAGTGCTGAATGCTTCATCGGCTTTGCGCAGGCGGCATTGCTCTATGGCAAATTCATGAGCAGCTATCACTTGCTCATTCAAAATGGCATCGGTCCAGTTGCCAACGACATACTGTTGATCCGCGCCCTGACCAGCGTTGGCGAGCTGTTCAACCCCGTATTCCTTCAGGGGTTTTTTGAACGCTCGCACGCCCGAATAACCAAGACAGGTCCGATATTCCCCAAATGTCCAATCAACATTGGGGGGAAACGGAAGTCTGGCCTCAGCACTGGCCGACGACGCTAAAAGCGTCGCCGTCAGTGTGATCAGGGCGAAAGTGGAGCGGCTTTTCATTGGGTTTCTCCTCTTGCGTAATTGCTAAGCGTCTTTAGGTCCGCTGCGTTTGCAGCCAGATCCGTGCCCGACGCCAGGGCATTGGCCGAGGTTGCGCGCAAGATTTCAATTTCAACTTGCAGGAGTTTCAGAAGAACCGCTGTGTTGTAGTCGATTGCATCCTTCAGATCTTCTTGCTGACCGATTTCACCGCGCAGCTTTTCGGCGTCTTCGGAGAGTTTGCCCGCCATGTCATAGCCCTGTTCGCCCAGAGCGGACGCCATCAAGCCAGCGCCACCTCGCTCTGACAGAATGCGCCGGGCTGGCACGTCTGACGTGCTGAACTCGGACAAGATGCCATCGTTCAGGCCGAGGTTGATGGATCGTCGTTCCATTGCCTGCGCTGCGACATCGGGCAGGCCGGTGATACCGCCCTCCGCTGCATCCAGGGCGTATCCAAGCGTGTCAGCTGCCGTTGCCAGCTTCAAAAAGCTGCGGCTGTTGAACTCGTCCAAATCTGTCAGACCAGAAATGGCCTTGAACGAGTTCTCCAACATTGCGCGCTGCTGCTCGAGCTTCTCATATTGTTGCATTAGCTGTTCGTACTGGCGGACCATTTCCGCGACTTCGCGGGCCGAATTGGCGGCGTCTTGTGCGATTGCCGCTGAATCAACAACCGGGACACCCTGGGCCGATGCCGTGACGGGCAGGGCGGCCAGAACCAAAACAGCAATGGTTGTGCGGATGTGCTTCAAGTTGTCCATCACGCCAGCTCCAATTCTGCAGGACCCATTCGTTCGAAGTCACAGGCGCATTTGCTGCGATAGCCCGAATAGGTGTTGGTGCAGGCGGCAACGGCGGCCAGAACAACAAGGGCGATTACAAGGCGGGATTTCATGTGATTTCCTTCCAGAAGTTGGGGTTTTGTCGCCAGTCAGGATCAGGGAACGACTTGCCGTCTGATCCGCTCAAAACACGAAGAAGCGGGCCGAGAGCGCCGACATCGACATCGAGCCAAACACTCTCATCACCTTTCTTCATGAGCATTACGCGGTCGCCAAAATGCGCCCTCAGTGCGCCCAGCTCTGAATCGTTCAAGCCGATTGCCCGGTAGTCTGCTTCATTGCCGGATCGGGAGGGGAACAAGAGCTGCGTGCTGGTGTTTTCCAGGATCGACTTACTTGCCGCTGACGACAGGATGTGATCGGGGATCTGCGTCATCATCATCATCATGACGTTCAGCTTCCGGTATGTGGTGTAAGCGTTCTTGAGAATTTCTGCGCCGTAGGGGTTGCCTGCGATCACCCAGGCTTCATCAATCACAAAGACAGTGGGCACTTTCGCAGCACAACGGCGCTCGATCTGGCGCATGACGTAGCTGATCCATGCCAACCGGACCAACTCGTCATCCAGAACCTCAGAAATGTCGAACACAAGATGCCGATCGTCAGAGGCAAAAGGATCTGTGCCACCCTCGCCAAACATCCACGACAAACGCCCGTCGCCAGCCCATTCACTTGCACGCTTGTACAGGTTCTTGTCATCGTCAAAGGCTCTGAACCGTTCCACCAGTGAATCGAAGTTCTGAAGCGCAGGCGGCAAAGTGGCATTGGCTTGGCAAGCCCGCGTTATTTCATCCTTTTGATCGGTGGTCAGTGGTTCGTCATAGCTCAACAGGGCAATGACCCAGTTGGCGAGCCAGCTTTGCCCAGCCTCATCCGTCTCGGTCTGAAACGGGTTCATGCCGGTTGGTTCACCAACTCGGACGCGGGTGTACTGCGCACCAAGCGCCCGCATCGGAGCCTCCATTGCCCGGTCTTTGTCAAAAGCGATAATCCGCGCGCCCTGTGCCACCGCCATTGTTGCCAGCAGCATTGCGATCACGGTTTTACCCGAGCCGTTCGGTCCAAGAACGATCGTATGCCCGGAGGGCAGGTTTTCGGCGTCCTTACTGGTCTTGGGAAGGTGCAGCGAAACATCGTAGCTGTCCCCGTGCGTTGTCGGGAAAGTCGCCAATGGCCCCGGCCAGGGCAGCTTTTCCGCATCCAAACCCTTTGGCCGCATGTGGAACGCAACCATGTCCGCAAAGTTCTGGTCCGTGATCAGTTCTTCACGAGGACGGAATGCGAAGTTGCCGGGGTGCTGCGCGAAGTACACCGACCGCGCCGACATCGCTTCGCGTTTGACCGTGCCGCCCGAAATCTGGATTTCACCGATGATGTGTTTTTCGGCGGTTTTCAGATCTTCCTCGTTCCCAAACACGCAGATCGACAGGTGGTGCTTGCCGAGTGACATGGTGCCGGAGGCAATGCCGTCCGCCAGAATGGACAAATCCTCTTCAAGCGACTTTGCCTTGTCGCCTGCCGAGCGCATTTGTCCCGACTTGCGGCGTTCCATTTCCTGCGCCTGGGCGCGGCTGATCGGCAGGAAGGATTGCGAAATCACGACATCAACCGGCAGGTCTAGCCCGTCGAAAATGCCGGGGAACGAAGCCATCGGGTAATTCTTCAGGGAATAGACACGGATGGAGCGTTCCTGATCGTCGCCCGTGACCAGTTTGCCGCGCTTGCCCTGAAACAGCACATCCTCTTGCGGCATGTTGAAGGCGATGGGTTCTGCAATGTTCGTGTGAATGATCGGCTGATACCGACCGTTCAACAGCATTCCATAATAGCCGAGCCAACGCCCCTCGCTGAGCTTCAGCCGGCGCATACGGGCCTCGCCCAGCGTGCCCGCCAGTGTTGTGAACACACCGTCGAGCTGTTCCATCATTTCGCGGCGTTCCTCGTCTATCGTTCCAGACGACATGCCGAACATCTGTTTTGCCCGCTCATCCTGCCGCTTTTGCAGAATGGCGCTGATGATGATCTTGCGTTCTTTCAGCTCTGCATCGACGGACGCTGAGCGCATGGCCTGCGCCACTGCACCGGCAAAGCCGGTTGGATCTGTGATGACATGACCAGTCTCAGCTGGGACGGTCAGTCGATGAACATAAAAGGCCACCTCATTGGGTGTCGTGCGCAATACACGCTCAAACCGTTCGGCCAGGAACTCGAACTCGTTTTCGTCCAGCGTGTTTGCGTTGATTCCGGTGATTTCTGCAGCGGCGATGAGGCCACCGTTGCGTGTAGAAATGACCTCATCGTCCACGACATAGCCATACGGCAACATCTGAAAGAGGCTCATTTCATCCTTGCGCCAGCTCGGCTCGATCAACGAGCGGGCAAGGGTCCACAAATCCTGTGCAGCAGGCTTAGGCACTATAGTAATCTCCCCCATGATGCTGGCGGTTTTTGGTGCGCGGAGTTTTGGAAAGGGTTACGGACAGGACGCGGAAGAAAGCCGGTTCCCATTCGTAAAAGAGGCGAAGCCCGGTGTAGAAAACAAAACCCGCAATGATTGCTGGCGCTATCCCGAACATGAAGAACGAAAGCATGGTCATCCCGAGGATCACCAGCAGATAGATCACGGGTAAGCCGCCCCATTCTGCGGGGCGGCTCAGGCCGCGAAAGACCGTATTGCGGCGCGGCATCAATCAGCCTCCGATGAATGTATCAGCGAGGCCGATAACAGCGCCGACGACGATAGCGATTACCGGGCCTTTCAGCGAACCCCAGCCGAACACGTAGGCGAGACAGCCCCAGATGAAGCCGACAGCGGCAAGGCTGACGCCAACGACCTTCGAGTCGGCCAGCGTTTCGTTGATGAAATCGCCAATGGCATCTTGCAGCCAGCCAGCGGAGGCGGGCGCTGCTGTGATGATGAACGCAGTGATCGCGAAAAACGCCATCTGCTGGTAGAAGTGGGTTCTTTTCATGAGGAAGTGCTCACTTTGCTTAGGATGATCCGCACGTAATTGCGGGTTTCGGTGAAGGGGGGGACGCCGCCGTATTCGACGACGCGGTGAGGCCCGGCGTTGTAGGCGGCAAGCGCCAGCTTCCAGGTTCCGAACTCGCGGTACTGCGCCGCCAAATAGCGGGCACCACCGTCGAGATTTTCTGCAGGGTTCTTTGGGTTCACGCCCAGGTCTTTCGCCGTTCCGGGCATGAGCTGTGCGAAGCCATAGGCACCCTTGGGTGACAGAGCGTCAGCCCGATACCGGCTTTCCTGCCAGACCAGCGCCATGAACAACTCGGCCGGAATGTCATGGCGTTCCGCCGCTGCGTGGATTTCTTTGACGATCCGCTCCTGCGACCAGCCGCCCGAGGATCTGCGAGGCCGCGGTGCCTTGCCCGCAATCTCGATCTTTTCCTGTGGCTTGGCCTTCGGCGCTTCCGGTTTTTCGTCAAGCGTGTACTCACGCATCCGGATTGGCCGAACGACGCCATTGACGATTTCTGCCCGCGCACCGTTCAGAAACACGCTGCCATCCGGCTCGTATTCGATGACCTGGGCGCTTGCGCCGGTCGCCACAAATGCCGTGGAGACGAGCAGAAGGGGCCGCATTGCTGCGATCATTCGGATTTCTCCTTTGCTTGAGTTGGCGAGGAATTGGAGGGGTTCTGTTCGTCGCCGGTCGCGGCCACGTACTCATCAGTCCAGGACGGCGGAATGCTGACAGCATCCACCAACCAGCCTGCGAGACTTGCGTATTCTTCGCCACCAAGGGCCGAAGTCTTGCGAGCGATAGAGCGCGACAGAAACGAAGCTGCTACGCCGTGCTGCAGCAACAGCGAAATCAGAACGCACAGATCATGCAGATGGTATTCGAGGTCGCTGCCAGAGCGAAAACCGCCGCTATAGAACACTTCACGGGGTTTGATTGGCGACGCCGGATCATACCCGATGGTGACAAAGGCAGTGTGCCCTTGCGGAGTTTCAACGCGGCGTGTTTCAGCCAGCCGACGATCAGGAAGAACTTTGCGCGCAGGCTTGTTCATGACAAAGCTCCCTGCGCATCAAGTTCCGCTTGTCGGATTTGCATTGCGAAATCCACTTCAAGGCGCAGCTCAACGACCACTTCAAGCGGCATAACGATGTCCAGCCAGACACCCTCACGGATCAGGTGAACGTGATAGGTGGCGTTTGGGTAAACGAACCAAAGGGCTTCATGCCGGTTCAGAACGTCGCGCGCGGTGTCGGCGTCGATTGTGCCTGACAGGTCGCAACCGAATTTCAGGGTTGCGTATGAGTTGGCATAGTTTGCTCGGCTGCTGCTTTGGATGAGCGCAGCGGCCTTTTCCGGTGAAGCAAAGCGGAACAGCTCTTTCGGACCCAACGCCTTGTTAACGTCTGCGTGCAACTTCAAGGCTTTGTAGAGCCGATTTGCACGGACATACTCAAGATCATTGAGGACATGGAACATTTCGAGCGCGATTCCGAAAGCCGTGGCGCGGGCATCGCTTTCCAGCCAGTATTCGCGCATTCCGCGCTTGATGGTTGACCGTTCTCCGGCAAGGTGGCGGATTACGGTGAGAATGTCCTTACGGGCTTGCTCGAAGCTCTGGGCGGCAGGCACCCAGCGCCGATCAATCTTGCTTTCGATAGTGTCGAAGGCCACTGTGATCACCTTTCCGCCTTTCAAAAAATAGGTCAGTAGTTTTTACATAATTACTATTATGGGGTCGACTTCAGGTCATCTGAGCGGTGGGGAATCGGGTGCTGGGACACAGCACTGAACCTTCAGTGGCGCCGCAAAAGACCAATGTCTGGTTCGGATCTCTTAGTCAGATGTTTTGGCTGAAACGTTCGGATGTCCCGCGCGCCTCAATCGTCAGACAGCGCTAAGGGATCGGAGGTGCAGGTTCATTGTCCACGGTTGCACCCATTGACTCTGGCGCGGTGCTGTCCGATCTAGGATCGGCATCTAGGACTACTGTTTTTACCATAGTACAGTTCTCTCTTGATGTTGGAGGAATGCCCGGATGGATTTGGGGCGTTTCTTGTCCTGTCGGTTGTTGGCGCAATCGACAGGACCGCTTATTACTCAGTGGTTTCGTTCTGTTGTCATTAAATCGTTGTTTGCCCCTTTCCTTCAGCCGCACCAGGACCGGCGTTTGCCACCGTTGTATGGTCGGGCGAGACCCTCGGAAATCAGGATGGCCCCGACGTCCTGCCCAGCCACACACCCAACCGCTAGGAAGCGGTCATGCACGTCCAGGTCTGGTTGGATGATCAACTCTATCTGGTCCGCCGTCTGGATGAGCTCTGTCAGCCTTGCTTTCGCTTTCAATCCCAGAGCCTTTTCCGCATGGCACTGCGGCCGGTAGGTCTCAGGCGTATCGAAGCCAACAAGCCGGTACCGGTCTTCACCATGGTCGATTGTGTCACCGTCAACGGTAATCACCTCGGATGCACTCAGGACCTTCGTTCGTTTTGATGGTTCTATCCAGACCGCTGCAATGAACAAAGACGAGAGCGTAGCGCCGAGAAACAAAAGCCGTTTCATGCGCGTAACCCATATTCACAGGTCGGCTGTGCGTTCGCGTATGGCCGATTGTTAGGTTTCGGATTTCGCGTCCAGAGCCTGCGCCGCCTCAAGACCTTCGGGAGTGATCGACTCGATTGTGTAGTCTGATTTGACGCAGAGAACGCGCCCATCACCAAATTCCTGATGATGCTTAAAAAGCCCCGGCCAAAGATCGAACTCTCTGGGCTCAGCGCCCGCTCGAGAGATCTTCGACTTGCACAAGGCCCCGACATAGTTCGGCGAGCTGTAAATGCAGTGGTACTTAGGTCGTCCAAGGGAAGCGAGTCCGATAAATTCGTAGCGGCATGTAAAGGGAACCTGATCCTCTTTCAGGCCCCGGACCATCTCGATGGTTACCACAGTGTATTGTCTCTTGTTGTCCGCCATGACGACCCCCTATGGGCCGTCTTCTACATCCAAAAGTTGTGGACTAAAACACAATCTACGTCAATATAAGAAAGTACGCCAATATACGATATTGGATTGTCAGAAATATATTGGCCGGATATTGCTTAGGCGATTCGCAAGCAGGAGACACCATCATGAACCATTCAAGGCCCGGAATTCGAACCCACGTGAAGGCCCTTGCAGTTGCACTCGCTGCACTGCCGGCCACGCAGGCCAGTTCCTATCCAATTGACTGTGCCATATTCCTTTGCCTGGCCGGGGGTTGGCCAAGTTCGGCTGATTGCGTCGCAGCCAAGGCGGAGTTCACTCGGCGCATCACACCCTATCCGGTCGAACCGCCGCTTCAACTCTGGCGCTGTCCGATGAATACGTCACACAGCCCCTCGGACTTGGGTCCTATGGAACGGTTGGAAGCCATCAAGCGCACCAGTGCTAGCCCAGTTCCAGAGCTTCCATCGGATGACACCGCTAAGCCAATACTGGTAGACGCAGCGATCTCGATAGGAAGGATCGATGCACATCACGGCCAATACGGTGACGGTTTCCAAGCCACCCCGATCAGCGTCGATCTTTCCTCTTCCGATTTCGACGTTGTGAGGTCCATCAGGGTTTGGGATGTGCGCCACTATAGCTATCGCCGTCGGTCGCGAGAGGGCGATTGCGAGCGTTCGCTTGATCTTGTCGTTGGCAGCTATGACGACAACGTAAGCTTTCAATGGTCCCAGCGCGCTCCTGCCCCAATCCCTTCTTGGCTGCCACTCGGCAATCGTTGTGAACCTCCCAGCTATTTCCGTGGCGTTGGTGTCGAGTGGACCGACATATTCGGGTTCAGCGATTACGAACTCATCCGATACTAACGTTGTTTGCGCAGTGGATGAATGCGTTGCCCTTCGGAAGTCAGTGAACGTGCCAGCCACATTGGCAACCAGGCCTTCTTGGCCAGAGGAACACCGTAATCCCAAAACAAAAAACCCCCGCAAGGCGGGGCCTCAGCGGGGATCTTCCTAATTCACGTTTGATCACCTGATGTATAGGAAACTCCAAAAATTCTGACAAGGATAAACGCATCTGTGCGAACGGTTTTTCTCTGTCTTTTCGCTGAGGTTCAACCCGCTTTGCTTCGTCCACGAGAAGTAGAAAATGAAGCTATTCCATCAAACCGAATTCACCGTCCCGCGATACTGCTATGACAATCCCGGCCTCTGCCCAATGAGGTCGAAGCCATGAGTCTTCGACATATCTCATCTGCCCAATGTCAAAGCGCTTTGCATTTCCACAACGGCCTGCCGGAAGGCTGGAACCGTGACAGGTTTCGGCAGCTCTGCGTGAGTTATGCACAGATCAGAGGCGCATCAGCCCAGTGTATTCGCACCTTTGAGATCATCATCGACATGATCTCGCCATGTGCATTTCGCGATCCGTCTCAGGAACCCTTTTGCTACGCTCGCCAGGAAACACTGATCGCTGGGCGTGGCGTGACAGATCGGACAACCCACAATCACGAACGCGAGCTGGAAGCCATTGGATTGATCGAACGCAGGCTTGGCGCAAATGGGGCGCGGTGTAAGCGCAAGGGGCTTGGCCTCTTCCTGACCCCTGCCCTGGATCTCATATCTGAAATGCTCGACGCGGAGGTGCGAAGCAAGGCCGAAAAGAAAGAACATGATGAGTTGCGCGGTGATCGATCACGGCTTTACCGATATGTGAAGCACAGCCTGGCGGTTCTTGTCTCACTCCCCTGCCCTCCTGTCGGCGCTAACGATTTGTTGGCTGAATTTGAAACCTGGCCGCGTGCTGACAAGCTGAAATACCTGTCGTTGGATGAGCTCAGTCTGCATGTTCAGGCGGCTTATGACCTTTGGAGAACGATCGAAGATCATGTCGCTAAACGTGGTGAAATTTCGGGTGAACCCGAAGCTTGCTTCGGGTCCCATATACAAGACCAAATTGAAGAAGAAATTCTGTCCTGTAACGCCGATGGCGAGGAGACAATGTCCTCGGCTAAAGCCTCGGAACCAGATTGTTCTGGCTCCGGGCCTGACGGCCCTCCGAATTGCTTAGAAAGCAATCATCCGACGGATCTGATATCATGCAAGGCCCAAAACCCGCCTCGGGTGAACAATCGCATCCTGTATGAACTAGCCTCACCCGAGCTGCGCATGCATATCGATATCGCCAGTGGCGGAGATCAGAACTCCAGCCCGTCGCTCTACGCGATTGAGACCGGTGTTTGGTCCCGACTTTCGGAGATTGGCACCAATGTCTCCGCCTGGCACGCGGCGATTGACCGATTGACCGTGATGGGTGCAATCCTGGCCGGGTTGATCACAGACGCGAGGCTGAGCGATCCACGGTTGCCGCCAGTGGTTAATCCGGGCGGATATCTACGCGGTATGGTGCACGCAGATGAGCGCGGGGAGTTGAACCTGATTTCCAGTTTCATGGGGCTGTTGGCGCGAAGAGCTCGTGAGGAGGAAGACGGCCTTTAGCTGTGCCGGGTTATGCGTCGCCAGCTTCTCCAATTCATGTGTCTCATCGGCAGGTTTTTGCTATGTTTCCGCCTCCAGAACAGAACAGTATTCAGATCTTTGATTGGCTACGGGAATTCCCGAGTGGTTTGTTCAGCTTTAGCTTGCTAATCGGCCCCAACGGCAACGCGGAACAGAAAGTCGATCTATGAAAATCGCAGATATTGGCAGGTCGGAGTTGGATTTCAGGCAGACCGGGGAGGCGCGCCTTCAGGAAATTTGCTCCAGGTTCGGACTGGAGAATGCGTCCTATGCCCATATCGACAAGCATCACAACGTTGTCCACGGTTGCACAACATTCCCCGCTGAATGGGTCAGGCATTACGTCGACAACGACCTGGTTCTGGTTGATCCCCTCATCCGGTTTGGCGCCGCAATGATTGCACCAATTGATTGGGCTGTGTTTGATGATCAGCGTGAACACGCACCGCTATTTGATGCTGCTAGAGAATTTGGTGTGGGTCAGAATGGCCTTTCAATTCCGGTCATCAACCCGTTTGGTGAGCGTGGTGTATTCACGGTTACGTCCAATCTGCCCCGGTTCGAGTGGGACGCCTCGGTCGCAAAGATGCTCCCTGCCCTACGACATGAGGCACAGGTTCTCCATCTGCTTGCGCTTGATGTCATCGATACAGTCTTCAACTTTCCCTCGGATTCCCTGTCCGGCGATGAGCTGGATGTGTTGAAGATGTTCGCGTCGGGTTTGATACCGTCTGTCATTGCCAGGCAGACGGGGCACTCTTCGCGAATGGTAGAGGCACTGACTGCTTCAATCACCACCAAACTCAAAAGCCGGACGATTGAACAGGCAGTGGCGCGGGCAGTCAGTACTGGATTTCTTAAGTGGAGCGATTTCTTTGCCGACCCTGTTGCCGAACTGGTCAATATGGAAAGTCAGCGACTATGCGGTGGGATCGTCCGTTGGGGTGGCAGGTCTCACGAGTTTATCGCTTTTGAAGACGGCAGACTGGTTCGGAACGCTGATAGCTTTCAGCCGGTCCAGATCACGGATCTCGCGAGAGAGTTTAACTTGAGCGCAAACGAGGTGGTCGAGGAACTTGCGTGTAACCGTGATCAAAGATTGCGGATCAGGTATCTCTGAATTCTGCTAAAACGAACTGCTTCGTCTTTGAAAAGACCGCAGGCGCAAGTTTCACATAATTTCACTTCTGCGTTTTAGAATGACTTCATAACCATAGTTATCCGTACCCCAGATGGCGAACATGCGCTTGGCCTTACCAGATGATACGTACCGGCAGTATCCCCAGACCATCGAGGCCTCTTTGTTTATTTAATTGTGAAGCCGGTGTGCGATCATCGAAGGGTAAGAAAAGCTGTTACCCTTGCGCAGGAAGACGACTTCGTTGTCAAGACGCGGCTCGACTTCTACGGTCAGGACAATCGTTTGTTGTTCACCTTCAACGGAATATCTTTCAAACGGCTCTAGCGGGGTGCCCGCACCCAAAACGTAAGCGAGACTGGGTCAGATAGCATTGCCCCGATAGGGTGCTGGACAAAAGCTCATCCTCGAACCGAAGAACTTGGGCTCAACCGATATCAATGCGCGGGGATCAGATTCCTTTGAACGGCGTTGGCGTGCCAATACGATATAGAGGGATATGCAGGGAAGTTTGTTTCTGGATAGTAATGGCAATAAAACACGTTCGTTCGCGCCCAATATTGACTGTTGTTTGCAGCAGCTTATACTACTCAGTAGTATACATGAGGCTTGATATGAGCGTTAAAGCATCAATATCGCTGACTGAGTCACAAGACGCCTACGCGCGGAATCTTGTCGCCCAAGGTCATTACGCCAGCCTGTCCGCCGTGCTTCAGCATGGGCTTGAACTGATGCGTGAGCAATCGCAAAACACTGACGCACTGCGAGAGCTGCTGGATCAGCGTCGAAACGGAACCTTCACTACTCTCGAAGAGGGCAAGGAGCGTACCAAAGACATGATCGCACGCAAGCGGGCTGCGCGTGGTCTATAAAGTCGTTCGCGCCGAAGAAGTCACCTCAGATCTCGATCTCATATTTGACTATCTTGTTGAAACCGCTGAGCACTTTGGCGAAGATCTGGAAACCGCTTTTCTGCGCGCTGAGAAGCGCGTCATAGAGATTCAGGAGAGCCTCGAAAGCCTGGCGAACGTTCCACATCAAGGCACCCTAAGACCACATCTCGGCAATAACATTCGGAACGTAACCAAGATCAAAGCGATCATTTATTTTGAAGTCGACGATGACAAACTGATCGTACGCGTACTCGCTGTCTTCTATAGTGGTCAAAACCACGATGCGCACATTCTGCTGCGCCTATTGTCCTGACCCCACGCATACATTGGCCGAGCGATCGGCCGGCAGTTCTCATAAGTCGGCTACCTTTTAATAGCCGAACAGTGCTGAATCTCGAGTGCATTCCTGCGGTTCAAAACTAAGACCTAGCCAAGGATTTCAGTCTGGATGCCATCAGGGTCATGGAGGAGAGTGGTCCACTCAGAGCTGGATCTGCGCGATTGGTGAGCTTTGGTCATGAGATGGTTGGTGGTTTCCCGATCCTGAAAGACGCAAAAACGTACGGTCTGGGTGTTGGTTTTGTCTCTGGGCTAAAAACTGGTCAGTCAGCGCCGTTAGCGACCCGTCGGCTTCTCGCTCCGCGCCATTGAACTTGCTAGTGGTCGAAAAATTCTACCTAGACGTGGTGATCTGCACCACTGGCGATGGAGCAGATCTGGATGAGTTCTTCGGCCACATGAGTGTGTGGGACAACAAGGGTTGGGCGACCCGACGAAAAGCACATCGGTTCATTGAATAATCGGAATTTGCCCTTTCGTTTTGGTGACCAGGTCCGTCGTGCTCTCAGAGAAAAGGCAACTCGCAAAGCGTTCCGCCAACCGGTCCAGCGCCACGTTTTACCGTGACCCTGTCGCCGGGTTCGGCATCGACCGAGACCAAAGCAAAGCCGATATTCTTTTTCATCCGGAAAGACCAGGCGCACGTCGTCAAATCACCAATTTTTACCCCCCCTTTCTCTATGTCGTTCCAAGTGAATTCTGGATTTGCAGGACTGCCAGCGTCCAGTACAACCCCCAACTGATGCCGTTTCGGCCCCTCATCCGCAATACGGCGCAACGCATCGATCCCAATCGTGTCGTCAGGCACATGCAAGTCCACATATTTGCCCATGCGGACTTCGTAGGGATTGGTCTGTCCATCGGTGTCGCCTCCATAGGAAACGAGACCGCTCTCGACTCGCTCACTCCAGTTGGGGTTCCCTGGACCAATACCGTGTGGCTGGCCTGCCTCTTTGACGATGTTCCAGAGTGCAGTGCCTTTGGCACTATCCATCAGGTAAATCTCGAACCCACCTTGTTTGGACCAGCCCGACCGGGCGACGGCGACCGGAATACCGTCAATTTCGGTTTCCCGGAACCAGAAGTATTTCAGGTCTCGCACCCAATCACCAAAGATCGAGGCAACCACAGTTTCCGCCTTGGGACCCTGCACGGCCAGAGGTGAGACATCAGGCTCACTGACTTCCACATCCAATCCGCGCTCTCGTGCGACGGCTTCGGCCCAGAACCAGATATTGCTGTCCGCGATAGACAGCCAGTAGCGGTCTTGGTCCAGCTTCAGCAGGATTGGATCGTTGATAAGCACGCCATGGTGGTTGCAAAGTGGAACATACTTGCCTTGGCCCATCTTGCATTTTGAAAGGTCTCGCGGCGCAAGGATTTGCGCCAGACGCCCGGCATCTGGGCCCTTTAGCTGCACTTGCCGCTCTACCGCAACATCCCACATCGAGACATCGTTGATGATGCGCCAGTACTCCTCCTCTGGGCTGCCATAGGAGGTCGGCATCAACATGTGATTGTAAGTTGTCATGGCACACACACCATCGGCCAAGGTGGCCTCATAGAAGGGTGATGTGCGCAGACGCGTGGACGGAGAAATAGAGAACATGGCTTGATCGCGATTTAAGGGAGACAAGAGAAGGCCGCCGGTCCGGGTGGAACCGGCGACCAAAGGTCAGTTGACTGGTGCCACTGACGGGGAGAAAGCAGCCTTAGGTAAGCCAGATATTGCGTAGAGTCTGACCAAACCCACCAAGAGTTCCAACCGGATGGGGTGTGTACCCCATGACGTTTTGTGCTGTTGCCTCAAGTTGGTTCTGGAACACGGCGTTCACAAAGCCGCCATCGTCGTTCATCATATGCAACATGTCGCAATACATCTGCGCGCGTTTTGCCTCATCCAATTCGGCGCGGGCCGCCAGGATCATGGAATCGAATTCGTCAGAACCCCACATGGTTTCGTTCCAACTGCCACCTTTCATGTGAGCGATGGTCAGGAAGGCATCGACAGTAGGTCGAGCGTTCCAACCCGACATGGTCATTGGTTTCTGCATCCAGGTGTGGGTCCAGTACCCGTCCGATGGGGTTTTTATCACATTTACATCTACCGCTCCCTTTGCAGATTGCTGGAAAGTCAAAGCAATGTCGTTTGCCGAATTCCCAGCAGTCTCGGACGTATGGAGGTCGAAGCCCGAAACCCCTGCCTTGTCGAAGTAGAACTTTGCCTTGTCGGGATCGTATTCGGCAGGCTTTGCGTCCGGGCACCAGTACTTGTAGGTCGGGCCAATCGGTGTGTCTGCTGAAATAGTACCTATTCCCTTGAACACCTGGTTCAAAACAAGTTCACGGTCCAACGCGTGTTTGACACCTTTACGGAAATTCGCGTCATTTGTCGGAGCGCGGTCCACCATCATCACCATGTTGGTAAACGAACCAGTCGGTGTATTGTGAAGCGTCACAGCGTCGTTGGAGTTGAGCTGATCAACAGCGAAGGCCGGAACGTCGTATACGGAGTCTACATCCCCCGCTAACAACGCGCTCAACATTGCGTTTGCGTCCGGAACAGGGATGAAATCCAAGCCATCTAAGTAAGGCTTACCGTCCTCATAGTAGTTTTCGAAACGTTCGAAAACCACTCGCTCGCCGGGAATGAATTCCATCACCTTGAACGGGCCGGAGCCAATTGCATTCGTGAAATCGCTGTGCCCGGCTGGATGGATGGACAGATGGTAGTCTGACATGATCACCGGCAGGTCTGCATTGCCCGAGGACAAGGTGATCTTTACGGTCATAGCATCGGGTGCATCGATTGCAGTGACTGTCGAAAGCAGAGCCTTGGCAGGCGATTCCGAACCCTCGGCAATGTGGCGCGACAGGCTTTCGACTACATCGGCTGAGGTGACGTTCTGACCGTTGTGGAAAACTAGGCCATCGCGCAACTTGAATGTCCATTCGGTAGCTGCATCGTTGACACTCCATTCCTCTGCAGCGTCGCCTTCGACCTCAAGCGAGGGTAGCAAACGAGTCAATCGCTGGTAGACGCAATTGCCGTAGACTGCATCCGAAGTATCCGTCATCCTGACGGGCTCTAGGGTATCATCGGTGTTGCCCTGCGCGATCCGCAGCCAACCACCGCGTGTTGGCGACTGAGCGTATGCGGGACCTGCCTGGGCAAGAATGCCGCTGGCTGTGGGCACCAATAAACCAAAAGCGCCTGCGCGTTTGAAAAAACCGCGACGACTGAGCGATCCCGCCTTATATTGGCGTACCAAGCTATCGATGTCGGACATTTTTTCCTCCCAGATGACCGATGCGGGTTGCACCCGCTGTTCATCGAAGTTTGAGCGGACGGCACCCGGTACACAAACAACCGATTCCATGACATTGCCATAACTGAGGTTATGGAAATGTCAGCAGACTTCGAAAAGCCCGGCTGCACCCATACCACCGCCGACGCACATGGTGACGACAACATACCGAACCCCGCGCCGCTTCGCCTCAATCAACGCGTGGCCAACCAACCGGGAGCCAGTCATTCCATAGGGGTGACCGACGGAAATCGCGCCGCCATTCACGTTTAGCCTTTCGGGGTCAATACCCAGCTGATCCCGGCAGGGAATGGCCTGGGCTGCGAATGCCTCGTTCAATTCCCAAAGACCAACGTCATCCACTTTCAATCCGGCACGCTCCAGTAGCTTCGGAACAGCATAAACTGGTCCCATGCCCATCTCCTCCGGAGCGCAACCTGCCACAGCAAGGCCCCGGTATACGCCTAGTGGAGCGAAGCCGCGCCGTTCGGCCATACGGGCCGACATCAGCACACAGGCCGATGCCCCGTCGGACAATTGGCTCGCGTTTCCTGCGGTCACGACACCGGCTTCAACAACCGGCTTCAGCCCCGCAAGCGTTTCGATTGTCGTTCCCGGCCGGTTGCCTTCGTCTTGCCTAATCGTAACGGTTTCTTCGGTAATTTCGCCAGATTCGCGGTTTTTGACCAGCTTGGTCGCTGTTACAGGTACGATTTCATCGTCGAATGCTCCTGCAGCCTGGGCGGCGGCCGTGCGCGTTTGCGACAGTGCCGCGAATTCATCCTGTGCCTCACGAGTTACCCCGTGCAGACGCGCTACATTTTCGGCGGTTACAAGCATCGGCATATACGCGTGCTCTGAGGCTTGGACTACCGCTGGGTCTTTTTCGTCCATAACCCAGTCGAAATACCTGGCCTGCACCGCGGAAATGTTTTCTTGTCCTCCCGCCACGACAATGCCCATTCCGTCGACCGAAATCTGTTTTGCCGCTGTGGCAATGGCCATCAGGCCCGAGGCACATTGACGATCGAGAGTCTGGGCTGCAGCCGTTGCCGGGAGACCACCTGCAAGCGCTGCCAGGCGGGCGATGTTCAGGCCGGCAGTCCCAGCGGTCAGGACCGATCCCAGCACCACATCTTCTACCTCTGCTGGATCGATACCGGCCCGACTGACGGCGGCTCGTATGGCGTGTCCAGCGAGTGTCGGCGACTTCGAGTTATTGAAGGCACCCTTGAAAGCCAACCCTATGGGTGTTCGAGCGGTTGATACGACAACGACATCTTTCATATCACGAACCTTCCTATTAGATGAACCGGGCCCTAAGGGCCTTCTTGTCCAGTTTGCCAACCGACGTTCTTGGCAAGCTGTCGGTAAATTCAATCCGGTCTGGGATCGCCCATTTCGAAATCGCCCCTTGGTCAACCGCCACATCGAACGCCATACGAAGACGGTCGTAGGTTTTTTCGGTTTCATCACAGCAGGTAACAATCAGCATAGGGCGTTCCCCCCATTTCGTGTCTGGAACGCCAATGGCGGCCGCTTCACTCACACCTTCAACGGTGCTCGCGAGGTTTTCCAATTCAAGCGAAGACACCCATTCGCCTCCGGTCTTGATCACATCTTTAACCCGGTCGGTGATCCGCAACGTGCCCGTTTCGTCGATGAACCCGACATCTCCAGTATGCAGCCAGCCGCCTTGCCAAAGTGCCCCCGTCCCGGCCTCGTTTTTCAGATAACCTTGAGTTAGCCAGGGCGCGCGCGCCACAATTTCTCCCGTCGTCCTTCCATCGCGAGGGGCATCGTTCATATCCCCATCAACCACACGGATTTGCACAAATGGCGCGGGTTTTCCTGTTGCAATCCGAGCACTCAGCGGTGTTTGCGGGTCCCGCGTGGCCATCATGTCCGCCACTGTCAGGAACGGACAGGTCTCTGACATGCCATAGGCAGCGTGCACGTCAACTCCGTGCTCTAATGCCTGCCTTGCCAGACCTTCGGACAGAGCAGAACCGCCTATGATGACCTTCCAGTTGCTGAGATCTGTTTGCGCGACTTCAGGTGCATTCAGAAGCATCGCAAGTATCGTCGGTACACAATGCGAGAACGTAACACCGTGCTTTTCGATTAGCCCCAAAAGGCGGGCGGGATCGTAACGACCTGGATAGACTTGTTTAAGGCCCATCAATGTGGCGACATAGGGTATGCCCCAACCATGCACATGAAACAGCGGGGTTATCGGCATGTAGACATCGCTCCGGTTCAGCCCGCCGCCTGGTACCGGGCCTAACCCGGCCGCGACCGCCATTGTGTGCAAAACCAGTTGGCGCTGGGAGTAGCTGACCCCCTTGGGATCACCTGTGGTACCGGTCGTGTAGAAAAGCGTCGCTCGGATATTCTCGTCAAAATCCGGGAATTCTTGCTCCGGTTCGCACTGCTGCAGCAGGGCCTCGTACTCGCCTTCCGAGGACTCCACCTCGGGGAACACCCCATCGTCGCTGAGGATTACCAACCGCCAAGGCCGCTCGATCCGCTCAGAGATCTCGAGTAGAAGTGGCAAAAAGTCGACGTGGCACAGGATTACGTCGTCCTCTGCATGGTTGATCGTGTAGAGGATCTGATCCGGCGACAATCGGATGTTCACGGTATGCAGCGTGGCCCCGATCATCGGAATAGCAAAGAAACACTCGAGATACCGATGGCTGTCCCAATCCAGAACGGCCACAACGCTACCCTCACCCACGCCAAGTGAGCGCAACGCCCCTGCAGCCTGGCCGACGCGCCTGGCAAAAGTGCGATAGTCATACCGCTTCGTATCGGCGTGTACAATCTCCTGATCTGGCGTGTTTGCCAGCGGCGTGGCGAGGATTTGCTTGATCAACAATGGGTAGGAATAGGCAGTCATGGGCATCTCCGATCGCCCCAGTCTTTGCGTTCTCCAGCCCTGCGGAACAAACAACAAAATCTCGGTCTTTGCCCAAACAAAAGAATACACATGCCTTTGCTATAACCAAAACGACCCCAAACTGGTCGCTATGGTTGTTTGTCTCGCTTCAAGCTTGCGCCGAATATGCCGGAAGCCTTGAAGGGAGGACCAAGGTGTACCGAATTATTCTGACCCGCCTGGCTCAGGGTTTACTAACCTTGCTCCTTGCTTCCATCATTATCTTCGGCGCGACGGAAATCCTTCCGGGCGACGTTGCTGAAGCCATTCTAGGACAAAGCCGCACCGAAGAATCGCTTGCCGCGCTTCGCGAAGAGATGGGACTCAACCGCCCTGCAGTAGTGCGTTATCTCGATTGGCTGGGCGGTATGATTCAAGGGGATCTGGGGACATCATTGGCCACCAAGCGACCTGTGGCTGACATGATAGAAAGCCGTATGTGGAACACTCTGCGGCTTGCGCTTTTGGCAGCGGCAATCTCGGTTCCGATGTCTTTGGCTCTTGGCCTTTGGTCTGCGATGCGCGCCGGTGGCCGGATCGACAAAACTCTTGCCATGACCACACTTGCGTTGATTGCAGTGCCTGAATTCTTCATTGGTCTCATTCTGATGAAAGTTTTTGCAGTCGAACTAAAGTGGCTCTCCGCGTCGGCCAACACGCGGCCCTACTTTGATTTCTGGCAGAATTTCCGGGCCTTGGCTCTCCCCGTAGCCACCCTCAGTTTTGCCGTTCTGGCGCACATGATGCGGATGACACGTTCTTCCGTCATCAACATCTTCACCTCCCCATACTTGGAGATGGCAGCACTCAAGGGCTTGCCCAAGCGTAGGCTGGTTTTGCGCCACGCGCTGCCTAACGCGCTGTCGCCGATCTTCACGGTTATTGCACTTAATCTGAGTTACATGGTGTCCGGTGTCATTATCGTTGAAACCGTGTTTGGCGTACCCGGCTTAACGCGGCTTCTGGTCGACGGTGTCACTCTGAGGGACATTCCACTCATCCAGGCCTGTGCAATGATTTTTGGCACTGTCTATATCCTTCTGAATCTACTGGCCGACGTCCTGTCCATCATGGCGAACCCGCGCTTAAGGTACCCAAAATGAGCGAAGCAACCGATATCCCCACTCCCCGGGCCTCCGTCTTTGCGGGCCTGCGCCTGACCTGGACTGCAGGTATTGCCGGCGCGGTGCTGCTGTTCTGGCTCATCCTTGCGTTTTTTGGGCCATGGATCGCACCCCATGGTGAAGCCGAAATCATCTCAGGCCAGACCTTTGCACCAATAGGCGAAGGCGGTTTGCTGGGTACTGACAAGCTGGGACGAGATGTATTGTCCCGCCTGATCTATGGAGTACGTACAACGCTGTTGCTGGCACTTGTCACCACCATGATCTCTTTTTTATTCGGCGTCGCACTCGGTTTTGCCGCCGCGATTCTGAGAGGCTGGTTCGATATCGTAGTAAGCCGCGTTGTCGAGGCATTCATGGCTTTCCCCTCCACCCTATTGGCTTTGGTTGTCATAGGCGCCTTCGGTACTTCTATCACAGTGCTTGTTCTGACTGTTGGGTTGGTCCTCTCGACCAGCGTATTCCGTGTTTCTCGAGCACTTGGTTATGACATCGGCGTTATGGATTTTGTCGAGGCTGCCCGTGCGCGGGGCGAAGGCACCTGGTGGATTCTGACACGTGAGATCTTACCCAATTCCATGGCCCCCTTGATTGCCGAGTTTGGCCTTCGATTCACCTTTTCGATCCTGTTCCTTTCGGGCCTGTCGTTTCTTGGCCTAGGAGTGCAAGAACCTGCGGCCGACTGGGGGCTCATGGTGCAGGAAAACGTGGGGGGGCTGTTCCTCGGTTCGTCCGCAGCGCTTATACCAGCTGCATGCATTGCCTCCTTGACCGTTTCCATGAACCTGCTTGTTGACTGGTTCCAACAGCGCCAGCAAGGCGAAACTGTTCTGGAGAAGATCGACCAATGACCGACATTCTGACCATCAAGGACCTGCGCGTCGAGGGACGCCCCCCAGGCGGTAACTATGTGCCAATTGTCAAGGGCGTGTCCATGAGCGTCGCCAAGGGCGAAGTGTTGGCACTCATTGGCGAAAGCGGCTCGGGCAAATCTACGATCTCTCTGGCATCAATGGGTTTTGCCCGCCCCGGCTGTCGCATCTCAGGGGGTGAAGTCTGGCTGAACGGACGGGACGTTATGAAATTGCCCCCACGCGACCGCCACAGCTTGCGCGGGGACGAAGTGTCTTACGTGGCACAATCGGCAGCAGCTAGCTTCAACCCTGCGCTTAGGATCGGCAAGCAAGTTATCGAGGCACCTCTTTGGCATGGCACCGGAGATGCCGAAACTCTGACCGCGAATGCAATAGAGCTTTACCGCAAACTTGACTTGCCCGCCGCGGAAACCGTCGGCGACAAGTTTCCACATCAGGTTTCGGGTGGTCAGTTGCAGCGCTTGATGGCTGCAATGGCCATGTCCTGTGGACCCGACCTTCTGATACTCGACGAACCCACCACTGCGCTTGACGTAACGACCCAGATCGAGGTGCTGAAAGCCTTTAAGGACATTATCCGCGATCAGGGTACCGCCGCGATTTATGTCACACATGATCTCGCCGTAGTCTCGCAGGTGGCTGACCGAATTCTAGTGCTAAAAAACGGCGAGATGGTCGAGGAAGGCACAACGGATCAGATCTTGCACCACCCACAGCACGAGTACACTCGCACACTGATGGAGGCTGTCCGTCCTGCTCCACACTTGGTGGATCACGTGGAGACAGATCTGGCTCAGAGGCCGGTGATTTCGGCACGGAACGTGACTGCGGGTTATGGAGCTCTGACCATTCTCTCTGATGTATCCGTCGATGTACCTGCCGCTTCGGTCGTGGGCGTAATTGGCGAAAGTGGTTGTGGAAAAAGCACACTTGCCCGAGTTGTTGCGGGCCTCACACCGTTAAAGGGCGGAGAAGTCCAACTCGATGGCAATACCGCCGCTCCAGCAGTGAAGGATCGGTCGATTGAAACGCTCAAGGATTGCCAGATCGTCTTTCAAATGGCTGACACGGCGCTTAATCCTCGGCAACGGATCAGCGATATCCTGGGCCGTCCTCTGGAATTCTATCTGAACCTCAAGGGGCGCGCACGCGCCCAGAAGGTCGGCGACCTTTTGGAACTGGTCGATCTTCCTCGCGATTTCGCCTCCCGCTATCCCGGAGAGCTGTCTGGTGGGCAAAAGCAACGCATTAATCTCGCTCGCGCGCTTGCCGCCGAGCCCAAGGTGATCCTTTGTGACGAGGTGACTTCGGCGCTGGACACCGTGGTGGCCGCAGGTGTGATCGAACTCCTGAAATCGCTGAAGGACAAACTGGGCGTCGCCTACATGTTCATCAGTCACGATCTTTCCACTGTAGCTTCTTTCGCCGATGAGGTGGTTGTACTGTATGCCGGACGTGTCGTCGAAAAGGGACCATCAAAAGCGGTTTTTCGCCCGCCTTTTCACCCCTACACAAAGCTGTTGCTATCTTCGGTGCCCGAGATGCGCCAAGGCTGGCTGGAAGGCGTGGCAGATACAAGCGAGGCAAAGGCGGCTAGCGCTGGCAGCGTCGAAATCGGTGCGCGGGGCTGCCCCTTCGCCAACCGCTGCACCCATATCATTGCGGGAACATGTGATACTCGGACTCCACCTTTGCATGACCTACCCGGTGGATTGAGCATCGCTTGCCATTTGACCCAGACGAACCTGCCCCTAGACTGACGTCGCCTCAGTCCACCAGCGCCTGGTAACTCAGAACTCTAAGCTCACGGCGCAGGGTATAGGCGCTCGAAGGAATTAGCTGCGTCATAAGTATCACAGTCATCTCCTCGATCGGGTCCACCCAAAAGGCGGTCGAGGCCATACCGCCCCAGGCAAATTCACCGGGTGAGCCGATGATTTTGGCCCGCGCCGGGTCTAACATCACCGACACACCGAGTCCGAAGCCAACCCCCTCAAAGGTAGTTTCGCTGAAATGAGCCTGTCCCCGGCTCGCCAAATCGCCGCCCATGTGATTGCATACCATTAGATCAAAAGCCTTGCGCCCTAGTAACCTGCCTCCGTCACATCTGCCGCGCCGAAGAAGCATCGTTGCAAAACGCTGGTAGTCGTCCATTGTGGAGAGCAACCCACCGCCCCCGCTTTCCAAGGTAACCGGCGCAATGAAACCTTTCTGATCATCAGAAGCAACAAAGCCGCCTGGCGCGCGGTCATAGAGCGTGGCCAAGCGGCCAGACTTATCGGCCGATACGGCGAAGCCTGTGTCCACCATTCCGAGCGGATCAAAGATCTGTGTCTTAAGAAATTCGCCGAGAGGCTGACCACTGATAACCTCGATCAAATGGCCGAGAACATCCGTCGAAAGGCCATAAAACCAACGGTCACCCGGCTGAAAGGCCAAGGGAAAACTCGCTAGCACTTCAACAGCTTCCGCCATCGTCGTAAGACCTCTGTCAAAGTCGAGACCGCTATCCGAAAGGGCACGCTCCAGCTCGTTTCCCTGCGGATCACCATAGACGATCCCCGCCTGGTGTGTGAGAAGATCATGGATTGTAATACCCCGGTCAGCTGGCTCGGTCTCGTTCAGAGCGTGACCAGGACCCTTCCAGACCTGCGGGTTTGCGAAATCTGGGAGAAAGTCGCAAACAGGCTGATCCAGTTGAAACGCCCCTTCTTCGTAGAGCATAAGCAGGGCGAGTGAGGTCACAGGTTTGGTCATCGAATAGATGCGCCAAATAGTATCAGGTAATACAGGCCGCTTCGACTTTGCATCGGCAAATCCCGCACGCTCCGAAAAACATATCTTTCCCCGGCGAGATATTTGCACAGCCAGACCAGAAAGGCGTCCGTCATGCACATGGGCGTTCATCCAATTGGTGATGCGCGACAGCTTAATCGGGTCTAATCCCAAGGTATCTTCTGGTTGCAAGTCGTCAGCTCCATATAGTCTCAACGTCAATCTGCACCGAGATTCTCTTGGCGTTCAAGCGATAGATAATCTATCTATAACCTAACTGAAATTATGCTTGAGTTGGCCATGAGTACACGGCGACTTCCCCACCTGACCTGGCTGCGCGCATTCGAAGCGTCGGCCAGGCATCTGAGCTTTACCCATGCGGCGCAGGAACTGAACCTGACACAAGCAGCGATCAGCAAACAAGTGAAATTGCTGGAGCATTACTTGCGCGAGCCGCTCTTTGAGCGCAAACCCAGAAGTCTGGTCCTGACCAAAGTGGGCGCCGCCTATCTACCGAAGGTCAGAGACGGCTTTGAACGCCTGGCCGCGGGAACCGAGGAAGTGTTTGGCCTGCGGCGCTCCGAAGTCCTGACCGTGCGGGCGCCGGTCGGGTATTCAGTTAACTGGATCGCGCCGCGACTTCAGGGATTCTTTGACCGCCACCCGGACACTGAAGTGCGTCTGGTCTCAAGTGTATGGGGAGATCAGTTCGACAATGAGCGGTTTGATCTCGATATCCAATACGGCACAGGGAAGTGGCCAGGATACAAAGCCGACCGGTTAACTTGGGAGGTGATCAAACCGGTTTGCTCTCCAATTTTGCTTGAGGGTTCCAAAGCGATCCGCAAACCAGATGATCTTGTCCACCATCGCCTGCTACACGTGCTCGGTTACGAGGAGGGTTGGGCTGACTGGTTGCGTTATGCAAAGGCAAGCGGTGTCAACTCGGGCCAGGGGTTACAGTTCGACACCTCGCTGCTTGCTTTCGAGTTTGCCTCTCGTGGTGGCGGTGTAGCTTTAGCACGGTCCTCAATGTGCGGCGTCGAGATCGAGCGCGGACGACTTGTTGAACCCTTCGAGCTCGAAGCGCCCCTGCAGGAGGCTTTCTACTTGATCGCACCGGAAGCGGATCGCGACCATCCTGATGCCCAAAATTTTCGCGAGTGGCTGATCGAGACGTCAGAAAACGACCTCGAGAACAAGCGCATTCGAGAGACCTATCCGGCTTGAAGCCGCACGCCTGCGTCAAGACGAATGGTCTCGCCGTTCAGCATAGGGTTTTGGATGATGTTAACGGCAAGGCGCCCAAATTCCGCGGGCTCGCCAAACCTGTTTGGAAACATCCGGCCATCTAGCATCCCGTCGATTACCTCCTGCGGAATATGATCAGCGATCGGAGTGCGAAATAATCCGGGCGCAATTGTCATGACCCGCACTCCGCGGGGCATGAATTCACGGGCGGCCTGCAATGTCAGACTGGCAATCGCGCCCTTTGAAGCCACATAAGCCCCCTGCCCAATTTGACCCTCGATTGAAGTAATCGAGCCTGTGTTGATGATAATCCCGCGCTCGCCATCTTGATTGAGCGGCTCCTGCTGCATCATCCGGGCTGCGCATTTCGTCATGACGCTGACGGTTCCCATCAGGTTGACGTTGATCACCTTCGCGAAAGCTTCCATATCAACTGGACCGTCCCGTCCGACAAGTCGCATACCGCCGGGGATGCCCGCACAGTTGACAACTATGCGAATTGGTCCGCTCCGGTCTTCGGCCAGATCCAAAGCGGCCTCGACCGCAGAACTGTTTATAACATCACAACCTATGCCAAGCGCGCCGATTTCCGCTGCCGCGTTTTTTACCCGAACTTCATCGAGGTCCAGCAAGGTAACTCGTGCTCCGGCTTTGCTGAGCGCCTGTGCAGTAGCAAGCCCCAGTCCTGATCCTGCCCCGGTCACGATCGCAGATAGTCCTTCAATATCCATGCGTTATAATCTCCGTTTGTTCAAAACTTCTTAACCCAGAACCAGAAGGTAAACATCGAAGTTCTATTTACCCTTTGGCCAACCAAAAAACATTTTGCCTCCGCGTGCAGTGCAATATGTCGGGACGGTCGGGTCACAAACCTGCGCTGTTGTTTCGAACAATTGCTCCGCGATAAGCAACTTCGGGCGGGTTGAGTTACACCCGCGACATGCCTTGTTGACAACTTCGGCAGGATATCACGACAGACGTAAATGCCGCGCTGAGAAGAAGTTCAGTTTAGGTGATCGAAACTGGATGATCGAAGAGTGGGTCGGATCACTCTAAAAGACTCGGCCCAGGTCAAGGACTGCAAAGCGGCCAATCCGTGCCTTCCCCGCTGACACTTAGCTCGGCAACTGCAAACCCGTCAAATGACAGAAAGGCAGACGTCTCGAAGCGTTGTGGCCAGCTCTCCCATATAGGTGTCATCGTAACCCGAGTCATTCTCCAGCACACTTAAGAATGCACAGCTGGTGCCGGTGACCATATCCACCATGAGGAACTGCCCTCCATAGCCAGCATGACCGATTAATCGACCGTCGGTCATGGTCTGGTTTGAGTACTTGAGCCAATTCTTGGGTGATGTCATCGCTGGCGCGCGGCGGATCAGAGTTTCTTGCAGGAAACCGATGTTGGCCATAGGTCGACCGTGCAGGTCGCGGCCTTCCCGCGCCAGTAGCAACCCGAACCGCGCGAGGTCGCGCACGCTTAGGCAACCGCCACCAGAAAACGCTGGGTGCCCGTCCTTGCTGAGGCTGATGTGAAAGGCGCCCTCGTATCCTGCCGCATCAACAATTTCTTCGATTTGTTCAGCTAGTGGAATGGGCGAAACCTCGGCCGCTATCAGGGTCAGGACATCCGTGTTCGCGGATTTATAGTCGGCTTGTCGCACCCCCGAGTTTATCCTGAAACCAGTGATCGAGGCCGCAAATTCCGCAAGCGTGATTTCCTTTTCACCCTCGCCGGGCAAGCGCCAACCCAGGGCGACCTCTTCAGTATAGCAGTCGGCAGCGGGGTCAGCATAATCCTCGGTGAAGTCGTTATCGACGTTCATGTCGAGCAAAGATTGAATGCTGGCCTCGGCATACCCGCTGCCGATACCCGGCAGATAGTCGCGGACTCGCGCGTCCAATGACAACAGCCCCTGTGCAAGCAGACGACCTATGATTAAGTGGATGTGTAGCTTTGTCACCGACTGGATGGAATGCGGCGCTGAGGTCGAAAAGTCATTTGCGGCTTTTTCCAGAATGATCTTGTCGTTCTTTAAACAGCAGAACGCAGAGAACGCCGGATGGGCAAGCATTTGTGCCAGTTCAGGCACTCGGGCGCACAGATTCTGCTCGGCGGCTTCCAGCTGCAAAACCTCACTGGAACGCACCATGAGACATCGGCGGAACAGCCGATATGCGTTGTGGAACCCATGCCGGCGAAATTCCGGCTGGTTCCACCGTTGCTTGTTGTCGTCTCCAACAGCCAGATCGGGATTGGGTATGATCCTATTCCTGCTCATGACCGAGGCACCTGGATCAGGGCATCAACGGCGACGATGTGATCTGGGTAGACAAACATCGGGTTGATCTCGACCTCTGCGACCCGGCTGCGCGCCTCTAGGAACGCCGCACAAAACCGGTGCAGCGCATCCGAAATTCGCGGAATATCCGCTTTTTGACTGCCCCGGTACCCTTCCAACAGTCGAGCTACACGGAGCGAACACAATGCGCGCTCGATCTCGTCTTTTGAGGCAGGCAACAATACAGTGCGCGCATCTCGGACCAACTCGGTCAAAACACCGCCGCTACCAATCACCAAGCTGGGACCAAATTGCGGATCAGCACGCAGCGTGACGATCAGCTCTGCAAGCGGCTTGGGCGACATGGCTTCGATCAGGAAGCGATCCGTCACCGCCGCGCGGTCATAAGCCGCAACCGTTGCCATCATTGCCTTGATCGCCGAGGACAGCCCCTCCGCATCCTTGATCCCCAAAGCGACCGCGCCCGCTTCGGTCTTGTGAGGCAAGCTTGGTGACATCATTTTCAGCGCGACCGGATAGCCGATATCCTGCGCAACGCCAGCTGCCTCGGCCGCGTTGCAGACATGTCCGTTTGGCACAGCAACAGCCCTTTGCCTGAGCCAGGATTTACCTTTGTCTTCGGTCAATACCATTGGGTTCTGTATAGTTGCACCGGGTCGCAAGGCAGCAGGCCGGTCAATCCTTGTCCGCGCCCTTGCTTCGGACCACCAAATAGCATCACGCATGGCATTCAACGTCTCGTGAATACCCTGCATAGGCGCAACCCCCAGTTCAATGAGATGTCTGCGGGTCCCACGATCAAGATTTTCAGGTAGGGTCGCGCAGATCGCTGCCGGGACGGAGTGTTCCTGAGCGGCCTGCGCAAAAGCTGCAGCATCGTTCTGGTAGTAGATCTTGGACGCGTCCAACCCTTCTGCCGGGTAGTCCTGCACCAGAACAGCCAGATCCGCGTTGAGGGCCGATAGCGCCGTGGCAAAAACCGGGTAAGTCTTATCGCCCTGTCCCCAGATCGGGGTCGTATAGTCCAGCGGGTTGGAAACCGTCGCGATCTCAGGCAGCAAACTGGTCAGGCTTTCCTGCCCTGCAGAGCCCACTTTGGGAAAGCACACACCAATCCTTTCCGAGTGATCTGCGAGCATCGTCGCCCCGCCCCCAGAACAGGTAAAGCCAGCGACACGCCTGCCTTGCGGCGCGCCTGCTACGCAGAGGTACTTCAGCGTTTCTAGAAACTGCGACGGGCTGGTGACGTCGATCACCCCGGTGCGATCAAACAGTGCCTGATAAAGCTCGCTCGAACCGGACAGAGAGCCGGTGTGACTGACCGTCAGAGTCGCCCCAATGGCGGAATTGCCGGTCTTCAGTGCGACAACCGGAACCCCCCGATCCAGGGCTTTCAGCGCGGCGCGTTCAAAAGCAGCAATGTCACGCAACCCTTCGATGTGCAATCCAATGGCGCGCACAGCCGGGTCTTCAGAAAAGGCATCCAGGAATTCCTCAATCCCCAAGACCGCCTGATTGCCTGCAGAAACCATGTAGGCCATTGGCAATGAACGCGCGCTCATGGTGATGTCGGATGAGAACATACCGGACTGGGTAATGATCGCCGCACCGTATCCCGGCGACCAGCCGCCATGTTCAAATGACCAAAGAGCGGCATTGTCGATATAGTTGATCATGCCATAGCAGTTTGGGCCGATCAGAGCCATATCTCCGGCGACTTCGATCAGATCTCGTTCCGATTGTATGTCGCCAGTTTCCTTGAAGCCCGCGGAAAAACAAACGACACCACCTGCACCCATCTGTTCCAATTCTCTCAGGGCATCAGTCACCCCGACCGCAGGGATAGCGAGATAGACGGCATCAGGTGGCTCCGGCAGGTCCGAGATGCTGGGAACACAGCCCACGCCATCCAGATCGGCGCGTTTGGGATTAACGGCCCACATTTGCCCTTGAAATCCACGCCGGCGGGCTTCGCGCACGGCAATGGTCGCATCACGTCCACCAATAAACGCGATGTGGCGCGGCTTTAAGAGACGCTCAAGGTTTTCGCGCCGCGCCGGCGTCATGCGCCAAGTGGCCTCAGGATGGACCTGGTGATGATGTGGCGTTGGATTTCGCTGGTGCCGTCCCAAATCCGCTCCAATCGGCTATCGCGCCAGAACCGTTGGATCGGCATTTCCTCCATCAATCCCATGCCACCAAAAATCTGAACGGCATCATCGGCGATTTTGTTGAGCATCTCTGAGCAGTAAACCTTGACCATTGCCGCATCTGCATCACCCATGACACCCGCTTCGGCACGTGCAACGGCGTCTTGCACCATCAAATCGGCCGCACGCAACGTCATCGCACCGTCCGCCAAACGGAAGCCGGTGGCCTGAAACGTACCGATCGGTTTACCGAATTGCTTGCGCGTTGCGGCCCACTCGGTCGCTAGGTCAAGGATGCGTTCGGCCTTACCGCAGCAGGTCGCGCCGACCCAGATACGCCCCATGCCGAGCCACTTTCCCGACAGCTCAAGCCCGCGACCCTCTTCGCCCAGGATCTGGTCCGGACCAAGACGCACATTGTCGAAACTCAACTCAAAAGTCTTGTAACCGCGATAGCTGACGCAATGCGTCCCTTCGCGGCAGTCGAACCCCGGAAGGCCCACATCGACCAGAAAAGCCGTCACCCGTTTGCGTGGGCCGCGTGGTGTTTCATCTGTACCAGTTGCAGCAAAGACAATCGCGAAATCCGGCATGCAGGGACCGGAGATAAAGTGTTTGGAACCATTCAGGATCCAGTCATCCCCGTCGCGTATCGCATTTGTCTTCATCCCCATGACATCCGAACCTGCGTCAGGCTCTGTCAAGGCAAAGAGCTCACGCTTTTCACCGCGCACGGCAGGAAGCAAATATCGCTCGCGCTGGTCTCCTTCGCAGGCCATCAGCAATTCCGTCGGGCGGGCCGCCCAGCTTTGTAGCGCATGGCTTGTACGGCCGTATTCCCGCTCGATCAGGGACATGGGCCCATATCCCAGCCCTCCGCCACCGACCTCTTCGGGCAGGTTGCAGGCGAAGAGGCCCAATTCATGCGACCTCGCCTCAATCTGGCGGCCGATCTCCTCGGGCACATAGCCTAGGCGATCCACCTTTTCTTCATGCGGATACATCTCTGTTTCGACAAATCGGCGAACCGTTTTGACCAGCAGGTCTGTTTCGTGACTGGTTTCCAGATTCATGGCAGCCTCATTCATTCTGCCTGAGCCCGTGCGTTTCGCCGCGACAGTACCGCAGAGACGGCAAAGGCAATCAGGGTGATGGCAATCAGGATCACGGCAGCGGCAGCCACTGTCGGATCGGTGTTTTCACGGATGCCGTTCCACATGCGGCGCGGCAGCGTGTAGACGCTGTATTTCGAGATGAACAAGGTCACCACGATTTCATCCCAGCTGAGGATAAAGGCAAAAAGCGCCCCGGCAAAAACCCCCGGCCTGATCGAAGGCAGGATCACCCGGCGCATGGTGGTCCAGTTAGAGGCCCCGAGGTTCTTGGAGGCTTGTTCAAGCTTAGGATCAAACGTTGCCAAGGACGCGCTGACCGTGATCAGCACCATGGGGGCCGCCAGTATTGTATGCGCAAGGATCAAACCGGCGTAGCTGTCCAGGAGACCCAGAGGTATCCACAACCGATAAAACGCCATGGCGGAAATAATCTGCGGTATGATCAATGGCAGCAACAGAAAAGCGCGCACCAGTTCGCTGAAACGCGACGAAACCCGCCACAGCCCGATCGCGCAAAGCGTGCCCAATAGCGTCGCAAGCGCAGAACAGGACACGGCAATAACACCACTTTGGAAAAAGCTCGAAAGCCATTCTTCGCTGGTGAACAGCTTTTGGAAATGGCGCAGCGAATACTCACCCTGCGGCATGGACAAAAAGCGTTTTGGCGTCAGTGAAACAGGGATGGCGATCAAGGCCGGTGTGACCAGAAACAACAGCAGCACCCAGGCCCCCACGCGGTTGAAAAATGAGAACAGGCCCGGCTTCATCGCGCTGCCCCCCCGAACACCGTGCTCAGCTTCATGAACCGCGACATGATCCAAAGCATCGCCAGAACGCCGAACAACATGATGGCCGCCAGCATCGCCGCTGTGCCCCACTTCAAGGTCACCAGTAGCTGAACCGAGATGTATTCCGCCACCATCAGCACCTTGCCGCCGCCCAATACGGCCGGTGTGACATAAAACCCGAGGCTGAGGATGAAAACCAACAGGGTCGAAGCCACAAGCCCCGGCATGGTCATCGGCAGGTAGACCCGCCAGAAGGTCTGGCTTCCGCTGGCCCCCAGGTTGCGCGAGGCGTCCATCACCCTCTGATCAATGGATTGCATCGAGACCAGCAATGGCAACACCGCATAGGGGATCATGTAATGCACCATTCCAATCAGAACGCCCAACTCATTGCGCATGAAGGCGATGGGTTCAGCAACCAGGCCGATGTCTTCCAATGTGACATTGACCAGCCCCTTGCGTCCCAGCAACATGAGCCAGGCGAAGGTGCGTACGAGGATGGAGATCCAGAACGACACCAATAGCAGGGTCAGCATGTAAGTCTTCTGACGCTGGTGGCAATGCACCATCGCATAGGCGATGGAATAGCCGAAAATGACGCTGAAGACCGTCGTGATGATGCAGATTCGTACCGTGGTCCAGACAATGCGGATCAACGCATCACCTTCCGCCAGTTTGGCATAGTTGCCAAACCCAGGCTCGGGGTCTGTTACGCTCAGCCAAAGAATATTCAGGATCGGCCCGAGATAGAGCGCGACCACCATCAGCAGCAAAGGCGCGATAATCAGCCATCCTGGGTGGATATGACGGTTTAAGGCTTGCATCCAGAGCTTTCGGAAAGGGTTTGGCAACCCGACCCTTAGGATCGGGTGACCATAAGCTAAAGCGATCAGCTGATCGCTTCGAGGAAGGCATTCACCGCGTCGCCGCCGTTTTTACCCCACCATTCAGGATCGTTGTAAACGATCTTGTCGATGTTCATGGCCGAGGTGATCGCATAAGGCTGTTGGTCCTCGGGAATCTGGCCAAAGGCCTCGGGATTCGACGGAGTCATGCCAAGGCAATCCAACAGCGCCAGCTGCGCTGGTATATCCTGCGCCGTGGCGATGAAATCCATGACTGCGGCACCAGCGGGGTTGCCCTTAGGCACGATATACGCCCCCGGCATCGCCATCGCCTGATTGTTCACCAGCTTGTATTGACCGTCAGTGTCGTTTTCGATGTTGCGACCCCGGTTCTGCCAGATGATCGCCATCGAGACCTCGTTGTTGACCACCATCGAGTGAACTTCCGATCCAGAGCCCCAGTAAAGGCTGTCATCTTTGATCGACTGGATTTTGTTCAGAGCGCGTTCCATGTCAAGCGGGTAGAGATCGCTGCCAGCGACGCCATCGGCCATCAATGCGGCCTCGAGCGACCCATTTGCCCATTTGTAAAGCGCACGGGTCCCGGGGAATTTCTCGGTATCAAAGAAATCGGCCCAGTTTTGCGGTGGATTATCGCCATAGGCTTCAGTGTCATACACAAAGGCATACCCGTAGAGGATGATCGACACCCCATATTCCAGCGCATAGCCGGGCAGCGTTTTCTCCTTGGACACCACGGAATAGTCAATCGGCTCCAGATGCCCGGTTGGTCCAAGTGACACGGCGTTGAACAAATCCGCATCCGCCACATCGGCCGTCACATTGCCACTGTCGACCATTTCCTTGATCTTGCCTTCCAGCGGACCAGAGGTATCAAACTTCAAACCTTTGCCGGTTTTGGCGGTAAAGGCCTCACCGATGGCCGAGCCATGGCATTCTTCGGATTGGCCGCCCCAGTTCCACATCACGACATGGTCTGCCGCCGCTTCGGCGTCGCCCGCCAGTACCGCATTCATTGCAACACCCGAGGCACCGCAAAGCGCCAGAAACGTGCGCCGGTCCATGCGGCCAGCCTTGAACGCCTGGGCGCTTTCGGCAAGCATTTCCTTTTTGAATTGTTTATCGTGCATTTTCTTCCTCCCATTTGATCCGAGATTTGACTCGGCTTTCGGTCATGACGCTTCTGGGCGTTCTGTGTTGGGGTGCCTAGCCCGCTTGTAGCTCCACTGCTGCTGTATCCTTCCAAAGCAAATCCACCCTCACCCCCTCTGCCAGATCGGAGGCGTTGCGCCAGACGTCGATATCAACCTCAATCTCGGCCCCCTCGTCGGTGTCCACGATGATCCTCTGCATCGAGCCGAAATAGGTGATGCTGCGAATGGCGCCCCTCATCCGGGCCTCGGTGTTTTCGTTGCCAAGCATCAGATCAATTTTTTCCGGGCGAAGGGCAAAGACCTTCCCCTGTTGATGAATGAAGTTCGATTTCCCCAGAAAGCTGGCGGTGAACTGATTGATCGGGCGCTCGTACAGCTCTTTTGGCGTGCCAACCTGCTCGATCGCGCCGTCGCGCATGATCACGATGCGGTCAGACATCGACAGTGCCTCTTCCTGATCATGGGTGACATAGATGAAGGTGGTGCCAACGCGGCGATGAATGTCCTTGAGCTGCTCCTGCACTTCGACACGCAGCTTTTTGTCCAGCGCTCCCAGCGGTTCGTCCAGCAACAGCACAGGCGGCGCAAAACACAAGGCACGTGCAAGGGCCACACGTTGTTGCTGACCACCAGACAACTGCCCCGGTTTGCGATCTGCAAACTCCTGAAGCTGAACCAGCTCCAGCATCTCGTCGACACGGTTCCGAATTTCGTCGGCGGGGCGTTTACGTACGCTTAGCGCATAACCTACGTTGTCGCGAACAGTCATATGGGGAAACAGAGCATATCCTTGAAACACCATGCCGAAATTGCGCTTTTCGGCGGGCACATCCGAGATGGACGCACCGTCCAGCGCAATCTCTCCTTTCGATATGTCGAGAAACCCGGCGATCATCATTAACAAGGTGGTTTTGCCCGATCCCGACGGGCCCAACAGCGTCAGGAACTCTCCATTTCGGATATCCAGGCAGATGTCGTTGACAGCACGGAACTGACCAAAAAACTTGGAGACATTGCGAATTTGCAAGCTACCGGTTTGGGTTGGATCAGCCATCCGCCCCCCTCAGGTTCAGCTTGTTGCGCGCCTCTTGCGGTGTCAGGATCCGCCCACCCATCCGTTCGACGATCTCTCGGGCGCGGGTGACAAGCTGGCCGTTTGTCGCCAGAACCCCGCGATCAAGGTAGATGTTGTCCTCAAGACCGACACGCACATTCCCGCCAAGCGCGACAGCTGCGGCTGCCATCGGCATCTGCCCCCGCCCAATCCCAAAACTGGCCCAGCTGGCGCCTACGGGCAGTTGCGCCTTCATGGCCGCCATGGTTTCCACCGTTTGATCGGCCCCCCATGGAATTCCAAGGCACAACTGGAACATCGGCGGCGCATCAATCAGCCCCTCCTCCACCATCGCCTTGGCAAATCGGATATGGCCGAGATCAAAGACCTCAAGCTCGGGCTTCACACCCCATTCCTGAACCAGTGCCGCCATCCGACGCAGTGTCGGTGGCGTGGAAATATAGATCATGTCCGTGTCGGAAAAATTCAGCGTGCCACAATCGAGAGAGCAGATTTCAGGCAGGCATTCCTTGATATGGGCGAGCCGTTCTTCTGGTCCAATCATGTCGGTGCCCGGACCGGGCATGGCGGGATTGGACGGGTCTGAAATCCAATCGCCCCCCATACCTGCCGTAACATTGATGACCACATCCGTATCGCTTTCGCGTATTCGATCCACGATTTCCTTGAAGAGCGCCGGATCGCGCGAGCCCTGCCCCGTTTCAGGATCACGCGCATGCACATGCGCGGCAGAGGCCCCTGCCCTGGCGGCTTCGATTGCCGCATCAGCAATTTCTTTCGGGGTCACCGGCACGTGAGGGCTCTTGCCGGTCGTATCTCCCGCACCGGTAACTGCGCAGGTCAGCACAACTTCGTAGGTCATATCCGAGCCCCCCCTTTTTACCTAGATTGCCGCGCGATTGACGGATAAAGATGTCGATTATCCGCCACAGATTAGGTTAGAATGGCGAAAAATCTGACCTAAAGCTTCTTGGTAAAACCAATGCATGTCGACATCACAACGCATATGCCTCGGGCTAAACGGCATGCCGTATTTGTCGTTGTCCCGCGCTTCAACCTGACCACGCTGATCACCATGATCGAAACCATGCGGATCGCAAATTACCTGGCGCCAGAACCGATGTTTTCCTGGGACATCGTCTCGTTCGACGGTCCTGAGATTGTTGCCAGCAATGGCATGACGACCGCAGTTGACACTGATTGCAGCAGCCTCACTCCGGCGGATTTTGTGTTTGTATTGGGCAGTTGGGGCACTGAGTACTACGAAAACACCACTTTACTTTCCTGGTTGCGAAAACGCGCACGCGCAGGCGAAACTATTTGCGGTGTTGAATTGGGCAGCTACATCGTCGCGCGGGCAGGCTTGTTGGACGGCAAACCTGCAACTATTCACTGGTCCTGGTTAAGCGGGTTCCGGGAATCCTTTGATCGGGTCGATGTCCATGAGTGTCTGTTCACTATTGACGGCAAGGTAATGACGTGCGCGGGCGGGTTGGCCGGGGTCGATCTGATGCTAAGGCTGATTGAATCCATCAGCGACAGCGGCTTTTCGGGGGAGATTGCAGACCAGATGCTGCATCACCCCATTCGCGACGCCGCCTCACCCCAGCGCAGCACCATGGGCCGGAGCACGGAAACCATGCTTCCGTTGATCCGAGAAGCGATTACCCTGATCGAAGAAAACATAGAAGAGCCGCTCAAGGTGCCCCAAATCGCTGATGTTCTGGGTGTTTCTCAGCGTCAACTGGAACGCCAATTCAAGAAACACGTGGGCTGTACCGTGGTGCAATTCGGCTTATTGCGCCGATTGCAGAATGCTCGCCTACTGTTGATTTCGACCGACCTCAGTGTACGCGAGATTGCCACCGCATCAGGATTCAATACACTGTCACATTTTGCCTATTCATTCGGTAAATTCTTCGGCCGGCGCCCATCCGAATACCGTGAGGCATGGCCGAAAAGCGAGCCGGCACCCAGCTGGCCCGGCTCTCTCTCGGATTTCTTGTCCATTCTGAACAACGTGCCCGCTCAAGGTTATCCCCCGCGGGACTGACGAAGAGCATTCAGCACTGCAACTATTTCGCGATCTCGTTGGGCTGCCAGGTCCTCGAAATCTCGGTCGCCGGCGACAGCGTTGCAGCCATCGACCATGCGATCGCGCAATTCCTTCGTCAGCTCAGGTGCCTCCAACCGAGTCCAAGGCAGTTTAAGCGCCGGACCGAACTGATCCAGGTTGGTGGCCATGCCTCCGGCACCACAGGCCACGTGAAAAGCCATACACTGACCCTGCGAGACCATACGAGGCGCCGGGCCGTTCATGAGCGCAATGTCGATGTCTTCCGGCGTTGCCTCTCCATTGGCGACCATATGCAGGGCCTCTCGCCACAGCGCTTCTTGCAGTCGGGTCGCGACAAAGCCGGGGATCTCTTTTTTCATCATCAACGGGGCCTTGCCCGCGATTTCGTAGAATTTCCCGGCCCAAGCCACCGCCTCTGGTGATGTCTGTTCGCCGCCCACGATTTCGACCAGTGGTAGCAAATAGGGTGGATTGAAGGGATGGCCGATCACACAGCGTTCCGGTGTCGCGCAAGTCGCTTGGATGTCGGTCATCATCAAGCCGGACGTGGAAGAGCCAATCACGACGTCTGTTGGCAAAATGAGCCCGAGTCGTTGATAAAGTGCCTGCTTGATCTCAAGACGCTCGGGCGCGCTTTCCTGCACAAATTCGGCGCCGTCCAGTGCAGCCTCCAGATCAGTAACAATACGCAAACGGTCAAGCGACGCGCCAGCAGCAAGGCCCAAATCCCTCAAGCTTTTCCAAGCAGTATGCAGGATCGCGTGGAAAGCATCCGTTTCACTTGCGTCATGCAAATAGGCGGTCACATCATAGCCACGCGCAAGAAAATGCGCGGTCCAACCTCCGCCGATGGGACCAGCGCCAATACTCGTGATGCGGGTGATTGAGGAGGGATCAGGATACATCACTCACCCTTGAATTTGGGTTCACGCTTTTCGACAAAAGCCGCGACACCTTCGGCCGCGTCATCAGATTTCAGCATCTTGCGGTAGATCGGCATCGGATCGGTTCGCATTTTGTGAAAAGCCTGTTCAAGCGGCACGCACTCGATCTCGCGCTGCACTTCTTTGACAGATTGCATTGCAAGAGGCGCTGACCAGGCAATCGAGGCCGCCCATTCCCGGGCCGCTGTCATCAATTGATCCTTTGGAACCACCTTGTTGACCAACCCGTAATGCGCTGCCTCGGTGGCGGTCATGCGACGGCCCAATAGAAACATCTCCATCGCGATATTGTGCGGTATTCTCCGAGGCAGGCGTTGTAGTGCCCCCGCATCTGGAACGATGCCCAAAGGCATTTCAGGCAGGCCAAACTCCACATGATCCGCCGCAATCAGCAGATCACAGGCCATGGCCATCTCGAATCCACCGCCGATGGCAAGACCGTTGATCGCCGCGATAACCGGCTTGTTGAGCGCCCAATTCTCGGTCAGACCCGTGAACCCGCCAAACCCGTAGTCATCACTCTCCCACCAGTTGTCGAGTTGCATTTCGCCCTCGTTCAGGGCCTTCAAATCCCACCCGGCCGAGAAAATCCGATCTCCGCCCCCGGTCAGGATCGCGCAACGCAAGTCTTTGTCCTCGTGCAGCTCTTGAAACGCCGCGGCCAAGGCCTGACTGGTGGGCACGTCAATCGCGTTTACCTTGCCCCGCTCTAGCATAACTTCCAGAACGTGGCCGTCGCGGCTTATCTTGACTCCATCTGACATGGCTTCAGCCCTCCTTGAATTCCGGCATGACCTCGTCGCAGAACATGCGCAAGGATCGCTGCTGCGCCGCGTGATCAAGCCCCATCGAGGCATAGTAGATGAATTCGTTCACACCCAAAGCCTCATAGCGCTTGAGCTTGGCGATGATGGTGTCCGGATTCCCGAACATGAGGTTTTCCTCTAGCATCAGCGGATCGTATTGCTCGCGCCCTTTGATCTCATCAAGCGACAGGGGGGCGGGGAAACCGTTCACGACATCACCGGCGTTTCGGAATAGGTTCTCGAATTGAGAAAGCAGTCGGCGAATGGCCGCGAGGGCTTGATCGCGATCGGAATCGTTGTCGTAGACACAGGCGTGCCGCATCAAAGCGAAGCGGGGGTGCCATCCATTGTCTGCCTTGGCGATGGCCTCGTCCAGCTGGCGCTTGTATTGTTCCGCCTCGGCAAAGGGTCTGGTCAACGGCCAGCAATTCACGTGGCAGCGCTCGCGCATGGCATAGTCGTAGGTGATCGGTGATCGCGCAGCGACCCAGACCGGCACCTCGTCCTGAACCGGTTTTGGAACGGATGTTGAGGTCGGAAATTGCCAGAACTCTCCGTCATGCGCATAGTCCCCGCGCCAAAGCGCGCGTACGGCCGGTAGCATTTCTTGCATGTAGCGCCAGGCGTCGGATTGCTTGAGGCCCGGCTTCATGCGGTCAAACTCTCGCTGATAAGCCCCCGATCCAATGCCAAACTCGAGCCGCCCTCCACTGATCAGGTCGGTGAAGGCAGCCTCGCCCGCCAGATTGATCGGATGCCAGTAGGCCGCAGTGGCCACTGCCGTACCAAGCCGGATCCGGCTGGTCTCGGACGACCACCAAGTCAGCAATTGAAACGGGTTCGGGGCAATGGTCATTTCCAGCGCGTGATGTTCGGCAGACCAGACGATATCGAAACCGCCATCTTCGGCGATTTGCACCATCTCCAATGTGTGGCGCGCGACGTCTTTCATATCAATACTGTTGTCGATCCGCTCCATGTTTACGGCAAGTTGGAATTTCATGCTCACCTCCCTCAGCGCATTACAAACGGATTCGCCATCGGCTCATCCGATGTGTTCATCCAGACCGTCTTGGGCCGGGTGTAATCGTAGATCGCCTGGAACCCGCTTTCGCGGCCATAGCCTGATCCTTTAACGCCACCAAACTCCGCTATCGGCGACACAACACGGTAGGTGTTCACCCAGACGATGCCGGCACGCACCGCATTTGCCATGCGCAAGGATCGCGCGCCGTCGGTGGTAAAGATGCCCGCCGCCAGCCCATGTTCGGTATCGTTGGCCAGTTCCAGCACCTCAGATTCGGTCTTAAAACGCTGGACGCAAAGTACAGGGCCGAAAAGCTCTGTATCGACGATACGCAGATCCTGCCGTGGGCAGTCGATGATGGTTGGCTCGAAATATAGCCCTGCTTTGCCTTCCGGCTGCTTGCCCCCCACCAGAACTGTGCCGCCCTCTTCCTGAGCGAAGGCAACCTCGCGTTGGATGTGGTCCAACTGTCCAGGGGTGCAAAGCGGCCCCATCTGAGTTTCCTCGGCCAGTGGATCGCCAATGAGGATCTGCTGCGCCTGCGCCACCATCCTGTCGAGAAACTCATCCGCGATGTCCTCGTGCAAGTAGAGCCGCGATCCGGCGACGCAGCTTTGCCCTGTCGCGCCAAAGATACCGGCAATCGAGGCATTGACTGCACTTTCGATATTGGCGTCATCAAAAACAATGAAGGGCGACTTGCCGCCCAGTTCCAATGAGACCTCGGCAAAGTTGCGTTTTGCGTTCTCCAGCACATGGCGCGCGGCATTTGGGCCACCGGTAAAAGAGACGCGCGCCACCAGTGGATGCCCGGTCAAAGCCCGTCCACAGGGCTCACCATGACCCGTTACGATGTTGACCACACCAGGCGGGATACCGGCCATTTCGACAAGTCGCCCAAACTCCAGCATGGCCGCGCTGGCATGTTCGGATGCTTTTAGAACAACCGTATTCCCGGCAGCCAATGCCGGGCCGATCTTGACCGCTACAAGGAACAATTGCGAATTCCAGGGCACCACGGCAGCAACCACGCCCAGAGGTTCGCGCTTGGTAAAGACAAACATGTCAGGTTTGTCGATGGGCAGTGTCTCGCCGCTTACCTTATCCGCACACCCAGCAAAAAAGTGGAAAAACTCGGCAATGTACTTGGCTTGCCAACGCGTTTCCTTGAGCATCTTGCCGGTGTCGATGGATTCAGTTCGTCCCAGCTCTTCGGAATGATCCGCCAGAAGATCGCCCAGCTTGCGCAGGCATTTGCCGCGCTCGGTCGGTGTCATCCGCGCCCAGGGGCCGCTGCTAAAAGCAGTGTGCGCCGCGGTGACTGCGCGGTTGATATCATCCTCAGTTGCCTCTGGAACACGGCTCCAGACCTCACCATTGGCTGGGTTGACGCTGTCAAAAGTACCGCCATCCGCAGCGTCGACCCAGTCGCCATCAATCAGCATCTGATAGTTTTTGACATCAGCCATGGCGTGCCTCCCCCCTGATTGTTGCCTCCCTATTCATGTCTGCTTTCGCGCCTCAGGGTTATGAAAATACGACGCAGTCTGTCGAAAAATCCGGGTCTCGCATCCGATCATGGGTGCAGGCTGTTCCAAAGGGAGGCTTGGAAATGGGTAGCAAAAAGCAGGTTATCGGAGGTCCACTGGAAATTGGCGGACGGGTTCTGTCGCTGTCCCGCGCCATTCGGGCAGGTGATTTCGTTTTTCTGACAGGGCAAATTCCTATGCGAGACGGCGTGCCTATGACCGATGGCACCGTCGAAGAGCAGACCCGCGCAGTTTTGGACGACATCACCAAGACACTAGCCAAGGCAGGCTGCACCCGCGACGATGTCATCAAGGCCATGGTCTGGCTGCGGGAGCGCGACGATTTCCCTGGATTTAACGCCGTCTACGCCGACTATTTTCCAGTTGAGCCTCCAACCCGGTCGGCTGTGGTCAGCGATCTTCTGGTGGATGCCCGCGTTGAGGTCGAAGTCGTAGCCTATCGCCCCCTCAAGGACCAATCCTGATGGGCATAGCACCAGACGGAACCCATTTAAAAATGACAGGACCAGAAGGTGCGCCTGTTGTGGTAATGATCCATGGGCTGGGCCTGAACCAGGATTGCTGGCAATGGACGATCCCTGCACTGTCTGATCGCTTTCGCGTTCTCACCTATGATCTATATGGTCATGGGCAAAGTGCCCCGCCACCCGAACGCCCCAGCCTTTCAATGTTTTCACGCCAGCTAGAGAGCTTGCTGGACCACTGCGCCATCCAAAGCGCGGTTATCGCAGGGTTCTCGTTGGGTGGCATGATCGCGCGTCGGTTTGCCCAGGATGTGCCACAACGGGTTTCAGCTCTGGTGATCCTTCATTCCCCTCACAAACGGACCGACGCCGCACAAGAGGCAATCTTGAAACGGGTGGAACAGGCACGGTGGGACGGACCAAAGGCAACGGTCGAAGCTGCGCTGGACCGGTGGTTCACCGATGCGTTCCGCCAGTCCAACCCTCGTATGATGGAGACGGTACGCGACTGGGTCATGGCCAATGACAAAGCAATTTACCACACTATCTATCGCGTGCTGGCCGATGGTATCGACGAAATTGTTGCGCCAAGCCCGCCGATTTCTTGCCCGGCGCTGGTGATTACCGGTGATGAGGATTTCGGCAACGGGCCTGACATGGCCTATGCCATCGCAAGCGAGATTGCGGGGGGCAGTGCACTTATCCTCCCGGGACTGCGGCATATGGCACTTGCCGAAGACCCGGACGCAGTGAACAAGCCACTCTGCAGCTTTCTCAACAATCTGGATCTGAAGCCATGAGCACCAAAATCCTCAAAGGCCTGCGTGTGTTGGATTTGAGCCGGATGCTTTCAGGTCCCTATTGTACAATGCATCTGGCGGATCACGGGGCCGAGGTGATCAAGATCGAAGGCAAACATGGCGACACCAGCCGCGACAACGGACCGTTCCGTCAAGACGATCCGGATCATGCCTGGGCCGGCTACTTTGTAAGCCTGAACCGCGGCAAGAAAAGCGTGCAGCTTGATCTGAAATCGTCCGAGGGCTGCGCGACTTTTCGAGAACTTGCGGCAACGGCGGATGTCATCGTCGAGAATTTCCGCCCGGGCGTAATGGATCGCCTTGGCCTGTCTTATGAAAGCCTTGCTGCCGACAACCCCCGGCTCGTCTATGCCGCGATCCGTGGCTTTGGCGACCCGCGCACAGGCCAAAGCCCCTATGCCAACTGGCCTTCGTACGATGTGGTTGCGCAGGCCATGGGCGGTCTGATGTCCGTCACCGGACCGAATGCTGACACACCCACCAAGACCGGACCTGGGGTGGGTGACATATTCACCGGCATGATGATGGCTTTCGGTATCATGACCGCCCTGCGCGAGGCCGAAGCGACGGGCAAAGGGCAGTTTGTGGATGTGGCCATGTATGATGCCATGATCTCGCTCTGCGAAAGAATGGTTTACTTGCATAACGTGACAGGAGAGGTGCCCGGACCGGAAGGCAACGGGCATCCATTCCTTTCCCCGTTTGGCCTTTACCCTGCAGCCGATGGCCACATCGCGCTTGGTATTGTCGATGACGCGTTTTGGCAGCTTTTGACACGGCTGATGGGGCAACCGTCACTTGGACAAGATGACCGCTTCTCCACAAGGGCGGCCCGGGCCAACCATGCTTCCGAAGTCAACAAAATCGTACGCGATTGGACCCGACAACGGACTAAGGAGCAATTGACGGCAACACTGGGTGGCCAGGTCCCGTTCGGCCCGATGAACAATATCTCGGACATCGCGGCCGACCCTCATGTAGCCAGTCGCGGCATGCTGGCGAAGGTCCCGCATCCGGATGCGGGGCATGAACCTTGGATCGTGGCAGCAAACCCGTTGCGGTTCGGTCGACACCGCCAAGGTGCACTGACGACCCCTCCTGCGCTAGGTGAGCACAATAGCATTCTGGAAGGATTGACCCCACCGGAGTCGACGGAACCCTTAGCCGGGAAGGCGCTGCGCGACGCCTTCGGGCGCTTTGCCACCGGTGTGACAGTGGTAACTACCCGGCAGCCGGACGGGACCCCGCGCGGGTTCACGGCGAACTCATTTACCTCCGTTTCTCTCGACCCACCTCTACTCCTGGTTTGTGTCGGTAAGCAGGCCTTGTCCTTTGAAACCTTCCTGCAGGCGGATCATTTCACGGTCAACGTCCTGTCGGACGACCAAAAAGAAATCTCGGGCCTTTTCGCGTCTCAATCAGCCAAAAAATTCGACATTGCAGCCTGGCAACCTGACGCGCGGAACATGCCCACGATAGACGGTGCGCTCGCCCGGTTCAGCTGTGCCCGACACCGTTTGGTCGATGCTGGTGACCATCTGATCCTGATCGGCCGCGTGGAGGATTTCGAAACGCGCGAGGGACATCCGCTGGGCTACTTTCGCGGTGCCTATTTCGATTTGGGGCTCAACAGTGCCCTGACAGAGGCCGCCACTGCAGGTGGTGTGACCGTCGGAGCGGTACTGGCCAACGAAGATCGGGTCCTACTCTCCGTTGACAAAAGCGGGCACATTTCAGTGCCGGTTGCTCCTGCAAATAACAATTCTGCAGATGGGCTGATCACTGATCTGTCAAACCGAGATTTGATTGTAGAGTTGGCGCATCCTTATGCGGTTTATCGAATATCCAAAAGTGGGACGCAGCGGATCATCTACCACGGAAGCGTTCATGGGCAGCCCCCTGACGGCATGCAATACTTTGGTCTCGGCGACTTGCCGCTGGAACGCGTACGCGACGGGGCTGAAAATTCGATGTTGCGCCGTTACGCAAAGGAAAACAGCCACGGTACATTTGGTTTCTACCACGGAACTGAAGTCGAAGGCGTCGTACACACACCGACCGGGCACCACAGCTATCACGTTTGACAGGAGAAGCAATATGATCCCCGAATTGCGCAAGGTAGTCACCTTTGATGAGGATATTCACACAGAAGGAGGCCGACCTTCGGAACCCGTGTTGCGCATGATCGGCGTGGCAGCGGTGGTCAGAAACCCTTGGGCAGGACGTGGCTTTGTCGATGATCTTTCACCAGAGATTCAGCGCATGGCGCCAGTTCTGGGAGAGATGCTCACCAACAGACTGATCGCTCTGGCGGGGTCAGGCGATGCGATAGAAGCCTACGGAAAAGCCTGTATCGCCGGGACAAGTTGTGAGATTGAACATGCCTCCGCGCTTATTCACACCCTGCAGTACGGAAATTATTATCGTGAGGCAGTGGGTGCAAAAAGCTATCTCGGTTTCACAAACACGCGAGGGCCCGCGAACACCCAAATTCAGATCCCGCTGATGGACAAACATGATACCGGGCGGCGGTCTCACTACCTGACCGTCCAGTTTTCAATCTATGATGCACCGGATGTGGACGAACTGGTGGTAGCACTGGGGGCGTCAACCCGTGGTCGCCCGCACCACCGGATCGGCGACCGATACTCAGACCTCGCTGCCTTGGGAAGGGATGTGGAGAACCCGGCTGGGGTCTAGTTTGTTACGATGATGGTGCGTATCAGGTAATTGGCTTGAGGCAAACGACCTTTCCCACAGAACCTCGCCAGCCCGGTAAATTCGGCTCATACCCTGAACATCCGATGGCGGGTCGCCTACCAAAAGTGCTGACCTCTGCCAAAAAACACGTAACTTCGGATGCGCAAGGAAGAAGCAGCTCTTGCGCTCCATAACATGGCCGGAACTTTCATTGGCGAGGGCATAACTGAGACGAAAACGCTAACCATTATTGTCGTTCAGGTTAATGCCCGCATTCTCGGGTCCTTCGCCCATGTCGTCTGGCCAATGGGAGCTTTCCGTGACCTGGCCGCTTGCGCGTAATCGAACCATCGCCCTTCCAAAACCACTCGCGCTGTACACCAACTTCGCCATTGGCTGGTTTGCCGCCTGCCAGCCCCATTTCAAAAATCCCTATTGAACCCGAAGTATCGTCTTCCTTGACGGCGGCTTTGGATTTTACACTGCCGCTGACGCAGGATCCTCCGAACTGGCAGCAAAGGCTTTTCCCTTCAACAGGGAAAATCGCCAAAGCGGCCGTTCCACAACGGGCTTTGGAGCTCCTTGATCGCTCTTTGACCAGACGGCGCTCTGGCATGGAAACAAAGGGGCTTGGCCCAGCCCATAACCAGAGCTAGAAAATAGGCGTCAGGATCATGAAATTGGGCTTCTTCGCGCAAGGAAAGCGAAGGCAGGCAGTATTGTTACAATCCAGACCACGCTATAAATTGCGGATGGGATGGCATATTCGCTTAACCCATTGGTGTTAGGCAACAGCAAGGTGGCAATTGCGATCCCCAAAGCTCCGTTTTGAACACCGGTCTCAATTGAAATCGTCTTCGCCTCGATGTCTGTGCATCCGAGCATCCCTGAACTCATTATGCCAATAAATGTGAGTGACGCAGCTACAACAAAAAGCGCGGGTCCAAGCCTAAGGTAGTTATCCGCGACCACCACCCAGTTTGAAATGATCGCGCCTCCGATGACTACCGCAAAAAGTAGCATGGAAACCTTGCTAAAGATTGGTTCTACAGCGGCTGCAATTCGCGGCGCCAATGACCGCGCCATCACCCCGACTAGGATCGGTGAAGCTGTTAAAAAAAACATTGCCAACGCCGTCGACGAAATGTCGATAGCGGGCGCAGTTGCCCCCATGAACATCTGCATCGAAAACCCCAGGATAAGCGGTACGGTAACGACACAAGTCAGACTGAAGACTGCTGTAAGAGTAACGGACAAAGCGACATCCCAATTCGAAAGCTTGGTTACGATGTTACTGATCGCCCCGCCCGGACAGGCCGCTAAAATCATGATGCCAACGGCTGCCTCAGCGGAAATCCCAAAGATAAAAGTCACCATCAAAGCGATGCAAGGCAGCAAAATGATCTGGTTGAGAGCGCCGACGCAAAAGGCCCGTGGACGTCGTCCGATGCGTTGAAAGTCAGCCGCTGTGAGTCCGAGGCCAAGGCAGAACATGATAACAACAACTGCGAGCGGCAGCAGCACAGATATGAAAACTTCGCCCATCTACCATGACCTCTATGGCTGCATGCTTCCGCACGCTTTCGGACGATACCGTTCAGAAAACCTGATGACGAGTGTTATCAGTTTGGCGCATTTATCCTCAAGCGCCCGAAGATCGAGGCTGTCTCTATTTATTATACCTATCACAGGGTTGGACGATCTGGCGTGAAAGAGCTTTCCAGTGCTAATCTCACTGTATGGCAAGTGTAACTTACGCATTCGCCCGCGCGATGGCCAACGCCGCCGGGATGACGCTAAACGACGATGGCGCCCTGATTTCGAATGGCGCTGTCGTGCTGCGTCTACCAGAAGCTCAAGACGGCCAATTGGCGGATGATGCGTATTTCGATCTGATCGATTGGATTCGTGCGCAACAAGCGGACGAGGCCGCGTTGGTTGAGGCCTATGCGAACGCGATTGCGACCGATGATCTCGGCGTCCTTGGCCTAGCCGTAAAGACAGCTCCAACCTTGCGGCAATCTTTGCAACGGATCGAGCGTTATTTTCGTCTCGTAACGGACACCGCAGTTTACAGACTTGATGAAACCGGCGATCCGGTCCTTTGGATTTTTGAGGGACAAACATCACATCGCGCTGCCTTGGAGCTGCGCAACGAATGCGCGCTTGCGGCCTTTGCGAGGAACATGCATCGGTTTGTGGGTGATGGGTTGTCGCTCGCATATGTCACGTTTCAGCATCCATGCAGACAAGAACCAGAGCGTTACGCCGAATATTTCGGGTGCCCGGTTCGATTTGGGAGCGCCCACAACGCCATTGCTATGCGCCCTGCTATGCTGGAAAGCGAAAATCGCCTTGGCGATCCGGGCTTGTCAGATTTCATGACGAAGCACCTGGATGAGGAGTTCAACTCTCGCGATGACGACACCTCACTGAGCCAAGCAATTGTCCACCGGCTTACACCGGCCCTGAGTAACGGCGCGCCGCAAGCAGCGCATGTCGCACAAGAGATGGGAATGAGCGAGCGCACGCTTTACCGCAGGTTGGCCGAGGAAGGGCTGACCTATCGCGACGTTCTTGGTCAGGCGCAAGTTGCACTTGCTCGTGACCTGCTCCGTGACGGTAAGGCTTCCATAGCCGAGATCGCCTTTATGACCGGGTTTTCGGAACAGAGCACGTTCAGCCGCGCCTTCAAGCGTTGGGTCGGACAGGCTCCCGCTCGTTTCCGACAGCAAGCGACCTCCGACTAGGCGTACACCTCAAGACCACATGGCAGGTTCGGTCAAAACCTTGGCAGGGCCTGCCAATACATTGGCCAATGTGGTGCCTAATTTCCTTTTTGTCAGATCAACCTGGGGCGCTGCCGAGTAAGGCAGACCGCTTTGCCCCTCTCAGACAAAGGAAATTTGCAATGAGCAATCATGACCACAAACATGAAGCCGGCTGCGGCTGCGACGTCACGCCCGAGCGCGTTGATATGGCGCGTCGCCGTCTTCTGACGCAAGCCGCCGGGGCGGCCGCGGCGGGTACAACACTAGTGGCTAGCGGGCAGGCAATTGCGGCGACCGATGAGGCCCGTGCCTACTACGCTGACCCGGAAAATCCAGGCCTTCCCCAAATCGACATGACCATCGAACCGGGGCGTACCGCGCTTGTGGTGACCGATCCCCAAATTGATTTTCTGTCAGAGGACGGTGTGACATGGGGCGTCGTTGGCGAAAGCGTGACCGAACAGGGCACCGTCGACAATATCGAACGGCTTTTCATCGCCGCCAAGGCAGTCGGAATGCCGGTCTTCATCTCGCCCCACTATTATTACCCGCATGACCACAAGTGGGAGTTCGAGGGCACTCTGGAGGCCACGATGCACAGCATCGGCATGTTTGACCGCCTCGGGCCGCTCAACCTGGACAATTTCGAGGGCTCAGGTGCCGACTGGATGCCGCAATACAAAAAGTACATTGAGGATGGCGAAACTGTCATTTGTTCGCCCCACAAGGTTTATAGCCCAGCTCAGAATGACCTGAACTTGCAATTGCGTAAACGCAAGATCGACAAGGTGATCCTTGCGGGGATGTCGGCGAACCTGTGTACGCAGGCGCATCTCTACGAGCTGCTGGAGCTTGGCTACGAAGTTGCTGTCGTTCGCGATGCCACGGCCGGGGCCAAGGTGCCTGAAGGTGACGGGTATCTCGCAGCCATCATCAACTTCCGAATGGTCGCCAACGGCGTCTGGTGGACCGACGACGCGGTTGAGCGCATTGGCCAATCGGCCTGACCCAAATCGATCTTCAAATTTGATCCTGACATCCTGAAAGAACATATCATGACACGCATCTTTACATTTCCCGCACTTACAACAGTGTTGACTCTCGCCCTGGCGGCGGCGGCATTGGCCGATGATGAATACAACGTTTCGAACAGTCTTACTTTGACCGGACACCCCCTTGGTATGCACGGCGTCGATCCTGTGTCGATGTTTGAAGCTGAGAAACCCGAGATGGGCAACGCCGCTTACACGTCGGCTCATGATGGTGTGGACTACTATTTTGCATCACAGGCAGCGCAAGCCACGTTCGAAGCGGATCCGACGGCACATCTGCCTCAATTCGGCGGCTTCTGCGCCTTTGGCGTCTATGTCGGCAAGAAGCTTGATGGCGATGTTCGGTATGCCGATATCGTCGACGGCAAGCTCTATCTCTTTGTGAATGAAGACATCTTCAAGAAGTACCTTGAGGACAAAGAGACCGTGATCCAAGGCGCCCATGCCAAGTGGGCAGACATCCACCACACGCCTGTCGGCAGCCTTTGATCGAGGAATTTGGTGGCTTTTGCCGGTCGGAGCCACCGCTGCCTCTCCCCTCCCCAAAAGGCCGGCATTTCTCCAAGACGCCCTGTCCGCAATGACAATTCGCGTGCGTCGAAAACTCTTCCCAAAGGAACCCAGACATGACTGATTTTGAGACATATACAATCGCCTCAGCCCCTGATGCCGCGAAACCAATTCTGGAAGCATCGCTGAAAGGATATGGTTTTGTGCCCAACCTTTATGCGGCCATGGCCGAAGCGCCCGCAATTTTGGAAGGCTATACGACACTTTCCAACATCTTTGGAAAGACCAGCCTGTCAGAGACTGAGCGCCAGATCATCCTTATGACTAACAACCGGTTGAACGGGTGCAAGTACTGCATGGCCGCCCATACCACTCTTTCACAGATGGCCGGTGTCCCCGAAGACGTGATCGCAGCGTTACGCGATGGCAGCCCTATCGCCGACCCCAAATTGGAAGCACTGCGCAAATTCGCCATCGTGATCAACGAAAGCCGAGGCTGGCCCAGCGACGCACAGGTCGAGGCGTTTCTGACGGCTGGTTACACACGCCAATCTATGCTGGAAGTCATCCTCGGCACAGCGTTGAAAACCCTGTCGAACTATACGAACCATGTGGCGGACACCGCGTTGGATGATGCCTTTGTGCCAAATGCATGGATCGCCTCGGTCGCGGCAGTGGCTGAATAGCGCGACGCCCGCCCATTTGTTAATCTTGCTTTTGGACCTGTGTTTGATTCCCGACAAGAAGGGGATGTGATTTTAGACGTCCGACAGCAAAGTCAACAAAGGTGCGCACCTTCGCAGACATGGTTCGTCCCTCTTGATGCACAAGATGGATGGGGACTTCGGGTGGTTCATACGACTTTAGAACAGTCTTGAGCCGCCCATCTGCAATGTAAGGTGCGACTTGATAGGACAGAAGCCGTCCGACACCATGACCTTGCAAGGCCAACTCGATCACAGCGTCATTTGTGTTCATGCTGATGCGTGGGCTCATGCGTTTGGATATAGTCTTTCCCGGCTTCTAAAAGGCGTCTGACGTCAGCGCCCATGGGACAGTTTAGGTCGATCTGATAAGAGAGGGTTTCTGGCTCATCGTAAGCGCCGAGGAGTGGAGATGAGATAGGTCAAAGCGTCAAGCGTTTGATCCAGTGGATCAAACGTAGCGCATGACCGGAACCAAGCAGAGCCACGGTGAGAAGGTCGTAAAGGACATTCACCGTGCGACCCGCAAACAGTACTCCGCAAAAGAGAAGATCAGGATCGTGCTGGTTTTCCCGCTGCGAGCGCACGCAGCCTAAAAAACGAACTCACAGGATGGGCTCCTTCGGTCATTCTTTGCGCGTTAGAAGAGCTGCTTCTCGGTTGCTCATCCAGAAAATCATGAATTCCAGAACCTTAGAAATTCAAACCTCCAAGTAACTGATTTTGTTGCGACTACAGTCTCAGCAATTTCAATGGGCAGCACGAAAGAACTGAAAGTGCTTACGAGCCAGGAGTGTTGTCTTGATCTGACGCCTCGTCGGGCCAACCAGAAAGGAAAAACTGCCAGGTCGCAATGGCTCCAATCGCGCCAAACAGAATGGCCCAGAACAAGTTCCCGGTTACAAGCTCCAAGATCGCCCATCCAACGCTCAAGAGTGTGACGGCAACCCGCCGCCAGAGCGGAAGAAAGAAGGGTACACGAAGTTCGAACATGTTCATCCGGGGATCACTCCAACGTTGTGGAACACGCGATGTTAGACCTTTGGCACGATAGGTGCGCCAGCAAATGCAATCAACCAACGCCCTACCCCACGGTTACACGTCTCGGATTCTGCGCAAGCCGTTGAGTGGTTGCAAAGGTCGACGGCCGCACTGCCAACCTTCGATGACTCGGCATCGTGGCGCACAGCTCAGGCATCCACACCACGATATCATTCGCTGTCACTTCACCACGTCTACCTTGCTTCTGTTCAGCGAAATAGCGATGGCCGCAATCAGCAAAACACCCAAAGCGACCTGACTCCATGATGGTGGCACGCCCGCGATTGTCAGCCCGTTGCGGACGATTGTCAGGGTCAATGCCCCGATGATCGTTTTGACCACACTGCCATAGCCACCCGTCAGCGGCGTACCACCAAGCGCAACTGCGGCAATTGCGTCGAGCTCAATCATCAGACCCGCCTGAGGCGTTGCCGCCCCTGCCCTTGCCAGGTTGACGCAAGCCGCCAACCCCACCATCAATCCTGCAGCGGCAAAGACCTTGATCTTGAACGTCGTGACATTGATCCCGACCAGGCGGAGGACTTTCTCATTGCCACCTACGGCGCGCAACTGTTGACCAAAAACGGTCTTCTCATAAAAGGCCCACATGAACAGCGCGACAATCGCCGCAAGAATGAAGATCGCGGGGAATTTGCCCATCGATAAAAGCCAGGGTGCTGCGACAGACGAGATGTTGGTGCCGCCTGACACGCTATCGTCCGTTATGTAGATCGCCGTACCGTCTGATGCGATAATCACAACGGCGCGCACGATGATCAGCATTGCCAATGTTGTCACAAATGATGGGATCTTGAGCAGTGAAATGATCAGGCCGTTGACCATGCCAACAAGGCCACCTGCGACAATTCCCAGGATCAAGCCCACATCCCCGAACCAGAGCATTCCAAGTGCCCCCAGAAACGCCGAAAATGCCAGGCTTGACCCGATGGAGATATCAATTGAACCGGTTGTCACGATCATCAACTGTGCGAATGCCAGCAACATCAAGACAGGCGTTTGCTGCGCGATGAACGTCCAGTTGCGCACCGACATGAAACGGTCGCCGGAAATCGCCCAGAACAACAAGATCACCAGAACAATGGCAATGAACGGCACATAGTCTCGCAACATTTCCGCGCGTTTGGGCGTCAGGAAGGGGCCGGAGGCGGTTGTTTCGGTCATGTCGTTCTCCTCATTCGCCGAGAGTTATGGCCTTCACGAGCCGGTCCGAGGTAATCTCGTCGCGTTTGAATTCACGCGATGTGACCCCGTGATGGGTCACTACGATACGGTCAGCGAGGCGGCGCACCTGATCGAGATTGTGGCTGACCAAAAGGAATGACGTGCCCTGCTTGTCGCGAACATCCTCGACCAATCGCTCAACCTCCGCCGTTTCATTCGGTCCAAGTGCAGCAGTCGGTTCGTCAAGGATTACGATGTCACTTCCCCAGGCAATGGCGCGCCCGATCGCGATACTTTGTTGTTGTCCTCCTGACATCGAGGAGATTGGCTGCGACAAATCCTGAACGGTGGTGACATTGAGCTGCGCGAGGGCTTCACGGGTTTTTTCGCGCATCTTTCGTTCATCCACAAAAATCCCCCATTTGCGGGGGATGCGCCCCAGAAACAGGTTGTATGGCGCCGTCATATTGGGAACCAATGCCAGATCCTGATAGACAACTTCGATCCCGCATTCCTGCATATGAGAAACGCTGTGCTCAGCCCGGGACACTTCCTTGCCATTGATGATGATCTCTCCACCGTCCGGAACATGGGCCCCAGCCACAACTTTCATCAACGTTGATTTTCCGGCACCATTTCCGCCCACGATCGCGACAACTTCACCGCGATGAAGATCAAAGGAGCCGTCACGCAATGCCTGGACACCACCGAATGACTTCGAAACGTGTTTCACCGAAAGAAGAGGTTGAGCCGTCTGGTCATTCATAGTGGGTTCTCCTTCATTCCTATCCGCTTGCTTCGGCAACAACGGCTTCTGGCTCGGCTCTGGGAGAACCGAGATAGGTTTGTGCAAGTACGTCCAGAAAGGCTCCGCGCAGAACTGTATCTTCGCTTTGCTGGCTCAGCTCGATGTCGACCGCATCATAGATGCTTGGCAAAACCGTCGCTCTTACATGGGTCTTGATTTGTTCAAGAAAGTTTTGACCGAACCCGGCATATTCATCTCCGATCACCACCAAATCCGGATTGACGAAGTTGATGCAGTTGGTGATGCCTTGCGCCAGATAACGCGCAACCCTGTGCACCTCTTCGCTGGCAAGCCGGTCATCCGCCGCATATGCATCGAGGACCTGAGAAAAATCAGCGTCTGAAGTCAACGTTGTGCCGCTGACGTCCTCCGCGCGCTCCCGAATGGCGCGCAGTAGGGCAATGCGTGACGTAAAGAGTTCCAGACAGCCTCGATTTCCACATTTGCACTGCTCGCCATCAACGCTGATGGACGTATGCCCCAGTTCACCTGCAAGTCCTTGCGCCCCGCGGTGCACATGGCCATCCACGACAAGCGCCGAGCCGATCCCCTGACCGGCCGACACGTACAACATGACCTTGGCCCCCAGCGCCCGGCCATGATGGCGCCATTCAGTCAAGGCAGCTGCCTTGGCGTCGTGTGTGGAGTGAACAGGAATGTCGGGGTAGCGGGAGCGCAGCTCGGGGATCAGGTCGAAGCCCTGCCATTGAGGGCTTTCAGTCATGAGGATGACGCGTTCATCCCGCTCCAGGAACGGGCCAGGAACAGCCACGCCAATGCCATCGACCTGTTTCAAATTGCCAATCTGGCGATCCAGTGTCTCGGAGATCTCCTTGAAAGTCTGCTTGGCGGACCCGTCTCGTGCGATGGGGAATTCATTGGTCTCCAGCAGGTCACCGCGCAGATTGAATGCAGCGATGGAAAAGCTACGCCGCTGCAGTCGGAGACAGAGGATGTATCGCCCGGAACCGACAAAGGCCAGGTTGATCGATCGTCGGCCGCGCCCCCCGCGAACAAGCCCCACTTCCTCTACGATGCCATTGTCGATAAGGGGTGCAATTGCACGGGTGACGGTCGCCTGATCCAATCCGGTGGCCACACTGATTTCCTTGCGCGAGCACTCTCCCATGTCGTGCAAAGCCGCAAGGATGGCGCGCCTGTTGTGGCCTTGAATGCCTTCGATCGACAGACCTTTTTGAGCAAGCTTCATGTCCGAACCCCAATTCTTTCAATTTGGCTCAAACATAGCGAGTTTTGATTGCGACCTGCAATCAACTGTCGGGTGCTACGCATCGACGATCTCCTGAAACAGGATGTCGGCGAATGTGGCACTTTGTCGGATCCTCTCCGCGTTGGGCATGTCGGTCTTGGTGATCTTTTCCCGCGTCTCGACTTCACCTCTGCCGCCACGTTCGTGGCGTTGCAGCAAGCGCTGCTTCAGGAGATCGTCCGGCGTGTCTACAAAGATACGCAGGTCGAAATGCGATGCCGCTTGAACCCAGGTCGCTTCATTCATCAGAATGTAGTTGCCCTCGATTATGCAAACGGCTTCGTTTCCTTCGATCCGAGTGCCTTGTGGGACCGGGTCATGTATGTGCCGGGAATATCGCGGCCACCAGAACGCATCTCCCCTGGACAAACGTACGACCGCATGGGCGAACGCGTTGCCATCAAATGTATCGATACGGCCTTTCACGCTTCTAAGCCCTTCGGCCTCAAGCTGGGCGTTTGTTTTGTGAAACCCGTCCATCGGGCAGTAGGCAGCAATGTGCCCGGCAGCGCGTAGATCCTCGGCCAGCCGCTCGGACAGCGTAGACTTACCCGTCGCCGGAGGCCCCGCAATTGCGACAATGAGCGGCGGTTGACCTGCCCCTATCCGCTTTTCAGTTGCACCCAGAAGGCTGGCATAGTCGGCGAGCTGCTCAGGCATCCATCCAACTCCGCGTACCCGCATGGGTGCAGGACTTACCCGCAATCTGGTTTGCGATATTCAACGCATCTACAAATGACCCGATCTCGAGATACGCATGGCAGAAAGCGCCGTGGAAAATGTCTCCTGCGCCCAAACTATCGACAACGTCCACCTCCAAAGCGGGTATCTCGCCCTGACGTCCCTGATCATGCCAGACGACCCCAGCGTGACCCCGTGTCATCGCCCAGCGATGGATGCCCAGGTCCTCACACATATTGGCAAAGGCGCGTGGTCCCTCGGGACAAAACACGTCGCTGACAATTGGAATATCGGCCAGCTTTAGAAAGTCCGGTGACCAGTCTTTCCAGCCACCGCCATCCAAAATGATTGGCCCTTCAAACGCACGCAAAGCGTCAGCGTGGGCCGCAACAAAATGCCGTTCGTACTGGTCGATCTGAATCAACCCGTATCCTTCCGTCAGGATCAGATCATCTTGAGAGTGCACCTTTTCGCACTCATCCCCTGCGCCATTGACAATCATCCTGGCCCCAAGGCTCCGGGTTGAAACAACTGTCGAAAGAGGAATGCGATAGTCCGGGTCATTACAGATGTCGTGCACCGTAACGTTTCTGTCCTTCAGATCGGACGTCAGCATTGTCTTCATTGGGCCCGGCGCACCCAGCGATGTAGCCAGCGCCGCCCTTCCGCCAAGATGGGCGAACGTAACGGCGGCGTTCAAAGCAGACCCGCCCGGGATCACATCATTGCTCAAAGCCTTGGTCTTGCCGTCCGGACCCGGAAAATCCTCGACAAGCGCGGTGACATCCATCACCGAGCGGCCTATGAACAGCGCCCGGCTCACGCGGCCTTCCGGGATGGATCGAGCCCGCCATCAGCATACCGCTTTGCCATTTCGGCAACTGGGATCGGCTTGATTTTACACCCGTGGCCCGCTGCCCCGAACCTCTCGAACCTGTCACGGACCAGCGTCTCAAGCTCCACCATGCCGGCCAGGATAAACGCCCGCGGATCGAAGTTCGACGGGTTGTCCCGGGAGAAGCGCCGCATTGCGCCGGACATGGCCATGCGGCAATCGGTGTCGATGTTGATTTTTCGAACACCATACCGGATCCCGCGTTCGATCTCTTCGACGGGGACGCCCCAGGTTTGTGGCATTTCACCGCCAGAGGCGTTTATCAGGTCCTGTAAACCCTGTGGCACAGAGCTCGATCCATGCATCACAAGATGGGTATTCGGTACGCGACGGTGGATCGCCTCAATCTGGCTGATGGCCAGGATGTCGCCATCCGGTTCCCGTGTGAACTTATAAGCGCCATGAGAGGTCCCACAGGCTATCGCAAGCGCATCGACCTTGGTTGCAGCTACAAACTCCGCCGCCTGATCGGGGTCGGTCAAAAGCTGATCGTGATCCAGTTTGCCCTCTGCCCCGGACCCGTCTTCTTCACCCGCCTCGCCGGTTTCAAGCGATCCAAGAACACCCAACTCTCCTTCGATTGAGGCACCCGTCCAATGTGCGATCTGTGCAACGCGGGCCGTGATATCGACGTTGTGGGCATAGCTGGCGGGTGTCTTACCGTCGCCCATCAGGGAGCCATCCATCATAGCCGAGGTGAACCCCGCAGCGATGGCGCTGACGCAGGCCTGTTCGTCGTGGCCGTGGTCCTGATGAAGACAGATTGGGTTGTCGGGATACATGGACGCCAGTGCGTTCACTATGGCGACGATCATCCGATCTCCGGCATAGGCCCTGCGAACATTCAAGCTGGCCTGCAGGATCACCGGTGCGTCGCAGGCGCGCGCAGCGTTCATGATCGCAAGGCCCTGCTCCATATTGGAGATGTTGAACGCTGGCACACCAAATCCTTGATCCGCCGCATAATCAAGCAATTGTCTGAGGGTTATGAGGGGCATGGCGAGGCCTTTACTTGCGGAAGTTGAGATTGTGGAATTTGGCCGAGCCTTCCTGAACAAAGAGACCCCAGGCATCGGTATTGGAGATGTCATAGACCCGGAAGGATGCAACAACCTGCCCGGCCACAAAGCATTCTATGGCCGACCCGTTGCGCAGGATCTGGACCCGGTAACACCCATCCTCCGGTGTGAAGGCGAGCGGACGCTCGACCAATGGGCTGTCGATCTCCTGACGGACCTCAATGCCATGCCGCTCATTGAGCACCAGGCTGTCCCAAAGTGGATCCATCGCGGCAGGCCAGCGATCAAACAGGACGCGCTCCTTCATGGGCTCGATTGAAAGGCTGTAACCGCTGTCCAGATGATCGCCACCGCGAGGTTCGATGAGAATACCCACTGCTTCAGTTGCGGGGCTGGGCTCGATAAGCACATCGAGCAACACATCATCCCGGTTCGGACCGTCGATGAACGCGTATCCGTATGATCCTGTCGCATCACACCGAGGGTCTGCATCGCCGGTCCAGTCTCCCAACATGGGGCGCAGCTTGTGAGGCACGGTCTCTGCGTAACTCTGGTCCACGTTATCGGGCAGTTTGCAGGTCAGCGTGCCGTCTGGCAGCGAGACAAGTTCGCGCGGGCTGCCCAGTTCTCCGCCCCAGACCCAGCTGCGCTTGGGGCCGTGATGCTTGCGGAACGGAATCCATGCGAAACTCATGCGGCGGTCGCCATCGCTGGCGGATTTGGCGGCGTAGAACCGACGCCCGTCAAGACTGTCGAGCTTGCGGCTTTCCCAAGGACCATCCGGGGACTTTGACACCCGATACACGGTTTGCATTCGTTCCGAGTAGCGGCTTTCAACGAGATACCACCAATCGCCCAGCTTGAAGATTTCCGGGCATTCCGGGCAATGCGTCAGCATCGAGGACGCCAGCGGCGGGCCGACCTCCCAGTTTTCCAGATCATCGGACGTGGCAACGGCAACACAGCCCCGACGAAACTGCGGACCTTCCTTGAGGCGGGCCGAGATCAGCATCTTGAAGCACCCTGCCTCTTCGTCGCGGTAGACAAAGGGGTCGCGCCAATCGACGGTTTCGTACCAGCGGGGATCGGGGGAGATCATCGGGTTGGATCCGGATTTCTCCCAGGTCTTGAGATCGGTCGACGTTGCTTTGCAAATTGACTGTGGCGAGGCCGATTGACGGTTGTAGCCTGTATAAAAGAAGTGAAAAACGCCCTCGTGCTCAATGACAGAGCCGGTCCAGATCCCATCACCGTCGCATTCGCCATGCGCGCCGGGACCAAAAGCGTCGGGCATTACTTCCCAGTTTACGAGGTCATCTGACCGAAGATAAGCGGTCGAGACACGCGCCCGCTCAACATATTCCCAGGCGCCTACGGGGGGTTGGGAAAAAAACAGATGCCATGTGCCATCGTGGTAGAATGGCATTGTATCACCAGCGGCAGCACCGCGCTCCGGAGCGTATCCGAAAAGTCTCATCTGCGGACCTCGAAAAAGAGTTTGATATTTCTGGGTCCCCCGGCCCATTGAGCCGGGGGAGGGCATGCTGCGTGCAAGGGGAGTTATTGCACGTAGTCTTGCCAGTTTGCCTGCCAGGCGTCGATGAAACCAGGCAGATCAGCGTCGGGATTATGGACCTTGCTGAGACTGCGAATGGTGTCCGGCGAAAGAATACAGCCGTTCAGAAGACTGTTGGCATAGGTATCTACATTGTCGGCCGTTACCGGAATGAGGCCAACCCGCGGCTGGGTGTCTTCAATCGGGTGACCGTGCAGATAGTCATAGAGCTGGATAAGACCGAACCCGCCAACCATCCAGTGACCACCGATCGAGAAGTCCAGCTTGCCGTCCTTGATGAACTGAGCCACCTGCTCGTCGATATCTGTGGTGATGATGGCGATGTCATCTCGCCCGGCCTGTTCCACCGCAAATTGACTGCCAAGGCCAGCGACCGCACCAAGCACGACGATCGCGTCAATCTCGCCAGGTCCGAAGCGGGCAATGAACTGTTCGGCATATTTCTGGCCATTCTCCCGGTTCAGACGATCCCAGGCCTCGGCGATCACCTCGACCCCTGCCGCATCCAGTTCCGATTGGACACCAGCCCAGATTTCTTCCGCAGAAGTCACACCCTTCTGGTTCCAGACCATCGCGACTTTCTTGTGCCCCAGATCTGCCGTGGCTTTGCCAATCGCCTGCCCCCAAGTGTCATTGTTCTGGGTCACCTGCGCGATGAAATCCTCACCTTCATAGTCATCGTCGTAGCTGGACACCACCAGTCGACCGACAGCAATGCCCGGAATGTCATTCTCTTCCAGAAGACGGGCGACCTGGATACCGGCCGGCGACGTCAGCGGGTTGAAGATCAGCCCGTCCGGGCCGCTTGCGATGATGGATTCAGCTTGCGCAGCGTGCTGTTCTTCCGAGTTCTGATCGTCAAACTCCTTCAGCTCGACACCAAGCGCATCGGCGACGCAGCGTTCAAAACGATGGCGGTTGATTACCCAAGGGTTTGTTTCCGGCTGGCCAAGATCTGCGATTACCAGATCGGTACGAGCTTCGCTTTGAGCCGTTGCCACGCTCGCAAGCGGCAACATGGCTGCTGTCACAAGCAAAGGCTTGAGCATCTTGTAGGTCATGATCTCCTCCCTGGAGAGTTTTTCGCGTTGATTGCGGAGAGGTAAACTCCTATTTAATGCGTACTGCAATTAAATGCAGTTTGCAAGTATATATCCAATCCGCTGAACCAACCCGGGAACCTTGAGGTCAGGAAGTAGTAAAAATCCAGGCTTTACGGCTCAAGCAGTCAAGGCATCAAGTTCCGCGCGAACCACGCGGTACGGCAGGGCACGGTGAGGAACCGGTTGGGCCGATGACCGACGACTGCGGGTCCATCGCACCCAATAGGAGGAAGATGAGCCTTTGGTATGAGCGCAAATCAAGGAAGTTGAACGTTTAGCCGGCAAAATCTCAAACGATACAAGCTACTTCTTCATTTCTCAGCCTATCTTGAACCGGCTTTGGATCAAGGCTCTAATCGGCCTCGAACAGTTGGTGATTTTGGCGCTGCTCTTGACGTCATCCGTATCGGAAAGCTGCGCTCCGTTTCGGTTTCAATCAAAAAAGGCGCCAAACACTACGATCTGGAGGCTTGTAATGGCGGCGGCAATTTGCACTGGTCAGTGTCTTTGTGGAAAAATTGAGGTTCGTATTTCGGGTTCTCCCGAATTTTCGGTTTTGTGTTTCTGTCTGGACTGTCAGAAAATTTCCGGTGGCGGCCATCTTCCGCAGTCTGCGTATCTTAGGCAGCATGTGGTAATTAGCGGCGAGCCGAAGCTCTACAGCTGGGAGTCTGACGCCGGGAACACCGTCAGCCTGGGTAATTGTTCTGACTGTGGTTCGCCGATCTACAAAGCGACGTCGAAGATGCCGGAGTTTCTATTCGTCGCGGTAGGTGTTTTGGGCGACCACTCTGGTTTCGAGAACCCCCATATGGCTTTCGTCGAAAACTGCCGGGATTGGGACAGGTCACGCGCTCTCAAACTGAAGGGTTCTCTACAGTGAAGGCTGGTCCAAATTCAATTCGCCAAGACGGTCGCTTCTCTCAACGCGCCCGTAAATGATCAGGCATATTTTTTGATCGCCGCAGTTTGATGGCCTCCGGAATTACCAACAGGTGCAGCCTGCCCTGCCTCCCAAAGTGGGGTCGTTTGCGGTACGGGGCGAATTGACACTCTAAGCGTTTTCGCGATGCCGCTTGACGATGCTGAGCACCGTGTTTTTGCTGATACCGAGGTCGCGCGCGATCCAGCGATAGCTACGACCTTCCTCAACGGCAGCAAGAACGTCGGGTGCAAGTTTGTCTGATTTTGGGCGCTGCCCCGGCTGACGCCCAAGTTTTTTACCACGCGCTCTGGCGGCAGCCAGGCCAGATTTTACGCGCTCGCTGATCAGGTCTCGCTCAAACTGCGCGATCCCAGCCAGCATTGTTGCCATCATGCGCCCATGTGGCGTGTCTAATTCAAAAGTCATACCGGACATTGCTACGACCGAGACTTTCCAACCCGAGAGCCTATTGAGGGTATCAAGCAAGTCTTGAGTGGAGCGCCCCCACCGGGAAAGCTCAGTGACCAACACGGCGTCGATTTTCCGAGTTTGAGCCAGTTCCATGATTTTTGACCGCTCCGCGCGGTTCGACTTGGTGCCTGACGCGGTTTCCTTGAAAACGCCCATCACATCATAACCGCCTCGCTCCGCAAACTCGGCCAGCTCACGCAATTGGCGTTCGCAGGACTGATCGGAAGTCGAAACCCGCGCATAGATAGCCGCTCGCTGTCCCATTTGAACCCTCATAGATTTTCGCTTTGCAAGTCATTGAATTTACTGACGTGATTATTGTCATAAACAGACATATTTTTAATAGGTACATATTTCATGCCCCGCCGCAATATTCTGACAGAACGACAACGCGCAGCGTTGTTTGATCTTCCCTCCGATGAAGCCTCGCTTCTGCGGCACTACACTTTGTCCAACGAAGACTTGGAGCACATCAATCAGCGCCGCCGTCCGGAAAACAGACTGGGTTTTGCGCTTCAGCTTTGCGCCCTGAGATATCCCGGCCGAGCGCTGACACCGGGCGAACTGATTCCGCACGATGTGCTTGCCTTCATAGGAGCTCAGTTGGGACTCACCGGTGAGGCGTTGCTTTCATACGCCGCGCGACGACAAACCCGACAGGAACACATGGAGGTACTGCGTAGCTTATACGGCTATCGGGCATTTTCTGGTCGCGGCGCGCGTGATCTTAAGGCCTGGCTTGATGAGGCAGCAGAAGTTTCCATATCCAACGATGACATTGCGCGTCGCTTTGTCGAGGAATGCCGGATGACACAGACGATCCTGCCAGCGGTCACGACGGTCGAGCGTTTATGTGCGGATGCTTTGGTGGCTGCTGAACGAAGGATCGAAACTCGGATCGCACAACGTTTGACTGATGATCTATGCGGCCAGCTTGACGCATTATTGTCTGAACGCATTGATGATCGGCTCACGCGGTTCGTCTGGCTGCGACAGTTCGAGGTTGGCAACAATTCGGCAGGTGCAAACCGACTGCTGGACCGGCTGGAATTTCTACATCGTATCAACCTCCCGTCTAATTTGGTTGCGGGTGTGCCGGAACACCGTGTCACCCGCCTCCGGCGGCAGGGTGAAAGGTATTTCGCCGATGGTCTTCGCGATCTGCCCGACGATCGTCGTTTGGCCATCCTGGCGGTCTGCGCGTTGGAATGGCGCATGGCCATTTCAGATACGATTGTCGAGACCCATGACCGCGTTGTCGGTAAAACCTGGCGCGAAGGGCAACGGTTTTGCACGGTGCGGATTGAGAATGCCAGATCAGCAGTTCAGCAAACGGTTCGGTCATTCCGGGACCTGGGTGCCGCTTTGCTGGAAGCCAAACAGGATGGGGCCTCTTTGGAGAATGCCGTTGAAAGCAGTCTGGGCTGGGATCGTCTGCCTGATCTGGTCGCCATCGCCGCGAGATTGTCCGATACGTTGTCGTCAGATCCGATTGCACACGTCGTTCAAGGTCACAATAGATTCAGGCGCTATATCCCGCGAATGCTGCGCCTTCTGAGCATGGAAGGAGCCAATGTTGCTCTGCCACTCATAGAGGCGACGGATCTGATCGAGAGCGGCGTAAAGCATGACCAACCAAGGGATTTCCTGCGTCGGACATCCAAGTGGCATCGGCATCTGGATAGCCAAGACCCGGGGGACAAGCGCCTTTGGGAAGTGGCAGCGTGTTTTCATCTGCGGGACGCCTTTCGGTCGGGCGATGTTTGGCTGAAGCAATCCAGGCGCTATGGTGATCTGAAACGTGTTTTGGTCCCGGCGACGGTGGCGGCAAAGAATGCTCGGCTGGCCGTGCCGCTTGATCCGGAAACATGGCTGGCAGATCGGCACGCTCAGATGGAGATCGGGCTGCAACTACTGTCGAAGGCTGCAAAGAACGGTGAAATTCCGGGCGGCGCGATCAAGGATGGCGTTCTCAGCCTGAGCCGTTTGCCAGCGAAAGCACCTTCTGACGCAGCCGCTCTCTTGTTCGATCTTTACAAGCGTGTACCAGACACGCGGATCACCGACATCATGCTGGAAGTGGATGAAGCGACCGGATTCTCGGATGCTTTCACCCATCTGCGGACTGGCGCACCGCCGAAAGATCGCATCGGCTTGATGAATGTCCTGCTGGCCGAGGGTCTGAACCTCGGGCTGAGCAAGATGGCTGAAGCCAGCAATTCCCACGGATTCTGGGAACTGATGCGTATTTCCCGCTGGCACATTGAAAGCGAGGCATATGGCCGAGCGCTAGCAAGGGTTGTTGACGCCCAAGGCAATCTTCCGATGGCGCGGTTTTGGGGTATGGGGCTGACAGCCTCAAGCGACGGACAATTCTTTCCTACCACCCGCCAGGGCGAAGCCATGAACCTGATCAACGCAAAATACGGGAACGAACCGGGCTTGAAAGCCTATACCCATGTGTCTGATCAGTTCGCCCCATTCGCATCCCAGACCATCCCCGCCACCGTCAGTGAAGCACCTTATATATTGGATGGACTGCTTAACAACGAAATGGGCAAGCGGATCAAGGAACAATATGCCGACACCGGCGGGTTCACAGATCATGTATTCGCCGTCACTTCAATCCTCGGCCATCGGTTCATCCCGCGCATCCGGGACCTGCCCTCAAAACGGTTCTATGTTTTCGATCCCGGCGGTACTCCGCCCAACTTGAAGGGGATGGTTGGCGGCAAAATCCGGGAGGAGCTGATTGCCTCAAACTGGCCCGACATCTTGCGGATCGCCGCGACCATGACCGCAGGAACCATCGCGCCAAGCCAGATCCTGCGAAAACTGGCGTCATATCCGCGTCAGAACGATCTTGCCGTTGCTTTGCGTGAGGTCGGTCGTGTCGAACGCACCTTGTTCATGATGGATTGGGTATTGAACACCGACATGCAGCGCCGAGTGCAGATCGGCCTGAACAAAGGCGAAGCCCACCACGCGCTAAAGAATGCACTCAGGATAGGACGACAGGGCGAGATCAGGGACCGAACCGCGGAAAGCCAGCACTACCGAATGGCCGCGCTCAACTTTTTGGCCGCCATCGTGATTTACTGGAATACGGCCCGTTTGGGTGAAGCGGTCGCCGAGCGCAAGGATGCTGGGCTGCCCATTCCGCCTGAACTTCTGGCGCACACTTCTCCACTTGGCTGGGCGCACATCCTGCTCACAGGTGAATACAAGTGGCCGAAAAAGCGCTGACAGACCCTGAACTCGGACATTGGCTGCGCCTTGTTCAAACTGGAAAGAAGCGGACATAGCACCATTTCGCTGCACAAACCCCAACGGCGGCAATCATCGCATCGCGAATACGGTGGAAAACGCCTTGGGCGGGAGGCTGATCTTCTCCATGGTCGCAAAGTAATCGGTTAGTGAGCGAAAAAGCCGACATTCAAGTTGCGCGACATCCAGTCTCTCTTCTGCATGCTTGCGTGGCGGTTCCATGCTCGTCTTGCCAGCACCAAACTTGCATAACACTAAGGGCTCAAACGCCTCCCATTGTATGAGAGGGTCTCATATTTCTGACCATTCTTATTAATTTCCTTTGGAGGTCATGAAGATGTAGCCTCATCATCAGTACCGCGTCAAAATCAGGGTAGTTCGCAATGGATCGACAGGCACCAGCAAAACAGGGCCAACAGGAAGAGCTCCCTAGAGGGCGGCGGAAGCGAGGGCGATCCAATGCTGGTTCGGACACTTCCGGCACAGCCGCTCGCAATTCGAACTATTGCGCTTTGAAAAATGGCCTCATCAGGCAACCCGCATTTTCCGAAGACCGGTTGGAGAGTTTGCACCGAACCGCCTTGCGGGTCCTCGACGAATTGGGAATTCGCGTTTTGCATGCTGAGGCTCGAAATAGGTTTGCAGCGGCGGGTGCGAACGTGGATGAAGCGACGGAGATCGTCCGAATTGATCGCGCATTGGTGGAACAGGCCCTCGCGTCAGCACCCAGCGAATTTACTCTGCACGGCGCCACGCCGGAAAAGGATGTCTCGCTGGGAGGAGACAGCGTTGTTTTCTGCCCAGTAATTGGTCCGCCCTATGTCTCCGATCTTGATCACGGCAGGCGCACAGGGACGCTGGAGGATACTCGGAACTTTATTAGGCTATCCGAACATTTTGATGTGATCCATGTACAAACCACCAACGTTGAATCCCAGGATATTCCCTCTCAATTTCGGCATTTGCATACTACTGAAAGTCAGCTGACGCTCAGCCGGAAGCCAGTTTTCATTTATTCTCGTGGCGCGCCACAGGTGCGTGACGCGCTCGAGATGGTAAGAATCGCGCGTGGCCTAAGTGGCGAACGGTTTCGGGCGAAGCCTTACTGCTACACGTCGATCAACACAAATTCCCCGCGTCAACTGGATGTGCCCATGTGTCAGGGCATCATCGACTTCGCGGACGCGGGGCAGATGCTGATTATCACGCCTTTCACGCTGGCGGGTGCCATGGCGCCAGTTACGTTGCCCGGCGCGCTTGCCCTCCAGCATGCAGAGGCATTGGCGGGGATTACGCTTGCGCAGATTGTCCGGCCCGGTACGCCCGTGGTCTACGGTTCCTTCACCTCAAATGTCGATATGAAATCCGGGTCGCCAGCCTTCGGGACACCTGAGTTTGTGTCCGCCGCATTCGGGGCTGGCCAACTGGCGCGGCATATCGGCCTCCCCTGGCGTGGTTCTGCCGCAACTTCGTCGAACGCTACGGATGCGCAAGCCGTCTACGAAACTGCAATGTCCGCCTGGGGCACTCTGTTGGGAGGGGCAAATTTCATGATGCATTCGGCTGGCTGGCTGGAGGGCGGGCTCACTGCATCGATGGAGAAATTCGTCCTGGATGTGGAGCTGTTACAAATGTTCGGTGAGATCTTTCAAAGACAGCAACTTGACGATGCCGACACGGACTTTGAGGCGATAGCAAGCGTTGATCCCGGTGGGCACTTTTTTGGCAGCGATCACACTTTGTCACGCTACCGAACCGCATTTTACGAACCGCTTGTCTCAGATTGGAACAACTTTGGCACCTGGACTGAGGCAGGCAGTAAATCTGCACCTCAACGTGCCAATGAGATCTGGAAACGCATTCTACGCGAGTTTGAACCTCCGCGCTTGGATGACGCGGTCGCCGAAGAGCTCAGGGGCTTTGTGGAGCGCCGCACGAGCGAGGGCGGTGCGCCGCCGGAATCTTGACTTCTCCGAAAACTCGGAAGCCCTAAAACGAGGCACTATCGTATGCGTATCAGCGAAATTCATGTCTTTCAAAAAGATCTGCCGATAAAAGGTGGCCCATACACTTGGTCAGGAAACTCTTTGCATTCGGTTGATTCCACTATCGTAAAGATGGTTTCCGACACAGGGCTGGTTGGTTGGGGAGAGGTCGCACCCGTTGGGCCAACTTATCAACCGCAACATGCACTTGGCGCACGCGCGGCGATTGCGGAAATGGGGCCAAATCTGATCGGGCAATCAATTCTTACGCCACTTCTCTTGCGTCGGCGGATGGACGGTCTTCTCAACGGTCACAACTACGCCAAGACGACAATCGATGTCGCGGCTATGGACATGCTGGCCCGGAACTATGGGGTTCGGGTCTGTGATCTGCTCGGTGGTGCGGCGGCCGAAAGGCTGCCCGCATATTATGCGAGCGGTCTAGGCGAGCCTGATGAGATCACACGACTGGCAAAAGAAAAAGTTGCACAAGGCTATCCAAGGTTTCAGATCAAGGTTGGGGGCCGGGACGTTGCCATTGACATTGCGGTCGTCCGAAAAGTTTGGGAGGCGGTTGGCAACAGGACACAAATTGTTGTCGATGCAAACCGCGGCCTGACGGCAAGCCAAACCTTGCGGTTGAGCTTGGCCTGCAAGGATATTCCATTCGTTCTAGAGCAGCCCTGCAGCACCATAGATGAGATCGCTTCTATTCGGGCACAGGTTGCTCACCCCATCTATCTCGACGAGAGTACGGAGAGCCCCAACGACGTCCTTCGGGCCATCGCAATGGGGATTTGCGACGGGTTTGGTCTCAAGTTGAGCCGTTTGGGTGGTCTGACTCCCTTTGCAACAGTGCGTGATCTATGTGCGATGCGGTCTCTCCCGCATACCTGTGAAGACACCTGGGGTGGCGATATTGCTGCAGCTGCCTGTATTCACATCGCAGCAACCGTTGAGCCACGTCTGTTAGAGGCTGTCTGGACGGCAGGAAGCTACATTGAGCAACATTATGACCCTGAGAATGGCATTGCCATCGAGGGCGGTTACTTCGCGGTCCCCAAAGGGGTGGGACTTGGCATCACGCCCGACGAAAGCCTGTTCGGTGAGCCTGTTGCAAGCTTTGGCTAGAGTTTTGGCGCACATCCGTCAAGGTCTAGGTCGGGCCAGCGGGTGTCAATCTAGTCGACACCTTGGCACCAGTTCTGGTCGGATTTTGCTTGAAGGCTTCAAAGATTACACATGAGAAAATAGCGTGCCTGCGCTCCAATACATGTGCGATTGCATTTTTCACAAGTGAACGCGGCAGCAATGCTATTTTGCATCGAACACACGCTTAATCGGAACCATGCAGGACGGGCCGATTTGGCAATCACACTGTATATCGACCACCGAATTCATCGGGAAACCCAATCTCCAGTTGCACCGAGGTTTCCCAGAATTTGCCGAAATGCTGTGTGACCTCGGTGCAGGGCGTCGCTCTCAAGTTCGACGAGCTTTTCGGGGCTGAACTCCGATTGCTGTAAAACGACGACAGCCGGGTCGAATGGAGGGTCGAGAAATGCAAATGTGCCCTCGCCCAAGTTTACCCCATCCAGCGCTGTGCGACCTTCTTGAATAGGCGCGCTATAAGCCCAGACGTTTTCGAAAGTGAACCGCCGCAATCCCTGATTCAGCAAACGGCGGGTCAGTTCGGTAAGAGGCAGGAACCCGTCCCCCACCGGGACACCCGCAACGGTGAGCTGGCCAGCGTCCTCAGGGCGTATCATCACATGGTCTTTGAAATGGATGGAGTGGACATGGGGCAGCACCGCTTCCAACGCTGCAATCGGGTCCTCGAGAACCATCTGCGAATTGCCGTAATCATAGAGGATTTTCAGATTGGGGTGGGTCACCCGCTCCACAATCTCTGCCAGTTCTGGCCCGGTGAAATCCTCGTGGTTTTCCAGCACGATGATCACGCCCAGTTCACCCGCCTCCTGCATCACCTCCGCCAGATCAGAAGCCGTGTTTTGCATCATCTCCCGCACCTCCCCGCCATGGCGGGTATAGGTGCGCAAGGACGTTGCCCCCATGCGGTGGGCCACCTTCAGCATCTCGGACATATTGCCCGGTGACGTGTCCGAAGTGTCGATCTCCAGGCTCATCCCATGGGCTGTCAGATAGGTGCGCAGCCGATCCATCCGCTCAGTCTCGCGACCGCCCAGATGACGGTAGCTGGTATCATTCAGCGAAAGGCTGATGCCCTGAAAGCCCATTGACCGCGCGAGATCCGAAAAGGCAACGGCGTCAAATCCGGGCTTGTGCGCGAAGTGATGCCAAAGGCTGAAACTGTGGATGGTGGTCTCAACGATCATGCAGGTTGCCTCATGTAATCCAGTTCTACGCCAAGCGCGCGGCGGTACCGGGCGCAAATTTCTGCGTCCGTCAATACTTCGGCCCGCCATGCGCAATAGCCCGCAAAGCGCCAGGCATAGGCCGGGCGCAGCAAGGCATATCGTTCAGCAAGATCCGGGCGGGCCAAGGCTTGCCAGAAGGCATCTACCTCTATGCTGGTCAAAGCCTCACGTTCCGCAAGGATCTGAAACGCAGGTGAGAGAAAGCTATAGATGTCCTCGCAGATGTCACCAGCAGCAGGGCATTGCCAGTCGATCAGACGCAGCGCCGTTTTCGAGCCGACAAGGTTCACACCTATGTCCGTATGGACAAGGGACAGCTTTTCCAGTGCGGGTACCCCGGGCGCCGGCAGCGGTGCGGAAGCTGGCATGTGCTGGCAGCGTGCGAAAAACGCAGCCCCCTCGGCTATGATATTCGGGGATGTCAAAGGCACTTTGCGAAACCCGGAAGGATCGGCGGCTTCCTTGCGTAAAAGCAGCTCTGCGACGCTTGGCATATCCCCGTCCCACATGTCCCCTTCGACAAATTCGTAAACCAGCAGCGCGGCTTCAGGCCAATACCCAACCAAATCCGGAGCAACGTCCAGCCCAGCAAGGCGGCGCAAGGCCTCTGCTTCATCATCTGGCAAATTGGGAAAGAGGGTGCCTGTCATCGGCTCTGCAAACTCTTTGGCGACAAGGCGCACGCCAGGCGCATCGACACGCCAGACAGTGTTGAGATACCCTCCCTTGAGTTTCCGAAAACCCGTCCGGTTGCCTGCCAGACCTTGCTCACAAAGGAACCGTCGCAGTTCAGCCTCTGTCATGCGAAACCTTTCAGCGTCTCATAGAGTTCTACGTCAATCGGAATGCCCTGTTTTGCAAGGTGCTGCTTGTTCGCCTCGCGCCGCGCATTTGGCAGACGGGCGCCGTCCTGTTCGGTGATGGAGGCCACAAGCGCAGTGATCGTCTGATCAAAACTGCCGTCAGACAGTTTGCCCGGCTCAAAGGCCACAAAGAACTGGCCGTTATCGATCGGCTTGCCGTCATTGTCGGTGAATGACCCCTGATCCGGCCCCAGCTTGCCCCCGGCAAGGGCGGCGCACAGCACCTCAACCAACAGCCCGATGCTGAACCCTTTGACGCCGCCCGCGGGTGCCATCGATCCGTCAAGCCCGGCTCCGGCGTCGGTTGTGGGATCGCCATTCGCATCCAGCGCCCAGCCCAGGGGGATCGGTTCGCCTTCTTCGGCAGCACGTTTCACCGCGGTCCAGGCCACCTGCGTTGCCGATTGATCAACCAGAAAGGCTATCCCGCCATTCGGAGCAGGCACTGCATAGGAAATGGGGTTGGTTCCGATGATCGGGGTCTTGCCGCCGACCGGCGCAACGGTAGGAACAGCATTGGTTGCACCGATGGCCAGAAGGCCTGCGCGCGCAAGATACCCGGTGTGAAATCCCAAGGTTGCAGCATTATAGGAATTATGAACGCCCATCGCCGCAACCCCATGCGCCTTGGTCGCCGGGATCAGATGTTTGAACCCGGCCTCAATCGCCGGATGGGCGAACCCGTGCAGCGCATCCACGCGAAAGCTGGTGTCGGACAGCGCCTCGATCTGCGGGATGACCTTGCCATCCACCTTGCCGCTGCGCAGATGGGCGCAGTAATATTGCAGCCAGTAGAACCCGTGGCCCTCCAATCCGGACAGTTCTGTATCCAGAATGGCGTCAGTGAAATACCCTGCGTTCTCTGGCGCGGTTCCGCTGCCGGTCAACGCATTCCAGATCAGTGCGCGGGCCTCTTTGGGTGACAGTAAAACGCTCATTTCGCATGCATCCTTCTTTTGCGGTCACGGATGACAGCCGTCATCTCTTCGGTTCCGTCGTGGTAAGTGCCGAACCATTTATCGAGCGGGAATTCCGGGCTGCCATAGTTGCATTCGTAATAACGGTGGTGAAGCTGGTGAAAGAACCCGCCAATCAAAATGCGCGCTTTGTTCCTGGCAAACACAGCCTCGTATCCGGAATGACCGGTCGGTGCCCCCAACATCTGCCAGTGCAACAGGAACATCATGTATACGGGATGGGCGGGCAGCACGAAAAAGTTCAAAAGACTACTGAAGTAGAACAGATGCTCAACCGGGTGCATCGACAGTCCGGACCAAGGGCCAACGTTGACATTCCGGTGGTGCACCGAATGCACATGCCGGTACAGTGGCGGCCAGTGGATCAGGCGATGGATCAGATAGAAGTGGATCCCCTGCAGCAGGGTCAGCAAAGGGAAAAGCAAGACAAACCATACCGGGCTTTCAGAAAATGAAAGCGGCATCGTCCATCCGTTGGCATAGGCCCAACGTATGGCGATCTCAAAACCAGATGCAATCGCCACACCATAGACCAGCGTGTGAAACATGTTGTCCCATGTCTGGTATCCAAAGAGGAACAGCGCATTCTTGCGACCGGTGATCGGACGGGCATCAAAACGCAGCACGTTGCCCTGTACGTCAATTCCATAGAACCAGATATGCAGACCGCCAACCACCATAAGCACAGCAACCATATTCCGCAGCAAGACCAGCGTGGCCCAATCCCACGACAAAGCCGCCTCAGCAGGCACAAAGGGCATCAGCCAGAACGCGATGACAAAGCTGTAGACCAGAAACAGCGCCCGGTCAGAGACCTGCAAGAAATTCTCAAAAAGCCAGCGCAGAACAGCCCATGGCCGAGGCGGCCAGTACCAGTAGGGCATGGATTGCAACGGTAGTTCTGGCGCGTGGTTCCAGGTCGAAGATTTTCGTTGATTTGTAGACATGGCTCAGCCTGCTTTCAAAGGGAATGCCCATGTTTCCTGGTTTCGGTGATGCACCGAGGGCACTGTTGCAAGCCGTCCGGTTCGACTTCGACCTAAAAACTCGGAAATGGGGCGGCCATTTGGCCGCCCTGTCCAAGTCAACTTTCGAGCCAGACGAGATCGAGGTGTTGCTCCCGCCCTTGCTGCATCTCGTAACCATGAACGCCCTCCCGGTAAGACCGGAAATACGACCGCCAGTAGGGCTGGATGATGGCACCGGACTCGCGCAGCAACGTTTCCAGCTCAGCCATGATCGTGCGTCGGGCATCAACATCCGGCGTCGCCAAAGCCTGGTCCAGAAGGGCATCGAACTCGGGATTCGAATGGGCGCTTTCGTTCCAGGGAACGCCTGACCGGTACGCGAGTGACAGCACCTGAACACCGAGTGGTCTCGGGTTCCAGTTTGTCGACGAGAAAGGATACTTAGCCCAGTCGTTCCAGAAGGTTGAGCCAGGCAATACCGTCCGCTTCACCTTGAGGCCGGCGTCGCGAAGTTGGGCCGCGACCGCGTCGGTGGTGTTCTTGATCCAGTCGACATCCACTGAGATGATTTCAAACTCATGCTCGGACTGACCTGCGTCTGCCAACAAGGCATTGGCCTGTTCTACATCGCGAACATGGGGTCCGATATCGGCATATTCCGGGTGCATCGAACCCACGTGGTGGTTCTCGGCAACGACTCCAGTGCCGTTGATGCCCAGTTCGAGCAGAATGCTGTTTTCAACAGCCAGCTGTGCAGCCCGCCGGACGCGAACATCATCATAAGGCGGTTGATCCGCATTCATCCTGATGACGATTGTCGCTGCGGTTGCGATGCTGGAATTCACAATTCCGATGTTTTCGAACGCGGGCAAGGAGTCCGGCGAGGTTTCGTGGTTTCCATCGACCTCTCCGGCATCGAAAGCAGCGACTTCCGACGCAAAATCTGTTCCGTAGTCAATCCACTCGATACCATCGAGCCAGAACTCACCGCGCCACCATGGTGTCTCCTTTCGGCGCACCTCAGCCTTTTGACTGACAGTGTACTCAACAAGTTCACAAGGCCCAGTGGTGATCGCAAGTGCCTCGAAAGGATCCGCGCTGCCTGAATAACTGCGATGCATTATAAGGGCAGGATAGTCCGCCATGCCGGCGACCAGCGAAATGTCAGCAGTGGGCAGGTTCACGCGGACCGTGTGGTCGTCAATTCTTTCTAGCGAACCATCGCGGACCTTTTTGGTTTCGGTGTCGACGAGCCCACCCATCCTGGCCGCCATCGAGTTTCCTTCTACGTCCGCCTCGCACCAGCGGGATATGTTGTGGATCACGTCGTCTGCATTGAATTCGTCGCCATTTGACCATTTGATGCCTTTGCGAACGTTGAGAGTGTAAGTCTTGGCATCGTCGCTCGTCTCCCAGCTTTCAAGTAGCCAGGGCTCGAAGGTGAAGTCACGGTTCCAGCGCACGAGGTACTCGTTGCACTGACGGGCGACATTGGCAACTTCGTCCCAGTCGAACGTACGCGGGTCCTTGAAACTTTTCACCGACATCGAAATCCGCATAACGCCGCCTTTTTGCGGGCTTTGCGCAAATGCCGGGGTTGCAGTAATTCCCCCGAGTGCCAAAGCCCCCGAAGCTGTCACCCCGAAAGCAGCCATGCTTGCCAGATACTCTCTGCGGCTGAGTTTACCCGCCCTGAAGCTGGCGGCTGTTGGTTCCGCAAGCGGATGCAATGATCTATCCGTCATCATGAAGTCTGTCATGTGTTCCTCCCAGGTTGCCATTCCAGGTGCCGATTACTCGCTTCGAAGGCGACAACACTTGATCTTTCCAAGGCGAGACTTCCGGTCTGGTGCAGTCGATATTTGGTTCGGGCGGCACCGCCCCAACATTGGGGAGCGTAGGTAATTGCTTTGTCTTAAAGAAATTAATAATATTCACCAAAAGTATGATGGAGATTAATTCATGGCGGTCTTGGATCTGCGGCATTATCGTGTGATCCGCACACTCCAAACACAACGTACAACTGTCGCTGCTGCGGAGGAGCTTGGCCTGACGCAATCCGCTGTCAGCCATCAGATTGCGGAGGCAGAGCGACGTCTGGGCCGACCTCTTACGAGACGAGTGGGTCGTAGGCTCGCCCTAAATACCGCGGGTGAGCTTCTGGCAGCCGCCGCTGAGTCAATCCTTCGTGAGGCGGAGTACGTTGAGCGCAATTTGTCAGCGGGTCCGGATGTTGATCGTACCGAGATCATGCGAATTGCCAACTATGCCTATAGCTCTTACAAATGGCTGCCCTGGTTCTTGAAGGAAGTGCAAGCAGAGTTTCCGAGCCTGTTATTCGAATTTGAAGCCAATACATCGAAACTGCCTGTCCGAAGCGTTGCCGACGGAGAAGTGGACATCGGAATCGAACCCGGGACTATCTCGTCGCCGTCCGTGCATGTGGAGCCACTTTTTGCAGACGAGCTTGTTGGTGTTTGCCACGTGAACCACAAGGTTGCTTCGAAGGACTATCTTGAGGCAGCCGATTTTCTGGATGATCCGTTCATCACCTATTCTTCGATTTTTGAAACTGGCATCGAGGAAGACTTGTTTTGGCGCCCGTCAGGAATGAGACCAAGAACGTTACTCAATGCCGGGCTGACCGATGCGGTTGTTGAACTTGTCAGGGCCGAATTCGGCCTGACCATTCTCAGCCGCACAACAATCACACCGTTTCTCAAGGATAAAGAACTGACCTGTCTAAAGCTCACGAAAAATGGCCTCCCTTTGCAATGGAATGCCCTATACCGGCTGGGAAGCCCCCGCGCCGATAGACTTGAATGGATTGTGGGAAATTTGCGGGAGTGGTGCCAACTGAGATTTTAGTCCTACCTCCGGTCCTGCCTTTGTCGCTGGGCTAGACAAGAGCATTCGACATGACGAAGACTGGCGGCCACGATTGCAGTAAATAGGCATTTGCAGATCGCGACAAAATACCGGGGGAGCGATCAGCTGTAAGGTGTCCCACTTCGACATCGCTCACAGCGATCAAATTGTGCTGTTGTGAGGAATGGCCGGTTCGGTGACACTGTTTCGCGGCGAGGCCGGGCCCAATGAATAACCGATAAGGACCTGTCATTGCCATTGCCTATGGCAGCAATTCGCGCTTCGCACCTGTTCATGCGAAGCGCAGCATTAGGTAGATTGGGCTCTTTCGTTGAATCCGCCGCACTATGCGCGAACGGCGGCTTTATCGAAAACGCTTAGAGTGTCATTTCGCCCCGTCCCGCAATGGACCCCAAAGTTCCTGTATTGGGGGACGAGTTCGGCTAGGGGCATGATCGTATCAAAAAAATGCTTACCTTCGCTGCGCGCTGCATGAACCGTTAAAACGCGGACCTTGCCGACATTGGATTTTGGCACTTCGCTGACGCAGTAACTTCTTGCGGTTGCGGCACGACTGTTGCTGTGGCGTGGAAAATGTCTCCATTCCGGTCATTCGAGGGTACTGATATCGTCCGGATCGAAACCGTACTTTCGCCGCTGTAGTCCCGAATCAACAGTGACGGTATAGGCCAGACTTTGGGTTTTCGATCTTCGCTGACGCAGCATTCTTTTGCGCGCGGATCTAACCCAACATGGTATGTTGTCGTTGTGGTAGAATTAGTCCTGCGTCCCAACGCGAAAGATAGGCCACCGCGCGGGTATCTTACAAATTGGCCTCACCGGAAGAAGACAAACCTTTCAAGGATCAACTCGCTTTGGTGACCGTTGGAATATTCGGATCGTGGTCGCCGCCTTGCAGCCGCGCGGCCGTTGCCAGAACGAGCGCTTGCGAAATACACATGGGGGCTGCGATGGAACGTGAAAATGTCTGGCGATGCTCCGGCACAACAAAAAAAGGCTTGGCGGATTTGGCGAGAGGCGAGAGGTTGCTATCTGTGATGGCGATTATCGGGTGTCCAACTTCTTGCACCTGCTCGACAATCTTTACGACTTCGTTTGCGTAATAACGGAAAGACACCGCCACGAGAACGTCTCCTGTCTGCATTGTCTGCGCCATATGGGTCGCCAAGCCTCCGCTCGGATCAAGCATCACACATCGCTTACCAATCATAGTCAGCATGTATCTTATGAAGTCTACCACAGGTGCCGATCGCAGTTGCCCAATCAAGAATACTGTTTCCGCTTTGCTAAGCCGGTCGGCGGCGAGCGCGAGGTCATCGCCTGAAATGTCCTCAATAAGGGACTGAAGGGACGCAATGTCTCTGACCACCAGATCGCGCAGAAAGCCCATATCGCTGGGATCGTCTCGGTTTCCGAGGTCATCCTCTAGCGCACGGACGCGTGCTTCAAATCCGGGTGCCGCAGTCTCCAGTCGCTTTTGAAACAGGACTTGCAGATCTTTGAAGCCGGTGTACCCCATCGCTTGGGCAAATCGGACGAAACTAGAAGCATGAATACCACAGCGATCAGCAATCGCATTGACAGAATGCACCGCAATTTCGTTTGGGTTCTGCGTCAAATAGAGCGCGATGGCCTGATGAGACTTGCTCATCTTGTCGTAGCGTTCCTGCACCAGTTGAACAAAGGTTTCAAAGTCCGAGGGACCCGTTGACAAGTTTTGATCGCCCAATCTAGGACCCTCCGAATTACCGTCGTAGCGTCGACAATGCGACCGACTGCTTCCTGGTGTGAACTTCTAACATCAGACTTTCGCAAACCTTTGCATTTTCTTAGCTCTCCTGATGGGTCTGGACAGTGCAGCGAACCGTCACGGGCTCACATCTATCCAAGTGCGATTGTTGGAAGACTCTTGGATCTGCTCCACCAATGATTGAATTCGCAAGCCCGCGCGGAAATTGAAGGGCTCTGGGCCATCGCCATTGATGGCGGACATGAACCCCGCCACTTCGATGGCCTTGAGTTCGTTAAAGCCGATCTGGTGGCCAGGGGCCATGCAAAAGTGACCATATGGCGGATGGTCAAGTGCAGCTTCGATCCGACGAAAACCCTGACGCCCGGCGGGATCATCGGCAGAAAAAAAATGCAACTCATTGAATCGCTGCTGGCTGAAGGCAAGCGCACCTTTCGAGCCATAGACCTCAAAGTCGTGTTGCATCTTCCGCCCCGTGGCTATCCAGTTGCCTTCGATCGATCCTGACGCACCATTGGCAAAGCGTAGAATTGCGCGACCTACGTCATCGACGGTGCTTTCATGCGCAATGCCCTCTGAATCGGTGCGTGCGCCATGGACTGTCACCAAATCGCCTAAGATTTCAGAGATCGGGCCAAGAAGGAACTCGGCCGTGGCCAAGGCATGGCTTCCCAGATCGGCAAGCGCCCCACCGCCTTCGGGGTCGATGCGGAACGTCGCCGTGCCTGTCGCAGAGGTCATGTAGTCTTCGGCGTGGAGACCGCGATAGCCATAAATCTCACCAAGTTCGCCAGCGGCAATCATCTCGCGCGCCAGCCTAAGCATCGGGTTGCACAAATAGTTGAAACCCACTTGTGTTTTAACACCTGCTGCTTCGGCGGCCTCGGCCATTTCATTGGCGTCAATGACCTTTGGAGCAAGGGGTTTTTCACAGTAGACGTGTTTCCCAGCCGCAGCCGCTGCGAGCGACATCTCTTTGTGCAGGGCATTGGGTGCAGTGATCGAGACAATGTCGACCTCGGAATCGGCGATGATGTCGGTCCAATCCGCCGTGTAGTCCGAAAAGCCAAACGCGTGTGCGGCAGCTTGTGCCGCCTGTTTGTTGACATCAGCGACGGTGTGCAGTTCTGCCTCGATTGGCAAATCGAAAACCCGGGCGGCGTTTACAAAGCCAAAGGCATGAGTTTTACCCATGAACCCGGTGCCAATGAGCCCGACCTTAAGCTTAGGCTTGTTGCGGGACATTGATATGGTCTCTGTTCACAATCAACGTGTGGTCGATTGTTCCATTGAAGTAGTTCAGAATATTCTCGGCGGAAGAGATTGCCATACGTTCGGCTGCGTCCTGCGTAAGCCCGCCGATATGGGGGGACAGGATGACCTGATCAAACTTCTTGAGGGCGCAATTGTCCCGCATCGGTTCAGTTGCAAACACATCAAGTCCTGCCGCACCGACTTTGCCACTTTCAAGCGCTGCGACCAGTGCGGTCTCGTCAATCAGCCCGCCTCGGGCGGTGTTCACCAAAACGACCCCATCGCGCATCGAGGTAAATTGCTCTGTTCCGATCAACGGCTCGCCAGTATGAGGCAGACTGAAGGAAACCACGTCGGCCCAACCCAAGCCATCTTCAAGATTGGCGACGCTTGGCGCTCCGTCGTCGGGCCACCCTGCTTTTCGTAGATAGGGGTCATAGGCACGCACATTCATGCCAAACGCACCCATCATGCGGCCCGTGTGCCGACCGATGCGCCCGTAGCCCACCAGCAACAGATTCTGCCCGCGCGCATCACGGGCCTCCAGCCTATTGCGCCACTCCCATGGGCCATTGCGGACTGATGCGTCGCCCCGCAATAGACGCCTGTTGGCCGACAGGATCAACATGGCGACATGCTCGGCCACGGTGGTTGAGTTCACATCCCCGCAAACCGCCAGGGCGATGCCGCGCTTATTCAATGCTTCTACATCGACAGCGTCATAGCCCACGCCATGGCGTGACATGATTTTGACCTTCGGACCAAGGGCGACCGTAGCCTCGCTAACCGGCTGTGTGCGCAAAAGTACCGCATCGGCATCGGCGATCTTGGCTGCGAGGCTTTGTTCCGAGGTTTCGTCAATATAGGTGACTGTGATGCCCTTGGCCCCATCCAAACGGGCGCGGCCAGAGGGATGCAAGGGGCCTGCGACAACGACATGAGGCATCAATAGCCACCTTTCGTCGTCGCGGCGATTTCGCCGCCGGTGAGATCACGGAAGCGTTTCACGCTGGCCGCAGCCGCGCCGGCCAACAGGCGGCTATCACCTGAAACTGTGGTCAGGCTATAGCCCCATTCGATCGCGCGGACCGCATATTCCGGTGTGCCGCAATGGAGGCAAGCCTTGATGCCCGCATCCTTACAAACATTCGCGATGTGCTGGATCAGTTCGATCATCTCGGGCTCTTCGCGGTCGAAACCGGGCGGCAAGCGGCCCTCCTGGGTGCCCAGAGTCAGATCGGCCGGCCCCACATAAATCCCATCAAGTCCCGGCGTTGCGGCGATTGCCTCGACATTTGCTACACCCTCGGCGGTTTCAATCATGGCGAGTGCCACGACCTCGTCATTCATCGCAGGACCATAACCTGGCATGGCAATACCCGCGCGTGTTGGCCCGAAGCTGCGCTGACCGTGGGGGGGGTAGCGTATGTAGCTGACAAATTCCGCGGCTTGCACGGCCGTGTTGATCATCGGGCAGATGATGTTCATTGCCCCTGCATCCAGAGCTTTCATGATGATCGCCGGATCAAGCCAGGGAACACGCGCGCCGATGCTTACACCGCTTGCCCGCATCGCCTGGGCCATGGGCAGAAACGCGGAGTAATCCAACGCCCCATGCTGAATATCAACCGAGATCGCATCATAGCCTTGCGCGGCCATGATCTCGGCGGTGAACGGGTTGCCGATGGAGCACCAACCGTGGAGCACCGGTTTCCCCGCAGCCCACATCTTTTTGACTTTGTTTAGTCCGCTCATCGTCTCACCTCACAACACGATCTGGGCGAGTTTGATGTCGAGGTAGTCCGCGATGCCTTCTATGCCGCCTTCGCGCCCCATGCCTGAAAAGTTTGTGCCCCCAAATGGGGCCTCTGACGCGGCCAGCGCAAAAGAATTGATCCCCACCATGCCCGATTTCAACGTTGCAACTGCGCGTCGCGCGCGGTCTGGGTCGGAGGTGAAAGCGTAGGCTGACAGGCCCATGGTTGAGTTGTTCGCCCGCGTCAGTACTTCGTCTTCATCCTTGAAGGTGGTAATGGCAGCCACCGGACCGAAATTCTCTTCGTCGAAGACCCTCATGGAATCTGTCACGTTGGTCAGCACCGTAGGCACATAGAAATGCCCTTCGTTGAAACCAGCCGCGCGCTTGCCCCCAAGGGCCAGTGTTGCGCCCTCGGCCACGGCCGCTTGCACGATCGCATCGATGGTTTCGAGGCTGTGATCATTGATAAGCGGGCCCATCCCCACATCAGGATCAAGCCCGTTGCCCACTTTGATCTTGGACGCTCGTTCGACAAACCCATCGACAAATGCGTCGTGCAAACTTTCGTGGACAAAGAACCGGTCCGGCGTCACGCAGACCTGGCCGCAGTTGGCGTATTTGGTTGGAACGCTCACATCCAGCGCGGCTGCCAGATCGGCGTCATCATAGACGATCAGCGGTGCGTTCCCGCCTAGCTCCATCGAAACCTTCTTTACGGTGTCAGCGGCATCGCGGATCATTTGCTGGCCCACACGGGTTGACCCGGTCAAGGATACTTTGCGCACTCGTTTATCCGCCATGATTGGCCCATATGTGCTGGCGGTGGAGCCTGTGACGAGATTCACTGCCCCATCAGGAAGGCCACCAGCGCGCAGGCAATCAACAAGAACCATCGCCACGCCCGGCGTTTGCGAGGAAGGACGCAGCACAACAGAACAACCTGCCGCCAGCGCGGGGGCCAATTTGCGTGCGGGAAGTGCCGCCGGGAAGTTCCATGCGGTAAACGCACCAACGATTCCCACCGCTTCGCAACTGATATCGAACCGTCCGCCTGGTACGCGACTTTCGACAGTACGGCCGTAAATGCGCCGCGCTTCCTCGGCGTACCAACGGAACTGATCGCAGGCGAGCGTCCATTCGCGACCCGCCTGAGCAATCGGCTTGCCCGTCTCGGTAGAGATCATCGTCGTCGCCTCATCGGTGCGCCGGATCATCTCATCCGCCACCTTGTGCAGCGCATCAGCGCGGCCAAACCCGCCCATTTCACGCAGCGCTCCGAGCGCGCTTTCCGCCGCATCAATGGCCGCTGCGGTATCATCTCGGGTTGCCGCCGCAATCTTACCCAGCGATTTTTCCGTCACCGGAGAGAACACCTCGGTTGTCTCTCCCCCTTTGACCCATGCGCCAGATAGAAAAAGTCCAAAAGTATCGTACATAGCTCACTCCAACTCGCTGGTTTTCACGACGCGGCCTTCAGCCACGGACATAAAACAGGCATCTGCAAGCAGGAGTGCCAAACGGCCATCTTCAAATCCTACGGGGACTGGCGCGCCTGTTTCGATCGCATCGACGAAATGGTCGATCTCGATGTTAAAGGCCGCGCCGTAGCGTTCGATGAAGAAATGCTGCAATGCTGCCGACACGTTCGTCTCGGTTGCAGAAAACTTCCTCATGTTGTGATTATGGTGATTGTCAGAGATCACCATGCCCTTGGATCCTAAGAGCTCGACCCGCTGGTCATAGCCATAGACGGCTTCACGCGAGTTGGTGATGATAGCCTGCTTACCGCTGGCGGTTTTCATCGTCACGACAACGGTGTCGAAGTCGTCACACTCATCCATCAGTGCCGGGTCCACCAGTCGCGATCCGGTGGCAGAGACTTCGGTGACCTCTTCACCCAACATGAAGCGGGCCAGGTCAAGATCATGGATCGTCATGTCGCGGAAGATGCCGCCGGACGTTTTGATATAATCATCGGGTGCCATGCCCGGATCGCGGGAGGTGATGGTGACCTGATGCAGCTCGCCAATCTCACCTTCCGCCCGCGCCTTTTGACAGGCCGCATGGCCGGGATCGAAGCGGCGCACAAAGCCCAGCATGATCGGCACGTCCTTGCCAGCAATTCGTTCCTTAAGGGCGTTTACACGCGGCAAGGACAAGTCGATTGGCTTTTCACATAGAACCGGTTTGCCCGCGTTCACACAGGCCTCGAGCAGATCCACATGGGTCGAAGTTGGCGTTGCGATAAGTACTGCATCGACGTCTTCGGCAACTATAGCTTCGTCGGCCGAAGCGAATTTGGTAACGCCATGCTTTTGAGAAATTTCCTCAGCAGAGGGGTCGTGCACATCAAAAACACCGGCCAAATCTGCTCGCGGATGTGATGCAATGTTGTTGGCGTGCATGCGGCCAATACGTCCGCAGCCGAGCACAGAAATCCTTGGCAAGTTCGTTCTCCCATTTTTCTCTTGCAATGATTGTTGCAAGATGTATTGAATGTCAATAATCAATTCAGTGGGTGCTGAACGCAGGCATTCAGGGAGGAAAAGCGAGATGACCGCCAGCACAGTACGCCTTACGATGGCGCAGGCTTGTGTCCGGTACTTATGTGCCCAATACACAGAGATTGATGGCGAACGTGTGCCGTTGTTTGCTGGTGTTTTTGGCATCTTTGGCCATGGCAATGTCACCTGTTTTGCGGAAGCGCTGGAGCGTGTTCAGGATCAGCTGCCGACCTGGCGTGGCCAGAATGAACAATCCATGGCGCTTGCGGCCATCGCGTTTGCGAAAGCCAAAAAGCGGCGCCAGATCATGATCGCCACCACTTCTGTGGGCCCGGGCGCGACGAATATGGTGACCGCTGCAGGCGTGGCTCATGCCAACCGATTGCCGGTGCTGTTGATCTCGGGAGACACCTACGTCAACCGTTTGCCGGACCCCGTGCTGCAACAGGTTGAACATTTTGGCGATCCCTCGAAGACCGTGAATGACAGCTTTAAGGCTGTCTCGCGCTATTGGGACCGGATTGTGCACCCGGCGCAGATCATCCAATCTCTGCCACAGGCGATCGCGACGATGCTTGACCCAGCCGATTGCGGCCCCGCTTTCATCGGACTCCCGCAAGATACTCAAGAGCGGGCTTATGACTATCCGGTCGAATTTTTTGAGGAGAAAACCTGGACGATCCCGCGTCCGCGCCCCTCAGTTGATCAGGTAACTGCGGCGGTCGAGGTGTTGAAGACAGCCAAGAAACCTCTGATCATTTCTGGCGGAGGTGTTCGTTATTCCGGCGCGGAAGAAGCCGTTGCTGCATTCGCCAAGAGACGTGGCATTCCCATGGCCGAAACCATCGCCGGAAAAGGCGCGGTTTGCCATGATGACCCCGCATATGTTGGCCCGATGGGTATCGAGGGCACCGAAGCAGCCCGCCAATTGTCGGAATCGGCTGACGTGGTTCTGGCTATTGGCACAAGGATGCAGGATTTCACCACCGGGTCATGGACGACCTTTCCGAAGGATGCGACGTTCATAAACGTGAACGCCGCACGGTTCGACTCGCTCAAGCACCGCGCCGTGCCGTTAGTGGGTGATGCATTGGAATCGATTATCGAGATCGACGCAGCGCTTGGTGATTGGGCCGCCCCTGCAGAGCGGATGGCGCAGGCCCAGGCCTGGTACAAAGACTGGAACGATCTTCTGGACGAGGGGCAGGCACCCACAAACGCCGAAATTCCAAGCTATGCGCAGGTGATCGGTATCGTGAACAAGATGGCGAAGCCAGAGGACGTGATGGTCACCGCCGCGGGTGGCTTGCCCGGTGAAACGATCAAGAACTGGCGTTGTAAATCGCCTCACAGTTTTGACTGTGAGTTTGGTTATTCTTGTATGGGTTATGAAGTTGCAGGGGGCTGGGGCCATGCCATGGCGCTTGAGGGCACTCCGGGCACACCAATCGTTATGGTGGGCGATGGGTCCTACATGATGATGAACTCGGACATTCATTCGTCGGTCATCGCGGGACACAAGATGATTGTCGTGGTCTGCGACAATGGCGGCTTTGGTGTCATCAACCGTTTGCAGACGGGGATGGGCGGCGCAGGGTTCAACAATCTTCTCAAAGACAGCCGCGTCGTTAATCCGGCCAATGTACGCCATGTGGATTTCGCCAAACATGCAGAAGCAATGGGTGCCGAAGCGCGCCATGTGGAAAGCTTGGCCGATCTCGAAGATGCTCTTGCCTGGGCTCAAACCACGGATCGCACAACGGTGATCAGCATCGAGTCGGATGCCTATACTTGGACCCCGGGCGGGGCCGATTGGTACGTGGGTGTTCCGGAAGTGTCACCCCGCGAAAGTGTCAATGAGGCCCGCAAAGGCCAGGAAGAATTCCGCAAGAGACAGCGGATTGGAGTCTGAGTCGGAATGCTGAAAGCCAAATTAGGTATAGCCCCCATCGCCTGGTGGAACGACGATCTTGAGGAACTCTCGGACGACGTGAGTTTGGACGAATGTTTGCGCCAGGCTGCCGAAGCTGGCCTGACGGGTATGGAAACCGGCCGGCGCTTTCCCATGAATATGGATGAGCTGGGGCCGGTTCTGGACAAACACGGGATGTCGGTCTGCGGCGGATGGTTTTCGGGTCTTTTGCTTGATGGCGATATTGAGGTTGAAAAGGACCGAATCGCCGAACAGCACGCCTTCTTCAAAGCCGCGGGCGCGCCTTGCATCGTCTATGGTGAGACCGCGCGCTCGGTTCAGGGTGAGCGTAACACGCCACTGGCGCAAAAACCAAAACTGACTGAGGCTGAGATGGACGCCTATGGTCGCAAGGTTTCGGATTTTGCCGATTGGTGCGCCAAGGAAGGCATGCCGCTAAGCTATCATCACCATATGGCGGCAGCGGTGGAAACCGAGGCGGAACTGGACATGTTCATGAAGCATTCCTCAGTGCCGCTATTGTTTGACGCCGGACATATGGCCTTTGCAGGCGGGGACAATTTCCGCGTCATTGAAAACCATCACTCCCGGATCAGTCACGTTCACGCAAAAGACATCCGCAAGGATGTTGTGGACGGGCTGAACCGAGAGCGTGAGAGTTTTCTCGATGCGGTGATCAAGGGTGCGTTTTCCGTGCCGGGTGACGGCTCGCTTGATTTCGAAGCGATTGCCAAGGCGCTTGCCGCGAAGGGCTATGAAGGTTGGTTCGTGATTGAAGCCGAACAAGACCCGGTCGCTAATCCGCCGCTTGAAATGGCCAAGAAAGGCCGAGCTGAATTATCCCGTGTCATGAAGGCGGCCGGGTACAAGGTTGTCGCATGAATCGGATAGATGGAAAAATCGCCCTGATCACAGGCGGAACGCAGGGATTGGGTGCGGCCATCGCACGCGTCTTTGCGCAGGCTGGCGCTGCGGGCGTCGCAATTGTGGGTCGCGGCGCGGCCAAAGGTGAGGCTAAGGCCGCAGAAATCAGCGTGGCCACCGGTGTGCCAGTGGAAATGATTGCCGCAGATCTTGGGAATGTCGAGGACGTGCAACGCATTGTCCCGGCAGCCGTAGCGCGCTTTGGCACTATAGATATCTTGGTGAATGCGGCAGGATTGACGGATCGCGGGAACCTTCTAAACACGACACCTGAGCTTTTCGATCAGATGTTCGCGGTCAATGCTCGCGCGCCATTCTTTCTGATGCAGGACACTGTCAAACAGCTTGAAAAGGATGGCAAAGGCGGACGGATCGTGAATATCGGCTCAACCTCTTCGCATGCCGGTCAGCCATTCATAGCGCCCTATTGCGCGTCCAAAGCGGCGCTTTCGACGCTGACGCGCAGCTCAGGCTACGCGTTGATGCGCAACGGTATTCACGTAAACCAACTCGATATTGGCTGGATGGCCTCCGACCACGAGCGCCAGCTTCAACTTGAAGAATCCGGTGATCCTGACTGGGAGGAAAAGGCGAATGCTGGCCTGCCCTTCGGTCGATTGCTCGACCCGCAAGAAGTAGCCCGGGCTGTTTTGTTTCTGGCATCGGACGACGCCGGGATGATGACCGGCGCGGTCATTCACTACGATCAATCTGTCTGGGGTGGCTATGATGCACAAGCCCCAGGACCAGCAGAAAGGCTGAAGGAGTAATCAACCGAATTTCCGCCGTTCCTGATACGGATCACAAGGCAACCGATGACCGTTTGCCAAAATCAGTTTCCCTGCCTGACGATCTTGGAGAGTTGGCAGACAGGGAAACCTAGTATGTCGTGCCGCCAGTGGCGGTAACAAACAGAGGAGGTATACGACATGACTTTGAAGAAAACCATCGTGGGAGCAGTTGTCGCTTCGATGACGGCAGGCGCTGCCATGGCGGCAGACATTGCCCTCGTTATTGGCTCTAATCAGGACTCGTTCTGGAATGTCGTCAAGAAGGGTGCCGAAGATGCCGCCATGGCCATTGAGGCACGTGGCGGTTCGGTCAATATCCTGCAGACCAACAATTATGACAACTATGGCGCGGACTTGGCTACGCTGATCGAGCAAGCGACAGCTCAGGGCGTAGACGGAATTGCAACCGTTCTGCCGGAACCCAACGCACAGCTCCCGGCAATCAAAGCTGCTCAGGAAGCCGGCATCGTTGTGACGTTGTTGAACGGCGGCGGTGACTCCCTCGAAGAGTCCGGTGCTCTAAACTACTTTGGCTCTGATGAGTACGTCGCTGGCGTTGCTGGAGGCAAATATTTGGCTGAGCGTGGCTCCACGCACATTCTGTGCCACATCCAGATCCCTGGAACCGTGAACCTCGAAGCGCGCTGCAAAGGTGTTGAAGACGGTGCGAGTGAATCTGGTGCAAAAGTTACAATTTTGCGTCTTCCAACAACGTTGGACGGCGATATGGCGGGGACGTCAGCAGCTATCGAATCTGAGCTGAATGGCGATCCAAGCATCGACGGCGTCATTACACTTGCGTCGTGGTCCGCCAGTGCCGCATTCGCCGCGATCGAACAACTGGGCAAGGTGGAATCTGTTCAGTTGGGTCAGTTCGACCTGAGCCCCGCAACGCTGGACCGCATCAAGGCCGGGACCCAGGCAATGGCTATTGACCAGACGCCTTATTATCAGGGCTTTCTGTCGGTCTCTACGCTAGCTGCCAACATTGACTTCGGCACCAAGATTGCCACTGAACCGGTATTGACCGGCCCGGCGATCGTTGACTCATCGAATATCGACGCGACGTTCGCGGGTGTGGAAGCTGGCGCACGCTAAGGCCATATGACAAAATCCGGTCGCCTCAATCGGAGCGGCCGGACTCCCGTTCAGGCACTCGATGCGTTCGAGCGATCCGTCGGGTGAAGGGAAGAATTGGAGAGACGCTTTGTCAAAAGTAAATACGAAATATGCGGCTGCAGAAAGCTCTGTTTCCGGCGAGGCCAAAAGCACGTTTTCTTTTGGCGAGCTCATGAGAAGCCCGGCCATGGGTGCCCTTATCGGGATGCTAGTTGTTTTTGTAATCTTCGCAATGTTCGGCTATCACCGGAACTTTCTTTCATTTGCTGGCTTTGCCAATTGGATGAATTTCGCCAGCACGGTGGGGATCATTGCAATCCCAGTTGCATTCCTGATGATCTCGGGTGAATTGGACATATCAACCGGCGCCGTCATGCCTGCATCAGCGATGATGTTGGGGATTTCCGTAAATCACTATGACTTCCCGATGTGGCTGGGCATGGTTTCCACCCTGGCCATGGCCGCTGGAGTCGGGCTCATCAACGGGCTGTTGGTGACACGCACCCAAGTGCCGTCTTTCATTGTTACGCTGGCCACGCTCTTCGCTGTAGGGGGGCTGACACTGGCATTGTCCGACCTCCTCATAAACAACACCAACGTCTCTCTTAACTCACCGGATTGGGCGAAAGCAGTATTTGGCACACGCTATTTTGGCTTCCGCACATCGGTTTTCTGGTGGTTGGGTCTGATCGTCATATTCTGGTTTTTTCTGCACAAGTCACCTTGGGGTAACTGGGTGTTTGCCATGGGCGGGGACCCCGAAAGTGCTCACAATGCCGGTATCCCGGTTAGCAAAATGAAGATTGGGCTGTTCATTCTCTGTGCGGTGTGCACGTCTTTGGCGGGAATGCTTCAGGTGATCCAGTTCAACTCCGCCCAATCTGCAACCTTCTTCAACATGATCTTCTTTACGATTATTGCGTGTGTTGTTGGTGGAGTGCTGCTCAACGGTGGTTTTGGCTCGGTCGTTGGAGTGGTCTTCGGGACCATGACTCTCGGTATCGTACAGCAGGGCATCAACTATACCGAGATTGACCGAAACTATTCGTTGTTAATCATCGGTGTGATGCTGCTAATCGCAGTTCTCATGAACGGAACCTTCCAAAGGCTGGCGACCAATTGGTCAACTGGCAAGAAAGAGGATTAAGCATGTCTGAAGCAAACACCGTTTTGGAACTTCGCAAAGTCGACAAGTCCTTTGGGCCAATCGACGTATTGCATGAGATAAGCCTGAAGGTGAATGCTGGCGAAGTGCTTTGCCTTCTCGGCGACAACGGCGCCGGCAAGTCAACACTGATCAAGACGATGGCCGGGGTGCATGCGCCAACGCGCGGTGAAATCCTCATGGATGGCACCCCCACGTCTTTCACCAGCCCGCGTGACGCGCAGGAGCGCGGGATCGCCACTGTGCACCAGTTCGGCGGGACTTACCCACTGATGTCAATCGGAAAAAACTTCTTCATTGGGATGGAACCCACCAAGGGGCTCGGGCCGTTCAAAGTATACGATCGTGAAAAGGCGAACCGTATTGCGGTGGAAGAAGTACAGAAGATGGGCATTACCCGGATCACTGACGGTGATCGTTTTGTGGGCGGACTTTCGGGTGGTGAACGCCAGTCACTGGCCATCGCCCGCGCAGTCTATTTCGGGGCACGGGTTCTGATTCTGGATGAGCCGACCGCAGCGCTCGGCGTCAAACAGGCGGCGCATGTCCTGCGCATCGTCAACGAAGCCAAGCGGCGCGGTCTGGCGGTGATCTTCATCACCCATCAAGTAATGCATGCCCTTTCGGTAGGCGACCATTTCGCGGTGCTTATTCGGGGCGCCATTGCCGCAGACTTTAAGAGGGGCGAAAAGTCTCGGGAAGAAATCGCGGACCTGATGGCCGGTGGAGAGAGCATGGCAGATCTTGAAGCCGCCATCGGCGCACCTCAGGCGAGTTGAGGTTGGTATCAAAATGACAGAACGCGTTGCCATGATCGAATTCGTGATTTTGGGCGGCGATCATGAAAAGATGGCCGCCCAAAATATATCAGGTGTGTGGCCATCACTGGAAAAGACCGTCAAGTCGTTCGCATAGGGCTTTGTTGCAAAGTTTTGAGCTTACCGAATTGTCTTGGCGATCAGAACGAAGTTAAGCTGCCAGTTCAGCGAATTGTTTAAACGGACAGAGTCCGGGCGCGAATTGGCCCTTTCGGATCATGTGCGACACCTCGATGCCAGCAAGTGTTGCTGCAGCTGAGGCAAAGCTCTTGAAACCGAGCATCGGGCGAGTTCGCCTTTTGATGAAACGATGGTCTTGTTCTACGATGTTGTTCAGATATTTCCGCCTGACCATCTCGATCGGGATGGGGCAGCCAAAACCCGCAAGCATCTTGTTGATTGCCTTGATGCCAGCGGTGTTGGCACCGCTTTTGTCGATAACGATCTTTCGCGGCAGACCGTTGACCTCCATCATTCGGGCGAAAAACCTTGTGGCGGCCGGCTTGTTTCGACGCTCGAACAGCATGAAATCAAGAGTTTTGCCGTGTTTGTCTACGGCACGATAAAGATAAACCCATGTGCCTTTTACTTTGATGTACGTTTCATCCATTCTCCAGGAGCGGTCGCATGGTCCCTTGCGACGACGCGCTGCATCAGCAATTGCGCCAGAATACCTTGTCACCCAGCGGTTCAGTGTGGTGTGATCCACCGTGACGCCTCGCTCGAGCATGATTTCTTCCAGATCGCGATAGGACACGCCGAAACGGACATAGAAGAAGACCGCAAACAGGATCACGTCTTTCGGATATTGTGCGCCTTTGAAAGAGATCATGAACCGACTCTCGAGTTGAAAATAACGATAGCCATTCACTCGCAGCACCGAAGAGCGTCAACAGCTAAAAGTTTGCAACAGATCCAGGAACGCTGAAACAGTCTGAGCATTTGTCGGCGTTATTTTTCGAACAATAGCGAAAACGAGTTCAGATTCCGTATTGGTCCTATGGACTCAACGTGACTGGACGTTGTTTATTCAACTCTTTCGCAGCAATTGCCATGAAGTTTCGAAGCAAGGCCGCACCATCCTGATCATCCGAATAGTTCTCGACATGCTCTGGCTCGGTCTGTTCATACATGCAGGACCAGACTGATCGGCGGGATTCCGGATGGAATTGTGTCGTATACCAATGGTTGCCGTGGTCGATACAGATGGCGTTGCTCTCACCGATGCGGGCCAGTACCTTTGCTTTCTGCGCTTCTGACGGAATCACATGCAGATAGTTGGCAAAGTTGAAACGGGGGAATGTGGACAGGCCTTCAAAAAGGGGGTGCTGGCGCCCAAGGTCTGTCAGCTCAATCTCATAGGTTCCGGCAAGCGTACCTCCGGTACGGCCATCAAGCACGCCATCCTCGAACTGCGTAGACACCAATTGATGTCCACCACAAATGCCAAGCAAAGGTTTCCCGGCATCGCGATACCGGCGCAACCAGGAATAGAGCGCGTGCAGCCAGGGGCGGTCCTCGGTGACTACATGCATCGTGCCGCCGAGGATGACACAATCGACATCATCCACCGCAGGCAGTGCATCACCGCGACAAATGTCGACGCCGGATAGTGAAAAACCCGTTTCCAGCGCCACGGGTCCAAACCAGTCCACGATCCAATCTTTTTCCTGGCCGGAAGTACACAAGCCTCCAAAGTGATCGGGGTTGAAAAGCTCATTCTCACCCAACATGGAAATGAACAGCAAAGAGTTCCCGGCTGTATCGGTCATGGTATTTCTTTCGCTATCTTGGGCGGGCAGACGCTGCGGCCGCCCCGATGTTCAATGATTGAAGAAATCTAGCTCAAATTGTATACCAATTCAATGATTTTAACTGGATAATCTACCAAAATGTGCCCCAATGAAGATATAGGTATACCTATGAAGGATCACTCTGCTTCAAAAAGAACACCGCCTTCCTCTTGGATGGCATCCAGACGCGACACGACCACTCTGAGATAGGTTTTGTGGATCGAGGCCGTCAACTTGATATCGCCGATCTCCAGACTGCGGCGCAATATTCGGATCTCATCCTTCAAATCCTCGACTTGGACGCGCATCTCGACGCGATCCAGCAACAAGAACCAAAAGCGCGCGGACTGATAGAATAATGTGTCGTTGATATCCTCCAGCACCGCGTTGGTGGTCAACCCATGCAGGATTTTGTGCAAGCGCAGAAGCACGCGCGCGAATTCGCGTTTGTCGTGACTATCCAGCATCGCATCGCATCGCGCTTCCAACTCGCGCATCTCGTCCAGTATGGCCGGATTCCGAGGGGACGGAGCGGAATCACCCAGCGCATCCATGAGCCTCATGCGCACGATATAGACATCGCGCATGGATTTCAGATCGATTGAGGTAACGATGGTGCCATGCCCGTGCTGGCTGGAGATCAGACCGATGTGTTCAAGCTTTTGCAGCACGGCCCGCATCGGCGTGCGGCTGACGCCAAATTCCGTTGCCAATTCCCGCTCGTTCAGGCGCGTTCCCGGCTGATAGTCAAGAAGGCAGATACGCCGGCGCATCTCGAGATAGATATCGTTCTTCGTCATGCGTTGCTCACTATCGATAACGGGTATTCGCCAACTTATGCCATCCACGTGAGAAAACTGTCCATATCAACGTTGCCGCCCGTCACCAGAGCAACGACGGTCTGCCCTTGCAAGGCGCGTTTGTTTGACACGGCTGCGGCCACTGAAACTGCGCCGCCGGGTTCGGCAACAACCTTGAGCTCTGTGAACAAAGTCCGCATTGCGGCAACAACATCTAGCTCGTTGACGGAATAGCCACCCGACAGGGTCTTCAGGTTGATTGGAAAGGTTAGCTGTCCGGGTCGCGCGGTCACGATCGAGTCGCAAATCGAGCTGTGACCCGGCTCAATCGACAGGGCAGTTCCCGCTTCTAGAGAGCGCTTGGTATCATCAAAATTCCGGGGTTCAGCCGCCCAGATTTCAGTGTCCTCATGGCGCGCGAGCATGGCAGTAGACAGCCCGGCGATTAGCCCGCCACCTCCGGCAGGGCAAATGACTCTATCCGCCCTTACGCCAAGCGCGTCCAATTGCTCAGCTATTTCCAGCCCAGTTGTACCTTGCCCGGCCATCAGGTCGTAATCGTCATAGGGCGGCACCAGCGTTGCGCCGGTTTTTTCGGCGATGTCCTGGGCTATTTTGGCCCGGTCACCCGTCTGTCGGTCATAGGTGATAACCTCGGCCCCCCACTGGGCGGTGTTGTCCAGCTTTATGCGGGGCGCATCTGCTGGCATCACTATCTTAGCCGAAACCCCCATCGCGTTTGCGGCAGCCGCAACGCCTTGTGCGTGGTTGCCGGATGAATATGCCACGACCCCTGCCTTGCGCTGGCCTTCGCCAAGCGACGCAATCTTGTTGTAAGCACCACGTATTTTGAACGAGCCGGTCTTTTGCAGGCAATCCGATTTGATCAGCAACCGGAACCCAAGCGCGTTGTTGAGCAGTGGAGATTCCAACAACGGGGTTCGGATCACGACATCCTGTAACCGCTCGGCAGCCTGAGTGATCATTTCAATGGTCAACACTGCGTCACGTCCCCACCTGCAAAGTTGAATGAAAGCGGCGTAGAAGGGCGATCACGCTTCGGGCGGTGATGATGCCGGTAGCCGGGTTTTCAGCGCTCGGCCGGTTCTGAATAGACATTGTGAAATCCGAGCTGTCGGAAGTTACCTCTACCGAGTGTGTGTTTCGCGTCAGGGATGGATCAGCCCAGACCTCCATGCGGGTCTTGTCTGGACCAAGCCCGGCCATGCTGATCGCTGCCGCGACATTCACGTTGGCGGGGAATTCGCGTGCCACTTCGGTGACACTGCCTGCGATCACTTGTTTTGGCCCTTGAAGCGCGGTTAGATCCATGCCCAACCGCGCGACAAAAGGTGCCCTGATAAGGCTTTCGACCGGTTTGCGGGTCACTATTGTGACCGAATGAATCTGGCCGACATTCACTGCATTCAACGCGTCCAGACCCAGCATCGCACCTGATGCGACCATAATGCGGCTACCGTTTTTCGCCGCAAGAGAGATTAGGTCGTCCCGGGCAAGCAACTGGCTGGCCGAAAGCACAATCAGTTGCTTGCCTGCCCGCAAAACCGGGTCAGCCAGATCGCCGAACAATGCGGGGGGGAGAGCTTCGATCACACAATCACAGGTCAAGGCCAACGTTCCGAAATCCACTACATGCGCCGGATGTTTCAGAGTATCATTCAGGGCAGCCGCCTTTTCGCTGGTTCGCGCCGCCAGACCACCCAGCGCACATCCTGGAACTTCACCGTTGTCCAATGCGCGTGCAACCGCCGCACCGACAGCTCCGATACCGGCAACTCCAATTCTCATAACAGGTCTTTCTTTGGTGGCGGTTCCTCGGGAACCGTATCATGACGTCAGGTGCAAGGCTCAATCCGCCGCTTTTACTGCTGACAGGAATTGCTGTGTGCGTTCGCGTTTGGGATTGCCGAACAGATCCTCCGGAGGACCCTGTTCTTCGATCTTCCCTTGGTAGAAGAAACAAACGCGATCTGAAATGTCACGCGCAAAGCCCATCTGGTGTGTCACCATCAACATGGTGAGGTTGTGCTCGGCCACCAGTTTGCGGATGACGCCGGTCACTTCACCGATTACCTCGGGGTCAAGCGCCGAGGTGACTTCATCAAACAGCATCACCTTTGGGCGCATGGCCAACGCCCGGGCGATAGCAACACGTTGTTGCTGACCACCCGACAGGCGCGAAGGATGCTGGTCCTTCTTGTCGATCATACCGACCATCGACAACAATTCTTCGGACCGTTCTCGGGCCTCAGCCGTTGGCAAACCCAGCACCTGCACAGGCCCTTCCATGCAGTTCTGTAGGGCGGTCATATGTGGAAACAGGTTGAAATGCTGGAAACACATGCCGATTGAGGACCGGGCCCGGCGCAGGTATTTCGCGTCCGCCGGCACCAGAACCCCGTTCTTTTCCATATGGGTAAGCGGTTTGCCGTCGACATAGATCACACCACCATTGATGGTTTCCAAAGTCATCAGCATGCGCAGAACGGTGGTTTTGCCCGATCCGGACGGGCCGATCACGGTGACCATCTCACCCTCCGACACGTCCAGATGCAGACTGTCCAGTACGGTCAGGGCACCATAGCTTTTGGTTACGTTCATGAACCGCACCATTGGCACATCGGGCCCACTCAACTCAGTTGGGTATTGAGACATATCTTCCATCAGTTCATTCCCAGTTTCTTGCGCACCCAGGCCTCAAAGAGTTTGATCAACCCGGCTGCGGGCAGTGAAATCGCCAGGAAGATGATCCCGACCATGGTATAGGGTTCCAAATACCTGTAAGTTGACCCACCAATGGCATTCGCCGCCTGCATCAGCTCGGCCACGCCGATAACCGACAGCATCGGTGTGTCCTTGAATATCCCAACCAGGTAATTGCCCATCCCAGCCATTGAGGGCGGCAGGGCTTGGGGGATGATAACGCGAAAATAGGTCTTGGTCGTGCTCAGGTTCAGTGCGGTGCAAGCCTCCCACTGTCCTTTCGGCACCGACTCGAGGCCGCCGCGATAAACCTCGGACAGGTAGGCCGAATAATGCAGCCCGATGGCGATCATCCCTGCCACCCAGGGGCTGAGGCGTATCCCGAATTGCGGGCCGACAAAGAACACAAAGAAAATCTGCAGCACCAGCGGCGTCGATCGGATGAATTCGACACATTCCCGCACCACCATTGTGACGATGCGCGACGGTGTGCGTTGCGCCAGTGCAAAAACCAGCCCCAGTACCACTGCGATCCCATAGCCGATTCCGGCAGCGGCCAGCGTGTTCAGCGTGGCCTGTAAAAGCCGGGGAAGAATTTCAAAGGTAAAATCCCAACGCCAGTCAAACATAGCTTACGCCCTCCCCAATTTGCGTGCCATGAAGCGTTCGAGCCACCGCATGAACGGCGTCACGATCAGCCGCGCAAGAATGTAGTAAATTATCAGTGCTGTCCCGAAAGCCTGCGCTGACAGGAAGGTGGAGCCGTTTATTTGCTTGGCTTCGAACATCAGGTCAGTAACCGAAATCAACGACACCAGCGCGGTCGCCTTCAGCAGTTCGATCATCAGGTTGCCCCAAGGCGGCAGCATGTTCAAAAACGCCTGTGGCAGGATGATCCGATACATCCGTTTGGCCGGAGACATCGAGATCGCATAAGCCGCTTCCCACTGCCCTTTGGGCACCGACTGAATGCCGCCACGCACGAGTTCGGCACCATAGGCCCCGAGGTTCAGCCCGACCGCAATGAAACCGGCAAAGAACTTGTCCAGCGTCAATCCGAAGAGAGGCAGGACAAAGAAAATCCAATAAAGCTGCACTAAAAGAGACGTGCCCCGGAAGATTTCAATGTAAACGCCGGCCGTCCAGCGCACCGCAATATTCCGTGACAGTTTCATCAACCCTGCGGTCAGAGCGAGCACAATGGCAAGCGCTGCCGACAGAAAAAACTGCGCGATTGTGACCAGCGTTCCGTCCAGAAAACGCGGCGCGTTTTCGGCGAGAAATTCCCAATATGACATGACGTATCCCGGATGGCGGACGTAAAAGGCGGGCCGAACCTGACCCGCCTGCTAAAGCAATGCCGTCAACGGTTCTGGCAAATCCATTCGGTTTTCACGCTTGGATCCGGAACCTGAAATTCAGTGTATTCGTATGGCGCAACGGCGGCCAACATCTCTTCTGAACCCAAGTACTCTGCCTGCGCGGCATTGAAGGCCTCAAGAAAGTCGCTGTCTTCCGGGCGGAAACCGATACCAACCCAGTTCTGGGTCCATTCGGGCAACGCGTTAGGATCGGTGACCTCAAGCTCGCCATCGGATTGGGCCGCCAGGTTTTGCGCCGTGAAGAACGTCATAGCACCTGCGTCAGCACGACCAACACGCATTGCGGCTAGCACCTCAGTTGGCCCGGGCACTTCGAGGATCTGCTCGGCTGCCACGCCTTCGCGTTTGGCGGCATCAACCGTGTTGTAACCGGCGCCAGTGACCATCGTGGCCCCCTGATCTTTGATGTCAGCATAAGAGGTGATGTTCTTCGGGTTGCCAGCGGGAACCACAAAGGCATCGCCAAAAATCCCCATCGGCTCGGAGAAATCAATGCTCTCACAACGCGCTTCAAGAATGTACATGCCACCCGTGATGATATCAAAGCGATTGGCTTTGAGGCCCGGGATCAATCCACCCCAATCTGTCACGACGGGCTCGATGTTGTCGTAGCCCATTGCCTTCAGGACACCCAGCGTGTGTACGTTTGCAAATCCAAGTGGTGCGTCGTTGTCGCCGGGGTAAGACCACGGCACTTCATTGGAGAAACCAATCCGAATGGTCTCACCACTTTCGATACGATCCATGAGTGGACCCGCCAGCGCCGATGTCGCGACACCCACAATGGTTGTCGCGGCGATAATAGTGGTTCTTAGTATTTGGCTCATTGGTCTCTCCCTGATTGATTCCCTGAACTACGGCGTATTGGTATACCTTTTTGGGAAGTTTCTCAACATAAATCTGCAATTTCGCAAAAATGTCCCAATATTTTGGGGCCTATCATGAACAGCGCCAGCCTCTTGACTTATCATTGGTATACCTTAACAGTCGACGCAGTGGAATCAATCTCAGTTAGGAGACACCGAATGATCGAACACGCCCCGTTCCCAAAAGAGGAGCTGGACCACCGACTCAACCGTGTAAAAACCGTCCTGTCCGAGCAGAATCTGGACGGGATCGTTATCTCGGTGCCCGAAAACATCTATTATCTGACCGGTTTGGACCACTGGGGGTTCTTTGCTGCCCATGTTCTCGTTGTGAACCGAGATGGCGAGATGGCGCTGATCTGCCGGGCCATGGAAAAGATCACGTTTGACAATCAGGTGAGAAACGCCCGGTTCTATGGTCATCAGGATCACGAAGAGCTTTCTGACTACGTGGTACAGGCGATGAAGGACCTAGGCCTGTCCGGTGGTCGCGTCGCGCTCGAAAGGCGCAGCCTGTTCTTGCACCTGCATCATGCCGAAGGGATATTGGCAAAGGCGGAGGGCGTCGAATGGGCGGACGGATCCGGTCTGGTCGACAACCTGCGACAGGCAAAATCCCCGCTGGAAATCGAATACACACGCAAGGCCGCCAAGGCCGCAGATGTCGGCATGAGCGCTTGCATTGACCTGATCCGCGACGGCGCGACAGATTATGAGATTGCCGCGGAGTACATGCGCGCCTCGACTCTGGCAGGTAGTGAGCCGACCGGCTTTGGCCCGTTCATTCGTCCAGCCACACGCTCGGGCGAAGAGCATACGACCTGGCGTGGCGAAACCTTCCGAACTGGTGACGCGGTGTTTCTGGAAAATGCCGCATCCTATCGCAAATATCACGCGCCTATGGGCCGGTTGGTCTTTGTGGGCAGCGCGCCGGAGGGGGCTGAGAAGTCGGCAGAGCTGGCCATGGACGGCATGAAGGCAATCTGCAGTGCATTGAAAGTAGGCGGCAAGGCCGGGGAGGCATACGCCGCCTGGCGCGAGGTAGCCGCAAGCGGCGGCTTGGCAGACTACGAACGGCATCATTGCGGTTATATGGTGGGCATCGGATTCTCACCCAGTTGGACAGGTGGGTCCATGGTAACCAGCCTCTTCCCCGGGTCAGAACGCACGCTGGAGGTCGGCATGGTGTTCCACGCCCACAGCTGGTTCACAGACACCGACGTCGTCGACTACTTCATCTCGAACACGGTCATTCTCACCGAAGATGGTGCCGAAGTGCTGACCGCCACAACACCTGAAAGCCTTGTCATAAAGTGATGACACGCACCGAAAGGCACACAATGCTGACGCAAGAACACATGACCGCTTATCGAAACGATGGCGTGGTTCAGATCAAAAACGCATTTTCGCAGGAATGGTTGGACGAAGTGCGAAGTTCGATTGAATTTGGTCGCGCCAATCCGGGGCCGATGTATCTGGACTATTCCAAAGACACCAATCCGGGCACCTACTGCACAGACATGTGGATCTGGCGCGAAAATGCCCACATGAAGAATTTCATTTTCAATTCTCCAGCGGCGGAACTTGCAGGCGAAGCGATGGAGGCCAGTTCCGTTGCACTCGTGACTGACAATTGGCTGGTGCGCGAGGCCGGCGCGGTCAACAGAGCGCCCTGGCACCATGACAACCCCTATTTCGATGTCAGCGGCGAATGGTGTGTACTGTGGATGGGACTTGAACCCGTTCGTCAGGGTGAGGGCGTGGTCTTCCTCAAGGGTTCGCACAAATGGGGGCGCAAATTCATGCCTCTCAGCTTTGCCGGCACCGGACAAAAGGCAGCACTACAGGAACCCTATGAGCCCACACCGGACTTCACTGAAAATCTGGATGATTATGACGTGCTGGAATTTGATCTGGACCCCGGTGATTGCCTGATCTTCGATTCCCATACATTGCATGGCGCCCCCAACCCTGTACCGCCTGAACGTACCGTCAACCGTCTGACAATGCGCTTCGCCCACGGGAATGCAGCGTTTGAAAAACGAGGCAGTTGGACCGACGCGCAGACAGAATACTGGCAGGCTCATGGAATGAAGGAAGGTGAACCCATTGTAGGCGAACTGCTGCCGCTTGTGTGGAGCCGGTAGCTGTATTTGAACGAACATCAGTCGCAAAGGTTTCGATGGTTGAATATGCCACTGAGCTAGTAGCCAACGAAACGGCACAACTCCAGCTCTAGAAGGTCTCTCCTCATGGTCCTGGCGCTACTCAAATACGGTCTCTCTCGACGCTATCCGGTGCGTGAGGAGATTCCCCGAACCCCTGATCTGAAAAAACACTACGACGTCGTGATCATAGGTGGCGGCGGTCACGGAGTGTCGCTTGCCTATCATCTGGCGACGAAACACGGCATAACAAATATTGCCATTCTAGAAAAAGGCTACCTGGGCGGCGGCAACACAGCGCGCAATACCACGGTGATCCGCTCCAACTACATCACCTCGCAGTCAATCAAGTTCTATGCCGCTTCTATGCGGCTCTATGAAAGCCTGGCCAACGAGCTGGACTACAACCTGATGTACTCCCGCCGGGGTCAGCTGACCCTGTCTCATTCCGATGGCGTTTCGCGGGCGCTGCGCCTACGGGCGGACAGTGGCACATTTCTGGGTGAACGCAACGAAATCTTGGATCGTCAGCAGATCAAAGAGCTGGTGCCCAGTCTAAACCTGGATATTGAAGGTCGCCCAATCCTCAAAGGTTTGTGGCACCCGGATGCTGCCACCGCGCGGCACGACGCGGTTGCTTGGGGATATGCCATCCGTGCTTGTGACCGCGGTGTGGAATTGCACCAGAAAACTCAGGTGACTGGTCTGACAGTGGACAGGAATAAGGTCACAGAAGTGCAGACCAATCGTGGCAATGTCTCGGCTGGGGCTGTGGTGCAATGTGTGGCCGGGCATTCCTCGGTTGTGGCTGCCATGGCCGGGCTACGCTTGCCGATCCGCAGCTTCCCGCTGCAGGCCATGGTGACCCACCCGGTGAAACCCTTCCTAAACCCGATGGTCTCCTCCACTGCGCTGCATTGCTATATTTCGCAATCCGCCCGTGGCGAGCTGGTGATTGGCGGGGGTTCTGATCCTTATGAGCTCTACAACACTCGCTCAACGCTGGACATGAAGGAAAGTCTGGCGGCCTCCGCGCTGGAGATGTTTCCCTTCATTGGGGATCTGAAAATTCTGCGTCAATGGGCGGGTATCACCGACATGACGCCGGATTACAGCCCGGTCATGGGACGTTCGCCATTGGACAACTACTGGCTGGATGCGGGCTGGGGCACATGGGGATTCAAGTCGACCCCCGCCAGCGGTTTCTATCTGGCACAGGCAATTGCTGAAGACCGGGTGCCGGAAATGATCCAACCCTTCCGCCTTGATCGTTTCGACACTTTTGACCTGGTTAATGAAATGGGTGCCACAGCGGCCAGCCACTAAGGGACAACGCAATTGAAAATCATGCACTGTCCGTTGAACGGACCCCGCAACATTTCCGAATTCATTTGTTACGGCGAATTCCACAACCATCCCGACCCGGACAAGACTTCCGACAAGGATTGGGCCGAGTACGTCTGGCTCGCCAATAACGCCGCTGGCGTAGTGCGCGAATGGTGGTGCCATACGCCGACCAACTACTGGTTCATTGCCGAACGTAACACCGTGACAGACGAAATCCTTCGAACCTATCCATCCGAGGACCTTCGCCCATCCGAGGAACTCCGATCATGACTCAAATCACTCGAACCGGCGCGCTGATCGACAGCACGAAACCGATCACTTTTTTCTTTGAGGGAAAACGCTACTCCGGTGTTCAGGGCGACACCATTGCCTCGGCCCTGGCGGCCAATGGGCAATGGGTTCTGTCGCGCAGCTTCAAATACCATCGCCCGCGCGGGGTGCTGACCATGGCCGGTCAGGACGCCAATACATTGGTGCAGATCGGAAATGAGGTCAGCGTTTTTGCCGACCGTCACCCGATTTCTGAAGGGCTAGAGATCAAGGCTCAAAACGTCAACGGTTCCTTGGAGAAAGATCGCGACTTCTTCATGAACCGTATGGGGCGTTTCATGCCTGTGGGGTTCTATTATCGCACTTTCTATAAGCCTAAAGGCATCTGGGAGAAAATCTGGGAACCGCTGATCCGTGCCAAGGCGGGTCTGGGCACTATGGATATCAATGCGCCCGAAGACGGTTATCACGACAAAGCTTATGGCTGGTATGATGTGGTTGTGGTGGGTGCCGGTCCTGCTGGTCTGGCTGCGGCGCTAGAGGCGGCCAAGTTGGGTGGGTCTGTTCTGCTGGTTGATGAAAATCCACAGCTGGGCGGCGCGGCGACCTATGCACGCGGCATGAATTTGCAAGACCTGATCGATCATGTCGAGGCGATGGAAAACATCGAGACTTGGACTGACGCCGTCTGTAATGGCTGGTTTGCCGACAATTGGCTGGCGGTGATCCAGGGTAACCGATTGCACAAAATCCGGGCGCGTCAGTTGGTGCTTGCCACAGGACTGATCGAACAACCCGCGCAATTCCGCAACAACGATCTGCCTGGGATTATGCAGGGTTCCGCTGCGCAGCGTTTGATAAAATCTTACGGTGTCACACCGGGGCAGACGGCAGTTGTTCTGGCGGGCAACGATGACGCCTATGGTGTGGCTCTTGACTTGGTGGATGCAGGTGTTTCCGTCACTGTCTGCGAACTGCGCAAGGAGGCGGAAGGGCCATTGCGGGCACAGGTTCAGACAGTGGGGCTTACCATCCACGATGGCTGCTGCATCTATGAGGCCTTGCCCGGGCCAGGCCACAAGCATGTGCGGGGCGTCTCCATTGCCGAATTGGACGACGCGGGTGCAGCGACTGGTAAGCAGCGGATGCTACCGTGCGATCTGGTCTGCATGTCGGTGGGCTACACACCAACCTATCAGCTCGCTGTGCAAGCTGGCGGCAAAGTTGGGTATGACGATAAAACGGCCATGTTCTCGATCACTGGGCACAACGCCGACGTTGGTCTCGCTGGATCAATGGATGGCCGATACGCGCTGGAGCGCTGTGTAGCTCATGGCACGGCCATGGGTGCGCGGGCTGCGGCCCGGCTGTCGGAGGCTGATGCCCCGGAAGCGCCAGACAAATGCGCCACTTCGCCCAATTACCCCTGGCCGATTTTCCCACATCCTAAAGGCAAGGATTTTGTGGATTTCGACGAAGATCTGCAAATCAAGGACATCAAGAATGCGGTTGCCGAGGGCTACCGCGAACTGGAATTGGTTAAACGCTTCTCCACCGTTGGCATGGGGCCTAGCCAAGGTCGGCACGCGGCGCTGCCGACCGCACGCCTGGTCGCCAAACACTCCGACCGCTCTGTTGCGGAAGTGGGGGTCACCACCGCGCGACCACCTTTTACAACGGAAAAGATTGCCACGCTGGCGGGACGTAAGTTCACGCCGATGCGCCGCACGCCGATGCATTCCCGGCATGAGTCAGCCGGAGCAGAATGGTTGCTGGCAGGGAATTGGCAACGTCCGGCTTATTATGGGCGGGGCAATGCTAAGAAGACCATTGCGCTCGAAGTCAGTAATGCGCGCACCAACGTCGGTATGATCGATGTTTCAACGCTTGGTGGGTTGGATGTGCGCGGTCATGATGCGGCAGAATTCCTCAATCGGATGTACACATTTGCCTATGCCAAACTGCCCATCGGCAAAACACGTTACCTGCTGATGACCAATGAGGCGGGTACAGTGATTGACGACGGTGTGGCTTGCCGCATTGCCGAGGATTACTTCTACATCACCGCAACCACCACCGGCGTCGACAATATCTACCGTAATATGCTGTGGTGGAACGCCCAATGGCGGTTGGACGTGGATATTGCCAATGTGACCGCAGCCTATGCCGGCGTGAACCTTGCCGGACCAAATGCCCGTACGGTGCTTAACAAGCTGACAGATGATATCGCCACTGGCGCTGAGGATTTCCCGTATCTCGCTTATCGCGAGGGGCATGTGGCAGGCATTCCCGCTCGGGCTTTCCGGGTCGGTTTCATTGGTGAGTTGGGCTACGAAATCCATGTGCCCGCGCGTTATGGCGGGGCGCTTTGGGATGCTATTGCAGAAGCGGGTGCCGAGTTTGGCATTCGCCCCTTCGGGCTGGAAGCACAACGCGTCATGCGACTGGAAAAGGGCCATGTGATTGTTGGCCAGGACACCGACGGTATGACCACGCCGGAAGAGCTGGACATGATCTGGGCGGTGGCCAATAAGAAACCATTCTTCGTCGGCAAACGCAGTCTGGAATTGCGCAACAAGACGCTTAGGGATCGTAAATTGGTCGGCTTCTCCCTGGATGAGATGCCTACGGCTGGATTGGAAGAAAGCAATCTGGTGATCAAAAATGGTGAGATCGCGGGCTTTGTGACGTCGATCTGTCAGTCGCCTTCGGTGGGCAAGGTCATTGGTCTGGCCTATGCGGCCCGCTCTGACAGCGAGACCGGTGCGAAGATCACCTTGCGTGCCAGTGACGGAAGCCTGCATCAGGCAACCGTTTGCTCCCCCCATTTCTACGACCCCGACAACAAGCGGCAGGAGATGTGATCATGGACAATCCAATCGCACAAAGCCCCTTTGCTCATCGTTTGCGCGACACTCGCCCGACAGTCAGCGGCGGTGTGAAGATTACCGACCTTTCCGCCTTGCCGCGCACCGGCTTCAAAGGCCGAGGCACCCGCGACTGGCTGGCATCTCAAGTTGGCACCATGCCAGACGCCCCCAACCAAGCCGCCTTTCAAGACGATGGCACAGTCATCGCCTGGCTAGGCGGGCAGGAATACCTGGCACTGCCTGATCCAGAGGGTCGTTCCACCTTCTGCGCAAATCTGACGAAGGCCTGGGATACAGCGCGGTCCACTAGCACTCAGGGCATCGGCTTTCCGCTGCCTCGGGAAGACAGCCATAGTTGGCTGTGGATCACCGGCGCAGATGTACCGTCGATGATGGCCAAGATTTGTGGTGTGGATCTGCGGCCTGACGTCTTTGCGGAAGGGGACGTGGCGCAAACCGTAGTTGCGCGGCTCGGTGCCATCCTGCTGCGCCAGGATCGCAACGGCGAGTTCGGGCTTTATATGCTGAGCGATTTTGCTTCCGGCCATTACCTGTGGGATGTCCTACAAGATGCGGCGGCGGAATATGGCGGAGGATTTGTCTGAGATGCCAAGCTACCAGTTTAACTCGGACAATGGTGCACCGGTTTGTGACGAGGTGATGCAGGCTTTGATCGCCTGCAACACTGGCGTTGAGACAGCTTATGGCGCGGATCAGTGGACCGAGCGTTTGAACCCGGCATTTTCCGAGTTCTTCGAGCGTGAAGCCTTTGTCTTTCCCGTGCCCACGGGTACAGCAGGCAACGGTTTGGCTCTGGGCGCGATCACGCCACCCTATGGCACTATCTTTTGCCACCGCCTAGCTCATGTGGTCACCACCGAATGTGGCGCGCCGGAGTTTTACTCTGGTGGTGGGCGCATGACTTTACTGAGCGGGGCGCACAATAAGATCACGCCGCAGGCCTTGCGTCAGGCGCTCTCCGATCATGGCATCGGCAACGCCCATCATATGCAGGCCAGCGCGCTTTGTCTGACCCAGGCCACCGAATGCGGTGTCACCTATGGGTTGGAGGAATTAGCTGAACTGAATGCCATCGCTCACGGTACGGGCATGAAGACCCATCTGGATGGGGCGCGGTTTTCCAATGCGCTCGTCCACCTGGGCTGTTCCCCTGCGGAAATGACTTGGAAGGCGGGTGTTGATCTGCTGACCTACGGCACCACCAAAAATGGCACGATGAACGCTGAAGCCGTGATCACATTTGATCCGGCCATCGGCGCGGCGCTGCGCTTCATGCATAAACGAGCAGGGCACCTTTCGTCGAAGATGCGCTACATGTCCGCCCAGCTCCTTGCCCATTTGGAGGATGATCTGTGGCGGACAAATGCGGCCCGCGCCAATGGCAATGCCACACGTATCCTCGCTGCCTTGCACGCCTGCCCAGGGGTCGAAGTTGTCCATCCGGTGCATATCAACGAAGTCTTTGTTCAGTTGCCGCTTGCGCTAGAGGCAGCGCTAGTAAAGGTAGGATTGTCCCTGCGTCCCTGGGTTTGTGACGGGCAAGGCAATGGAGTGCGCATTGTGATGTCCTATGCGGATGAGGAATCCCACTTGGAAATTTTTGAACATACCTGTCGTAATTTTTCGAAAAACTGCAATTAGGGCGCTTATCCGAGGCTTTTTCACGCACCGCTGCAGATTTGATGCCGGGAGATAACAAATGCTTTGAGCGTAGACTTTTAGAATTTTGTCAATGCAACAAACTGGAGGAGAGTGAGTTCTACCATGAGAATCGGAATTGTTGGAACAGGTACCATAGCCGCCGCCGTTGTCGATGGGATTGCTGAGGACGGCCACCAAATCACCGTTTCACACCGCGGAGAGGCGCACTCTTCCCGGCTCGCTGGAAAATATGAAAATGTGACTGTTGCTGACAATCAAGAGGTCCTTGATGCGAGTGACATCGTGTTCCTGGGTCTGGTGGCTGAACAAGCAAGGCCCGTTCTCTCTTCCCTGACATTCAGGCCAGACCAAAAGATCATATCACTCATGTCCGGCCCGACGCTCTCAGATTTGCGAGAAATGGTTGCGCCGGCGACTGCTGTCGCAAATATGATCCCTTTTCCTGGAATCGCCACAGGCGGATCTCCGATCTTGATACTGGGCGATGCTGCAATCGCCAATGCGCTTTTTGGGGCTCGCAATTCTATCTTCCAACTAGCGGATCAAAGTGAACTTGCCGCCTATCTCGCCGCTCAGGCTGTGCTTTCACCGGCAACAGTCATGGTGCAGAAAGCCGGAGAATGGCTGGGAGAAAATGTTAAAGATGCTGCGCAGGGCGAAGCGTTTTTACGTGCTTTGGTCGGCTCTAGCCTGCAAGCCACTCCGGATTGCCAGCACCTGATCCGGGCACTGAACACACCCGGAGGATATAACCAGCGCCTGCGGAATTATATGGAAACTTCGGGCTTCACGGAGCAGCTTAAACAGGGGCTTTCCAAGTTATGAGCAGCTGTAGAGCATGATCCATAAGGGCAGAACAGACGACAGTGGCTGGCGAAACCAAAGTGGCCCGAACGCCAATGAGCGGCCTCCATTCTTTAGTTTTTCGGCAGTGCAGCGGAGCGGCGCGCTGCGTGCGCATGCAGCACAATGCCGCCGAAGCACTTTTTGAAATTCGCTAAAATTGCGCGTACCGCAATGCACGGATTAGCTATATTGCAAAGTTAGCCAAGCCGGTCTCTGAATTCGCTGGGTCGTCTCATAGCCGAACCGCTATCGACACGTACTCAAATCAGTATCTTTTTTCGAAAATTCCACGACGTTCATAAACCGTTGCGGCTTCTTCAATGAACTTCGCCAAAAGTTCTGCCTTATAGATGGACCGGAGAACATCGGCCTGCGCGTGAAGCATTTCCAAATCGGCCCGTCCCGGACGCAGCATTTCATAGGTTTCCATGATAACGTCTTGAGGGATCGCAACGAGTTCGGCCGCACGGTGAAAATTCTCGGCAAGGGTGCGGCGGCCCCCGGCAAGTGCTATTTCTGCCTGCAAATGCAGAGCTTCAGGAGTGATTGCGAGGTCAGCCGCTGTCACCTCCCCAGCCAGAACTGCATCCAGCGTGATGTCTGACAGAAGTTTGCCGGTTGGTGTTTTGACCCGATCAGGCGCGTTCTCGGCAAGTGGGTAAAGGTCTTTAACCGACATGGCACTACGCTCCTTTGGGCGATAACGTGAGTTGAATGGGTTTTGCCTTGGGGTCGGTCATCTCAGTTTCCAATGCGAAGAGGATAGCAACACGCGCATGGAAACGGGCCGAGAGTGCCTCGCCCCGGAAGGGGACAACAACCGGCTCCGGTGCCTCTCCGAAGGTGTGGCGGGCCGCATTCCTGCCAAGTAGCTTGTAATGATCGAGCAGAACCAACGGCGCGTTCGAAAACAACTCAAGGTTCAAATGCGGCAAGCGATCGGAACGGTGCAGGACGGCGGTGCCTTTCGATTGAATGCCAATGCCAATCCCTGAACCAGACAGCTTAGCCGCCGATAAACCAACAAAAGATGTATCGGCCGTATGCATGATCCGCACCAGCCTTGCATTGCCGCCAGCGTCTTCAATGCCCGATACAATAGCGTTGACAACATCGGGCAGGCCATGGCCCGCAGACGTTCTGTGCATCTCTGTCCCGAAAGCCGGACTGACGCCAATGACAACCTCATGTCGGTCCTCACCGGGCTCCGCGGTTCCCGCGTCAAAAAGCCAATCCGGGAATTTCTCCTTTCCCAGAGCTTCCGTTGCAAGAACGCTTTCCTTCGTCAGGGTTCCCCGGACGGATTTTACATCTGCCCAGCGTTTTTCGTCCATACGATAGCCGCTTGCCGGGCCGCTATAATCGTTGGGGTCATTCAGTGCGCTGATGATCTTGCCACCGCGGAAGATCGCAGAGGTTTGCAGGTAGTCGCCGGTCACGCGCTGCTTCAGCATGAAAAGGAGGTTCTCGGCCTCCTCGCGGAAGCCACGTTTGGCCAGGGCGCGAACAACGTCCACGGCAGTGATTTTCCGGCTCTTGATGGCTTCGCTAATCGGAGTGACCTCACCGGCAGTGAAACTTTCCGTGTCATCTGAGCCCGAGGCAAAGACCACAGATTGAATCATTGATGTTGTAACATCGGCCAGACCGAGCTCTTCGAACACCGCAGTCAAAGCCTCTACAGCGCGAATTCGCACTCCAAGTGCGCGCTCTTCGTCAAGTGGTGTCAATCCGCCATCGACTTCGAAGTCTCGTTGCAGCGTCAGGTATTCCTCGATCTCTTCACCGTTGAATAAAGAGGCATTAAATGTGTTGTCATATTTATTGATCGATCCCTGCCCACTGGTGATCAGGTCGGAACCTGCCAGCAGAAGTGGCGTGATCTTGGCGCCAACACGTATTTCAGATTCACTGGTGCGGGCATCGTTGCCAGATGCACATTCCAAACCAAGCCAAACAGCGATCAGGTTCTCGGCCATAAGTTCTCTGACCCCGCCCGGCATCGATGCGGTCAAAGCCGCGCCATCCACGCCGCCATTTTGCGTGCCCTGAATGCCCATTGCGCGCTGCACGCAAAGGCACCGGGCTTCGAGATAGAGTACAGACTTCTTTTCGTGAAACCCCATAAGAAGCTCGGCACCCGCCCCCGACGTGCATCGCGCCTTAATTCCGCGCGACGCGTAAGCCGCCGTGAGGAACGCTTTGGACCAAGGCGTGTCGTCACCATCAATAAAAGCATTTTCTGTTCCGTATACAGAAATGGTCTCTGCATAGGTTGCCAGGCCGGCCATTCCGATCTGCAATTCTTCCGCCTCTTCAATAGAGCACTGAAACAGGGCGTCTCCGCGACCGACGGCGGCTCCGACCGTACAAGCAAGCGCGTTGGCCCAAGAATTCGAAGAAACGCGCATCGTTGTCTCGAGTTCGTCAAAACCCAATTCCGCAGCAGTTGCCGCGTCCGCGGCCAATTGCAGCGGATCGTCCTTGGCATTAGTGACATGCGCCTGATTGCCTGGGGTCTTACGCTGTCGCATTTTTGAATATGCAAACGCGACCTCAAGCGACGAAAGATGCGCGACAACGTTGGCAAGTTTTGCCGGTGTCATGCCGCGCGCCAGCCGCTCCAGCTTTTCTCTGGGAACATTGATATCCACCAGCATCCTAGCAATTTCACCATCATCAATGGCCATGGCCTCTTCAACCAGGTCCGGATCCAAATGATGGCGTGCGATAAATTCGTCCAGAATGTCGAAGTCCTTTTCAGACTTGCCATCCAGACTGACAACACGTCCGCCTTTGATCGTAACGGCAGGCGTGGGATCATAAGGGCTTTTGAAAACCGAAAACCCAGCCTCGGGCTCTTCTTCTGCGAAGAGATCAAGGCGGAGCATTCTATCGTCCCAATCGGAAAAGCGCCGCCAGCGATTGGTGTCAGAGGTGTTGGCCATGGCTTATCTCCTTGTTGCAATGCCGCTCCGATTGAGCAGCGCGGCCGATGTATTCTGGCGAATTGCGCTACTGTTACGCGTTTGATTTCAGAACTAGATGCATTCCCCGCCATCTACGACCAGCGCATGACCCGTCATGAACGAAGACATATCGGAGGCAAGAAATACAATAGCATCTGAGATTTCACTACATGTCGCCCACCGACCCATTGGAATGTTGTCCTTAACATACTGTTCCAACGCACCTCGCCCTCCCATCTGAACCTCGAAGCCGGCATTGAACGGTGTGTCCACAAAGCCCGGGCAAAGAGAGTTGAAACGGATGTTGAGATTGGCATAGTCAGCCGCCATCTGTCGCGTCATCGCAACAACCGCGTGCTTTGTCGTCGCATACGCAATCATGCCTCGATCATATTGGATGCCAGAATTGGATGCTGTGATAATAATGCTGCCGCCGCCCTGTCGTTTCATAGGTTGAATTGCGGCTCGGGCAGCAATGAAATGGGCTCGTACATTTATTGCCCAGCTCGCATCCATCCCCTCCGGGGCAACCTCTTCGAGCGACCCTTCGACTTGAATTCCTGCATGGGAATGAAGAATATCAAGGCGGCCATGTTCTTCCGCCGTTTCAAGAACCGCTGCTTCCAACGCCGCGTCCTCGCCGACATCCAGCTGGCGTGACGAGCCATGGAAGCCTTTGGCCACGATCTCGTTCTGAACAGCCGCGGCCAAATCTCCATCACGATCTGACACGACAACATGTGCGCCACACCGCGCCATTGCGAGCGCCCCGGCCCGCCCAATCCCTGAGCCCGCACCAGTTACCAGGGCAATTCGACCGTTCAGCGAGACCATGTCCGCAGGAGATTTTGACATAGTTTGCGTTGCAATTCCGTTCACGTTTCCAGCATCCTTCCAACCCTCAGAGGAACGGCCACCGCCGCAATTTGGGTCATTGACAAACTTTCAATCAACAATCGGGGCGGCGCTCTCCTCACTTGCATGATCTTACTGCCTTCCCTCATCAGCAACCGGAGCTGGCATTAAGCTCAACCATGAGATACCGCTGATATTTAAAAAATTGTATAAAAATAGCGCATTGATGTATATATCTCAAAATGGGTATGCACAATGCAATACGTGGCACGATGAAGTGGAGCACCGTCTATGAAATTTGACTTTGATCCCACAGGGCAGTTGATCGGTGATATCGGAAAAACTGCGTTCGGAGCCAGTTTGTCAGCTGCGCTTCAGGAGATCGTCCCTTTCGACTACACCGTAGTATTCGGTTATCACGGATCGGCACGGCCGCTTGATCTCTACGATGATTTCCCACGCAAAAAGAGAAAGATCTTTGTCGAAGACTACCAGGAAGGGCCATACCTTCTGGATCCCTTTTTCCTTGCCACGACCAATCCCAACGAGTCGGGACTTTACCGCCTGCGTGACCTGGCTCCGGACCGGTTTTATCAGGGTGAATATTTTCGCAACTACTACGTGCAGACCGACCTCGCGGAGGAGATCGCATTTTTTGTGAACTTGCCCGACGCTGCAGTTGTGGTTGTGTCACTGATGCGTGCCCAAAAGGCATTCACCGTCAAAGAATGTCGTGACCTGAACAGATACGCTCCCATCGTTCTGGCCGCGTGTGAACAGCATTGGTCTGATCTGGCGCAAAAGTTTGGCGCTCCGGGTGCAGATAAGAAGGCTGATAGTGGCGAGGGAAGCCTGGAACTTGCATTTCAGCAATTCGGCCTTGGACTGCTCACGCCCCGGGAAAAGGAAGTGGCCGAATTCACGCTTAAAGGTCATTCCGCTGCTGCCGTTGGACGAATTTTGGAAATCTCACCCGGCACCGTGCGCATACATCGTCGAAATATCTATTCCAAACTGCGAATCCGATCTCAGGGCGAACTGTTTTCCGAGTTTATTGACACTCTGCTGGAAAACTCTCCCTGATCAAGCAATTCCAAAGGCGGTCACTGCGTGACGGTTGGCAATAGAACATCAGAAAAAACGGCGGCGGTAAAACCACCAACCGCCAGTTCAGGGAGATATTTCTTGATTGTGTTTCATATCCGCTTCGAGTTTGCGTAACAGAAGAACGGTCATTTCATCAAAGTTCAGCTAAAACCAGATCAGCCAGATCAGGAAGACAAGAATCAGGATGATGACATCCCAGAAGATGATCTCACCGATCCGAAACCAGCCCTTACGACGGTTGAGTGCGTTGAGCAAACACCAGAAAAAAGCAGCGACAACGATCGGGACAATATGGACTATAGAGCTCATGACCTACGCCGCCCGTCACTGATTTCGAAGAAATGGCGAGTATGTTCCGGAAACTCCAGATGAATTTGGGAGCTGCGATCAAGACCGGTAGTGTCATGCATGACGCGTACAACCAGAGAGGTGTTGTCTTTCTTGACGAACATCAAAGCGTCGGGTTCGACCAGTTCCAAAACGTCTAGATCAAAGCTGACAGTTTGATCTGTAGGTGCTTCCTGAAGCAATATCTGTTCAGGTCGGACGCCAAGGGCTACCGGCCCGTTCGGTTGTCCCGTGACCGGTAATTCGAACGTTCCCGACCTGAACACGCCACCCGCAACTTCGCCGTCCAGAACGTTCATCGCAGGTCGCCCGATAAATTCCGCGACGAACCGTGTCGCCGGTTCATGGTATACGCGTCGCGGCGTGTCGAACTGTGCCAGCTTCCCACCGTTCAGAACCGCTATTCGGGTGCCAAGAGTCATTGCCTCTTCTTGGTCGTGGGTCACGAAGACAAAGGTCTGGCCCAGATCGCCATGCAGGCGTTTCAACTCTGTTCTGGTTTCTAGCCGAAGCAGCGCATCCAGATTGCTCAGCGGTTCATCCATCAGGCAAATTTCCGGATTCCAGACGAGTGCACGGGCAACTGCAACGCGCTGTGCCTGCCCGCCTGAAAGCTGGCTTGGCCGTCTGTCCAGATAGCTTTCAATTTGCAGAACTTTCGCAATCGCACGGACGCGACTGTCGATGTTGCCGTTGTCGATTTTTCGTATGCGAAGCGGGTAAGCAATGTTTTCGTAAACTGTTTTGTGCCCATAAAGAGCATAGTTCTGAAACACCATTCCCATGTTTCGTTCTCGCGGCGGCAAACTCGTAACCTCAAGGTCGTCTACGGTCACGGAACCGCCCGTTGCTTCTTCGAGACCGGCGAGGATTCGGCATGCCGTTGTTTTACCGCTGCCCGATGGGCCCAGCAGAACGATGAACTCACCCTTCTCGAATTCCAAATTGAGATTGTCCAGCGCAACGGTGCCATCACCGAAAACCTTGCTGATCTGGTTATAGGAAACAGCCATAGTCTTATCCTTTTACTGCGCCGAAGGTGAGGCCTCGAACGAGGTGTTTTTGCACCAGGAATGTGAAGAAGATGATCGGCAGAGTTGCAACGACTGCAACTGCGGCTACCTGCCCCCAAAGCGTACCATGTGGCGTAACCAGACCGGGGATGCCAACCGTCAGTGTCCGCCCTTCAAAGGCGACCAGAATGAACGCATAGAGGAATTCATTCCAGCTGAGGATGAAGCACAGAACTGCGGTTGCCGCGAGTCCGGGCGCCGCCAGGGGGAGCAAGACCCTCAGGAATGTACCACCACGCGTGTGGCCATCCATCATCGCAGCTTCGTCGATCTCTCTGGGAATATCGGCGAAAAAACCGCGCATCATCCAGACCACTAAAGAGACATTGAAGGTCGTATGCGCAAGAATGACGGCAATCGGCTTGTCCGTTAGCCCCAGCACCGAAAACAACAGGAACATCGGCACGACGATGGAAATCGGGGGGGCCATGCGTGTGGTCAGAAAGAAGAAGAACAGGTCTTCTTTTCCAGGAAAATCATACCGGGCAAACACGTAGGCGGCCGGTGTGCCAAACGCCAGCGACAATATTGTGCTGAACGAAGCCACAATCATGGAGTTCCAGACCAGTGGCAGGTAATTCTTGTCGATGAAAATCGTTGGGTAGTTCTCCGAGGTCGGTGTGAAGAACCAAAGGGGTGCGTCTGACAATATATCAAGACGTGTTTTGAAGGATGTCATGACAATCCAGAGATAGGGCGTCAGGAACAAGATCAGAATAGCGATCAGCGTTGCCACCATCGCCATTTTCCAGCCTCGGCTTATCATGATGCTGCCTTTCCGACCGTTTTCGAGCGGCCTTCATTCCAGTACACGGCCTTGTAGAAAACCGAGCACATGATCAGGACGACGAGATACACCATGAAGGCACACACCGCCCCATAGCCAAGATCCCAGTCCCTGAAGTTGATTCGATAGGTGTAAATCGACAGCATTTCCGTAGAGATGCCGGGACCTCCGCCGGTCAGGATGAATACCTTATCGAACTCTTTGAACGCATCAATTCCGCGTAGTAAAAGGACAAGCGCGATGATTGGGCGCAGAAGAGGAAGCGTGACATCTCTGAAAATCTGCAAAGGCCGTGCACCATCCATTATGGCGGCTTCAAATGGTTCCTTTGGCAAGCTGAGCAGACCAGCAAGGATGACCAAGGTTACAAACGGTGTCCATTGCCAGACATCGATCAGCATGATTGCCGGCATGACCAGTGACGGATTGCCCAGAATGGACGTTTGCTGATCGGCAAGGCCGAAGTACCGCAAATAGTAAGTGAACATCCCGAAATCGCCCGAAAGCAAAAGCTTCCAGATCAGTCCGACTGCAATCGGTGCCAGCATCATGGGGACGAGCAGCAGAGTCAGGATGAAGCGATGCTGCTTGATGTAGTGGAAAAGCAGCAACGCCAAGCCCAGACCAAACATGAATTCGACCAAGACGACCCCAAAGACAAACTTCATGGTCAACCAGAAACTATGCCAGAAAATGGGGTCGTCCTGCATCAGTCTCCGGAAATTTGCGAACCCTACAAATGCGCCATCCCGGTTTGGCAGCGCATAGTGGAGATCCGTAAAGCCGGTCCAGACCATGTAGAGGAACGGTCCCAGAAGAATGACGAAGAGCAGGATAACGGAGGGAACCAGCAACAGAGGTGCTACTCCGTGATCCAGCACCCTCTCAATTATCCTGTTTGTTCGCATTTCGGTTCCAGCCTCTACTAGGTTTCAACAGTTTGCAGTTCTATGAACACACTATTCCACCGGATACTTGAGCGGTGCGCAGTCCCCGAGAAGCTCGGACATTTCCACTGCCGCATCATCCAGGGCCTCTTTGGCATTCTTCGCGTCAGACAGGTAACTGCTCAGCTCACGCACCAGAATATCGGTGATCTGCGGCGATTCCGGGATCGTCGGCTTTGGCCGCGCTGCCGCGTTGGTGTCCATCGACGCCTGAGAGTAGCTGATGGCCTGCACATCAGGGTGTGCGTAGACGTCTGGTCGGGCCGTTGCGCCACCGTTCAGATGCTGATTGAGCTGCTGGGTTTCCTCCATCATCCACTGGATGAACAGATAGGCGGCTTCCTGGTTCTTCGAACCCGCCGGGATAAGGTAGGTCCAACCTTCAACCTGGCCCACAGGCTCTCCATTCGCTTGTGGCGGAACAATGTCAAACCCCATCTTTCCTGCAACGGTGCTGGCCTCGTGATCTTCGGCGACGGCATAAGTCGCGTCATTCCACATGATCATCTGATACACCTTGCCCTGCTGCATCAACGCCATGACCTCATCCCAGGTGTAGTTGAGGGAATCCGCGGGCGAATAGGCCAACAGGCTCTTGTAGTATTCAAGTGATGCAATCGCTTCAGGGCTGTTGACGACAACCGGGCCGCACTCACTTCCGGAATTCGTTTCCAGCATGTCGCCACCGAAGCTGTAGAGGAAGTTCAGCCATTCGTACCACAGCGCTTCGTGGCGCTTGCCTTGCAGGGCCGTACCGTAAAAGCCTTCATCCGGTCGATGAAACCACTCGGCGATATCGGTGTATTCCTGCCAGGTGGTCGCCGGCTTCAGCTCATAGCCGTATTTTTCTTTGAACCCGGCTCTCTCATTCGGATCATTGAGCAGATCATCTCGGTACCACATGTACATGTTAAGTGCAGTGAACGGGAACCCATAGACCTGACCTTCATACCAAGAGATTTCATGCCACAAGCCCTGATAAAGCTGTTCCTCTGGCATAAAAGAAGGATCGCGCAGGCTTGGGTCATTCATGAATCTTTCGACCGGCTCGAGATGGCCATTGGCGACAAAACGGCCTAGTTCGCGGTGCGGCTGCAGAATGAAATCGTAGCGTCCGCGGCGCGAGTTCAGGTCCAGCATGACCTTGTTGACCGCCTCGGAATGCTCATACATCTCGATCTCGACGGTGATGCCGGTCCGGCTCTCGAATTCACTTTTCAGCTTGGCCATAGCCTCCAGCGGTGGAAGCGCTTCGCCCACAGTCCGAATCGTAGTTCCCTCATATGGCGCGGCGGCCTCTTCTAGCGACCAGGCCATGGCCTCCGTTCCCTGAAGCGCCAGCAGCCCGCAGACTGCCAAGGAGGCGCTTGATCGAACAAATCGACCCACTAAACTTCTACCAACCATGATTTTCTCCCTTTGGTTAAATGGTGTGTTGCCTCCCGTTTCGAGGCGTTTTGTGAGTGTTGTGCCCGATGCCTTCCCTGCTCAATCCTCTAGCCCGTAATTCTCCTCTGCTTCCCGCAAACACAGATTGATGCGATACCATATTAACTAAAGAAATATTATTAAATTTTTGTTTTACTGCATATATCGCATATGAGGTACTTCATTTGTTATACGTGTAAATTGGTTACCGGCTCATGACGCTCATCATCAACTGAAAGTCGATGATGATTTTCCCACTGCCACGCAGCGTTCAAATTTGCACAGATGCAGCAAATTTCATGCTGTGAGTACGCGCAGCGAAAAAACCAAACTGACAGGTTAGGCTCGATCCGACCCACCGCTGCAGTGCAAATGTAGGTCCGCTCAGGATTGGCGAACGGCAAGTGCCGCCCGCCAACATAGTTCAAATGTCGATTTGCTCGGCGATGCTTAGCGCATCTTCAAGTTCGACGCCAAGGTATCTGACAATGCTGTCTACCTTTGTGTGTCCGAGCAGAAGTTGAACCGCTCTGAGGTTTCCGATTTTGCAGTAGATTTCTGCTGCTTTGGTCCGGCGCCGCGAATGGGTGCCATATCCGCTGCGTTCCAGCCCAATCGCGGCAACCCAATCCCTCACAAGCCGGCCATATTGGCGCGTCGAGATATGCGGGCGGTCATGAAACCTGCTGGGAAACATGAAACGGCGGTACGCGCTACCCTGAATTCCCGAATTTATGGTTCGTCCCGCCTGGAACGAATCATGGATTGAAAGCGACGTTTGTTAAATGGGTGTTCCGGGTGGTAGCCGTATACGGATGTGTAGGTATCGTGATTGCGTCCACTGCCCTGCAGAACAATGGCGCAAATCAACCCGAACAGAACCACCACAACAAACGCGATTGCAATGCCCGGCATCCAGTATTGGGCAAGCCCTGTTGCAACAGCTCCGCCCGCGCAGAACAGTACAAAATATCCCGCCGTTTTGTGATAGGCTTCAAACCACCACCGTCGGGGTGTCATGTCAAAATGGTCACCGCCCCATGAGGAGCGATCTTCCTGATCAGCCTCCGAGCCCCTTTGTCCCCCATGAGTACCCCTGAACCAAGCCGAAACCCCTTGCAAGAGCCCAAGTATCAGAGTGGCCAAACCGAAATACGAATGCATTGTGCCGGAAAAACCTCCGGAAAGCAGCATCGCAAAACAAACTCCCCCGATCGCCAAAATGATCACCGTGTACAGCACGATCTTGTGCATCGTCCAGGGAAACTCTGGCCGGGAAAATTTCGGTATCCCCCCCTTCATACCGTAGGTCGTGGGTCGCACTTTGCCGAAACGCAGCAAAAGAATCATTGCCGGCACAAGTATGAACCAGAGAACGAACATCAGAATTGCGTGGTTGCCCCAATGAATAGTGATCGGTTCAGAGAGGAATGGAAGATAACCCTCCTTTGGAATCTCATACTCCATGCCCGGTCTCATCCAATTGGCAGCGGTTGAAAATCAATGTCGGATTTAGTTGCCCTTTCAAGCCCGCAAGAACATTCTGAGCAGACACAACGCCCATTGAGCGTGTCGATTCCGCGCTAAGCGCAGCAGAGTGCGGGCTGAAAACCACATTTGGCAGAGAAAAAAGCGTATGATCGGTATTGGGTGGTTCTGATGCGAGGCAATCCAACCCTGCACCACCAATTCTGGTGAAATTCAAATCGCCCTTTCGCTGCAACAAGGATCTAACAGCAAGACGCGAGACAATCCCAATTTTTGCAAGCGCGTCTATTGTTTACGCAGAATCACTCGATGGCGTGGCTTTCATACTGTAGTGATGCAGCACGATGCCGCCTACCATAACAGCATTGACCTTTTCGGGCGCGTATCAGTTGAATGGCCGGGTCGTGCGCTTGCATTGTTTTCTCCGGGCAGTCTCGAAGCATTTGACGCCTGGAATGCCAGCACTCGAGCAGCTTGAAACCCGAATATCAGCACACTTTCGTTGGCCGGAAGTTAGCGTGACAACACCTCTGAAGTTAGTGCGCAAGCACAACCTTTTCTTCTCGAGGCGCTATGCCGAAGTGCCTTCTGTAGTGTTTGGAAAACAGGCTCTGTGTTGAGTAGCCACAGGCCGTGGCAACGTCGGTCACGCGCATCTGGGTTTGCTGCAGCAATACGCGTGCCCTCTCGAGCCTTAGAACCATCATGTATGTTTTTGGACTCATTCCCAGATATCGGCCAAACAACCTTTCAAGCTGCCGTGTCGATATCCCAACCTGACGAGCGATAACCGACGGTGAAACAGGCTCTTCCAAGGTTTCCTGCATATAACTCAACGCAATGAATAGCTTTTCGTTTCTGTGTTTCGGGCCGTGAAGACTGGAGATGGTCTGACGGCAGTTTCCGTCACGCATAGATCCACAAAGGAGTTGATCAGCGACCTGACTGGAAGTTTCCGGACCTGCTTTTCGGCGGATCAACGCAGAAAAAAGGTCCAGAGTGGCGGCTCCACCCCCACAGGAAACGATATCTGAGGTCTCATCGAAAATTGTGCAGGCTGGCTCAAGGTCCAGAAAGTCTTCTTCAAAGACCGGTTTCATTTTCCAGTGTGCGCTGATGCGTCCTTCGTTGGCGATGCCGATGCGAGCGAGAAACAGAACGCTGCCGCCTACACCACAAACTCGCGCGCCTTGTCGCGCGGCGCGCCTTAACCACGCCACAGCCTTCCCGGTTTTTGGGTAGTGGTTCGAATTGAAGGCGCTGCAAACGACGATGCAATCACCACGCTGAACATCCGGCAAGGCGCTATCAACGGCCACTGTCAGCCCTGACGAAGATACAATGCTGTCCCCTGTTTCGCTTACGGTTTTCCATTGAAAGGCGGCTCTACCCAACGTTTCGTTTGCCGCTGCCAGCGAGTCGGTTCCCGATCCGAGCTCTAATGCCGAAAATCCCGGCATTAACAGGAATACAAAGCGGTTCACCTCTACAAGTTCGCTTAGAACCGCGTTTATGCCTCTCTCTGGTCGCCCCATAGGTTTGTCTCCCGATCAAGCACGCATGTTTGCGCCGTTGGCGTCGTAGAAGTTACCCAGTACTTCCACCTGGAGCGTAGTGCCAGGAGCCGCACGCTGGGCGGCGACATAGCCAATTGCCATTGACCTGCCGACATGCTGTGCATAACCGGCCGAACTGACGTAACCGACAGGTTTGCCGTCCCGCAGGATCGCTTCGTCATGCGCGGCGTCGGTCCCATCGGTGTCAATGGTCATCATTACCAGCTTCTGCGAAACGCCCTCATCGCGCGCCTTCAGCGTTGCCTCTACTCCCGACCAAATTTCAAGCGCAACCGCGCGGCTGCACTCGCTGAGTAGCGCGGTCTTTGCGCGACCTAGAGGCGACTTTCCAGCCTCACCGGAGACCAGTTGGCAATTATCTGACAGCACCAGCTTGCGCATTATTCCCCACAGGATAGAGATACCTTTGCACCGGTAAGAAGAGTCTATTGAGCGCGTTCTTCAAACGGGACACTGTAAATAACTTCGTTCAATATTACCTCGATCAATTCGAATGAAGACTGGCTGTTGATGTCTTCGAAGTAGAGATGGCTCGGCCAGGGGGTGGTGGCATAGGTATCCCCGGGCAGATTAGTTGCCTCACAAACACGTCTGATCGCGTCAACATGAGATTTGGCGAGTTCTGCCAATTCAATTCTTACCGTGCCCATGTCTTCGATACTGTTTCGGTCAATCTGGGGCGAACCGATGCCGGAAGTCAGCGCCATATTGCGTTGGATTGCCTGATCTTTGTAGAAGGAGATAGCCACTTTGTCCGCATCCAATCGCATGATAAAGTAACGATTGACGCTGACTTTAGCATCGGTCAATTCTACCAGACTGCCGCGTTCAGAATTTGCGCCTTCAGGCGTCTTGCGGCGGGATCTGCGATCCTTCTTCTTAACCTCTGATGTAAAATCACCGCGATAGTTGTTGCAGAAAACGCGGTCCGCATAGGGCTTGTCTCGCAACATATGTTTGATGGCTCGGATCGACATGTTTTTGCAGTTTTCCGGCCCGATGAAGAAAGGCGAGCCCGATGCATCCGACAACTCGACCCAACCGTTCGGAAATTTCTCGTAGAAATGGTCCATCCATGGTCCCAACACGACATCGCCGAGATGATCCAACAGCGCATTCACCATATCAGGGTCGTGAACTACGTCGTCCAACAGGGGTTCCTGTCCGTAGATATCGGCGGCAAGGCTATAAGGGGCCGAAACCTGCAACATCGGGGGTAACCCGGTCAACTCCTCTGTCACCCGCAGGATTTCGTCGATCATTTTAGGTACGCCAGTCGTGAAATCGGGCGTCTGAAGTTCGTGCCAGTTGCTTTTGTTGATCAGCACGGTATCCGGATCCGATCCCGGTGGGTATTTGTCCGGATACATCATTTTCTGACCCAGAGGCTCACAGGTCAGCGCGTAAAGCGCCCAAGTTACATAGGGTTTTTCAACACCAAGCAACTTGGAAAGAGCGAGACTTGCGCGAACAAAGCGATATGCGTCGACATTGTAGTAATCCCACGATTCGATGCCATAGAGGTCATGTAGTACACCCAACCCAAGCATCTGCATACAAGCGGTTGAATGAACTCGGTCGGGCAATTCTGTCAGCTTAAAACTCTCATCTAAATCACCCGAAATAGCCGCATCCATGACTTCGGTTAGTTCTCGTTTCGCATCCAAGTCACCTGACTGCCACCGCCCTAGCAGGCGGAGTCCTTCGGGAAAGGCATAAGTATCGATATCGACCATGATGCGGTCCAGCCTTTGTGCTTAGTTACAACAGCGCGTCTCGATTGACGTTGCCTTCTCAGGTTATTTTGATTTGGAAGGGTCATCTATATCCATTATGAAAGATTCTATAGACCCATTGTGATCCTGCTATGCCAAAGCCCCCGAAGGGAGCATTGCTCCAAAACCTGAGTATTGAACGCGGCACGTCCGAGCCAATCTACCGGCAAATCGACGCGTCGTTGCGCCGTTTGATCCTGGAAGGCAACCTACAGCCGGGGCAAAAACTACCTTCAACGCGAGAGCTTGCCGACGAACTCGGGGTGTCACGTATCACGGTAAAATCGGTTTATGAGCAGCTGTCGACAGAAGGCTTCGTTCGGTCAAAAACTGGCGCGGGTACGTTTGTGGCCGAGGGACTGGATGTCAAAGCCTTGCCCGATTTTCAGCGACCACACCGCCAACCCAGATTGGGTAGTACAGTGATCTCTGTTCGCGCGAAAAAGATAATGCCCTCTAAATCCGCAGTGCGACTGGGCAAGGTCGATCCCTTTCGTCCGGGTGTGCCCGCACTAGAGCTATTTCCAGTCAAACTTTGGAACAAATACCTGCTGGACGCAGCGATTTCCTGCGACAGACAGAACATGAGCTATGGTGAATTCAAAGGTCAGAGTTCGCTCCGCCAGTCCATTGCCAGGCATTTGATAAACACACGCGGCATGCAAGTAGATCCTGAGCAGATTATCATCACGGCCGGGGCACAGCAGGCTTTCGCCTTAACGGCTCTGGTACTGCTGAATCCAACCGACACTGTCTGGTACGAAAACCCGGGCCACATCGCAGGACGAGAAGTCTTGGAGGTGCTGGGAGCAAATGTAGTACCCGTACCGATAGACGAAGAAGGTATGGATATTAATTACGCGATCGCCAAGCACTCCAAACCGGCATTGATCTTCACAACACCATCGCACCAGCAGCCACTTGGCACAACAATGAGCCTTTCCCGGCGGCTGATGTTGCTGAATTACGCCCGTGAAAGTGGTGCCTGGATTGTCGAAGACGACTATGACAGCGAATTCCGGTATCGCGGGCAACCCCTGCCGGCGCTTAGTGCGCTGGATAGCGAACGCAGCGTTTTCTATGTCGGCACGTTTTCCAAGTCTATGTTTGCGGCCATGCGAATTGGCTATGTCGTGGTGCCCCCTGCGTTTGTAGAGGCCTTTGCGCTGGCCCAGAACTTGCTTGGGCAGAGTTCTTCTTCAGTTGTGGAGAAGGCTCTGTCAATGTTCATGGATGACGGAAGGTTTTCTGACCATATCCGAAAGATGCGCCGAGTTTACCGCGAAAGGCACAACATTTTACATGATTGTTTGGTGACGGAATGTGCTGATAGTCTTGAACCCCAACCGACAGATGCCGGAATGCATATGCTGGCCTGGCTGAAAAACAATGTAGACGATCAAGCGGCACATAGGGCCCTACTAGATGTCGGCATCGAGTGCCTTCCATTGTCCGTTTACTGTACGGAGCCGTTGGAACGCTCTGGGATTGTTTTGGGATTTTCCGGAGTAAATGAACGGCACATGCCGAAACTAGTAAAGCGCATGTCAGAAACACTTAGAACCCTTTAGCCGCACGAACAACTTGCCACGAGTGGAATATCGGGAGTTTAAAAGATCTAAGTCGGTATTAGGGGTCGGTTCAATTCGACCTGACAACATCAATCGTTGGGGCAGCAAGTGCAGCCAGATGACCCAAAGAATACACAATTAGACACTTAGCACGTTCAAGTATCTTCGTACGGCCGCCGAGAAGCCTCTCACAAGCGCTTCAGCAGTAATTCCATGTCCAATTGAGACTTCAGCGATATTGTGAACACGGTCCGTTAGGGTTTCAAGATTTTCAACTGTCAAATCGTGACCCGCATTGACTTTCAGTGTTTGGAGCATACTTGCCCGCTCGGCTGTCGATGCTAAAAATTCAAGCTCCTTTTGAATGTCCTGATCGTCTTGAGCTGCTCCGTACGGTCCAGTGTAGAGTTCAATCCGATCCGCGCCAACGTGTAAGGCAAGATCGGCGTTCCGTGGGTTTGGATCGACGAATAATGCAACGCGACTGCCCGCGTTGTGATATTTGCCTATTTCGGTCCGCAGAAAGTCCACGTTGGAGTCGATGTCCCAACCGTGGTCTGACGTAGACTGGTCTGGATGGTCAGGCACAAGTGTAATCTGTGTTGGCCGCGCATCAGAGACCAGTTCCAAAAACTCTGGTGATGGATACCCTTCAATATTGAATTCAGCTAAAGGATATTCAGTCCGAATAAGTGTTGATAAATCTTGAACGTCACTACGTCGAATATGTCTTTCATCGGGTCTGGGGTGGACAGTGATGCCATGGGCACCGGCATCAAGTACAAGTCGAGCGATGTTGATCAGGTCTGGCCAAGGGACGTCTCTTCTGTTCCGCAAGTACGCCACTGCATTGAGATTAACAGATAGGTTAGTCACCCGCTTTTTCCTTCGCCACTTTTGCTCGATGTTAGGTTAAGTGTGGCACAGTTTCTATGATCAAAACAGACGAGTGCGGTCAATATCTCTCCATCAAAATCCCCTGAGATCATAAATGTCGAGAACCAACCTATGGAAAGTTGGAATCGAACAAGCGATGTATCAGCTGCTTGTACCAAACCAAGAAACGTCTCCAACATAGGAGAAGGCCTGCCTCACCCGTGCTGCTTCAATTAAGGCAAATCGGAACAGAACTTTTGTGTTTCAAGCCGGCATGTTTCGCGATGGTTGCTTCAATGAATTCATCTAGGCGCGATATTTGGTTTTTGTCCATTGTAAGTCCGAGCTTGGTGCGTCTCCAAACGACGTCTTCTGCTGTCCGTGCAAACTCCTGCTCGATCAACCACAAGACTTCCCGTTCCGTCAGTGAGGCACCAAAATGCTCCCCAAGATCCTCGACTTTTTCTGCATTCTGCAAAACGTCCTTCGCTTCAGATCCGTAGGCTCGGATCAATCGGTTCGCCCAAATATCGTCCAGAAATGCATAGTCTGCCTTCAGCTTGGAAATCATGGAGGGAATGTCCTTGACACTAAAGTTACCTCCCGGCAGCGCAACTCCGCCCGTCCAAGTTTTTGTGGCTTGCGGGTGAGAGGCCGAGATCAATGCCAATGCCTGCTCAGCCAGTTTCCGGTATGTTGTGATTTTTCCACCAAATACGTTTAGAACTGGTGCCCCTTCGTCGTCGTCATACTTCAGGACATAATCCCGGGTAGCCGCTGCGGCAGATCCCGCACCATCATCATATAACGGGCGCACGCCTGAGTAGCTCCAGATCACGTTATCAGAACTGATTGGTGTTTTGAAATATTTGGACGCGAACGCGCAGAGGTAATCAGTCTCTTGTGCCGTGCAGATTGGTGCGACAGACGGGTCGGAGTGATCGGCATCTGTTGTGCCGATCAAAGTAAAGTTCGCTTCGTAGGGAATCGCAAAAATGATTCTCCCGTCCTCGCCCTGAAAGAAGTAACTCTTGTCGTGATCGAAGAGTTTTTTCACCACGATGTGGGAGCCTCTTACCAATCGTACTCCTGCGCCCGCTTCGATCTGCATGACATCCGCAATGATGCCGCCCACCCATGGGCCGGCGGCATTGACCAGGCAGCGTGCCCAGGTCTTCTTTCGTGCACCGGTTTCTGTGTCCTCAGTTGTGATGCACCAGTGCCGGTTAATCCTCTTTGCTGAAATAACTTTTGTGCGCGTGCGGATTTTGGCACCGCGGATTTTGGCATCTCGGGCATTGAGAACCACCAGACGCGCATCGTCAACCCAGCAATCGGAATACTCAAAAGCCCGAGTGAATCGTTCCTGCAAAGGTTCGCCGGAAACATCGCTCCTCAGGTTGATTGTCGACGTCCCCGGCAAAATCTCTCGACCTCCGAGGTGATCGTAAAGAAACAGACCAAGTCGTATCAACCACGCTGGCCGTCGCCCTTTCATCCAAGGCATCATGATGCTCAGCAGGCGAGACGTTGGAGTTGAGTTTTCGAAGCGTTGATCCTTATGATAGGGCAATACGAACCGCATAGGACGGCTGATATGCGGCATGGCCTTGAGAAGAATCTCCCTTTCGACCAGTGCTTCGCGAACCAGACGAATCTTAAAATATTCGAGATACCGCAACCCGCCGTGAAAGAGTTTGGTCGACGACGACGAAGTAGCAGAGGCCAGGTCGTTCATCTCAGCTAGCTCGACAGAGAGCCCGCGACCGGCCGCGTCGCGCGCGATACCGCATCCGTTGATACCGCCACCGATGATAAACAGGTCGACTTCCGATTCGGGCGTGCTCACTGCCAATATTTTCTCCATTTGCATCCATTGCTTCGATGTGCCCCGAAAAACTGTTCAAGTTTTTCGGGGGCTATGGATTGCGAACAAGTGTCCACAGTTTTCCAACGACCGCACGTCGCTAATAAGTCTCTAATAGGCTCGCAAGGCAGCCCGGTGTTTCTTAGCGTTCGCATCTCCACGAAAATTCTGTTGTGCGAGAACTCCAACAAAGAGCGCTGAAATCCACAGCCACGGTACACCCGAAGTTTGTAGGTAACAACGTAAATGTTGCTCTTACCACATTTTGTGTTTATCATTCAGACTTGAATCAACTTCGACGCAATGGAGATTGCAGTGGACTTCATATTCATGCTCACGAAAGACGATCAGACGGTCGAAGACTGCCTGGAACTTCATGAGGAGATCCTACCGGTTGGCCTTACCCACGTGGGCTTTAAGGATGTGGGTGTCGACAAGGCTACGCTGAAAGCGTTGACGGATGCGATCAACGCTTCCGGCGCAATTTCCTATATGGAAGTGGTTTCGACAACGGATGAAGAGGCAATCAACTCCGCAAAAACCGCCGTTGACCTTGGTGTACAGCGTCTTTTGGGTGGCACGCAGGTGGCTGAGATCACTGAAATCGTAAAAGGAACCAACACGTCCTACTACCCGTTTCCAGGATTCCCTGAGGGTCATCCGACCAAGCTGGGCGGGAACGAGGCAGATGTTGAAAACCATTGCCGCGACTTCATGGAGAGGAACTGTGCTGGGTGTGACATTCTGGCTTATCGTGCCACCGAAGCCGATCCCGTTTCTTTGGTCCGGGCGGCACGCAAGGGGCTTGGCGATGGGTACCTTATCGTCGCGGGTTCGGTAAACGACATCGATCAGATCGGCAACATTGCTGCGGCAGGGGCCGATGCATTTACGATTGGCACCGGTGTATTCAATGGCTCCTACGCATCCCGCATGGGATCGATCCGAAACCAGTTAAAGGCCGTGATGGCAGATTGTGCCAAAGTGAGCGCCCAAACAAATGCCGCTTGACCTACACATCTGATGGCCTTTTTTGCATGGATCTACTGAATAAATGACAGATTTGCTTGACCGACTTCTTTCCGGATGCCTGCCCGACCCTGATGGATCTGGGATGCTGAGTGTTCCTATTCGTTCAGTCGTCATTGATCGAGATTTGGCAAAATCCGCCTATGATCTGATTGCTCCACTCAATTTTGGATCGCACGTATTCATAATATCCGACCCAGATACTCGTCAGGCAATGGGTGAGAGTATTGTCGCGAACTTGCAAAGCAATTTGAAGGTAAGTGAATTCGTTCTTCCGCATTTGCCCCATCCTGATATGGACACAGTTGACCTGATAATGGGCCAGGTTACGGACCCGTCAATTACCGGTGTCGTTTCGGTCGGATCGGGCAGCATTTGTGATTTGGGGAAAATGGTGTCGCGCAGGCTTGACCTACCCTACGCGGTATTTGGGACCGCGCCGTCGATGAACGCTTATACATCTGTCAACGCCTCGATAACCGAGCACGGGCACAAAAAAACACTATCGGCGTCAGCCGCAAGAGGCGTCTTTCTGGACCTCGACGTGTTGGCTGCTGCACCACGTCGGCTGATTGCATCCGGCTTTGGCGATTCCGTCTGTCGTTCTACAACGCAAACCGACTGGCTGGCAGCTCATCTGATTCTGGGTAAACCCTATCGCGAAGCGCCGTTCATGCTGCTCAGAGACGAAGAGGATGTTCTTGTCGATCGTGCCGGTGCACTGATCGAAGGCGATATCGATGCGATCAGAGTGCTGGCCAGAACGCTAGTGTTCTCAGGACTTGGAATGACGATTTGCGGTGGGTCCGATCCAGCAAGTCAGGGTGAGCATTTGGTTGCCCATGTCATTGACATGCTTGGTAGTTCCGACTGGCCCCTCAGCTATCACGGAGAGCAGATTTCAGTAACGACGCTTGCCTGCTCCGCGTTGCAAGAGCGCCTGTATCGGGGTGATGCTGCGCCGGTAATCAGCGCAAATAAGGAAACAGAAGAGGATGTAATTGCTGTATTTGGTGAAGAGCTTGGCACGTCCTGCTGGAATTCCTTTAAAGGCAAAATGCTCAGCGCGGAAGCCGCGGCGGAGGCAAACGCGCATTTGGCAACGGATTGGCCCGAGATTCAGTTGCAGCTTAACCAGGTCATGCGACCAGTGGATCAGATTCGCGCTGCTCTTGAGGCGGTCAATGCTCCGACAAGCCCTCAGGATATCGGCGTCCCGGCTGAATTCTACAAGGATGCAATCGTAAAGTCCCGACTGATTCGGGATCGATTCACATGTCTGGATTTTGCAGCTTCTGCCGGCATTCTCGAGCAAGTTGCCGGTGAGGTTTTACAGGCATGAAGCCGCTTTCCGAGTTTCCGCAACAGGAATTGCAGTCGGTGCGCGCTGTTCTCACCGACATCGACGATACATTGACCGATGAAGGGCGCCTGCCTGCGTGTTCCTACCAGGCAATGGAAGACCTCAGAAATGCGGGTATTATTGTTGTTCCGGTAACCGGACGACCAGCAGGTTGGTGTGATTTGATTGCGCGTCAGTGGCCTGTCGACGGAGTTGTCGGTGAGAACGGAGCGTTTTGCTTTCGCTACAGCGACACTGATCGCAGAATGTATCGTGTTTATGCCAAAAGCACCGAACAACGCGCCGACGCCTGGAAAAAACTTGAGGTCATCAGGGATCGGGTTCTTGCGGAAGTCCCCGGTGCGGCCATCTCTGCGGATCAGCCCTATCGAGAGTCTGATCTGGCGATTGATTTTTGCGAAGATGTCCCACCGCTGAGTGCGGCGGATGTCGAAAAGATCGTCGGGATTTTCGAAGCACACGATGCGATAGCCAAAGTATCTTCAATTCATGTGAACGGTTGGTTTGGAAGTTTCGACAAACTTACTATGTCCCGCTCGTTTCTGCAAAGAGACTTCGGCATTTCCGCTGAGGGCAACAACGAACAGATTGTCTTTGTCGGTGATTCACCAAATGACAGTCCGATGTTTGACTTCTTTGCGAACTCCGTTGGGGTTGCCAATGTGCGGGCGTTCGAAACGACAATGCTCGCTCCGCCTAAGTGGGTGACAAACAACCCCGGTGCCCGTGGATTCGTTGAAATCGCGCAGAAAATTCTGAACACGCGGTAACACCACCGTTGAGGGCCCGTTGAATTCTCCTTTTTAGTGTCCAAGGACGTGGCGTAGTTTCCGCGCTGCTTGCGGTTTGGATTGGGTGACCGCTGAAGTGTTAGTGATCCGTCCAACCAATGGATGGACCATGAAACTCAGATTTTCAGACGAACAGATCATCGGGATGATCAAGAGTATGAGGCGGGCGCAAAGGCGCGGGAGGTATGCCGCTGGTACGGGATCAGCGACGCGCCCTGACCGGCCTCACTTGAGCTTTGCAATGGCACCACTCAGCCGGTCTTGACCACAACCAGATCAACCTCAAGGAGCAGGAACAGATTCTACGCCTGAACGGCCTGGATCAGAGGGCAACGTCACCGATGTTCACCCATATATTGGGCCAAGGCATATTAGGGTTCCTCCAAGGTACCTAGTATTCTTCCACGGCTGGATTGCCATGCCCTGGCTCCTTGGAACACAGCGTCATACACTGCTCGCCCTGTTGCCTCACCGACTTCTGTGTGAAGCCCACAAAAATGAATATCCCCAGGCGGGGCGGCGACAGCAGCGCAATCCGTTCCGGTGCCGGTTGCCAGACCAAAAGGCGTTTCGATCCCGATATCGATTACCGCAGCGGTACGTGCCTGAACAACTAAACTCATCGCTTCCAGTAATCCGGAGTGACTGAGACCGTGATTAATTCTTACTGCCACATTTATTGTGCCCCAGTCCTGACCTGCCCAGTCTCTCCTATGCCCCACTCTCTCGGCATTCAAGAGACCAACAGTTGCGACCGCCTGAACTTCAGTATCATCAATCGCGACTGCCTTATGGCAAGCAGACCGGACATCGCGCGAAGTGAGAAGAACCACAGCATCAGATATTCCGCGCATCGCGATCTCCCCGGCCAACCACTTTCTCACATCAAGGTGCTTGGGTAGCTCGGCATTGCTCACTTCCCGCCAAACAATTCGCCTGGAATTAGTAAATCCCGGTCGATTGAGTGACCAGCTCAGCACCCGTAGCTGCCTTTGTAAATCAAATTCGAGCCAAGGCCGATCAAGGGAGATATTTTCGTGCATCGGCCGCCTCAATGTTGACTATCTTCTATCTGCTTTTATCCCGCGATGCATGCTCGATTTCGGCAAGTACCGGTGCTTTCAATTTTTACGAAATTAAACGTATTCAGTTGGGTATATGGTAAATCGGATATAGCCTTCAGGGTTCGGTTCCACAAGCAAATGGTCCGGCTAACTGGATATTCAGTGCTGGTCAGAGAGTTGAATACGGTTAGTTTTGGAATATCTTCACCGTCGCTCTGAATCCTGAATTTCCTAACAGTTGTGATTTGAGTTTTTGTTGGGACTTACCAATCTGGCAGAAGCAGCGGAAACGATGAAAGCATCAAGGTTTGCGGACGCACAGAAGGCGTTTGTGTTGATGCAAGCTGTCATCGGGGTCTCCGTGTGGTTCGTAGTTGAAGCGTTGAAAATCCAAGCGACCTTACAGTGCTATCGAGAACATGCCTCAGACAATGCTGGCAAGCTCAAATAGCGGCACCAGCCCGTCATTCTGAGAAAACGGGGAATCCCCTAGCAAAGATCGACACAGGGTAGGGGCAGAACAAGAAACGAAAAAATCTATGCCTAAGTTTCTATGCTTAAAACAGCCTGGTTCAAAGAGCTGGGTCACCTGCAACGCTTACTCTGACATTGGCCGAAACTAGGGTGTTCGATAAATCTCGTGAGGGCTCCTGATCAGTGACCAGATCATCAATTTGGTCTAGGCCGCAAACAACCTCAGTTTGGTTAACGCCAAATTTTCTTCTGTCGGCAAGCAGAATTAGCCGATCCGCTCGCTCGAGCATTGTGCGTTTGACCCAGCAGCCACCCGAGCTGATGTCCGAGATCCCTTCGGTCGTGATACCCCCCGCTCCAATTATTGCAGTGTTTGCGTGAAATTGACGCAAAAAAGCTAGTGTTGCAGGCCCCGATACTGCAGCGTCGTGACTTGTGTAATCTCCAGGGCACAGGACAGTTCGAATAGATTTCGAAGCCCCTAATGCACGAGCGACACTGATGCTATTAGTAATAACAGTGATTTTTTTGGGAGAATTGTCAGAGATCGACGCTGCAAGTTGTGATGCAAACTCAGTGGTCGTTGACCCGGCGTCAACCATCAACACTTCGTCAAACGTGACCATAGAAAGAGCATATTTTGCAATACGAGTTCGTTCCTCCCTAAATACTCTTTCGCGAACCTCATACGTTGGCTCCGAACCTAGTGGCGTAACTGCGGCGCCGCCATACGTTCGATCAACCAAGCCTTTTCTCGACATTTCATCGACATCTCGACGGACGGTTTCTGTTGTGACACCAAACTCTTCTGCCAATTCTGAAATTCGAACGGTTGGTCGGGCTTTCAATTCTAGTAAGATACGCTCGTGCCGCTCGTTTTTCCTTAACATTCCACGATCGCTCTCTCCAGTGAACTTGTTACCCCGTAACAGCCAAAATTTTGGCTCTCAGATTGGAGTAACTTGGCTAAAAAATATGTGAAAGTCGCATTTGATACAACCCGACGAACAGAGATTCGGAGTAGTACCCGCATCCTCGCATGCAACGGCCTGTGGAAGCTTAGCTGCAGCATGGGGTGTAGTAAATCTGTTGGCCTTGAAGAGTTATTGCAGTCGCGACAGGTTCTTCTGCTTTCAATTTTTTTGATCCAGTTTTTGCAGCTTGGATCATGAGCAGTGACCACATCGACCCCAGAAATGGATTCCATTTCCGGCTTGTGCAAGGTTCTGGTGATCGCCGAAGTCATTGCCTGTAGGTCACGTCCATCTATTTGGTATAAAGTAGAAGGCCTGATATCAAGCTCAGGCTCACTGTGCGGCGCTTTCCGTGGCTCGCTCGACTTGAAACTAGTGGTCTTAGAAGAACCTGCTTTCGCAATAGCGCAAGGGCGGCGCGTTGTTCAGACATCCCCTAAGTGAACCGACCTCCGAACATAGTCAGTTCGGGGCGATAGCAATCGAGGTGACACCACCGCTATATATTATCCAGCCTCCTTCATGTTCTTGTCCTGAATAAGACGCGTTTCAAGCAATTGTCCGTTTCGATACAAAATTGGGTAGGCGATTGCCGAAATATGACCGTTGATATCACGAAGTGCCCGCAGCGTTTCCAGATGCATATCACTGGTTTCAAAACTCTCTTCCCGACCATTTTGGAGACGAGCCAAATGGAGTTTCCGGCTTTTGCGTTCTGCTCTTTTGATTTCAGACTTTTCCATGACCAGCAAGCGAGCGCTTTCCAGGTCATCCGAGATTAGTACATTGCAAGCCAGTTTGAGATTGGCGCAAACAGCCTCATGCATGTGCACCAGTTCCATCCATCCCTCTTCGGAAAAGCGCGCTTTTTTTTCCTGCCTTTCCTTTGCAATGGCCGTGAGCTTTTTGGCGATGATATCTCCAGCCGCTTCCAGTCGGATGGCATAGTCCATCAATCCACGCACTATTTTCATGTCCTGCTTCGCATAGGTCCCAGCCGGCATGCTCGCAACATAGGACCGAATACCCGAAAGTGCGGAGTTCACAAACTCATCCTGGCTTCGCATCGCTAGCATTTGCTCTCTATCGCCGCTCTCATACAGCTGCAGCACGGTTCGGAACATGCGGTCGACTAGATCTGTCATACGCAATAGTTCTCGTTTGAGACTGGCAATTGATTGCCTTGGGTTACTCAGCGCCGCCGGGTCCAGTGCGCTGGTCATTTCCTGTTCGGACATTTTTAGATCGGTGCCCAACTTGACCGGCATTAGCAGACTAATTGGCGCTTCAAATGATCGGGAGAACGGAAGAGCAACCACAAGTAGAGACAAGTTAAATCCGATGTGGGCGTAAACAAGAGATTGGCCAGGGCTGGCAAGCATCAGGACAGTAGGGTCTATCGCAAGATTAATCCCCAACAACGCCACCAATGCCCAACTTCCGCGCAACATCAGGTTAGCGACGGGTATTCTGCGCGCTTCGACAGTCATTCCTCATGTGAGCCAAATAGGGATAAAGGCGCTACCCAGATTGGCCCCAAGAAGCAATGAAAGCGCAGCAGGAAACGGGATTGCGCCAATCTGAACAAGCGTCACGCACATGAGAATTGCCGCGACACTGGAGTGAAAAACGAAAGCCAACGCGGCACCTATGATGAAGGCAGTGATGAAATCGCCGGCCAGATAGTCTGCGGTCGCAGGCAAGAAGCTGCTTTCGCGGACAGGGTCCATCGCGTCCCTCAGAAATTGCAGAGAAATCAGTATGAACGCGACACCCATTAGAATTCGACCGAGCTGCCGCCCTTTCTTGTGCTCAGTTGTTACAAACAACCAACCTCCGATCGCCAACAGCATTGGAATAAGCCAGTCCATCTTGAATGACAGTATCTGAATAACCAGAGCCGAACCCAGATCGCCGCCTAGTACAACGGCCAGGCCGCTGGAAAACGACAGGTAGCCGCTGGCCAAGAACCCTGATGCAAGCAAAGCAACTGCCGCCGAACTTTGCAGTACCATCGCCAATGCCATTCCAGTAAAGCTTGAACTGACCAAGTTCGTGTTTTGAGTGAGCACCCTTTGAAACGATGCGCCAAAGCTCCGTTCAATACCGGTTCTCACCATGCGCACAGCAAACAGCAGCAGCATCGTCGCGCCAGCCAAATCAACAAGGAATCTCATGATGGCCATGTTTATTCGGGTTCCTGTTCGAGGCCTTGGTCACATAATTTTTCGGGCGTTACGCAAAGATCATTTGAAGATTGGATGCCATCGCGAACGTATTTTCACGCGGGTGCGGAAACCTCTGCAAGACTCACTCCTGCGTTCAATTCCTCAATCTCACGATGGCAGGCGATTTCGTGACCAGCGACCGGCTTTCTGATCGGTGCGGTCTGCGTGTCGCACACACCTTTGATGGACATGGGGCAACGATCAGTAAACGGGCACCCAACCGCACTCAAAGTGACATTTTGAGCGATACCGCTGCGCGCTTCCTGAGTCTCCATTACATCTTCAAGCCATCCCTGGCGCAGTTCCGGCACCGAAGAAAGAAGAAGCTTCGTATAGGGATGAAACGGCGGTGATAAAACTCGAGATGTCGGCCCTTGTTCTACTACGCGCCCTGCATAAAGAACCACGATGCGATCTGCAAAGGCAGCGACGGTAGACAGGTCATGACTGATGAATACATAAGAAACACCAAGCCTTTCTTGCAGGCTCTCAAGCAACCGGATAATAGACGCCGCAACGACGGTATCCAGCGCCGAAGTCACCTCGTCGCAAAGGATGACTTCGGGTTCCGCCGCCAAGGCCCGTGCTAGGTTTACGCGTTGCTTTTGCCCCCCTGACAGTTCGCCAGGAAAGCGTTTGGCGAATTCGCGCGGCAATTCGACCATTTCCAGCAATTCGCCCACACGCTCTTTGCACTGTGCCGGGTTCATATCGTGATAAAATTTGAGCGGTCGGCCTAGGATTTTTCCGATGGTCTGACGAGGGTTAAGCGCGACATCGGCCATCTGAAATACGAATTGAATGCGCTTCAACTCTTCTCGACTTCGTCTTTTCACTGCGCCAGGCAGGACCGATCCGTCGAGACGTATTTCACCAGCTACCGGAGGCAGCAAGCCGGAAATCACTCGTGCCATCGTACTTTTGCCACAACCGGATTCCCCGATGACGCCAATGGTTTCCTTTTTGTCTACCACGACATCCACGTCCCGGAGGATCGTCACCGGACCATAGGCGGCCGTCATATTCCTGACCTCTACCAAATGAGTATCTGCTTTTGCCGGATCCTCTTCGTGGGCTTGATCTTTTGGGGGTGTCTGGCGAACCGCGGACATCAAAGTCTTAGTGTATTCGTGCTGCGGGCGCTTTAATATCTGTTCTGTCGATCCATGCTCCACCATTTCACCGTTACGCAGCACAACAATTTGGTCTGCCACCTGAGCCACAACAGCCAGATCATGTGTTACGTAAATCGCCGCCGTGTTTTCGCGCGAAATGATTTCTTTAAACGCTTTTAGCACTTCGATTTGCGTGGTAACGTCTAATGCCGTGGTCGGTTCGTCGAGAACAAGCAAATCAGGCGTGCAGGACAATGCCATGGCAGCCATCAGTCGCTGCAGTTGCCCGCCACTTACCTGGTGTGGGTAGCGCTTTCCAATCGTTTCAGGTTTGGGAAGGTCCAAGGTCTTGTATAAATCAACTGCGTGACTAACGGCTTCGTTTTCTTTCATGATCCCATGGAGTGTCGGGGCCTCTGTCACCTGCTTGTTTATTCTCAGCGACGGGTTGAAAGACGCCGCAGCACTTTGCGCCACATAGGCAACTTGTGCACCTCTTAGGTCGCGACGGCTTTGCATATCTAGCAACAACACATCCTCTCCGTTGAGAAGCACTTCACCCTTTGAGATACGACATCCAGGACGGGCATATCCCATCGTTGACAAGGATATTGTAGATTTCCCCGATCCAGATTCTCCAATAAGCGCCAGGACTTCACCCGGCTTTATGGAAAAACTAATCCCTTTAACAATCGGCACATACTCGCCGCCGGGTGGACGCCCCTCAACCCAGAGATCATTGACTTCTAACAGATTACTCATCCCATCAATTCCTCTGGTATCATTGCGCTTGAGCGATGGAGAAACCAGTCAACCAGCAGATTGACTGCGACCGATATTGTCCCAATGCACGCCGCAGGAATAAGCGCCGCAGGCGCGCCGTAAAGAAGACCTTGGAGGTTTTCTTTGACCATCACGCCCCAGTCTGCGCCCGGCGGCTGCACGCCCAGACCGAGGAAGCTCAGCGAGCTGATGAACAAAATCGCGAACGTGTAGCGAATGCCGAACTCAGCGGCCAGAGGCGTTATCGTGTTGGGAAGGATCTCATGGAGCATGATCCAGTTCACACCCTCACCCCGCGCCCGGGCGACACTTACGTAATCCATTACAGACGCATCCAGTGCCAACGCGCGCGACAAGCGAAACACCCGTGTTGCATCAATCAACGCTACGGTCAGGATCACCACCGGAAGCGACGTGCCGACACCACCGATTATGATCAGAGCCAGCATGATTGACGGGAACGCCATGATGGCATCTACGGTTCGACTAAGAACCTGATCAATCCAGCCGGGTGAAATCGCGGCGACAAAACCCAGAACAATTCCGGTTGTGAAGGAAATCAACGTCGCGATCAACGCCAGTCCCAATGTCATGCGGGCGCCATAAATAATCCGCGACAGCACATCCCGTCCAAGGTAGTCGGTCCCAAGAAAGCTGGCTTCCTCAACTACTTTGAAACTTTCAAATGACACCATATCGGCCTTGTCAAATGGTGCCAAAATCGGGGCAAAGACCGCGACAACCACCCAGAAAACAATAATAAAAATTGAGACCCAAGCCACCGGCGTAAGCCTTAGATTGTCGCGTTTCTTGCGACTATTTTGCTCCTCGGGTGAAGCAATCGCTTCTGAAGCATCAGCATTATCTGTCGTCACTTTTGTGTCCTCAGGCGTGGATTGCTTAGAATTGAGAGTATGTCTGCGAGTAGGTTCAATAACACATACGTTGCGCAGAAGATCATTCCGCACGCTTGCACCAACGGGACATCGCGTGTCCCAACAGCATCAACCATAAGCCGGGCAAGCCCGGGGTAGCCGAAGGCCGTCTCGACGATCACGACACCTGCAACCAGATAGGCCAGGTTAAGCGCGATCACATTGATGATCGGGGAAAGCGCGTTTGGGAATGCATGAAATAGGATGATGCGCCAGTTGGGAACACCCTTTAACAGAGCCATTTCAACATAGGCCGAGGACAATACGTTGATAACCGCGTTGCGCGTCATCCGCGCCATATGTGCAAGCACTGCGAATGTTAGCGTCATTACGGGCAGCGCCATTGCGGTCAGCGCACTCCATAGAGATTGATCCGGACGGACAATCGGAAGTGCAGGCAGCCACCGCAATTGGACAGCGAAGACATAAACCAGGAGCGCGGCCACAAAGAACTCCGGAAGGGAAATCATGCACAGGGTTCCGATCGAGATCGAGCGGTCCAAAAAAGTCCCTGCACGCATCGCGGAAATCAAGCCAAGGATAACCGCTAGAGGTACTGCGATAATCGCTGTGACCGAAGCAAGACGCACCGTATTCCACAAACGATCATCAATCAGTTCGGAAATTTCTCTGCCACTGCCAAGCGAAACACCAAGATCTCCTACGAAAAGACCGCTAAGCCAATGCCAATACCGCACATATGCTGGCTCGTTTAGCCCCAGCCTTTCGCGCATTACAGCAATAACGTCGTCCGGCGCTTCCTTTCCAAGAATGGATTCCGCGACATCTCCAGGAAGGATCTCGGTGCTTGCAAAAACAAGCAATGAGACAACCCACATTGTGACCAATCCGAGAGCCAAGCGGCGAAAAATCAGACCTGTCATAAAGTACCTCCCCTGCCGCGCGGCTGGCGGCACTATTGTCATCTTGCCCGATCTACGCTTCTTTGCAGGTTCAACCAGAGAAGCATAAACCGGGCAAGATGTTAGTTACGCGCTATCAGGCCAGCCAAGCAGACTCTGCGCTAAACTGATCGCTGAGACCGCCGCTTGGATGAGGCTCTACGCCCATGAGATTTGCTGACCGGCCGTGAAGGTAGTCGACGAAACAGGATACCAAGTCACCGCCGTCTTCATGAACAATCATCTGCAAATCACACCAGATGGCTTTCCGTTTGGTGTCATCCAGCTCTGCCCGAGCTTGTGCTATGAGCTGGTCTATGGTCTCATTGAAGTACTTGGACTCATTGCCCGGCGACGATGTCATGTGAGTTGTTGCATACATGAGGTCTGCAGTTGGACGGGCATTCCAATGCGATCCAAATATTGGATACTTTTCTGCCGTGTGGCTCCAATACCCTTCGGGCGGCGTCTGGTGAACCTGAACTGTAAGTCCTGCTGCAGCCGCAGTTTGCTGGAACACCAGTGACTGCTCAACATTGCCGGGGCCAGCAGTTGTTGATGTGTAAATATCGACAGTCGCATTTTCCATTCCAGCAGCTTTCAGGTGAAACTTTGCCTTGTCCGGATCATAGGGACGAATTGGAATATCGGCACAGTACATCGGATCCGACGGTGCAATCGGATGGTCGTTCCCGATCTGCCCAAAGCCTTTATAGACGCTTTTCAGTACTCTCTCACGATCCTGAAGATATTTCATCGCAAGCCGGAAATCTTTGTTGTCCGTCGGGCCACGATCGCACATCATCGCATTGTAAACCTTCTGGCCACCCTTCGCCGCTATAACTTCAACGCTTGGTGTTAATTCAAAGAGAGGAATCGATTTGGCATCAATGCTGATCGCCAAGTGAATCTCGCCCGCAAACAACGCGTTCATTCGCGCCACTGGGTCTGGAATGCTGAACGTCTCCACGGCATCAGCATGGGGCAGCCCTTCCTTCCAGTAGTTGTCCTGCCGCACAAAGGTCGAACTGATCCCAGCTTTGAATTCGCCCATTTTAAACGGGCCAGTCCCAATTGGGTTTTCAAAGTCTGTGTGACCCTCAGGAATAATCATGGCCCGCGGGCTGGACAACGTGATCGGGAATTCAGAATTTGGACTACTGATCTTGATCCTGACGACATGGTCCCCGTCAGCCGATATCTCGGTGATCTGCTCCATGAAAGCCTTGATGCGCGATTCTGTATCCGGGCCAAGGTGGCGCTCGAGGCTGTAAATCACATCAGCGGATGTCAGCGTCTTGCCGTTATGGAATTCTACGCCCTTACGGATATTAAACGTCCATAGGGTGGCAGTTGGGTCTGCTTCCCAGCTTTCAGCAAGCGCAGGCTCAGGTTTTAGATCGTTTCCCATGCGCACAAGACTGTTGTAAATTTGAGTACAGCGCGCAGCCTCAATGTTGCTGTTCATCTTGATAGGGTCCATGCTTTCGCTTGGATCCGAACTTTCAAGGGCAATCCGGATTGTACCGCCCTTTTTTACTGTCTCGGCGCTGGCGATTCTCGGGAAAGCGCCTGTTAAGGCAGCACCAGCTCCGATGCCAAGAACCCCCTGGCCAAACCGGCGGCGAGATATTCCATTTTTGAATTTTGTTTGTCCCATCGGACCTCCTCCCAAAGCACGAACAAGCCGATTTCTTGGCTTTGCATCGCTGCAGTATGCAAGACCTCCAACCCGGTTGAAGATCCGACGCATTTGTTCTGGCCTCCTCAGGCCAAAACACTCATCGTGATACACCCGCGAACATCAAGAAAGTAGAGATATCGCGGAATATGTTGTACCTACCACATTGTGTGCTGGTCTTGCAAATTTTTTGTGCCATTATTGGCATTCAACTCAGCTAGGGACCTACTAATCCCACGGCAGATACCTTGATTGATTTTGTAACTTGATCATGACAATTAGATGACGCGGAAGAAGCAGGAGATCACGAGAAGATTTCAGCCGCAAAAATCAGGCGCAAGTAAATATTTTTAAATGACTATTACCGAATTCAAATTTGACGGAGTCAAAGCATCCAAGGAAGACTGAGATCGTGGTGGAAGTACTTCACCTTTGTTCGTTTCAGATCGCCATTCAGGGCATAGATGTCGAAGTGCCTTCTAAGTTGGTAGGAACCAATTTTTTCTCTGCTTTCACTTGACGTCGGCTGAAAAACTTGGCTCAACTCTGGTACCAATGTCCGAGTATTAAGCCGTATGTCGAGGATAGCGGCTCAGGGGGTTTTACATTGTCATCGCATGGGTCGCAAATAGCGTTAGGAATTTGAGGCAACGTTTTCTCCATCCAATCAACCAATAGCTAACTCATGGATATGCTCATGAAACCAGTTGAAAATTTGGACCACTTGCGCGGCGCTATTATCGATATGGATGGAACAATCTATATCGGCGAGCAGCTGTTCCCCTGGACGATGAGATTTCTAAAAACTCTGGAAAATGCGGGTATCAGGCGACTATTTCTCACTAACAATTCGGCCGAGAGCACCGCTGAATATGCATCCAAACTACGTCGGCTTGGTATTCCTGTTGAAGACAACGAGGTTCTGACCGCTGGTTGGGCAACGATTCACTACCTCATTACCGAAACACCTTATCGACGCATCTATCTTGTTGGCACGCCAGGTTTGCGTAAGGAATTTGAGGAAGGCGGTTTAACTGTCGTGAACGGCGATGGAGCTGAACACGAGGGTGATAAACCAGATGCCGTTGTGCTTGGATTTGACATGTCAATCACATATGCCAGAATTCGAAAAGCAGCCGAACTCATTCAGAACGGTGTTCCATACATAGCAACCCATCCAGACCAGATATGTCCCAAGGAAAACGGCAATGTCCCGGATTGCGGATCGATGATCGAATTGCTTGCGCCCGCCACGGGCCAACGCCCGCTGATCATTGGCAAACCACATAGCAGGATGGTTGATGCCGCTCTCTCTCGTCTTACAACGACTGCCGCCCAGACTGCTGTAATCGGGGATCTGCTGCCCACCGATATAAAAATGGCTCAGGACAATGGCCTGACAGGCATATTGGTAATGTCTGGGGAAACATCCAAGGAAGATCTTGAAGACAGTGCCTTTTCACCAAGCCTGGTCGTAGAGCACACAGGAGAGTTGGCAGATTTGTTGCAGGTCCGAAATCCTGAATGATCGAGTGAGAAATTTCTCAAGTTCAGTTTTTGAGTGAAGTTACTGCACTCTCCAAAATCCAGGACGTGAACATGAACTCACCGGAATCTGCAGGCGACGGGACGATCACTACGTCGGTGGCGATCGTCGGCGCCGGGATCGTCGGTGTCGCGACGGCGCTTAATCTCCAGCGTAAGGGGCTCGACGTAGTCCTCGTGGACGAGCGAGAACCTGGTGAGCGGGCCTCATAGGGGTCTAATGCCGGAGGGGGCAGGATCCTACGTTCTTATGAGCGTTTTTGGTTTTCACGACACGATGAGACTATCCCGCTGGCGCGGAATGGTCAAAATTTGTAGCCTGTACAGGCGCTGGAGACGGTGGGCCGAACCGAGTGTTGTCTTCAAACGGGAGTTCGGTCGCGTCGGCACAACGATAGCTTAGCCAGTCGTGCTCACTTCGTTTCGTTGCGCGCTCCACCATCTGTTCTGAAATGTCGATGCCTACAACTTCACCACCGGGTCCAGTTTGATCCGCTATTTGAGCCGCAAGAAAGCCGGGCCCGCTTCCAATATCCAAGACCCGCTCGCCCCTTTGAACCGAAATCCTTCGAAGGGTGTCGTCTCTTTGAGAAACCACGTCCGGCCCAAGGTAAACCGCCTCTAATCGCTCCGCTGCGGCGTCGTCGTATTCCATACCCATAGAGTGATCCCCCAATTCCTGGCAGTTACGCTAGCATTGCGGCTAGTGGTCGGGAAGAGGGGCGGTGTCGCTGAACGTTACCGATACGAAGGCAATTCAGACTTTGGTGCTCTCTGCGGCATTCGGGAACAAGGGTTCGTTGCAGACCCCGGAGCGGACGCAGCATAAGGCCTGCCCCGTTTTTCCACTACCTATCAACGGCCCAGAGCTGCCGTCGACCTACCGGTCAAGATGCTGCGGCGCGGCCAGTCAGAGGTGACATTCGCTGCACGTGCGAAATCGAGCAATATGCGAACTGCCAGTCTGCGGTACGAAGCAGGCATTTGCTGGGGCAACTTTCGCAATTGCTTCCAGTCACAAGGTCGCCTCGGCGATTAGTTTCCGACTTGGGTCAAAGGGAGGTCAGCGCCCGCGCTCGCGATCCATTTCGATGACGTCCGGCAGGGTTTCATTCACGAATGGAGCGAAGGCGATGACGCGGTGGTTGCCGGACAGTGGACCCAGATCATACCGTCTTCGGTTTTCAGCATACGGTTCAAGCGATCCTTGCTGCATTAAGACCCACCTTGGCAGTTTGATACCGTCGTGGGGCGGTCTCATCACCAGAGTTAACCGCCCCTCTCAGTCACTGGCCCAGCGGCGGGATAGTCCGGCTGCGGGCAGCGCAAAAGTCGTCCACTTTTTTCCCTATAGACGAATTCCCTTCTCGCCAATCACCCCCGCGGCGCGCCCACCAGCGGTTCGCGCTCGCCCGCCCGGATCACAGCCGGGTCATAGGGCTGGCGGGCAAAGACCTCGCGCACCATCGGCGCAAAGAACTCCAACGGCAGATCATCGTAGTCGGGATCGAAGCTTGCCTGATCCCAGCGCTCGCAGAACTCCGCGCAATCGTCAAAATAGGGATGGCCCTTGAACCGGTCGCGTTTGTGCTGATTGCCGCCCACGTGATGCCCATAGTAGAGCATCTGGAAATCGCCATGGGTCTGCACACACCAGGCGCATTGTTCGCGCACGAATGGGCGCAGGATCGTCGCCGCATATTCGTCGTGGTTGTAGGGCGCGTAGATGTGGCCTATGTCGTGCAAAAGCGCAGACACGACCCAGTCGATATCCGCCCCGTCGCGCCACGCCCGCGTTGCCGATTGCACCGAATGTCCCAGCTGCGTGATCTGGAAGGGCGACGGGCTCTCGTCCAGATCCACCAGCGACTCGAGCAGCCGATCTGCCGTGCCTTGGATGTTGTGTTCGATCTCGTGCTCGGTCAGGAACTCCCACTCTTCCCTCGTCCCGTCCTTCATCTGGGTGAAATTCACGCGATCCATCATATGAACATCTCCTTCGCGCCCTTGGCACCCTTCATGTAAACCTTGGCCTGCGACTGCCGAATTGTTTCGTAAAGTGCCAACGCCTCCGGCTCAAAGAGCCCCGAGGGGCTTGTTGCGTGGCGGAAATTGCCGTGGCGGTCCTCACCCCGAACGGGGACCACCCATTCTTCATGCCCGCCCTCAGTGGCCATGTCCGGGCGGATATACCGGATCACGCAGGCAATGCGCCGGTCATCCGAAGTGTTGGGGCCGGAGCCATGGATTGTCAGCCCGTGATGCAGGCTGATCTGCCCCGGTTGCAGCTCAATAGCGGTCTTGTCGTCCTCAGCGACGTCCACCGCCACTTCCTGCCCGCGGCTCAACAGGTTGTTTTCCGCGAAAGTATCCGCGTGCGGTAGGATCGCGTTCTTGTGCGAGCCGGCCACGAAATCCATGCACCCCGAGGCCCGTGTGGCGGGCGAGAGCGGCACCCAGACCGTGACCAGCCCATCTATGGCACCGAGCCCCCAGTAGGTGAGATCCTGATGCATGGTGACCACGTGTTTTGTCTGCGCCTCCTTGATGAAGAATTCGCCCGAGTACACCATGATGTCGGGCCCGAGTATCCCCTCCACCGCGTCCAGAATACGTGGGTTTCGTGCAATCCGGTCCACTAGGGGCATGACCAGATGTGCGTTAATCCGCTTGTAGGTATTGAGCGGCAAAGGGAGCCCCGCATCGAGCCAGTCTGCCTCGATCCGTTCCAATTCCGCCCGCGCCGCCGCGGCCTCCTTGGCAGTCAGCCCGTCGAGCGGGAACAGGAATCCGTCCCGCCAGTATTGCGCCACCAGCGCGTCGCTCAGGTGGCCATTTTCAAGAGCAAGTGATGCGGACATTCGCGGTCCTCCCTGTCTATCTGCAGTTGTTCGAGCAACACCACCTCGTTCGGCGTTCGCACCTCGAGTATCGCCATCTTGAACTAGGTGCGCCACCAGCGTTCAATCCAGCGGCCGCCGTCGAGATCCCAGTTCGACGCGCGCTGCTCGGGCATGCCAACGCTATCCGTGGTCGCTGCGAGATATGATGCGAACATCGGGATCAGAGCTCCGCCGTCGTCCCACAGGATCTGCTGCATTTCACCGTACATCTGGGCACGCTTGGACTCGTCAAGCTCGGACCGCGCATTGAGCAACAGTTCGTCAAAACGATTGTTGGCCCAATGAGACTCGTTCCACGCCACGCCGCCCTTGTAAGCTGTTGTGAACATCAGGTCCGCCGTCGGGCGACCACCCCAAGCACTCGCGCACCACGGCACCTGGTTCCAAACTTCACTCCAGTATCCGTCGTTCGGCACGCGCTTGACATCAATGCTGATGCCGGCCGGTTTCGCGGAATTCTGCATCAACACAGCGGTGTCGATCGCCCCGGCGAACGCCGCATCAGCGGCCGAGAGCTCGAACGTGTTGCCGAGGACACCGGCCTTCTTGAAGTGAAACTTCGCCTTGTCCGGATCGTACGGGCGCTGCGGAATGTCGGCGTTGTAGAATTTCTGGCTGCGTGACAGCGGGATGTCGTTGCCGACCGCGCCGTAACCGAACAGGACCTTATCGATTAGCTCCTGACGATTGATTGCGTACTTGAGGCCGAGCCGTACGTCGAGGTTGCTGTAAGGATCGACGTCGCACCACATCGGAAACGAAAAGTGCTGGGTGCCATCCGTGCGAACCAGATTTATGCCCGGTGCGCTGCCGAGCTGCCCGGCGGTCTTCTTGTCAACTCGGTCGATAATGTCGACGTTATTGGATAGGAGTGCGGCGCTACGCGGGGTCGCGTCGAGAATTGTCAGCATCTGGGCGCCATCGAGATAAGTCTTCTTCCAGCTGTTTTCGAAACGCGACAGTTCCGCCGATACGCCTGGCTCGTAGTTATCGAGTTTGTAGGCACCGCAACCGACGCCGCTCTGCCAATCAATGGAGTCGCCTTTCGCTTGCGCCACGGTTATGTGGTAGTCAGTCAGGATAAACGGGAAGTCGGCGTTTCCGTTGGCCAGCGTCACCGTGAACGTGCTCTCGTCATCGACCTTTATGTTCGTGACCTCTGTCAGCAGCGAGCTTGCGGCCGATGTCGAGTTGTCGCCACGGTGGAAGTTGAGCGACGCGACACAATCCGTTGCCGTCACAGGTTTTCCATTGTGGAACTCGACACCCTTGCGAACTTTGAACGTCCACTTCTTGGCGTCCGGTGTGCTTTCCCACGATTCAGCGACGCCTGGCACAACATTGCCGTCGACGCCAACTTCGGTCAGATAGCCGTTGAAGCCGAAGGACATACAAAGCAGGAAATCGCCAGCAAATTGGCCCGGGTCCAATGTGTCGGAGGTTGAGCCGAAACCGAAACCGGCCTTCAACGTACCGCCCATGTTCGGTGTAGCAGCTTCGACGCTCGATGCGAACGAGCTCGCCGCAGCAACGGTAACGCCAGCTGCCAGAGCGTTGGTCATAAACTGGCGGCGGCCTATTTGACCACGTGAGAATTTAGCTTCTAGTTCCCGGATGAAGTTCTCTTTCCGCATGATCATCTCCCGACAAAACATATATGACAAATGCTCCAATCAAACCGGGACGTAGACAAATGATAAATTCAACGGTAATTGATTATCTCAAATAATGAATTGGGATTGCTGTGTCGAACACCGACCACATGCCGCATCGGGCATCGGGCATCGGGCATCGGGCATCGGGCATCGACGAAATTCTCTTCCAAAGGAAATTCAAGCGGCCGGTTAGCTCCCAGTTATTCACGCATCGCTGTGAGCCTCTCTTGAACAGCGCCCAGTTACTGGGCTTGTAGAATCAAGTCACTGGCGCGTTCGGCGATCATGATAACCGGCGCGTGGGTGTTGCCGGCCGTCACTGTCGGCATTACGGATGCATCTATCACGCGCAGCCCTTCGACCCCGCGCACCTTGAGTTCTGGCGTGACGACCGCCTGCTCATCGTTGCTGGCCCCCATGCGGCACGAGCCGGCAAGATGGTGACTGATACTTACCGTGCGGCGAATCCACTCTTCATCCGTCTCTTCACCGGGCTTTGGTATCAGCGACTCTCCGGCGTAGGGTGAAAACGCGGGCTGTGCCAATATCTTGCGGACAATGTGCAAACCTCTGACAAAGGCTTGGATGTCGCGCTGATCCTGCAGAAACTGGAAGCAGAATCGTGGTAACTCGCTTGGGTCGCTGGATCGCAGGGCTGTCCAGCCACGGCTCTTGCAGCCAATCAGTTCCACATAAATTTCGAATCCGTGACCGTCGAACTTTGAGTACAGATCCCCGAGTGCCAGCGGTACCAGCGTGAACTGCAAATCGGGGCGGTCAAGATCGTCCCGGCTGCGCATGAAGCCGCCGACGTCGAAGCTGCTACTGGCGGCTGGACCGTCGCGCATCACGAGCCAGCGTAACCCGGCAAGCCATTTTCCTGGAAACCGTGTCGCGGGGTAGAGGCTGACTGGCAACTTGCAGCGGAAGGATAGCTTGATAACCGGGTGTGTGTGAAGATTGCGCCCTACACCGGGCAGATCGATCAACGGTTCAATGCCAAGCCCGCGCAACTTCTCGGGGGAGCCGATACCCGACAGTTGCAGCAACTGCGGCGAGGCAAGCGCACCGGCGGCCAGAAGGATTTCGCGCCTCGCTGCCACCTGACTGACTACACCGCCGCGTTTGAACTCGACAGCGCTGGCGCGCCCGTCATTCAGCACGATACGCTGGACGTGCGTATCGCTCCACACAACGAGGTTCGGGCGTGACAGAGCCGGTTGCAGGTAGCCGCGATAGACGTCGCAACGACGGCCTCGGCGCGTGTTGCGTTGCATTGCGCAGAAGCCTTCCTGACGAGGGCCGTTGTGGTTGTCGTTCAAGGGATAGCCGGCCTGTTCGGCCGAGCGCAGAAATGCGCTGTTCAACGGTGTGGTGGTGTCGCCCCGTGTGATCGAAATAGGTCCTGACTGACCCATGTAAGCATCATTGGGGTCCTCGTAATCTTCGATGCGCCGATACACCGGCGCCACCTCTTCGTACGACCAGCCGTCGCAACCCTGCGCCGCCCAGTCGTCGAAATCGCGTGCGCTGCCGCGCACCCAAACCATGCCATTAATGGCCGACGAACCACCGACGATGCGACCAAGCTTGTACGGCAGTTGCCGGTTGTTCGCGTGGGGCTCGGGTTCCGACAAGTGATGCCAATGGAACTTGCCGCCGGTGTAGAGATCGCCCAACGCACCGGGCACCTCGATGGCGAGACCACGCCATGACGGGCCCGATTCGAGAACCAGCACGCTGACATCGCGATTTTTGGTCAATCGCGATGCAACGACGCAACCCGCGGTCCCGCCACCGATGACGACGTAGTCGAAGGAAATCATCCGTACTGTTTTCGGTACGTGATGTCGTCAGGAAGACGAGTTGCCTTACGATTCTCCTCAGCTGTAATGAATTCGAGCAGTGCCGGTTCGCCTTCGTCATTGCGGGCAAGCGCGCGCTTTATCGCAGGCTTGATCTCTGCGGGATCTTCGATCCGTTCGGCATAACCACCCAGTGCGCTTGCGAGATCGGCGTAGTTGCCGCCCAGTTCGTTGATCGCGTACTTTTCCGAAGCAACGGGATGAAAGTTGGTGTAATTGCCCATTACGCCGTTGCGCAATACTATCGTGGTGGTCCCGATACGGTTACGTACGCTGGTTTCGAAATCCATGCCGACCATGCCCATTGCCGATTCGCCCATGATGTTGATTGCGTGCCAGTCCGGGCGCGCCAGCTTCGCGCCCTGAACGAGGCCAAGACTGGTTCCGAGTTGGGTCGTCTTGCCCCAGCCGATGTACCCATGCGGCACGATGGCTTCGTAAAAGGGGGTGATCTGATCACGGGGCGAACCGGCTTCGTGAGTGACAACCGTTCGGGTACGATCAACACAGTGCATGAGATCCCAGACCACACGGTAAGGACTGATCGGTCGTTCGTTGCACTCCAGCAGAGGTCGCCATTCATCCAGAAAAGCTGCTTTGAGTGCGGCAAGTTCTTCGCGCACCGAATCTTCCGCACGTCGGCCTTCGTCTCCAAGCCTGGCCTTTACTTCGGCATTCATTGCCGCGATTGACGGGCGGGCGTCGCCGATCACGGCAAAGTCCACCGGATAGTCTTTGGAGATGTCGCTTTCGCTGTTGGTTAGCTGCGCATAGCGCCGTCCTTTCAGCGGCAGAGGCGTGATGTACTCGGAACGGGTGAAACTGGTGCCGATGCCGACAACCAGATCGCACTTGTTCAGAAAGTGCACGATCGCGTCGGGCCGTGACAGGCCGCCGCACCCCAAGGACAACGCATGATTTTCGGGAAAACAGCTTTTGCCATTGAGCGTCGACATCACCGGAGTCTGCGTGAGTTCCGCCAGTTCGACCAGTTCCTCCGTAGCGCCAGCGTAAAGTATCCCCTGGCCCGCGACGATCACTGGCGCACTTGCCGCCAGCAACATGTCCACCAGTTCCCTTACCTCGGTGACATCAGCGCTCGGAGTAGATTTGCGCTGTGGACGGTAGCGTTCCAGTAGCGACTCATCGACTTCGCCGGTAAAGATGTCGACAGGTACTTCGAGTGTGACCGGCCCTGGGCGACCGTTGCGCAACTGCGCGAAGGCATGCTGCAGCATCTGGGGCAGACGTTCCGCGTCATGTACGAACTCGCACCACTTGTTGATGCTCTGCAGGCTGCGGGCCGCGTTGAAGTTCGGTCTGACACCCTGACTCGCAATCGGCTATCCGCCCGGGATGTGAAGTACCGGGGAATTGTCCGCAAAACACTGGGCCACACCGCCAGCGGCGTTTTCGGAGCCTGGTCCGTATTGTACCGTGCTGACGCAATTGCGTCGCCCTCCGGTCGCACGCGTGTAGCCGTCGGCAATGTGCAGAGCCTGGCGTTCCTGGCGAACGATGATGGGTCGAATGCCAATTTTCGCTGCAGCTTCGATCAGGTCGCTGTGTGGAAAAGCCGGCAGCACTTCCACACCTTCGCGCTGAAGAATCGCCGCTATCAGATCGGCACCGTTCATTGCACACCCCCGACCGCTAAGCCAGCAATCACGAATTGCAGAAGGCCAATCTGACAACTTGAATATTCATCTTCTAGTGACGGAATGAAGTTCTCTTTCCGCATGATCATCTCCCGAAAGAACATATATGACAGAATTTCCAATTAAACCGGGACGTGGACAAATGATAAACTTAGCGGTAACTGATTATCAGAAATAATGAATTGGGGCCGCCTTGTCGAATACCGACCACATGCCGCCGCTCAACTGGCTACGCAGCTTCGAGGCCTGCGCCCGGCTCGGATCCTTCACAGCCGCCGCAGTGGAGTTGAATATTACCCAGCCTGCGGTGTCCCATCAGATCCGGCAACTGGAAGCTCATCTGAAACTTGCCCTGTTCCGTAGAGTAGGCCGGACCAAGCAGCTGACAGACGAAGGTCGCAACTATCTGTTCTTCGTGCACGAGGCCTTCGAACTGCTGCGCGCCGGGTCACGGAAAGCAGTTGATCCTGATCGCGGAAAATCGCTGACGTTGCGTGCGAACATGGCTTTGACGCTCTTCTGGCTTATGCCACGATTGGACAGCTTGTATAGGCAATACCCTTGGATCCGGCTGAATATCCTACCCCATATCTCGGACATCGAAGAGCGGGTTCCCAACTTCGAGATAGAGATCGTGAACCTGATCAGCAAAGCCCGAGCAGACCTGAGACCACTGCGGGATGAGTATTTTTTCCCGGTTTGCTCACCCGAATTGGCGCAATCGGGCAGACTTGATCATGTTCCCCTGTTTGACACTTCCAGTATGACAGCCAGTTGGGATGAGTGGCACGGGTCCAAATACCGCGGCCCCCCGCCCAAGCCGGTGAATTTCGCCTCGACCGTGGTGTTGTCCATGACTGCGGCGATCAATGGCGTAGGATTGGCATTGGCGCATACTAGTCTGTTCGAGGCCGCCTCAAAGGCTGGGCAACTCGTTCGCCCATATGATGGTCAAATCAAGATGAAGGAGCGTTATTTCATTAGCGAGGTACGCGCCAACGAACAAACTCCGGCCAGCCGTACCTTTATGGAATGGCTGGACGAACAGCTCGATTCCTAATGCGCTAGTCCGTCTGAAGCCCAACGGTTTTGCGCGCTCTGTGCATGAATCGTGCCCGGTGGACATGCTCTGAGGCGGCGTGATCGCCTCTGTTCCCGAGGTGCCGGCAGGCCTGCGTCAACCCCTTCCAGCCTCGGAGCAATGCCAACCTCCGGCCGCCAAACATTGAGATGGACCAAGTCAGCGGGAGAAATCCAGCGATCCCCATACATCAAACTGGGTAATGTGTTACTTTGAAATTTATAATTTGTCGAAAGGACTGATTGGCAAGAGATTAGACCCGAAACCTTTTTTTGGGGTCAAACCATGCCAACACACTCTCTTCGATCTGCTGAAACGGGTTCAAACATGGACCACTGGAAAGAACGTACCGAGCTTGCAGCTTCCTTTCGCTGGGTCGAGCGGCTGAACATGCACGAATCCGTCGGCAACCATCTCAGCGTGGCGGTGAATGAAGATGGCACGCAATTTTTGATGAACCCCAATTTGGTGCATTTCAGGCTGATCAAGGCTTCAGACCTGATCCTGATTGACGCCAACGACCCTGAAACCCTGAACCGCCCGGATGCACCTGACAAAGCGGCCTGGGGGCTGCACGGTGCCATCCATCGGCGCTGTCCACATCATCGCTGCCTGATGCATGTGCATTCGATCTATTCCACCGCTTTGGCCTGCCTTGAGGACAGCAGCCTGCCGCCATTGGATCAGAACGCTGCCATGTTCTTCAACCGAGTGGTCGTTGATGAACACTATGGCGGTCTTGCCTTTGA
>NZ_JBQGAE010000008.1:0-188960 GCF_056542645.1 Ruegeria sp. AB5
AAATCTGACTCTGACGCGGGATGGAGCAGCCCGGTAGCTCGTCAGGCTCATAACCTGAAGGTCGTAGGTTCAAATCCTACTCCCGCAACCAGCGTCAGAAAATCTCAGTACAGCCCGTTCAGACTACAATTGATCCACTGGATCAATTGCTTGACGTCTTCACCTCGTCAGGCTCATAACCTGAAGGTCGTAGGTTCAAATCCTACTCCCGCAACCAATACCCGCACAGCACGTTCGATCTACAAACACTCCACCCGACCGTTTGAAACTAGATCTCACATAATCAGATCAATAACCTGGGAGTCGACAATGCGATGTCTGGCGGCGTGATCTCACAAAAGTGCCATGGCAACAGGTGAGCTTGTGTCGGGCGCGTCTCCCTGAATGTGGATCGGTCAATGGTACGGTATCAATCCCGTTTAGAGGCGAACTATGCCAAGAGACCAGTACACGTTGTATCGCGCAGTGTCCGGTAGCAATTAGAACTGCGCAATCGTTCTGCACAGCGCGTCAAAGCGCCAGCTATTTAAGCAAATCTGTTGTTCGTTGACCGTTTCGAAGACTTTCCAGTTGTGGACGGCTTTCCCCGGGCCCAGCTGAGTCTGCATGAGTCATAACCTTACTGTCGTTGTCGTAGAGCAGAACCAAGATCGCGCATTTGCAATTGTCGACGCCTTGAAAGAGTCCGGAGACGTCGATGTCTTTGTCATTGGCAGCGTCTCGGGACTGGCGCGCAAGATTGCGACGCACAGCCCGGATATTGTTCTGATCGATATCGACAACCCATCCCGCGATATGCTGGAAGAATTGACGGTTGCATCCGGCCCGATGGAACGGCCCGTTGCAATGTTTGTATCAGGCGCAGCAGGTGGATTGGCCAAGGCGGCCGTAGAAGCTGGTGTATCGGCATATGTCGTGGATGGCCTTCAGGCCGATCGCGTCAAACCCGTCATAGATACGGCTATCGCTCGGTTTCAGATGCTACGCCAGATGCGTGTTGAATTGGAAGAAACGCGCCGCGCACTGGAAGAGCGCAAGCTGATCGATCGAGCCAAGGGCCTTATAATGAAGGCGAAAGGTCTGCAGGAGGATGAGGCCTACGCCCTGTTGCGTAAAACCGCGATGAACCAGAACCGACGCGTGGCTGACGTGGCCGAGGCCTTGGTGACAGCTTCGGGGTTGTTGTCATGAGAACGGTAACCCTGCCCGTGGCCTATATGCCTTTGGTTGATGCAGCACCTTTGATCGTCGCGCGCGAGATGGGGTTTGATCATGCCGAAGGCGTCTCGCTCGACCTGCGCCCGGCCCCGTCTTGGTCATCTCTGCGCGATATGCTGGCTTTTGGTCATGTTGACGCGGCACATCTGTTGTCGCCTGTCCCTGTGGCGATGGCCTTGGGATTGGGCGGCATTGCGACGCCGCTTTCTGCGGTCTCTGTTTTGTCGCTGAATGGCAACGTGATAGGTGTTGGGACCAAACTGGCGGGACGTCTAACCAATCTGGGATATGAATTTGACTTTGCAGATGCCAGGGGTGCAGGGACTGCGTTAGCAATGGCTGCGGGTGATGTTCTTGTCTTTGGTGTGCCCTTTCCATTTTCGATGCATGTCGAACTATTGCGCTATTGGGTTGCTGGAACCGGACTTGCATCGAAAAAAGTCGAAATCCGCACCGTGCCGCCACCATTGATGGCGCAGGCTCTGGCCAGCGGCGAGATTGATGCGTTTTGTGTGGGCGAGCCTTGGGGGTCCTTCGCCGTAGACGACAATGTTGGCACGTTGCTGCTGCCGGGCCGGGCGATATGGACCTGCGCACCGGAAAAGGTTCTGGCCGTCCGAAACGACTGGGCAGAAACCGAGCCGCACCTTTTAGGCAGCCTCATGCGGGCGGTCTGGCGCGCGGGGCGGTGGCTTTCCAATCCGGAAAGCCGGACAACCGCATCCGAGATGCTGTCGCGCAAAACCTATCTAGGTGTTTCTGCCGAATTGATCGACCGTGCCCTTCTGGGACAATTCGGGATCTCCGCGCGTGGAGAGCATCGCCATGTTGATGGGTTTGTCGAGTTTTTCGAAGGAGCCGCCACCTTTCCATGGCGTAGTCAGGCAAAATGGATCGCGCATCAACTCGCAATTCGCAACGGGCTGGACATTGGTACTGCTGAACGTCAGGCCGCAAAAGTGTTTCGCAGCGATCTCTATCGCCGCGAATTGCAGGGGCTGGGCGTCGAAACTCCTGGTGCATCCGAAAAACTGGAAGGCGCTTTGGCCGAGTCAACGGCTGCAGCGTCGGTCAATGGCAGTCTGATTCTGCCTCAGAACGTGTTTTTCGACCGGCGCATTTTCGAGCCGACGGGGTGATGTTGCCTAAAATTTCCGCATTGCAGCATTGAATTACGCTGCAATGCGGAAAACTTGGCGCCGACATCGCTAAAACGGATGACGCCCGGAAACGCAACTGCCTTAATAAATCCATCGACGGGCAACGACGCCCGCTGACGGAATTCGCCCGCATCAGGGCACTAAGCAAGAGCAAAGCCGCTCGACCAACCGCCAACTCCTCCCGGCGGTGTGTGTCGGCGGCTTTTTTGTTTGCCCAACGGGTTGGGCTTTACCGAAAGGGAACGCGATGAAAAACCTACTTCTGAGTCTGGCGGCGACTACGGCGCTTGTGTCTCCGGCATTGGCTGAGCTGGAGCTGGAAAAAGACGAGTTGACCTTTGGCTTTATCAAATTGACTGACATGGCGCCGCTCGCGGTGGCGTACGAGCAGGGGTATTTTCTGGACGAAGGTCTGTTTGTCACATTGGAAGCTCAAGCCAATTGGAAGGTTTTGTTGGATGGTGTGATCGGCGGGCAGTTGGATGGGGCGCATATGCTGGCCGGACAGCCTTTGGCCGCGACCATCGGGTACGGAACCGAAGCCCATATCATCACGCCATTTTCGATGGATCTGAACGGCAATGGCATCACCGTCTCTAACGAGATCTGGGAAGAGATGAAGCCGAACATCCCGGTGATGGATGATGGCCGCCCACAGCATCCGATCAGCGCCGAGGCTCTGGCACCGGTTGTTGAGAAGTACAAATCCGAAGGCAAGCCCTTTAACATGGGCATGGTTTTCCCCGTTTCGACGCACAATTATGAACTGCGCTATTGGCTGGCGGCGGGCGGGTTGCATCCGGGATTCTACAGCCCCGAAAACGTTACCGGTCAGATCGGCGCGGATGTGTTCCTGTCGGTGACGCCTCCGCCGCAGATGCCGGCCACGTTGGAGGCCGGTACGATCTATGGTTACTGCGTGGGCGAGCCGTGGAACCAGCAGGCCGTGTTCAAGGGTATCGGTGTACCGGTCATCACCGATTATGAGCTTTGGAAGAACAACCCTGAAAAGGTCTTTGGTATCACAGCCGAGTTTGCCGAGGAATTTCCGAACACCACTCTGGCAGTGACCAAAGCGCTGATCCGCGCGGCGCAGTGGTTGGATGAAAATGACAACGCCAACCGCCCGGAAGCGGTCGAAATCCTGAGTCGCGCGGAATATGTGGGCGCGGATTATGACGTCATCGCCAACTCGATGACCGGTACCTTTGAATACGAGAAAGGCGACAAGCGCGAGGTTCCCGATTTTAATGTGTTCTTCCGCTACAACGCGACCTATCCGTTCTACTCGGACGCCGTTTGGTACCTGACCCAGATGCGCCGCTGGGGTCAGATCGCCGAGGCCAAGCCGGACAGCTGGTATGACGAAGTGGCCAAGTCGGTCTACAAGCCCGAGATCTACCTCGAAGCCGCGCGTCTGCTGGTTGACGAAGGGCTGGCGAACGAGGCTGATTTCCCTTGGGACAGCGACGGCTACAAAGCCCCAACCCCGGCCGAAGATATCATCGACGGTATCGCCTATGACGGCCGCACGCCAAACGCCTATCTCGAAAGCCTGTCCATCGGGCTGAAGGGCGAGCAGAAGATCGTCGGTTCCGACGTACAAGGCTAACCCCCCAAACGCCGCGCCCGGCCTTCGTCGGGCGCGGACCCCAAAGTGCCCCGCCATCGCAAGGACACATCAGATGACAACGGTCGATCCCGAATTCAACGCAGACCCCGCCCAAGAGGCACGCCGCGCCCGCCTTTTCACTCGCATCAACGCAGCCGATAAGTGGTTCCAGGTTCTGGGTCTCAGCTGGGCCACGCCCGTCCTGAAAGCCGCCGCAGGGGACAACCCACGCGCCCAGATGGTCGAGATCTGGCGCTTGCTGATCGTTCCCCTTCTGTCGATCTTCGCCTTCCTGCTGCTGTGGGGTACGCTGGCACCCAAGGTGCAAACCTCTCTCGGCGCGGTTCCGGGGCCGACGCAGGTTTGGGCGGAAATGGTCAGCCTGAACGAGGATGCCAAGGCCAAAGCGGCAAAACGCGCCAAGTTCGAGGCAATGGTCGAGACGCGCAATCAAAAGTTCATTGATGCCGGACAGCCGGAGAAAGTGAAAGACGTTGCCTTCACCGGTGCTCCGACCTATTACCAGCAAATCTGGACCTCAATCAAAACCGTGTTTTTTGGGTTTCTGATCGCCACCGTTATTGCGGTCCCGCTGGGCATCGCGGCGGGCCTGTCTCCGACAGCAAATGCGGCGCTGAACCCGCTGATCCAGATCTTCAAACCGGTCTCGCCTCTGGCCTGGTTGCCGATCGTAACCATGATCGTCTCGGCCGTTTACGTCACCAACGACGGCTGGTTTGCGAAGTCCTTCCTGATCTCGGCCATCACCGTAACTTTGTGTTCGCTGTGGCCCACATTGATTAACACGGCGCTGGGTGTGGCGTCGATCGACAAGGATTTGGTGAACGTCTCCAAGGTTCTGAAAATGAACACCTATACCAAGATCACCAAGCTGGTGCTGCCTTCGGCCTTGCCGTTGATCTTCACCGGTCTGCGCCTGTCGCTTGGTGTTGGCTGGATGGTCCTGATCGCCGCGGAAATGCTGGCGCAAAACCCGGGTTTGGGCAAGTTTGTCTGGGATGAGTTCCAGAACGGCTCCTCCAGTTCCTTGGCCAAGATCATGGTTGCTGTCTTTACCATCGGCATCATCGGCTTCCTGCTGGACCGGGTGATGTACGCGCTGCAATCCCTCTTCACTTTCACGAATAACCGGTGAGCGCGATGAGCATACTAAGCTTTAAAAACGCCTCTAAATCCTTTGGCGAAGGCACCGCGCGCGCGGATGTGCTGAATGGCATCGATCTGGACGTGCAAGAGGGCGAGTTTCTGGTGATCCTCGGATTCTCGGGTACCGGTAAGACGACCCTGATCAACCTGATGGCCGGTCTTGATAGTCCGACCAGCGGTGAGGTCACGTTCAAAGGCGCCCCGATCAAGGGCCCCGGCCCGGAGCGCGGGGTGATCTTTCAAAACTACTCGCTGATGCCCTGGCTGACGGTCAGCGGTAACGTAGGGCTGGCGGTTGATACGGTCTTTCCCAGCCTCAACAAGGCGGAGAAGGCCGAGAAGGTTGCGCGTTACGTGCAGATGGTGGGTCTCAGCCATGCCGCGACGCGCCGCCCGGCGGAACTGTCCGGCGGGATGCGTCAGCGAGTCAACGTGGCGCGGGCGCTGTCGATGAACCCCGAAGTTCTGCTGCTGGATGAGCCTCTGTCCGCGCTCGACGCTTTGACCCGCGCCAATCTGGCGGATGAGATCGAACACATCTGGGAGGCCGACAAGAAGACCTGTGTGCTGATCACCAACGACGTGGATGAAGCAATCATTCTGGCCGACCGTATCATTGCGCTGAACCCGGATGGGACGCTGGGGCAGGAGTTCCCTGTGTCGATCCCGCGACCGCGTGACCGGGGCGCAATGAACAACGATGAGGTCTTCAAACGCCTGCGCGCCGACGTCACCAAATACCTGATGGATGTGGGGATCGAGGCTAAGGTCGAAGGCTCGCGTATTCTGCCCGATGTCACGCCGATCCATGGCGTACCCACTGCGGTGGCCGACGCACAGAAGGGGATGATCGAAAACCGGTTCCTCGACTTTTCGCAATTGCACAAGGTGTATCCGACGCCCAAAGGCCCGCTGACTGTGGTTGAGGATTTTGACCTGAAGATCGATAAGGGCGAATTCATCTCGCTGATCGGCCATTCCGGCTGTGGCAAATCAACGGTTCTGACAATGGCTGCCGGGCTGAACGACATCTCGAAAGGCGCGATCAAGCTGGATGGCCGCCATGTCGAAGGCGCGGATCCCGAACGTGCGGTGGTGTTTCAGTCGCCCAACCTGTTCCCGTGGCTCACCGCCAAAGAGAACGTCGCGATTGGCGTCGACAAGGTCTATCCCAAGGCCAGCATGTCCGAGCGGCAGGATGTCGTTGAATATTATCTGGAGCGCGTAGGCCTGGCCGATGCGATGGACAAATCCGCCTCGGACCTGTCGAACGGCATGAAACAGCGCGTCGGTATCGCGCGCGCCTTTGCCCTGTCACCCAAACTTTTGCTGCTGGATGAGCCTTTCGGGATGCTCGACAGCCTGACGCGCTGGGAGTTGCAGGAGGTTCTGATGGAGGTCTGGTCCCGCACCAAGGTGACCGCGATCTGCGTGACCCATGACGTGGATGAGGCGATCCTGCTGGCCGACCGGGTGGTGATGATGACCAACGGCCCACAAGCGACCATCGGCAAGATCACCAAGGTCGATCTGCCGCGCCCAAGGACACGCAAGGCTCTGTTGGAGCACCCGGATTATTACGCCTACCGGCAGGAAGTTCTCGACTTCCTTGAAGAATACGAACACGGCGCCAAGCCGAAATCGCCCACCCCAAAGGCGATTGCAGCGGAGTGAAACCATGAAACAAAGACTTGTTGTGATCGGCGCTGGGATGGCCTCGGGTCGGGTGCTGGAGCATCTGACTGACGCTGCCCCGGACGCGTTCGATATCACCCTTTTCAACGCCGAACCGCGTGGGAACTATAACCGCATCATGCTCAGCCCGGTTCTTTCGGGTGAAAAGACCTATGACGAGATTGTCACCCATGACGACGCTTGGTACACCGAGCGCGGCATCGCCTGCCGGTTTGGCGAGACGGTCGAAAAGATCGACCGCGAGATGAAGGTGGTCGAAGGCGCGAACGGGCATGTGCCCTATGACAAGCTGGTCATCGCGACGGGGTCGAACCCGTTCATCATCCCTTTGCCGGGGCATGGTCTGGATGGTGTGATCGCTTATCGCGATCTCGAAGATACGCAACAGATGATGGGCATGGGGCCGGACAACAAAGTCGTCGTGATCGGTGGCGGTTTGCTGGGGCTCGAGGCCGCTGCGGGGATGGCCGCGCATGGTGTTGACGTCACCGTCGTCCACATAATGGGCCACCTGATGGAGCGTCAACTGGACGAGGCCGCAGGCTATCTGCTGAAGAAATCGCTGGAAGGCAAAGGCATCAAGATCTGCCTGCAGGCGAATTCCAAGGAAGTTCTGGGGCAAGATGGCAAGGTCCGCGCACTGCTGTTGGATGACGGGACCGAGCTGCCCTGTGACCTGCTGGTTATGGCGGTAGGTATCCGCCCTAACACGGCGCTTGCGCAAGCGGCCGGGCTGGCCACCGGGCGTGGTATCCATGTGGATGATCAGATGTTGACCTCGGACCCGGGTGTCTATGCTGTCGGCGAATGCGTGGAACATGACGGGGCGGTCTTTGGCCTTGTCGCGCCGCTTTATGATCAGGCGAAAGTGGCGGCGCAGGCGCTGTTGGGCGAAGACGCCGCATTCGCGCAGAAAACCCTCTCGACCAAGCTGAAGGTCACGGGCTGCGATCTGTTCAGTGCCGGCGATTTCGCTGACGGGCCGGGGCGTGAAGACATCGTCTTTCGCGACCCTTCGCGCGGCGTCTACAAGCGCCTCGTAATCGAAGAGGATCGGTTGATTGGCGCAGTCATGTATGGCGACACCGCCGATGGCAGCTGGTTCTTTGGCCTGATCAAGGACGGCACCAGCATCGAAGACATGCGTGAGACGCTGATCTTCGGCCCGGCCTATCAGGGGGGCGACACCGTGGACCCTCTCTCAGCCGTTGTAGCATTGCCGCCTGAGGCGGAGATTTGCGGCTGCAACGGCGTATGCAAGGGAGATATCATTGAGGCGATCAACACAGGGGCCAATGATTTGGGCGCAGTGCGTGCATGCACCAAGGCCAGTGCTTCCTGCGGGACATGCACCGGGCTGGTCGAACAGGTATTGCAGGTTACTCTGGGCGACGACTTCCAAATACCGGCCGCGCAACCGATCTGCGGTTGCACCGATCTGACGCACGAAGATGTGCGTCGTTTGATCAAGGGGCAGGAATTGAAAAGCCAGGCCGCTGTCTGGCAGGAACTCGGCTGGACCACGCCCAACGGCTGCCATGTGTGCCGCCCGGCGATCAACTATTACCTGCTGGCGGATTGGCCGCTTGAGTATCAAGACGACCCGCAAAGCCGCTTCGTCAATGAACGCAAGCACGCGAACATCCAAAAGGACGGCACATTCAGTGTCGTGCCCCGCATGTGGGGAGGGATCACCACACCCGAAGAGCTGCGCGCCATTGCCAATGCTGCCGACAAGTACAACGTGCCAACCGTCAAAGTCACTGGCGGTCAGCGCATCGACCTGCTGGGCGTAAAGGGTGAGGACCTGCCTGCGATCTGGTCGGATCTGAACAAGGCCGGTCTGGTCTCGGGCCACGCTTATTCCAAGGGTCTGCGCACGGTCAAAACCTGCGTCGGCACGGATCATTGCCGGTTTGGCACACAAGACAGCACCGGGCTGGGGATCAAGCTGGAGAAAATCCTGTGGGGGTCGTGGACGCCGCACAAGCTGAAGCTGGCCGTATCCGGGTGCCCGCGCAACTGCGCCGAGGCGACGTGCAAGGATATTGGCGTCGTCTGCGTGGATTCGGGCTTTCAGATCAGCATCGGCGGTGCCGCTGGTATGGATGTGAAAGAGACCCAACTGTTGTGCCAAGTCCCCACCGAAGACGAGGCGATCGAGGTCGTGATGGCCGTCACCCAAGCCTACCGCGAGGGCGGCAAGTATCTGGATCGCCTGTATAAATGGTTGGGCAAGGTTGGCATGGACTGGGTCAAAGCTCAGGTCGTGGACGATCTTGAAAACCGCGCTGCTTTGGTCGCCCGGTTCGAACTGTCGCAATGCATCTACCGCAAAGACCCGTGGGCCGAACACGTCAAAGAAAAAGCGCGGACCTACGCGCCGATTGCAGATTTCACATTGGAGGCCGCGGAATGAGCTGGATCGACATCGGACATATCGACGAGGTGCCGTTGCGTGGGGCTCGGTTGGTGAAAACTCATATCGGTTGTATTGCCGTGTTCCGCACGGCAGAGGCCGAGGTGTTTGCGGCGACCAATAGCTGCCCGCACAAGGGTGGGCCTTTGTCCGAAGGTATCGTGCACGGCCAGTCGGTCACTTGCCCGCTGCACAACTGGGTCTTTGACCTGAATACAGGTGAAGCAAAAGGCGCAGATGATGGCCGGATCACCACATATTCTGTGCGTCTTGAAGACGGTCGTATTCTGCTGGACGACAGCGCCGTGACCCGACGGAGTGCGGCCTGATGGACGGAACCGGCCTGCCCGAGGTCCGTTCGACCTGTGCATATTGCGGGGTTGGCTGCGGTGTCCTGCTGCGCCCCGACGGTGCAGGCGGGTTAACCGTCGACGGTGATCCCGACCATCCGGCAAACTACGGTCGCTTGTGTTCCAAGGGATTGTCTTTGGGAGAAACTGTTGGGCTGGACCATCGCTTGCTGGCTCCTCGTGTGTTTGGACGGAACGCTAAATGGGACGAGGCGTTGCAGTTGGTCGCAGATCGGTTTTCGTCCACCATAGCCAAACATGGTCCAGACAGCGTGGCATTCTATGTCTCCGGGCAATTGCTCACCGAAGACTACTATGTCGCCAACAAGCTGATGAAAGGTTTCATCGGGTCTGCCAATATCGACACCAATTCCAGACTTTGCATGGCATCCACCGTCGCGGGGCATAAGCGCGCCTTTGGAACAGATACTGTGCCGGGAACCTACGAGGATCTAGATCAGGCTGATCTGGTTGTTCTGGTCGGGTCGAACCTCGCGTGGTGTCATCCCGTTCTCTACCAGCGGATTCTGGCTGCGCGACAGGCACGTGGCACCAGAATCATCGTTGTCGATCCCCGTCGAACCGCAAGCTGCGATCAGGCCGATCTTCACCTGGCGCTAAACCCCGGCAGTGACGTTGCCCTGTTCAACGGTTTGCTGAAAAGAATCCACGAAAAGGGGCGGGTCGCGCCGGACTTCCTCACGCACACAGTTGGATTCTCGGAAACCCTGAACGCGGCCCAACAGGACGATGAGGCTGTAACGGGCCTTGATCCTTCCGAAATCAAAGCGTTCTGTAATCTTTGGCTGCGTTCCGAGCGAGTCGTTACCGTTTTCAGTCAGGGTGTGAACCAGTCATCAAGCGGGACGGACAAGGTAAACGCAATTCTGAATTGTCATCTGGCAACCGGTCGGATCGGGCGTGCAGGCATGGGGCCGTTTTCGGTAACGGGCCAACCCAACGCAATGGGCGGAAGAGAGGTCGGCGGACTTGCCAACACACTCGCGTGCCATTTGGACATCGAAAATGCAGACCATCGCGATGCGGTGCGTCGGTTCTGGGATGCCCCGGCCATTCCACAGAAACAAGGTTTAAAAGCGGTCGATCTATTTCGTGCGATTGAGACCGACCAGATCAAGGCGCTTTGGGTTGTTCATACAAACCCTGCCGCAACGATGCCGGACGCTGATCGAGTCCGAGCAGCGATTGAGCATTGCCCCTTCACCGTGGTCAGTGATGTTACCGATCGAACCGATACTGCAAGGGTTGCAGATGTGGTGCTGCCCGCAGCAGGGTGGGCGGAGAAAAGCGGCACGGTAACCAATTCGGACCGCACAATAAGTCGACAACGCGCGGTTTTGACACCGCCAGGACAAGCGCGGGCGGATTGGGATATTCTTGCCGAAGTGGGGCGTCGGATGGGCTGGACGAAGGCTTTCAGCTATGAATCTCCGGCGCAGATTTTTCGCGAATATGCAACGATGTCTTCGATAGCCAGATCCTTTGGCAAAGACTTCGATATTTCAGACTTTTCTGACCTCGATGACGAAGGTTATGAAGGGCTCAGCCCGACACGTTGGCCAATGGTATCGCGCACTGCAGACGGGCGGTTCTTCGGCGATGGGCAGTTTTTTCACCCCGACCACAAGGCGCGTTTTGTTCCGGTAACCCATACGCCGCTGAAAGCGGAAACATCGGCGCAATATCCATTTCTTTTGAACACGGGGCGAAATCGGGATCAGTGGCACACTATGACCCGGTCTGGCCTGTCGCCCCGTCTGTCGAGCCATCTCGCAGAGCCCTATGTCGATGTGAACCCCAATGATGCGCGTCGTCTGGGCCTCGTTTCCGCTGATTTGGTCGAGATCGGCAGCTCTGTTGGAAACGGTATCTATCGCCTTCACATCACCGACGCCGTGGCACCTGGCCAGGTGTTTGTGCCAATTCACTGGACCGGTGAAACGGCCCCGGCCGCCCGTGCCGATGCGCTTGTTCCAAGCGAAACTGACCCAATCTCGGGACAACCCGAGAGCAAGGCAACGGCTGTCTCTGTCAGACGTATGAATGCTGCCTGGTATGGGTTCGCAGTATCTGGCGTATCCATGTCACCCAAGGCAGCGTACTGGGCTACGGCCAAAACGGCAAACGGCTACAAGACGGAATTGGCGGGCTACAACATCCTCGACGATTGGGAACGCGCCGCCCGAGACTGGTTCGGCTTACCCAATGCGGCAGCCACGTCGGTCAAAGATGCAAAGCGTGGGTCATTCCGAATTGCATTTTCAGAAGGCCAGCGCGTGTTGGCGGCGCTCTTTGTTTCCCGTGAACCCATCAGGCTCATGCGAGAATACCTGGCAACTTTGCCCGAGGGCGAATTTCAACAGGTTTTGTCCGGTCGGACATCCGCAGATATCGAGGATTGCGGACCAATAATCTGTTCATGCTTCGGGGTTGGGGTAAAATCCATTGTCCGGGCAATTCAAGACGAACAGTTGACAGACGTGAACGAAATCGGAGCCGCCCTTCACGCTGGTACGAACTGTGGGTCATGCCGACCCGAGATTGCCACTTTGATCAATGCGCATTCGTCAGGGGCGAAAGCGACGTCCGAGGATTGCATGCAGAACCGGGTCGCGCAGGTGCGTTCAAACTCTGCAACAGAACCTGACCTCGCTTGACATCCCGGTCAGTCGATCAGGTGAACAGTTTCGCCGGAAACTATCGCCTGTTGTGCTGCTTGTCCCATTCTGACGGCCCAAAGACCGTCCTTCAAACTCACGTCAGGTTTGGCCTTTTGGCCACGGAGCATCGCAAGAAACCCTTCGTGCTGATAGTAGGTTGACCCATTGTGATCGCCCGCAGCCAACAGGGCAGCGTCAACAGGGACGTCCATTGTCATTGGTCCTTTGGGATTGCGCGGGCTCAGGATCACCTGCGGTAGCGGTGGTTCGCCCAGATGATCCGGCCAAAAGCGTCCCGGCCCGGGGACCAGCGCCTCAATTTTGGCGTCGGGGCCGACGGCCGATATCTCTTCCTGATAGCGAGAGCCTTCGGCAAACATGCAAAGCTCCAACATTGCGCGCGCGCCCGAGGCGAAATCGACGATGACATACCCGTGGTCCAGTATGTCCGGGGTTTCGCCTTGGTACACTTCATCCAGATGGTTGACGGCCTGTCCACCGCTTGCCGTTATGCGCACAGGGTTGGACTGAAGGATCAAGCGCATGAGATCGAAGAAGTGGCAGCACTTTTCGACGAAGGTACCGCCGGTATTTTGATTGAACCGGTTCCAGTTCCCAACCTTTTGCAGAAACGGAAAACGGTGCTCTCGGATAGACAGCATCTTTACACCGCCGGTCGCATTGGCCTTGTCGATCAAAGCGGCAATGGGCGGCATGTATCGGTACTCCATTGCAATCCAGATCGGGCAGGGGTAGTCGCGCTCGATCCGGGCCAACCGAGCCACATCCTGCGGGTCGGTACACAACGGTTTTTCCACCAACAGCGGTAGTGGCCGCGTCTCTGCCACTTGGCAGATCTGGTCTACATGCAGGTGATTTGGGCTTGCTATGATGATGCAATCCAAATCCTCGACCGCGAGAAGCGCCTTGACCGAGCCAACCATTGCAGCGTCTGGAGCAATTGCCTTGGCCGCCGCAGCCATTGCTGGATCAGGTTCGAAAATCGCCGATACGCGTGTCCCTTCCAGCAGGCCGATATTGTGCAAGTGTTCTTGCCCCATCATGCCGCATCCGATCAGCCCATAGTTGAGGGTCCGGGTCATGCACGTTTCCTTTTACTTCAAACGTTGGACATAGGTCGCCCGATCCGGGTCGAACCATGTTTTAGAGAATTCAACGGGTTCAGCGTTTTCCGACCAACTATACCGTTCAATGTATCCAACCGTTTGGCCTGCGCGTTTGGTAAAGGACGGTGGGGTCCATTCCGGAAGCGATGCGACAGAAACCCTGTCTTCAGCCCGCGTGATCCAAAACCCCAATTGGTGTTGGTAGTAGCGGTAAAGTGAGTCGGACAAGAGGTTCTGGTCGATCAGACCAACTGATTCGTCCAGCCAGATTTCTTCGACCGCGATGATTGTATCATTCAGATAGCGCATGCGGCGTACACGTGAGCCGCGGCGTGACGCTCCGAATTGCGGCAGATTGGATGGCTTGCCCAGATGGTCGACCGACAGGATATCCGCGCGCGGCAGGCCGCCCCCTTCAGGCAGTTCAAGCCTGAACATCGCATAAACGCTGTTCTGGGTTCCGGTTTCCCGGATGTAGTTGCCCGAGCCTTGAACGCGCTCAAGCATTCCTTTTTTTTCAAGCTCGGCAAGCGATTTCCGCAACGTCCCGACCGAGACTTTCAGCTCTGCTGCCAGCTCGCGTTCGGGTGGCAGGCGCTCGCCATCAATCAGCCGCCCCGCCGCGATGTCACGGATCAGCAGTTCCGCAATCTGGATGTACACCGGAAGTGCGTTGGGGTTTCGATTGGCAGTGGGCACGGTCAGTCGCTTCACTTGGTCGCGGGAAAAATTGATACACTATTGATCTACATCAAAGCGCTTGCTACGCAAGAGAAAAAGCAAATGCCGTGCGGAGACCGACTCAGATGACAATCGTCCCCATCACATCCCCCGATCTGGACGCGGCCGAGGTCTCGTGGTTTTCGGCGCTGTGCTCGGACGATTATCAGTTTCTGGGGGTGCCCGAGGGCGATCTGCGGTCCAGTTGGGATCATTGTTCCGCCATCGTGAAAGAGGCCGAGGCGCAGGGGTTTCGCAACATCCTGTGCCCGTCATCTTATCAGGTTGGTCAGGACACGCTGAGCTTTGTCGCCGGCTGCGCGCCGATCACCGACAAGATCAACCTTTTGGCCGCTGTGCGCTGCGGTGAGATGCAGCCCATCATGCTGGCCCGCACCATCGCGACGCTGGATCACATGCTGCAGGGGCGGCTGACGGTCAACATCATCTCATCCGATTTTCCCGGCGAGAAAGCCGACAGCGCCTTCCGCTATCAACGCTCACGCGAGGTTGTCGAAATTCTGAAACAGGCCTGGACGCGGGATGAGATCAATCACGCGGGCGAGGTCTATAATTTCTCGGGCCTGACCACCGATCCGGCCAAGCCCTATCAAACCGGCGGGCCGCTGTTGTATTTTGGCGGGTATTCTCCGTCAGCGCTGGATCTGTGTGGCGAGCATTGCGATGTCTATCTGATGTGGCCGGAAACCAAGGACCAACTGGCCGAGCGGATGAAGGCGGTTCATGCGGTGGCCGAGAATTACAACCGGACGCTGGATTACGGCCTGCGCGTTCACATGATCGTCCGCGATACCGAGGCCGAGGCGCAGGAATACGCGGATTACATCGTGTCCAAGCTGGACGACGAATATGGCCGGGCCATTCGTGAACGGGCGCTGGATTCGACCTCGCTGGGTGTGGCACATCAGGCCAAGAACCGTGATCTGGCGGATGAATATGGCTATGTCGAACCCGGTCTCTGGACCGGCGTTGGCCGCGCGCGGTCGGGCTGTGGGGCGGCGCTGGTCGGGTCAACTGATCAGGTCATGTCCAAGATTGAAGACTACCAAAAGATGGGCATCCGCGCCTTCATCTTCTCGGGCTATCCGCACATGGACGAGGCCAAGCACTTTGGCGCCCGCGTGATGCCGAACCTGAAAACCTGCTCGCTGCCCGAGGAATACGGACGCGTGCCCAAAACCACCCCGGCCACCCCGCTGGGCAACGGAGTGCGCCGCTGATGCAACGTGTAAAACTATCCGACACGCTGGAAATGAGCCGTCTGGTCTATGGCATGTGGCGCTTGGGCGATGATGAAGACACATCTGTGCGCCATGTCGAGGCAAAGATTCAGGCCTGTCTGGATCAGGGCATCACCACATTCGATCAGGCCGATATCTATGGCGGTTACGCGGCCGAGGCGGTTCTGGGCAACGCCCTGCGCGCCAATCCCGGCCTGCGGCAACGGATGGAGATTGTGACCAAATGCGACATCGTTGCGCCTGTGGGCCGATACGCGGATGCCAAGGTCAAATATTATGACACGTCGCGCGCGCATATCCTGAAATCGGTTGAAACCTCGCTGTCCGAAATGGCGGTTGACCATATCGACCTGCTGCTGATCCACCGCCCTGACCCCTTTATGGACCACCATGAAACCGGCGCTGCGCTGGACGAGGTTGTGGCCAGCGGCAAGGTCGGCGCGGTTGGCGTTTCTAACTTCCGCCCGTGGGATTGGACCCAGCTGCAATCAGCGACGAAGACCCAACTGGTCACCAACCAGATTGAAATTTCGCTGGGCGAAATCCGCCCCTTCACCAATGGCGATCTGGCGTTTCATCAACAGCATGGGCAGCCGGTGATGGCGTGGTCGCCGCTGGGTGGCGGGCTGCTGATGGCCGGGAACCCTCCGGTCGGTGTGGTCGCGGATGAGATCGCCGCGGAATTCGGAGTGGACAGGGCAGCGGTGGCCGTGGCCTTCCTTCTGGCCCATCCCGCAGGCATCCTGCCGGTGCTGGGCACCAACAATCTGGGCCGGATCAAACAGATCTCGGACGCTTTGAAAGTCAATCTGGATCGCGAGAGCTGGTATCGCCTCTATGAGGCGGCACTGGGCCATGAGGTACCATGATGAATGCAATCTCAAAGGACATGAACCATACGTTCATCCCGCATAAGGATGACACCCGCACCCTGCGCGACGCGTTTGGCCGCTTTGCCACTGGCGTGACGATCGTCACCTGCAACAGCACGGACGGCCCGGTCTGTATCACCGCAAACAGCTTCTCGTCGCTGTCGCTGGACCCGCCCCTGATCATGTGGGCCGGCGACCGTAATTCTCGCCGCTTCCCGTATTTCCACAAGGCACGCCATTTCAGTGTTCATGTGCTGTCGTCTGAGCAGGCCGAACTGTGCTTTGGCTGCTCGAAAGATGCTTTTGCCTTGCGCGACATTGCGCATGAGCGCTGCGAAAACGGAACGCCTTTGCTGTCGGATTGTCTGGCGCGGTTCGAATGCGAACAACATGCGTATCACGATGCGGGCGATCACGTTATTGTCGTGGGGAAAGTCCTTAAGGTTAGCATGGCGGATGGAGACGCGCTGACCTTTTATGCCGGGAAACTCGGCCAATTCGCGCAGCACTAAGCGCGTTCTGATGATCGCGGGACATACCCGCGACTGAACAAGGGAGGATCCGCATGGGCGGACTGGCATCGGTGCTGGCACCGATTGCATTCGTGAACGAAACCGTGCTGCGATTGGGCCGCGCGGTGGGTGTCGTTGCGATTGCACTCATGGTGATCGCGATCCTGATCCAGGTGTTCTTCCGGTATGTACTGGGTAATGCACTGCCCTGGCCGGATGAGGCCGCGCGGTTTTGTATGTTGTGGATGACTGGCCTGATGGCCCCCACTGCCTTTCGGCGGGGCGGTTTCGTTGCCATCGATATGTTGCAACGGTTTTTGCCGCGCATATTGGGTCTGTCTCTCAACCTGTTCCTTTTGCTGGTCTCACTGGCCGTCCTGATGGTTGCTGTCCGTATCGGTTGGTCAGAGGTCACGGGCTTTGGCGGCAGATTTGCCACGGCTGCGCTGTACTTGCCGACGTCTTTCGGGTTCGACGAATGGTATCGCATACCGCGCAGTTGGATGATGGCTTCGCTGCTGGTGGGGATCATCCTGATGATTTCGGTGAATATCGAACTGATCCTGCGGTCCATCGTCACGCTATTGGGTGGCGGTCACCTTCTGCCCGAAATTCCCGATGCTGCTGTGGGGGCCGAATAAATGCTGATCTGGTTCCTGCCCACCTTCTTGATTTTCCTGCTGATCGGCCTGCCGGTCTTTTTCGCCCTTTTGGCCGCGCCCGGTATCCTGCTGTGGCTGAACGGTCAAACCAACGACATCACGCTGCTGTATCGGAATGTCTATAACGGCATGGACAGCTTTCCGCTGATGGCGATCCCCTTCTTCATGCTGGCCGGAGAGCTGATGAATCGCGGTGGCATCACCATCCGCTTGGTCGAATTCAGCCAGGCCCTGATGGGCCACCTGCGCGGGGGTCTGGCCCATGTGAACGTCCTCAGCTCGATCCTGTTTGCGGGGCTTTCGGGGTCTGCCGTGGCCGACACGTCGGCGCTGGGGTCGATGCTGATCCCGGCGATGGAGAAACAGGGATATACCCGCAAATTCGCCGCCGCGATCACGGCGGCCAGTTCGGTGATCGGGCCGATCATTCCTCCTTCGGGCATTATGATCATCTATGCCTATGTCATGGGCGAAAGCGTTGCGGCGCTGTTTCTTGCGGGGATTGTGCCCGGTGTGATGGTCGGTGTCGGTCTGATGTTCATGATCAAACTGATGGCAGACCGCTATGATTTCCCCGTCGCCAGCCGCAAGTACACCTGGCCCGAGCGCCGCAAGGCCAGCCTCAAGGCATTCTTTCCACTGATGACGCCGGTCATCATTCTGGGCGGTATTCTGGGCGGTATCTTTACGCCCACCGAGGCCGCTGCCGTCGCTGTGGGCTACGCCTTTATCATCGGCTTCTTTGTCCTGCGCACGCTCACGTGGAAAGAAGTTCCAGAAGTGCTCAGCAATGCAGGCATGACATCGGCGGTCGTCCTGTTGCTGGTCGGCGCGGCGATGGCGTTCAAGACGGTTGTCAGCCTCAGCCATGCGCCGGAACAACTGGCCTCGCTGATCCTCAGCCTGTCGGAGAACCCTCTGATCCTGCTGTTCCTGATCAACCTGCTGCTGTTCATCGTCGGCATGTTTCTGGATGCAGGACCTGCGATCATCATCCTTGGTCCGATCCTTGGCCCCATCTTCACCAGCCTCGGCGTCGACCCGATCCATTTTGCCATCATCATGAGCGTCAACCTGACCGTCGGCCTCGCCACCCCGCCAATGGGCTTGGTGCTGTTCGTCGCCGCCGCTGTATCGCGCGAACGGGTCGAGACCATCGCCAAGGCGATCCTGCCGTTTCTGGCCGTTGAAATCATAGTGATCTTCCTGATCACCTATATCCCCGCACTGTCCATGACGATCCCGAGGATAACGGGATTTGCCAACTAACTGAGTTCCACAGGGAGGAAACGCATGCTCAGAGACTTCATCAAAACCGCAGCGGTGGCCACTTCGCTTGTGGCCGCGTCCGCCATGGCCGCCGCAGCCGCCGATTTCACACTACGCGCAACCGCAAACTCGAACGAAAACGACGAAGACTATGATGGCCTCGTCGTCTTCAAAAACTACGTGGAAGCAGCATCGAACGGCGCGATCGAGGTCGAGCTGTTCATCGGTACCCAGCTGTGTTCAAACGGGGCCGAATGCCTGCAAGGCGTGGCCGACGGCACCATTGATATCTACATTTCCACCTCGGGCGGGGCCTCGGGCATCTTTCCTTACGTGCAGGTTCTGGACCTGCCCTATCTGATGGCCGATGACCGGATTGCCGAGCATGTTCTTTCCGGTGACTTCACCCGCACCATGCGCGACATGGCGCTGGAGGATTCCGGTGGCGCGATCCGTCTGATGACCATCGGCAACACCGGAGGCTGGCGCAACTTTGCGAATACCCAGCGCCGGATTGCCGAACCTGCCGATATGGACGGGCTGAAAATCCGCACCGTGGTCGCCGACCTGCCGCAGGAACTGGTCAAAGCGCTGGGCGCGTCGCCGACACCGATCCCATGGCCGGAACTGTTCACCAGCTTTCAGACCGGCGTGGTTGAGGGGTCAAAGAACGGCATCACCGACATCATGGGCATGAAGTTCCCGGATGCAGGCCTGCAATATGTCACGCTGGACGGTCACGCCTACATGGGCGCGTTGTGGTGGATGAACAACGCCAAATTCCAGGAGATGCCCGAAGATATGCGCCGCGTGGTGGTGGACGGGTTCTATGCGCTGCAGCAGGCCACATTTGCGTCGCCCAAGCGCAAGTCGATCCAGGCCTATGAAGATTTTGTTGCCGGTGGTGGTGATCTCTACGTCCTCACGCCCGACCAGAAAGCCGCGTTCAAAGAGGCCGCAACACCTGTCTATGACTGGTTCCAATCCAACGTCGCCCGCGGAGATGAAATCTTCGTTGCGCTGACCGAAGCGGTTGCAGCGGCCGAGGCAGACGTCAACGCCTCGCGCGATGCGGACCTGAACTAAGCCAACTTGGGTCGGGCGTTCAGCCCGGCCCTTACCGAAACGGGTACAGCCACCCTTTGTAGTCGTTGACCAGGACATGCGCTTTTTCGATCTGCTCCGGCGACATTTTCTTGACCACTTCTTCAAGGCTGATCGCCGCGTCGGGATCGCCGCCAATGGCGCTGAGCGTGTACCACATGTAAGCCCGCACCAGATCAGGCGCGGGCATTCCCAACCCCAGTTCGTAATACCATCCTACACCCGACTGCGCCCCCGGATGCCCCTTCATCGAGGCACGCAGGTACCATTCGAATGCCCGCTCATAGTCCTGTTCGACCCCAAGCCCCAACCCGTACATCACGCCGATCAATTCCTCGGCCTCGGCATTGCCCGACCGCGCAGCGGGCAGCAGTTCCTGCCGCGCTGCCTCGAATGCCCCTGCCTCCATCAGATCGCGCGCCTGTTCCAGTTCGGCCAGCGCCGGGGTGGCAAGCATACACAGGGCAAATACAAACTGACGCATGGGTTGGCTTTCCTTTTCGCCGGAGCGGCGGCAGCGCAAGACTTGCCGCGTCCGCTGACCGATGATGACTTCATTCCTTTTGATATGGAACAGGCCGCCATCGGTCATCAACTGTTTTACGATCCGATCCTGTCGGGCAACCAGAACATCGCATGCGCCCATTGCCACCACCCGGATTTCGGTACGTCAGATGGGCTGTCGCTGGGGATCGGCGAGGGCGGGCAAGGGCTGGGTCCGGATCGTACGCCCGGCATCGGAGCGGACAAAATACGCAAACGCATTCCGCGCAATTCGCCGGGGCTCTGGAACCTTGGGGCAAAAGAGATCCACACCGTCTTTCACGATGGTCGTCTGAGCATCTCGGATATCTACGGCAACGGGTTCAATTCACCAGCTCAGGAGTGGTTGCCGGACGGGTTGAACTCGTTGCTGGCCGCGCAAGCGCTGTTTCCGCTGACCTCACAGTTCGAAATGGCGGGCAACGTGGCCGAAAATCAGGTCACTGGCGCCGTGCATGATCGGATCGACAAAGGCTGGCCGATCCTTGCCAAACGCGTGCGGACCGATCCACGATATGGCCCCGCAATCGTCGCAGCCTTTGATGAGATCGAAACAACCGAGGATATTTCGATCACACATGTTGCGAACGCTTTGGCTGCGTTCATGGCTGTCGAATGGCGCAGCACGGACAGCCTTTTTGATCAGTATCTGGCTGGGGACACGGATGCGCTGTCGCATACTCAGAAAGATGGGATGGCGCTGTTCTATGGAAAGGCGCAGTGTTTTACCTGCCATCAAGGCCCGTTGATGTCGGACCAGCGGTTCCACGCGTTGGCTTTGCCGCCCTTTGGGCCGGGGCGAACGCGCCAATGGGACCCGCTTGCGCGCGACGTCGGTCGTATGGGGGAAAGCAACCGCCTCGAAGACGCCTACAGGTTCCGCACCCCGATGCTGCGCAATGTTGCTCTGACCGCGCCGTATGGTCATAACGGTGCGTTCCCCGATCTTGAAGGCATCGTTCGCCATCACCTGAACCCCCGGGCAAGCCTCAGGACCTGGACGCCTCAAATGGCGGGGCTGCCAGACGTTCCATGGTTACAAAAAACGGATTTCCTGATTTGGAGCGATCATCTTGAAATGGAACTTCAACGCAAAAAGATTGACATACATCCGATCACACTCACGGATTCAGAGATCCAAAACCTCGTGGACTTTCTGCAAGCGTTGACAGGGTCCGGAGTGAACTCGCCGGTGTTCGGTGTGCCCGAAGGATTTGTTCCCTAACTATCCAACGGCTAGTGCGTCAATGTTGTCAGTGAATCTTCACCGGTTTGTCAGGCCTGCAACCCCAGCAATTTACGCGCCTGCTCGGCTGTTGCGACCGGGCGTTCGTACTGGGCACATATTTCAACGGTCCGCTGGACAAGCGCTGCGTTTGACGGTGCCAGCGTGGTCCGGTCCAGCCGCACGTTATCTTCCAGACCAGTGCGCGCGTGACCGCCTGCGGAAATCGCCCAATGGTTCAGAACCTCTTGCTGTGCACCAATCCCCGCAGCGCACCACGGCGCGCCGGGGAACAATTTGTTGACCGTTTTTACATAAAAATCAAAGACATCTTTGTTGGCGGGCATCGCGTTTTTGACGCCCATGACAAACTGCACATAAGGCGTGTCCTTGATTTGTCCTTGTTTGTGCATCTCAGCCGCCTTCAGAATATGACTGAGATCGAAGGCTTCGATCTCGGGCTTGACGCCATAGGCCGCCATCTCGGCCGCCAACCAATCGATCAGGTCAGGCGGGTTTTCGTAGACGCGCGTCGGGAAATTGTTCGAGCCCACCGACAAAGAGGCCATGTCCGGTCGCAGTGGCAACATGCCACCTCGCGTCTTGCCAGCACCTGATCGACCGCCGGTCGAAAACTGTATGATCATGCCGGGGCAGTGTTTAACTAACCCCTCTTTCAACCGTGCAAATTTTTCCGGATCGCTCGATGGTGTCTCGTCATCGTTGCGCACGTGTGCGTGGCAGATTGTGGCGCCTGCCTCAAACGCGGCATGCGTGCTTTCCACTTGCTCCTCGACCGTTACAGGCACGGCCGGATTGTTGGCCTTGGTCGGCACAGACCCGGTGATCGCCACGCATATGATGCAAGGATCTGCCATTCTACGCCTCTTTCGGTGCCAGAACAAAATCGAATTCGACATCCCAATAGGGACCGTCAAAGCCGACGTCTTCAGACCGCGCCGGGTCATCGACGCGGTTGAACGCGGCGATCAAACTTTCTTTGACACCAAACACCGCGTCCGAGTTGATGTATTCGTCATCGGGATCAAAGATATGGGTGGTCAGGTCATCAAACCCTTCTTTTGAAACGATATAGTGGAGATGCGCCGGCCGGTACGTGTGCCGGCCAAGGCGATGCAGCAGATCAGCCACTGGACCATCATCGGGAATTGAATAGTTCTTGGGTCGTACGGCCCGGAACCAGTACATCCCGTCAGCCCCAGTGGTGAATACACCGCGCAGGTTGAAATCAGGTTGGATGCCTTTTTGCTGCACGTCGTAAAACCCGTCGTCATTGGCCTGCCAGACATCGATCTTGACGCCTTCCAGCGGGTTCCCATCCACGTCGGTGACTCGGCCCCGCACGACCATATCCTCACCTTTCTGGTCCAGACAGATGTTGTGCCCCATCTCGTATTCCGGTGCGCCGCCCACATGGAACGGCCCTAGCACAGTGTTCTCGGAGGCTCCGGTTGGGCGACGAGAGTTCACCGCATCCACCAGCATCGACACGCCCAGAACATCGGACAGAAGAATGTACTCTTGCCGCCAGTCGTCGCACATATGGCCCACCTTGGTCAGGAACATGATCGTCTCGAACCATTCCTCCTGCGTTGGCTCAATCTCTTTCACCGCTTCGTGGAGCTTGCGGGTGATGACCTCCATCACGTGTTTCAGCCGTTCGCTTTGTGCATTTTTATTGCGTGCAGCGACAACCTCGGCCGAGTTTTCTTCGGTGAAGTATCCCATCTCATGCGAGTCCATTGTGACCTCCTAGCCTGTCTAAGTCTGATCCGTTACCGCTCAACGCGAAAGGATTTTGGTCAGTGCCCGGCGCAACTCGCCTTCGGCATCTGCGGCCATGTCGGTCGCGCGCCATGCGACGTGTTGATCAGGGCGGACCAGCAGACAACCTGTATCCGCAACCTCGGACGCGCGGGCCCAGTCGCCAGTGTGGTCGACATAGGTCTGGCGAGGGCCAATAACGTGACAGCGGATAGGCAGTCCCAGTTCCTGAGACACGGTTGCGGCTGCTGTCACCCAATCTTCGCCACCGATACCCGTGAGCAAAGTGAATTCCCCGCGCCCACACAGATCCAGCGTTGAATGCTTGTCGCCCGTCTCGTGGTCAAACACCCAAACATGCGGAATGCGAGCGCCCGGCCAAGTTGTCGGCTGGTAGTGCAATTCAGCGTCGCGATCGAAACCGGGGTTGGGTTGTCCGTCCGTTTCAATCGCACAGGACGTGTACCGCTGGTTCATTTCGACGCCATGGGCATCGAACTCATACTTCTTGAAGGCAATCGCCTCACGGATTGCCTTTCGCTGCGCCCCTGCTTCGGGCGTTGAACCCGTACGGGCCTCAAGATTGCTTTGCATGACTTGTGGGTCGACGCCTTCGGCCATGCCAAGCGCCTCAAAAATGGGTCCGAATTCGCCGATGGACTGGTTGGCGCGTGTGACAATCTGTTTTGCGACCGGTGTACGTTCTTCGCTGTAGCTGTCCAGCAATCTTTCCCCCGCATGTCCCTTCAGAACCGCTGCCAGTTTCCACGCCAGATTAAAGCTGTCCTGGATCGATGTATTCGACCCCAACCCGTTGGAAGGCGGGTGCCGGTGCGCAGCGTCACCCATGATGAACACGCGGTCTTTCTGCATATGGGTCGCGTACATGTTGTTGACCGTCCAGGTGTTGGCGCTGATCAATTCGATCTCAAGCTTTGGATCGCCGACAAGCTGACGCGCGACCTGCGTGGCCATGGCGTCATCCACTTCGGGGGCAGGCTGGTTGATGTCATATCCCCACACGATGAGCCATTCGTTCCATGGGCGGACCATGCGGACCAAACCCATTCCGATGCCCCCGACATTTGCGCCAGGTTGCATCACCCAGTAGAGGACCGACGGGCGATGCGCCACATATTTGCTGAGATCCGCACGGAACAGGATATTCATCGACCCGCCCACGCCCATCTGGCCTTCGAACGGCAGGCCGGCATGTTCGGCGACCAGCGAATTCCCACCATCGGCGCCGACCAGATACTTAGACCGGATCGTGATTTCTTCGCCCGACAAACGATCAAGGCATGTCGTCGTTACGCCGTCTGCATCCTGCTCATGGCGCAGGTATTCGGTGCTCATGCGCGGCTGTGTGCCACGTCGGCAAGCAGTGCCGAACAGGATGGGTTCCATGAAGGTTTGCGGCAGATCATTCATCATCGTCGGGCTAGACAGCAGATGTTCGGCTTTTGACAGCGGGTGATTGCCCCAGCTTTTCATGCGCCCGATTTCTTCTCCCGCCAGACTTTCGCAGAACACGTTTTCGCCCATCAAATCCTGATGCGCGGCGTGCATATAGGCCTCGGCTTCGACCTCATGGCCGAGGTCGCGCAGCACCTCCATTGTACGCTGGTTGGTGATATGCGCGCGTGGTGTATTGGCCAACCAACGATAGCGATTGATGACCATATTTTCGATGCCATAGCTGGACAGCAATGCTGCCGTCGCAGAACCCGCCGGGCCCGTGCCGATGATCAGTACATCCGTTGTGATGGTGGCCATGATGCGCCTCCCTCTATTTGTCAGTTTGAGATATGTTGGGGCCGTCTTCTGGAGCCATCAGGACAAGGCGACGGCGTACAGGGAAAATTTGCAGCCCGGTTTTTTCCGAGATCAGCCCCCACAGGCCGCGCGGGGCGAAGAGCATGACCGCAACACCGATCAAACCCAGAACCATCAGGTACCAAGAGCCAAAATCGGCCAGCAGGCTTTGCAGCAGGAAGAAGACCAGCACGCCCAGGATCGGGCCTTCGATGGTTCCGATGCCGCCGATCACAACAATGAAGATCACATAGGCCGTCCAGTCGGTGACTGAGAAAGCGGCATCCGGTGAAATCCGCAGCTTCTGAACATAGATCAGCGCGCCGGTCAGCCCTGTTCCGGCGGCTGAGACAAGGTAGACGAACCACTTCATCCGTACTGCATCGACGCCGACAGACTTTGCCGCTTCGACATTGTCCCGAACGGCTGCCAGTGCCAGCCCACGTTTGGTTCTGAGCAGCCAATAGATGCCTGCGATCGTTGCAATCACCAGCGCCAGGGCCAACCAATAGGTCAGGATATCCCGCGCAGCGGCACCCCGTACGTCAAAGGTTGTCTGTATCCAGTCCGTCGCCCACATCTCGCGCGTCGCGGCGCGGGGCAGGGACGTTCCAGTGCCGCCCCCCAGAACCTTCCACTGGGCCACCAACAGACGCATGACTTCGGCAATCACCCAAGTTCCGATGGCGAAATAGGCCCCTTGCAGGCGGAAGGCGAAAAAAGCTGTCGGGATGGCGACAAGCAAGGCTGCGACGCCGCCCAGCAGGATTGCAGAGACCGGATCCATGCCCCACAGGATGACACCGCCGAACATGGCGTAAGCGCCCATGCCCACAAAGGCTTGCTGGCCAACGGACACAAGCCCGCCATATCCCGCCAGCAGGTTCCACAACTGTGCCAGCACCAACATGGTAAAGATGAAAAACAGGTCCTGGATCAAACCCCGGCTGGCAAAGCTGGGCAGCAGGATGAACAGAACGATCAGAGCGACGCAGACGGCTCCGGCGCTATAGGACGCGCGTGTCTGTGTCAGGATGCGGTACATCGTGGTATCAGCCATCAGTCCACCGCCCTTGGAAACAGGCCTCTGGGCTTGATCAGAAGCACGATGAGAAACGCCAGGTGACCGGCGAGGATTTGCCATTCGGGATTGATTGCAGCACCAACCGTCTGCGCGACACCGATGATGATGCCCCCAACCAGCGTGCCCCAAAGGCTGCCCAACCCTCCGATAATCACCGCCTCGAAGGCATAGATCAGACGTGCAGGGCCGACATTGGGATCAAAGTTGGCGCGCATACCCAGATAAAGCGCGGCAAGCGTCACGACCAGCATCGCGATTGCGGTCGCGGTGGCGAAGATGCGTTCGGGGCGGATGCCCATCAGGCCGGCGGTCACCGCGTCGTCCGAGGTTGCGCGGAACGCCCGGCCCAATTCCGTGCGGTAAAAAAGCTGGTTCAGACCAACGATGACAAGGATCGCCGAAGCAAATGTCAGCAAAGGTAAGACGCCGAGATTCAAACCGCCCATCTGAACCGACGCTGTGGCGATCTCGCCCGCTGGCAGACGTTGGCTATCCGCTGAAAATCCCTCAAGCAGCGCGTTCTGTAAAACGACCGACAGGCCGAATGTCACCAGCAATGGCGGCAGGATGTCAGGCCCAAGCACCCGGTTCAGAACATGCCGCTGCAGAACCCATCCGACCCCGAACATGATCGGCGCGGCAATGAGCGCCGCCAGGAATGGGGACAACCCGAGTAGCGAGACCAGCAAAAGGATCAGATAGGCGGCGAAGACGATCAGGTCGCCATGGGCCAGATTGACCAACCGCATGATCCCGAACACGAGGCTCAGCCCCGCTGCGAAAAGCGCATACAGCCCACCCAGCAGCACGCCCTGAATAATGGTATCAATCCAGATCATGCGGCCACTCCTCCGAAATAGGCGTCATGAATGGCCTCGCGGCTGAGCGCGTCCGCGGCGCCCTCCAGCGTCACGCGGCCTTCCATCATGCAGTAGACGCGATCCGAGACCTTCAAGGCTTGCCCGATGTCTTGTTCCACCACGATCAGGCTTGCCCCGGCTTCCTGAATGCGCGGCACGGCGGCGTAGATGTCCTTGATGATCACCGGGGCCAGGCCGAGGCTGATTTCGTCACACAATAGAACGCGCGGGTTGCTCATCAGCGCCCGGCCAATGGCCACCATCTGCTGTTGACCGCCTGAAAGGGCGGTGCCCGGATGTTTTCGGCGTTCTTCCAGAATTGGGAACAGGTCATAGATCGTCTGCAACGACCAATACCCCTGAACTTTCCGGCCAAACGTTCCGATCATCAGGTTTTCTTCAACACTGAGCGAGGGGAACAGCTTGCGCCCTTCTGGCACCATTGCCACACCGCGCGCCATGATCTCATCTGCTTTCAGGTTGCCAATCGGCTGACCGTCAAAGCGCACTTGATCTGCTCCGTTCGCCAGCACGCCCGATATGGATCGCATCAGGGTCGATTTTCCCGCCCCGTTCGCGCCAATAATGGCGACGGTTTCGCCCTCGGCGAGATGAATATCGACACCGAACAGAGCCTGAAAATCGCCGTAGTGGGCTGTAAGTGCTTGGGTCTCTAGTAAGCTCATCAGACTTCAATCCCCAGATAGATCTCTTTGACTTCCCGGCTGTTCATGATCTCATCAGGATCGCCAAGGCCGATCACCTTTCCGAAATCCAGAACCAGCAGCCGTTCGACGACCGAGGTAAGTGCATGGAGGACATGTTCGATCCAGATGATCGTCACCCCGCCGGCGTTCAGACCCTTGATCGTTTTGATCAAGGCCGTGCATTCGGCGTCGGTAAGCCCCCCGGCGATTTCATCCAGCAACAAAAGCTTTGGACTGGTCGCCATAGCCCGCGCCAGTTCCAGACGCTTGCGTTGCAGAAGTCGGAGGCCACCGGCTGTATCATTGGCCACATCCACCATTTCCGTCTGCTCGAGAATTCGAGCGCAGTCCTGTTCTACTTCCCCTTCGGACTTGCCCTGCCCATGTGTTGCCGCCACAAGCAGGTTTTCGAACACCGTCAGATGGTCAAATGGCTGAGGAATCTGGAACGAGCGCCCGATCCCGGACAAACACCGCTGCATCGGTGGAACACGGGTCACATCTGTTCCATCGAAATGGATCGAGCCCGCGTCAGACGTCAGGTTACCCGTGATCAGGTTGAACAGCGTCGATTTCCCGGCCCCATTCGGGCCGATGATCCCAAGGGCTTGTCCCTGCACGACGTCAAAGCTGACATCGTCGGTGACGGTCAGCGCGCCGAAGCTTTTTGAGACGTTTTTGAGTGATAGAATTGTCATGCTGATGTTCCTGCCCCGGATGTGATCCGGGGCGTTGGGTTTCGTTGCGATCAGGAGATTTCTTCCATCACACCCGCCGTTGGAATCTCGGGTGCCGAAGAGTTGTCGACGATCACGAGGTCATAGCTGCCATCGTCGAGCAGCCTCCACTGACCACCAACCAAAGGTGTCTTTGCGACATTCTTTGCGGCAAAGGGCGGCAGGCCAGCGCCGTCAAAGGCGATGCGGCCAACGATTGACTCCAGCTGTGTCGCGGCGATCGCTTCGGCCACGGCGTCTCCATCACCCGCGTCATCGACACGACCCATGACGTTGGCTGCCATTTCAAACAAAGCGTGCACAAAGCCGATGGGTTGAGTCCATTGGCGGTTGCTGGAGGCCATGTAGCCCTGCGCCAATTCCGCAGAGCTTGCGCCAGTCAACGAGGATGAAAACGGATGCGTGGGCGACCACCACACCTCGGAACTCAGGTTGTTCCCCGCGTTGCCCAAAGCCTCGACCGCCTGCGGGAACAGGATGGCTTTGCCGATGCTTGCGGCTTTTGGGGTGAATCCCTGTTGCTTGGCCTGGCTCCAGAACGTGGTGAAATCGGGCGGAATCGGAACTCCGGTCACGATTTCTACATTCGCTTGACGGAAAGCGTTGATCTGCGCCGAGAAATCGTCGGTCAGGTTCTGATACCGTCCGGGATCTGTCAGCGAATAGCCCTGTTCCGACAGAACCGGTGGAAAGCCCACATTCGGATCGCCCCACGCATTGCCATCACCGTCATTCGGGAACAACGCGCCGACCTGTTTATTTGTGTCCAATTGATTCCACATCGCCGTGAAGACCGAGATCACATCTTCAAGACCCCAGAAGAAGTGATAGGCGTAGTAAAACGGCTCCCAGCTTGAGGGATCACCGGGATTGCCCTGCTGTCCGATAAACCAGGGCTGCCAAGGGGCAACGGTCGAAATGCAGGGCACTTCCTCGGCCTCACAGGTGGACGCAACCGGGTTTGTCGTTTCGGGGGTTGAGGCGACCAGCATCAAGTCAATCTCATCATCCACGATCAACTCCCCCGCAACATCAGCGGCGCGGTTCGGGTTGGACTGGCTGTCCTTGACGATAACTTCGAAAATTGCGCCAGCCTCCGAGGCCGCAAAGTTTTCTAGGATGAATTTGTCCGCCTCGGAAAACGCGGCCAGAGGGCCGGATTGCGGGCTGACATAGCCCAGCTTGATCTTCGCCCCTTGTGCGATAACGGGTGCAGCGAGGCCACCAGCGGCCAGCCCGAGGCCGGTTGCGGCGCTGGATTGCAGCAATTTGCGTCGTGTGATCATGTGTCCCTCCTTTGACACGGTGAATTCAAGCGCCCGGGGCGTTGCCCGCCCAGGCGTTTTGCAAAAGCGCCCGCAGACCGTCAGCAGTGACTGGCCGCGGATTCCAATACGGTTTCCTGAGTGCGATTTCCGTGGCGCGATCCAGATCGGTTTCGGAAAGACCAAGGTCTTTCAAAGCCAATGGCGCACCCATTTCTTTGGAAAAATCCCAAAGCGCCTGACCGGGTTCCGAACCACCGAGAATGTCTGAAACCGGTGCCAGAAGGGCCGGTACCCCCGTGGCATTGTAGGCAATAGCATGGGGCAGAACGATCGCGTGGGTTTCCGCGTGCGGCAGATTGAAAGAGCCGCCCAACGTGTGGCAAAGCTTGTGGTGCAGTGCCATCCCGACCAGACCAAGGACTGTCCCACATGCCCAGGCACCGTGTTGTGTTTCTGCTCTGGCCTTCAGGTCGTTTGGGTTGGCGGTGACATTTGGCAAACCCTCAGCAAAAGCTTTCAAACCTTCGATGGCCAGCTTGGTCGTCTGCTCCGTGCGGTCCTTTGCATAAAGCGCCTCGGCCGCATGGGCCATTGCGTTCAATGCGCTGGTCACTGTCATCGCGGGTGGCAATGAGGAGACGAGTTCGGGATCATAGAGAATGATACGCGGCAGAATTTTTGCGTCCGTCAGGGTTGTTTTGACCCCGTCCTCGGTCTGACCCAGTATCGGAGTGGCTTCGCTGCCAGCATAGGTCGTCGGTATCGCGATCTGTGGTAGCCCGGTGCGCAGCGCAATTGCCTTACCCAACCCAATGGTTGAGCCGCCCCCGATGGACACAATGCTGTCGGCATGCACAGACAAGGCGTGTTCAACCGCTTCTTGGGTCACATCGACCGGTGTGTGCATCGTTGCCCTGGTAAAGACACCTGCAGCGCGATCCCCGATAGTTGCCGCAAGCTCCATTGCCATATCAACTTGCTGCGGCGTCGACAGGACCAGCGCCTTCTTCGAACCCAGCGCGGACAATTCTGCGCAGACATCGTTCCGCAAACCGGCGGCGAACCGCACTTTCTGGCCATTGATGCTTTTGGTGCTGAACGCCATCGGGCGATTTCCTCACATGCGCGGAATTGCGGACTAAGGAAAACGCTAGCAGGCCAAGCCTGCGCTCTTGATCGAATTATCGACGAACAATATAACTTTGGGTTATGAAGCTTGACCCAAGACATCTGGAAATTCTCGCCGCCATCGTTGAAGCAGGCGGATTGACCGAAGGGGCGGCACTGCTTGGGAAGTCACAGCCCAGCGTATCCAGAACTGTCTCTTTGTTGGAGGACAGGGTAGGCGAGCCGCTATTCCTGCCAATCCGAAGACCTCTTCAACCCACTGAACTTGGTCTTGCCCTTGCTCAGGAAGGTCAGACAATTCTGAATGCCGGTCGTCATGCAAGTCGTCTGGTGGATGAGTACCGTCAGGGTCTTGCCGGTGCGATACGGGTCGCAGGTACACCGATCTTCATGGATGGCGTTATCTCAAGCGTCCTCGCAGAGTTTCAGGCAGACCATCCCAATATTCGCATTGACCAGTCCTATGGGTACCCGACCGAGCTTTTGTCCAAGCTGTCTGGTGAAACCCTGGATGTGGCCATACTTCCTATGCGCCCGGCGGATGTCTCCGAAGAATATCAGTTCCGTCAAATCTTGCCGGGGCGAAACGTAATCGCCTGCCGGGCAGGGCACCCGTTGGCGCGCAAAAAAGAGGTGAAACTGGAAGACATTGCCGAGTATTCCTGGATTGCGCCACCAGCAAACAGCCCTCTCTTTCGCGATTTGCGAAACACGCTGGATGGCATCGGCGTTCGCGATTTCAAGATCAGTTTCACCGGCGGTTCGCTGAGCGCGGTTGTGAATGTTTTGACAGGCTCGGATTCACTGACCGTTCTGCCTTTCTCGGTGGTTTTCATGATGCAGCGCCAAAAGACACTGACAGCACTCCCCATAAAAATCGGCGACCCGGACCGTCATCTGGGATGCGTTACGCTAAGTGACCGTAGATTGTCAGCGTCATCGAACAGAGCGCTTGAGTTCATCGAACAGAAATTCGAAATGCTTGATCGATTGATTTGCAGCGTATGAGGAAATCTGTGCTCGCGTATTAACCGACGACTTGTTTTGAGTTGCCAAGACGCAATTAAGTTCACTGCTATTGGTCCGATACTCGGAAAGGAATTTGCAGAATGATTGCCTACATCACCGTTGGCGTTGATGATATACAACGCGCAGAACGTTTTTATTCTGCGTTTCTGCCAGACTTGGGCTACAGGCTAGAGATCTATCATGGTGATCTGAGTTACGCGTTGCCTGAAACGCCTGACCACCTGCCGGGTTTGCCTGAGTTCTACGTTAAAGCGCCATTTGACGGATGTCCTGCATCTGCCGGGAACGGAACAATGGTTGCCTTTCAGGCCCGCAATCAGCAACAGGTTCGTGATCTTCACGCCGCCGCGCTTGCCGCTGGGGGATCGGATGAAGGCCAGCCCGGTTTTCGCGCGTCGTATGGGGCCAATTTCTTCGTAGGCTACCTTCGCGACCCACAAGGCAACAAGATCGCATTGTTCTCCAGCAATCCCAATGAGCCGGGGCGAGATGATTGATAGGGGTTGAGCCGGAATGGTGGCCACCTTGGGGCACCAGTTCGCGCGAGCCATAAAATCCCCCTAAAATCCGGGTGGAGACTGGTGGAGCTACGTCGTTTTCGGGCACAGACATAGAGATTGAAACCCTCAAAACACGTCCGTTCCGCACCCTAGACAAGGTCTTGTGCCAGGCGAGATTCTATAGCAAATGCGCAGCTGGGCACCCGACCACCGCTTAGAGTGAATCCGATTTGTCAACTCGACCTGTATAGCACCGAGACCACACAATCGATTTTCCAGACACAGCGCCCCCGTGAAGACAACTATTTGAGAAACCCGTCCAACCATCGGTCCAAATCGCCCATTGGAGACCATGAGTGAGACGGCCAATCTCGACTTGAAGCTCTGCGGTCTTTCCACTGCTCAGTGCGTCAGGGCCGGGGTGCTGGCACCACCGGCCCTGATGCGGGTTTACGCGAAGATCAGACAGTTGTCGTCGCATTCAGCGCCGAAGATCGTGACGGTCCCAAAGGTTTCTTCCCCGCTGACAGTCACGACATGGGCACCATCGACCTGTTCAACTTCGATGTCATCCAGATCCGCATTGGCAAAGACAAACTGGTCGATCTCGACCGAGTCACCATAGACCTCATCGTTGCCGAAGTCGCCGGCGAAGTGGAAAACATCCCCGCCATCGACATTGATGAAGAGGTCATCCCCCGCACCGCCGTCCAATTTGTCCCGGCCGCGCCCGCCGTTGATCAGGTCATCGCCTTCGCCACCAGAGATCTCGTCGCGGCCACGACCACCGAAGAGCGAGTCATTGCCGTCGCCTCCCTTGATCATGTCGCGGCCACGGCCACCCAGGATGATGTCGTCGCCGTCATTGCCGATCAGAAGGTCGCGCCCATTCAAGCCCAGGATGGTATCGTCACCCGCATCGCCTTCCAGCGCGTCTTTCTTGCGCGTGCCGATCAGGAATTGACCTTCGACCTCTGGCGCCTCCAACGTGAAGCTGGCGACAATTGGCTCGTGATCTGATGTCGCATCCGCGAAGTCCACGTTGACGTGAACAAAGTCGACATTTGCGCCGTCCAGCAGGCTGTCGGTGACAAAGATGTGGTCCAGCGCCTGAGAGTTGCCCTGGAAGTTGAAGGTGTAGGCTTCGTCCCCTTCCGCTTTGTCGATCAGGTTGGTCAGGACCTTCTCATCCCCGACGCCCGGCAAATCTTCGGTCAGTTCATCGGTGAAGTCGAACGTGTTGAGATCACCCAGAACCGCAACACTTGCATCCGGGTCATTGGCCAACAAGCCATCCACAACCTCGTTGATCGTCAGGGATTGCGCCTCACGCTCATCTTCACCGCCCTGATTGAAGGGCTGCGGTCCGCCAAAAATCGGCTCGGACCCAAAGCGCGACGAGAAGTGGTTGTTGATCAGCGTGATTTCCTGACCGTTGAAGGTGAACACTCCCAGCAGCGGATCGCGTGAGCCTTCGAACGCATCGGGATTGGTGACGCCCAGATCCGTCAGCACATTGCTTTCCAGTGTCAGGAAGCTGTTCGCCTCAACCCGCTCTTCGTTGTAAAGGAACGCGTTGCGGATGTTGCCGCCCGGTATACCGCCGTTTTCACCGTCTTCGTCGACAACCGCGCTTTGGAAGCTGTAGACCGGACCACCGGCTGCCGCGATGGCATCAACGATGGCCTGCAGGGTTTCATCCGCATCCAGTGTGCCGTCATCGGTTACACCCGAATTGTCCTGAATCTCTTGCAAAGCGAGGATATCCGGACTGCCCAGATTGTTGACGATTTGCTGCGCCAGTTGCGCGATCTGATCCGCGTCGCCATCGGCCTCGTTCGAGGTGACGTTGAGTACATTGTATGTCGCAACGGTGAGTTCGCTGTCTGACCCGGCAATCTCGGTGACTTCGGCTGTGTTCGCTGTCGGTTGTTCGACGGCGAACGCCTCGGTCACGTTGATCTCATAATTGCCGAAGCCGTATCCGACCACGCCAGTCACATTGCTGAGGTTGTCGCCGACATTCAGCTCGGGCCCGGTAAAGCCTTCGGGCAACAACCCGCTGTCATACTGGATCTGAATTCGCTCGGGGTTGAGATCGCCCAAACCGTCTGCATTTGCATTCAGGTTGAGACCACCCCGGTCATTCAGGCCCGGCGTGGTGCCTTCGCCGTCGTCTGCCACAACCCAACTTTCACCAAACCGGTTGGTGGCCGAGATGGCGACCGGGTTGTCCACAGTGACCAGCATCCCTTCGAGGCTTTCGTAGAAATCGATGCCGTCTGTTCCCGGATTGAAGGCGCCAGGATCGGTTTGCAGATTGACCGGTGTTTCACCTTCCGAGATCACCACTTCGGTCGGGATCGGACGCCCATTTGCCCCCAGAACCAATGCGTCCAGCGTGTTGCCAGAGGACAAAACCTCTTCGGTGTTGACACTGATCTGCGTGATCGACAGGTTGCCGGTTCCTGCGCCGCCCGGAATGAATTCGGACACATCGCCGGATACGGTGACCTCATCGCCCATGGCTACGATTGGGGCCGAGCCGGTGAAGATGAAGATACCGTCCGAGGTGGCGTCATTGCCATCCCCTTCGGCGTCCTGCAGGTAGTAGCCGTTGGTATCGACCGCCGTGACAATACCCGTGGTCGTGACCGTGCGCCCTTCGTAGTCCGAGAGGTGTCCTTCACCTTGAATATCCATGATCGTGACGATTGGATTGACCGAAACAAGATCATAGACAGCCGTTGTTCCGGAGACCTCATAGGACACTGCGATTTGCGCATTGCCCGTGCCGCTTTCATCCTCAGAGATGAAGGCAATCACCTCAGGCGAATGCAGTGCAGGCTCACCTTCTGGCGCATTGTCCACATGCAGCGGCGGGATGTAGTTCACGAAGAACGCATTTTCAGGCTCAGAGATGTCGTAGATCATGATGCCACTGTCGCGCTCCAGCCCGATGAAGGCATAGAGACGACCGCCAACTTCACCGACATTGATTGCTTCGGGCTCGGGGCCCTTGGCGTCCGAACGATCCTCGCCATCGTCGCCGTCATCGTCGTTGAACCGCTCGGGTGCGAGATCGGCAATGATCTGTTCGAACTGGGAACCGGAATCAAAGACAAGATTGCCATCCGCATCGAAGATCGAGAAGGACCGCGACGAGAAGATGTGCAGCACATCAATGTCACCGTCGCCATCGGTGTCACCATCAATGGTCGAAACCTCAAGACGTTCAAGCCCGGTGATGTCGACGCTTTCGTCGATCAGACCGGCCTCAGCCAGATCACCCACACGGTCTTCGTCAAAGTCGCGGCTGTCGCCTTCGTTTGCCGTGGTGATGAAGGTTTGGCCGTTCACTTCGAACGAGGTAATCGCATCCGCCATGCGGAACCCGACCAGATTGTCGAAGTTGGTGATGTTGATTTCGCCATTGTCATCGGCGTCCAGCGCGCTTTCGCCACTGAAATCTACAGTGCCCAGCGAGAAGACGTCGGCAACCGTGTTGGTGGCCAGATCGATCTTGGCGATAGCGTTGTTTTCCTGCAGCGAGACAAAGGCCGTTGTACCATCGGGGCTGATTGCGATGTATTCCGGCTCAACATCTTCGGCAAAGCTGACGCCGTCCTGAATGCGGATACCAGCATCGCGAGCCAGATCTTCCAGACCGTTGAATTGGGCGAAGTCCAGAATTTCAGCGCTCGGCGCAGTCGGGTCGGTGGTGTCGATGATAGCGATTGTCCCCAGCGGGTTGTCGTCGTTGTCGCTGTCGTCGTTCTTTTCACCTTCGCCCGCGACCAGCAGCTGTGTGCCGTCTTCGTTGAAGGTCAGTTGGTCGGGTAAGTTGCCGACATCAATGGTCGACAGCAGCTCCAGAGTCTCCGCATCGAACAGAGCAACAAAACCCGCCTGCGACAGAACTGCCGCACCACCGAAAACCGATGTCTCAACCGGAGCACGCGAGATTGCGACCGCTACGACGCCATTTTTGACAGCGACCGACTGTACCCCGTCGTACCCGTCCAGACCGCTCAGATCGATCGCGTCCGCCGGAGCTGGTTCCGCCCCCGCTGAGTCGGGGATGGTGAAAACATCGATGCGATCCTGCGCGCCATTGGTCACATATAGTTTGCCGCCTTCATGCGCCACAGACTCAGCCGCGCCATCACCATCACCGGACTCTTCGCCTTCGCCCTGGAAAATGGCAACCTGTTCAAAGATCACATCTCCGGTTGCCTCGGGCACCGGTTCTGGATCAGGCGCATCATCAAAAATCGTGTCTTCGGTAAAGCTCAGGTTCTGGATACGCAGATCACCTTCGGGGCCAACGTCGACGTGATCAAAGGCGTTTTCTGCGTCCGGGAAATTGTCATCGAGATATTCGGCCAGCGCATCCTGCTCGCTGCCATCCGCAGCAAAGACCGCGTCCCCGGTGAAAAGGTCGTCGTCAACGCCGTCACCATCCAGATCGATCAGGTCCACCCGGTTCGGGTTGGACAGGTTCGACAGGATTTCGTCACCTGCATTGGCAAGGAAGTTCAACGTCACGACGCGGTAGGTTTCATTGCCATCCCCGACGACCTCTCCGTCGCGCACGATCTCGGCGATCAGTTCGCCACTCTCGTCAAAGATGCCTGCGTTGATCACGCGTTCACCGGCCACCAGAATATTGCCATCGACATCATAGGTCTGTGCCGTTTGGGTCTCGTCGAACGAAAACCGAAGACCGGATAGCTGCGGGAAGCCACCCGAAACGCCGGTTGGCAACGCGGACACGGCCCCTTCCAGAAAGTCCTTCAGCTCTTGCCCGGTCATGTCGAGCAGGGTCAGACCATTGTTGAACGCCAGCGTTGTCGCGATGTCATTTTGGCTGATGCCGCCTTCCGGCTTCACCTCGACCCCGTTTTCGTCAAGCACGGCCGAGTTCGGCAAGCGCACCGCTTCGGTACCGCCCGCCGGCACAACGATCTCACCGATACTTGCCCGGATACCGCCGCCATTCTTGATCGAAACAACCACGGTGTCGTCAAAGCTTTGGGCATACTCCAGATTTGCGTCAGCGGTCAGGTTGCCTAGATTGGTTTCCTGCGTGCGCACGCCGTCGGGATCATCCGCCGCAAAGGTGCCCGAGCGGTTGCCGTTCAGGAATACGTTCGAAACGCCGTATACATTGCTTTCGGTCGCCACGATCTGCGCCTGAATCGCATCGGTGATTGCGTCGATTTCCGGATCAATCAAACCTTCGGCGTTCAGGTCCGCAACACCCTGATCGTCGGTCGCATAAGCACCCGAGACATCCTGATCATAGCTGGTTGGTATGATGTTGCCATCTTTGTCAAAGTCGATGACCAGACGCCCGACATATTTGTAGTTGCCATCCGTGTTGACCACCGCTGTTGTGGTGCCACCGCCATTTTCTATGAACAACGGATACTGACCCTGATCGCTGTCGCCGTCCCGAATGCGGTCATTGTCGTCAAAGAGACGGGTGTTCGATCCGCCTGCGACGATGATGTCGACATTCTCAAGACGTGCTGCAAGCTCTTGTTCGATGGTGATCTGCTGCATGTGCGACAGCAAAACGACCTTGTTCATATCGGGATTGTCGGCCAGCAACTGGTCAACTTCTGCCTGCAGAATGGCTGCCAGCGCATCCAGCTCTTCACTGGTCGGGGTGCCGCTGGCCCAGTCGGGTGCAATCCCCAGATCGTCGCCGGGGCTGGAAATCGAGCGAATGGTCGGAACCGTTGCACCAACAATACCAATGAGTTCACCATTCACATCCGACACCGTGGACGAGGTCACAACATTGCTCAGCGTCGCCGCATCCTGTCCACCAGCGGTTTCCAGCGGGGCCAGGTTCGGATCGGTTGAAAAGTCGAGGTTCGCAGACAGGTATGGGAAAGCCGCGCCGGTAAAATCCTGCCCATCCAGCGCCGTACCACTTGTCAGCGCCGAAAAATCACCCGGTGCCGAGCCGTCGATCAGACCCGCCAACAGGCCTGTACCCAGATCGAATTCGTGGTTGCCCAGTGCGATGGCCTGAACGCCCAGTTCGTTTTGGATTTGAATGTCTGCAATTCCTTGCGCGCCAAAGACGGCCTCGGACGCGTCGAAGAACAGGCCGGGGATGATGGCGTCGCCTGACGACACGGTCAACGTGTTGTCAACCAGCCCGTCATTGCCCAAATCCTCGGCGCGCAACGCATTCAAAACACCGGACAGGTTGTCGATGTTGTCGATGGTTGCGGCGTTTGCCTCTTGATCCGTAAAGTGAAGCAATTCCAGCGTAAATGCGCTTTCAGCTGCCACAAACGAGGCGTTGACCTCACCAAAACTCGTGGCATCTGCCGGGTTTTCGGTGAATTCGCTGACACTGATCGCGGTACCACTGGTACTAAAAACCTGGCTGTCGCCAATCACGTTGACGGCATAGAACGCACCGTCCGATCCGCTGCGGAACACGCGTTCCGGCTCGGCGCCGGTGAAGTCAAAGTCAATTCCGCCCAGCTGCGCGCCGTAGACAAAGCTTTCGTCAGCCTCGGCATCGGGGATTCCAATTGCGTCATGAACCTGGGTGATACCAAACGCGGCCAGATCGACGTCCAATATGCCGTCATCATCAGTGTCAAAGTCATCCCCAACCGACCCAGTGAATTCATCAACCAAAACGTATGTAAAGCTGGGGTTCTCCAGATCGGGAACGTCTACAGTCAGAATACCAAATGCATCAAATGTGCCGTTCACCTGAAATGCGCGATCCACTGTTCCCGCCGATCCGCCCTGGTCGCTTTCGATGCTCAAAAGCCAGGCCGAGAAGGTCTCGCCAGCCGGGCCAAAAAGTTCAATCGTTTGAGTGTCAGCGTCAGAGCCGGCAGGGTTGGGTTGGAATTCACTGATAAAAGCATTCATTGTGGTGCCTTTCAAAGCCAAGAACGGAACTTTTGATCCGTAGGAACGTTCGGTTAGTCAGACGACAATGGACCGGACCCTCTCATTGGTTTTTGAAAGGCAAGAGACACATTTTTGACAAATTTATAACAAAGTTGCGACACGCGATTTTTGAGCTTGAGCCCGGTTGTTGGACAAGGGTCGACGGCGTCGGGAGACCGACAGACAACCGAATGTGCGACCTTGTATTTTCCGATCAGCGAGACTCGGGAACGTTTGAGATCGCGCGAAGAATCTCCTGCCCTAGCAACAGGGAACCGAACCCACGGCCCCTCGGCGAACATGTCGAGAAGAGAGCTTTGCATAAATTCGAATTGTACGTCTTCAGCTTGACCCGCGATGCCGGCACCACTGCAATGCTGTCCCGCTGCGAACTTTGCGGCGGTCAGCGTCAACAGTGTCTGTGTGCCCGGGTAGAAAACGCATCAATCAAACGGCAATTTCATTCTGCCACCAGCGTCACAACTGAATTGCCGGGTTCGGGATTTTGGTGCGTGAACACGCGCGGTTTTTTGAACCTGCCCCGATACACCAAGGCAAAAACAGGCGGCGTGAAGTAGAATGAAACAACCGTCGACAGCAAAACGCCTCCTGCTATGGCGACCGCGAAGGGTGGCCAGAACGCCCCTCCACCCAAAATCAGCGGCAAGAAGCCACCAAAGGTCGTAACCGTTGTCGAGATGATGTGACGGCTGGAACCAGTTACGACGCGCGCCATGGCCATTCGATCGCCGCTGCTTGCTTGCCGGTCTTGCTGCAGTCCGGTCAGAATGATGATTGCTGCGTTTATGGAAACGCCAATCGAACCAATCACGCCGATGATGGCCTGAATACCAAACGGGAACTGCATGATCGCCAGCGACAGTATGGAAAGACCAGCAGACAACACACAGACCACAAGGGTGACCAATGTCAGCCTGAAGGAGTTGAAGGTCAGAACAATGGTCGCAAATGACAGTGTTACGATCAATCCGACCGACGCCATCAGATTTCCGACCGTACTCGACCGCGCGTCGCTGTCACCACCCAGTGACATCGTGTAGCCTTGCGGCAGCGCAAACCCGGACGCATCCAGCGCTTGCAGCACGTCCTGCAATGCCTCTTCTGGCAACACGCCCGGTACAATGAACGCCTGAATGGTGTTTTCGCGGATGCCATCTGTTCGGGTTATGACACTTTCTGCGGGTTCAATGATCAGCCGGGCCAATTCTGACAGCGGGACCGCCGGAAACACTCCGGTTGCAGAGACTTCGGCCGCGTTTGGAAGCAGAATGGGCATGCCGACGATTGTTCTCAGGTCCGATCGGACTTCGTCTCCCAAGCGCACACGAACAGGCAGTTGCTCGGTCCCTTCGAGAAGGGAGCCTCCGGTAATGCCGACCAAAGCAGTATCCAGCTGACCCGCGATATCCGCCACGTCCAGCCCCAGCAGACGGGCTTTGACCTCATCAATTTCAAACCGGATCTGGGGATTGCCGCCGTTTACGCTTGCCCGTGCCTGCGTCACCAAATCAAGGTTCGCCATGACCGAGCGGACTTCGTCGCCCAAGTGCCGAAGAACTGCGATGTCCTGCCCCTGTATCTTGACTTCGACAGGTGCGGCAACCGGCGGGCCCTGAACAAGATTGCGCACAATGATCTGCGCATCTTGAAACTCATTGTCCAGACGGCTTTGCAACGCACCAACAAGACGTGCAGCGTCGGCTGCAGTGTCGGTTGTGATCATTGCTTGCGCAAAACCCGGCTCGCGCGAGCGGCTGCCGGCAATATTGTAGTAGAAGGACGGACCGGATTCACCCACGGTCCAATAGACGCTTTTGACCCCCTCATCGGCCAGCAGGATTTCGTCGATCTGCCGCGCGGTAGCTTCCGTGGTGGCAATTGATGTCCCACCGGGCATGTCGATCTCGATATAGAACTGGTTGCGGTCGACACCCGGAAAGAACTGAGCGGTCAGTGTCGGAAAGGCGGCAAAACCGAGCACGGGTAAAACCAGAGCCAAGGCAATGGACCGCACCGGGTTGGACACGGACAACCGAATGGAGGCTTCGAACAGTCTGGCAAGCGGCGGAATACTGATACCCCGGCTCAGCATCCCGGCGTCCGGACGGTCGGACAGAACCCATCCGGCAATCGCTGGCGTCACGGTCAAAGCAACGATCAATGACCAAACCAGCATAAGCACCACAGCGATAGCGATGGCCCCGACAAAATCCCCGGCTCCACCAGGAAGCAGGATCATTGGCGTGAAAGCCAGCGCGGTTGTGACAGTCGACGCCAACAGGGGTGCAGCCAAACGGCGTACAGCGTCCCGTACCGCTGCCAGACGTTCCATCCCCTCCTGCAAGCGACGCCGGATTTCATCCGTCATCACAATGGCCGCGTCGACCAGCAAACCCAAAGCCACAATCAGACCCGTGACAGACATCTGATGGATGGGCAAACCGATCATGTTCATGGAGGCCAGCGTGGCCAGAGAAACGACCGGCAGCACCAAAGCCACAATTGCCGCCGCCCGCACACCCAGCGTCACAAACAAAACTGCAACCACCAGCGCCACACCGATTGCCATGTTGATACCAACCTCGGTCAATCGATCCGTCGTATATTGGCTTTGATCGAATAGCAGGACTTCCTGAATACCCAAGGGGACGGACGCAGCGCCTGCTTCAAGCTCGTCCTTCAGGAAGCCGGTCCAACGGTCGATCTGAACGCCACTCTGTGCCAGAACACCCACCAGAACGGCGGGTTGGCCGTTGGCGAATGCAATAGAGTTTTGCGGCTTGCGCGCGCCCCGATCCACGCTGGCGATGTCGCCCAGCAGCACCACAGCACCTTCGGCGTTTTCACGCAGGACGATGCTTCGGATGCGATCCAGTGTTTCGATTTCACCGCTGATATTGATGGTCAGATCCACGTCGGATTGCAGCCTGCCGGACTGAACCTTGCCGTCAGCCTCGGCAATGCGCCGCGATATTTCGGTGGCGCTCAGCCCCAATGCCGCCGCCTTGTCCATGTCGACACTGACAAGGACTTCCTCATCCGGCTGACCAAAGTATTCAACGGCCCGCGTTGACGGTATCGCGCGCAGACGGTCGCCCAGAGCTTCGGCATGACGCGACAACAACGTGACCGAGAAATCCGGTGCCTCAGCTGCCACTGCAATGACGGCGGAATAAGCTGCAATGCCTTCGGAATCGAAGTCCGGAGGCAGAACACCCACCGGGAAATTCTGGCTGGCATCGTCAACGGCATCCCGCGCCTCGGCCCAAACCTGTTCTATTGAGGCTTCGTCCAATGTCTCGAGCAGTTCAACCGAGACCACCGAAACGCCTGAACGGGACACCGATCCGATCTCGTCCACCTCGGCGATCTTCCGAAGCTCTTCCTCGATTTTTGACGTGACCAACGCTTCGACGCGTTCAGGATCAGCGCCGGGGAACTGCGTCGTCACGGTTGCGAACAGGTTGGTAATCGTCGGATCTTCCTGCCGCCCGAGCGACAAAAAGGACGACAGCCCCGAGGATACAAGCACCAGGATGATCAGAGCAACAAGTCTGGGGTGGCGAAAGGTAAGGGTTTCCATCAGAACGCTCCGTTACTCGTTGGTGCCGAAGGCCACGCGCTGACCAACGGTCACGCGCTGGGGTCCTTGATCGATCAGGACGGTACCAGCGGGAAACTGCCCCCGAACGAACACGCGGTCATTCTCCGCGTGAAGCACCTCGACCGTTGCCAAGCGTACTGTTTTCTCGGCATCCGAGACCAGCAATGTCCACTGCCCACGCGTCCCTTCATGCAGGGCGGTTGTCGGAACCCAGGTTCCGGGGCTTTCCACGGAATTCAGGATGTGTACCCGTGCGGTCTGCCCGAATGCCACATCCGGTCCGTTCTTCAGGTCGAACAAAGCTGTCCGCGTGCGGGTAACAGGATCGATATCGGGACGCAGCGTTGCCAAGGTCGCGCGATAGCTTCTGTTGGCGATCTCGATCTCGACATCCGACAGCAGTTCGGGTTCAACGTCCAGCGGGATGCCTATTCGAACCTGAGGCGAAACGAGTTCGACCATGCCCAGCACCACTGCGCCCGAGCGTAATGTCTCGCCCCCATCCACCTGCCGAGTGGTAATCTGGCCGGCAAAAGGTGCCTCAATGCTGGATTTTTCTATCCGGACCGTCACGTCGCGCAATGCCGCATCCAGTTCTCCGATTCTGGACAACAACTCATCCTGCTGTGCCATTGCCTCATCCAGACGGGCCTGGCTGGTAAAGCCCTGTTCGATGAGCTTGGCGTTTCGCCCGACGGTCTTCCGTGCAAAGTCAAGTTGCGCGACGATGGCATCGCGTGACGCCGTCAGACGATCGCGCTCGACCTCCAGCAGCGCGATATCCAATGTCGCGAGAAGTTGACCCTTTGCCACTTCATCCCCTTCATCCACCAGGATTTGATCCAGCCTGCCGTTCAGTTCGAACGAGATATCCGCTGACCGTTGGGGTTCGACTTGGCCAATAAAGACGCGATCAACGGTATATTCACTCTCGATCTTGATGGGCGTCACGGAAACCGGGGTCACGGCGGCGGCATCCGGTGCGGGTACGGCATCGGCTCTACGCGACAGTTCGGACGCCCCGAAATTCACGGCGGCGACTGCAACTGCGATAACGCTGACGGTCAAACCCAGTCGAAGCGTACCGCGCACTACGCGCGAAAGCAGGTTTTTCCGGGCGGTTTCTGAGCGGGTTTTTCCGGGATTCGACATTTGCGGGCCTCACCAAGTTAGCATCTCTAACATATGTTAGAAGTTCTCACTTTGACAAGGGATACGTAATCTGCCACATGTTGGATCATGACGAGTACTGAAAAAAATCTCGCGCCGGGTAGCCAATTGGATATGCGCCCGGTAGAGAAAAAAGCCTACCATCATGGTGATCTTCGCGCGGCGCTCATCGAAGCAACCCGACAGTTGGTCGAAGAAAAAGGTCCCGATAGCTTTTCGGTTTCCGAAGCCTGCAGATTGGCTGGCGTTTCTACTGCGGCACCCTATAAGCACTTCAAAGACAAGACAGAAATGCTGGTTGCCGCTGTGCTTGAGGGGATGGGCCGGCATCGCCGCAAAATGCTTGCCGCGCTGGACGGTATTCCCGAAGGATCACCCGAGCGTATTACCGCAATCGGTATGGAATACGTTGCTTTTGCCCTGAGCGAACCGGGAATTTTCCGGCTTAAGTTCGGCGGCTTCACGGATCGCATCGAAGATCCCCGTCTGGAAGAAGGCGGGCAACAAAGCTTTGCGATTCTTTTGACTGAGGTCGCAAAATGCCTGGGCGAAACAGGCATCACAGATGAAGTTCGCCGCCGGGGGTTTCTGTTATGGAGCTTTGTACACGGTCTGTCTTTCATACTGCGCGACAGAGGTCTTGCGGAAAAAGGCCACGAGTTCGATTTGCATGATCTTCTCGAAGATGTATCTGAAAGAATGCTGCGTTGATGTCCGCTTTGCCGGAGTTTGGTATTCTGGACCTTTGAGACCAAGGCTTTGCGGTGAGGCACCTTTTATGAAGACCAGAAGCCTGCAACCGGTCGGGTCCGATACCGTCGGTATGAGCCTAGAAAGCTTTTCCGATGTTGCCTGTGATCTGGAGGAATGCGTCTGTCGCTTCGATTTTGCGTAGATGCTGAGACGAACGGGTCGGGCACACTCGCATGGATTTTGCACGGAAATTCCGAACAAGCTTTCCGATCGCCGTAGAATACCTGCGAAAATCACAAATCTCTGTGACGGACAGATTCCAAAATTTTTTCCGCGAAAGCCCTTGTGTTCATTCGATCAAATCGACTACACCCACCGACGGAGACGTGGCCGAGTGGTCGAAGGCGCTCCCCTGCTAAGGGAGTAGGCGGGAAACCGTCTCGAGGGTTCGAATCCCTTCGTCTCCGCCACCTAAACAATATAAGTGAATACCCTTAATGTGATGTAATTGTAGGTGCTTTTCTGCGCCTGCGGCATTCCAATAGTCTCTGACTCTCAGTCTTACCATACGATCCTCGGATTTTCCTGCCCGCCAAACATTGCCCCTTTATTTGTGGCGTGGACCAAGTGATCACCTTGATCGACTTTCTCATTGAGGGCTGTCTGATCATTTTTTCATATGGCATGCGGTGCCCTCCGCCAAATGGCTGGCGAAGGGCATGAGACAACTACAGTGGCTGTCGTATGATCAGTTTTTTTCCGGCTGCCAGGACGTCACGACTGTGCGCCCCGTCGTCGTAGTCATCGAACTCATAGGGTTTGCGCAAAGGCAAAATGATTGGTTTCGGATGTCTCCACGATCAAGCACGTGCTGCCCGATGCTTCTCGGTATCTGTTCCGTGGGTTCAACCATATGCGGACGTATCCCAAAAACCAGGTTCCATGATCGGTGCGACAGCGATTGTTCTGCCACCCAATGCTTTGGCGGATCCGGTGTTCAACTCAAGCTCCATCCAAGAATTTGGTAAGGTCAACAGCTTGGGATAGGGTGTTTGCTTGTCTGTCGGAACAAAACCGTATCGTGGGTAGAAACCAGGCACACCCAACACAAACACAGCGTCTGCGTGGATTGAAGTGAGGTGTGCGATGCTTCTTTCCATCAATTCGTTGCCAACGCCTTGACCCTGGTAGTTCGGCGAAACGGCACATGGGGCTAACAAGAAACACTTGGCCATTGGGTGATCCTCGAACACAAATGGCGTGAACAGCACGTTGCCGACGATCTCTCCGTCGCGTCTGACACTGATCGAGATCGTGTCTGAAAGCGCCAAGAAGTCTTCGGCAAGCCGGGCCACTTCGGGTCCTTCTGCGTCGCCAAATGCGAGGCGATGAATACGTGATATCGCTTCGATTTCTGTTTGGTTCATGGTTTTCTCCTATCTCTGGTTCATTTGCGCACGCACGGATTTGATGCCCAACGCGGATGCGCGATAGGGGCTGCCGTTTTTCGAACGTATGAAACGGCGCTTCAAAAGGCGCTTGAAGACGCCCGTGGTGCAGTCGGCGAGGATATGGCCATCGCGCGTATAGCAAGTGACGTCTTGGATTTTGCCGTTTTCCAAGCGCTTATGATGGATTGATCCGCCCAGGGCGAGTTCGTGCAAAACACGTTGTTCGTGCTTTGAAATATTCATTGGGATGTCTCGATCTTACGAAAGTACAGAAACAGGTCCACTCAGCATGGCGCGTGAGTGTGCCTATCAATGTTTGTGTTCCTGTATTTGGGTCGCCAGGAACGGGCGTTATGCCCGGGTCTCTTTCATAAAATCTCCGTTGCACGAGGCGGCATGCCTCCAGCTTCTTTGGAGGTAGTCAGCCGTCACTTGTGTGTCAAGCTGTCTCAGATGGTCTAAAGATCAAAATACTGTTGTGTGCTGAACGTTTTGAACAGCGCGGGGTACCAAGTGCTTGGTGGGATCATCGGGTGGTGGATTGCTGACTTGCGATCAAAGCCGATCTGACAGGTTCAAAGATTTCTAGTCCAGAACTGCAGCGGTTTGGATGTTTCGTCTTCGTCCCCCAGATCTTTCCAGGAAAACTGCGCGATGACGCCGGGCATGGGGTTATAGCCGCGCGCGCGCCAAAATTCGTCCAGGGGTCGGTACGTGGCGGGTCGCATCGGATGATCCGAAGGGCGTTGCACGCTGCAGAAGGCGCATTTGGCAAAACCCAAAGCGCGCGCGTGCGCCTCGCGCAGATCAAAAAACATGTGGCCGACGCGTTGCCCTCTGTAGTCGGGCAGCAGGACAGATTCAGCGCAGTAGAAAATTTGTGAAAGGTCCAGGCCGGTGCCTTCAAACGCCGCGGCGAAATCATCGGCGTGATCGGCCAGGGGTGCGCCGGTTGATGCGCCAATCAGGCGCTGTTCGTCGAATGCGCCAACTACGATTGCATCGTTGCTGTCGCGGTAAGATTGCAGATACTTGCGCTCGTATTCGAGGTCGCCGTCATAGAGGTATGGCCAGGCGCGAAACACCTCGATCCGCAGACGCGCCACGTCGCCCAGAGCGGCCTCCAGCGCCGCTCCGGTCAGGGGACGGACCGCAGTGACCTTAGCCATTTGAGACCTGTTTGGTCCAGTCCGCGAGGTTGTAGAAGGTGGTGACGCGGGTGATCTTGCCGTCTTTGAGGTCGAAGAACGACCCGGCGGGAAGGCGATAGGTCTGACCGTTTGCGTCCGGCAGGCCTTCGTCGGTTTCAAGATAGGTACCGTTCACGATGAACTCGGCTGCAGCGCGGGTGCCGCCCTCGGCGTCGAACACCACGATATCGGTCAGGTTCTCTTTGTAGCAGCGGTTCATATGGGCGCAGAACGCGGCGAATTTCTCTTTGCCGACACGGATCAGGCCTTCGTTCACGTGATGCGCCACGTCATCGGACAGACAGGCCAGCATGCCATCGACATCACCGGCGTTGAAGGCGTTGAAATAGGTCTTGACGGTCTGGTTCATGGGTCACTCCGTAGGTTCGCCCCAGCGGTCTTTCAGGTGCTTGATGATCTGATCGCGGGTCTGTCGGTAGTGGTTTAGCTTTGTCTCGCGCGTTTCGCCCATCCCGGTTGGGTCCATTATTGGCCAATAATCGACATCCAGATGAAAAATCCGGGTCAGTTCCAATGCGCGCCGCTGGCTGGCCGGGGACAGTGCGACGATCAGATCGAACGAGCTGAGGTCATCGCCCCATTCTTCCATCTCGTCAAAGGACCGAGTGCGGTGGCGAGACAGTTCAACGTCGATCTCCTGACAGACGGCGATGCAGAATCCGTCAATATCCAGATCGCTGTGCACTCCGGCGGATTGGACGTAGGTGCCGGTGCCGTAGAACTTTTTCATGATGCCTTCGGCCATCGGCGACCGGACCGAATTGTGGTCGCAACAGAACAGGATGGACTGCGGCAGAGACGTCACCCGTCACCCCCCGAAATGCAGCACGCAGATCAGCGTGAACAGGCGGCGGGCGGTGTCGGTGTCCACGTCGGCTTTGCCTTCAAGCCGTTCCTGCAAAACGCGGCTGCCTTCGTTGTGGATGCCACGCCTTGCCATGTCGATGGTTTCGATCTGACTGGGGGGCAAAGACTTCACCGCGTCGAAATAGCTTTCGCAAATCTGAAAGTAGTCTTTCACCACTTGCCGGAAGGGCCCAAGCGACAGGTGAAACTCGGCGGCCTTCTCGCTGTTCTCGGTCGCGATGTCGAAGACCAGCCGTTTGTCGCGGATCGAGAGCTGCAGGTGATAGGGACCATCGGGAATGGCACGATCATCCCGCTGCGGCAGGCTAAAGCTGTTATCTTCCAGCAGATCATAGATGGCGACCTTTCGCTCCTGCTCGATCTCGGGAGTCGGCGGGGGCAGATTGCGGTCATCCAGTTCGATATGCGAAATACGGGTCATCTTTACGGTCACATCCTTCACGTCTGCTCAGACCTATAACAACGGATTTCAATGGGCAACGCACAGAAACGCTGTATTTCGGCAGTCTGTGCGTCTCATCAGCCGTTCAGCCGGTTGAGACGGGCCGCCACAGACAAACCATGGGCTTCCAGGCTTTCTGATTGCGCCAATGTCTCGGCCGCGGGGCCGATTGCACGTAGTGCTTCGGGGGTCATCTGGCTGAGTGTGGTGCGCTTGAGGAAGTCCATCACGCTGAGGCCAGATGAGAACCGCGCCGACCGTGCCGTGGGCAGTACATGGTTGGGGCCGCCGACATAGTCACCGATGGCCTCGGGCGTGTACTGACCCAGAAAAATGGCGCCCGCGTGGATGGTCTGTTCGCTCAGCGCCACCGGGTCAGCCACGCACAGCTCAAGGTGTTCTGGCGCGATGCGGTTCGATAGCGCTGCGGCCTCATCCAGATCGCGCACGGTGATGACGGCCCCAAAGTCACGCCAGCTGGCCCCGGCGATGGCACGGCGCTGCAGGGTCTCAAGGCGTTTTTCAACAGCCTGCGCCACGGCCTGACCGAATCCGGCATCGTCGGTGATCAGAATGGACTGTGCGCTTTCATCGTGTTCGGCCTGGCTAAGCAGGTCCAGCGCGATCCAATCGGGATCGTTCTCCTTGTCGGCAATCACCAGGATTTCCGAAGGACCCGCGATCATGTCGATGCCAACCTTCCCGAACACCCGGCGTTTGGCAGCGGCGACAAAGGCGTTGCCCGGGCCGGTGATCTTGTCGACCGGAGCGATGGTTTCCGTTCCATAGGCCAGGGCAGCTATGGCCTGCGCGCCGCCGATGCGATAGATTTCGTCCACGCCCGACAATTGTGCCGCCAGCAAGACCAGCGGGTTGGCCTGCCCATCCGGTGTAGGTACGACAATGGCCAAACGCTCGACCCCTGCCACCTTAGCAGGGATCGCGTTCATCAAAACCGACGACGGGTAGGACGCCAGGCCACCCGGCACGTAAAGCCCTGCCGCTGACACGGCCGACCAGCGCCAGCCAAGGGTTGCCCCGGCTTCATCCGTCCACTGCTGGTCGTCGGGCATCTGCCTTTCGTGATATGCGCGGATGCGCTTGGCGGCCAGCTCAAGCGCGGCGCGGTCTTCGGGTGTGACACGCGTGACGGCATCTGTGATCTCGTCAGAGGAAAAGGCCAGCGTCTCGGATGTCAGATCAAGGCGATCGAATTTCGAGGTCAGCTCGATCACAGCGGCATCCCCACGGGTCCGCACGTCTTGGATGATGCCGGCAACCACGGCATCCACGTCCGGGCTGTCCTCGCGTTTGGCGGATAGCAGAGTTTGAAAGGCGGCCTCAAACTCGGGCGAGGTGGTGTCGAGGAAAACGGGCATGGTCTGGCACTCCGGAGCGTTTGACGGGGACATATCGCCCGTACGGGTTGGTCTCAACCCTTCTCGACCGGGTGCAGCGATTTGCGCAGGGGGAATTGGGTCATCCCGTGCCACTCTTCCATATCGCCTGCCGAAACCCAGCCATATCTGAGGTAGAAGGCCCGTGCCGTGTGGGTTGCATCCAGATAGGCCTGTGCGCAGCCCTGATCCGCAAGCTCGTGTTCCAGCCGGGCCAACAGTGCCCGCCCGATGCCGCGCCGTACAGAACCCGGATCGACATAGAGCAGAGAGATCATGGACCCGTTTCGCAAACCGCCGACAGCTGCGATCTGCCCGGACAGTTCGGCCACCCAGATCTCTGCTCCGTTCTGGACCCAGCCCCGGACCGTCTGCGGGTCCTTGTTGGCTGTCCAGAGCGACAGGAGTCGCGGATCATTCCCGTGGTCGGCTGCGCAAAGATGGGTGATCGACCGGATCAACACCCGGCTGATCTGGAACACATCGAAGACAGTCGCACGTCGCAACTCCAAACCCGGGGCGGGTCCGGCGAAGGCCTGCGATATACCGCGTTTATTCCGGATGGTGCGGGGCCTGACCCGACGGCGCCTGATAGGGACGTGTCACGTCTTTCAGGGTCGCATCGATCGCCTCGACCGTCAGGCGGATCGCACCATCCCCCGCCAGGGTCAACAAAATCTGGCCCGCGCCATCCTCGCGCGCTTCGAAATCGACCGAGAGCAGCGACATCACCATATCGGTGTCGCGGCGGTCGATGCCCTGGCTGGCAACCGAGAGCACCGAGTCGAATACCAGAACGGACTGCACGCGTTCAAACGGACGCTCACGGCGGGTGGCGGCGTCTTTGTCTTCCCACCGGAAGCGGTTCAGCAGCAGACCGAACCGGCGCTGCGAGGGCTGCCACTTCATCTCGGTCAACGGGAACACCGCATCCTGCGCAAGCGATGAGATCACCTGCAGGTCATCACCGTCTTCGGCGCCCAGATTCAGCGGCGCTTCGCGGCCGTCTTCAAAACTTGCGTCTGTCATTCGCCCTTGATCCGTTCGATTTTGGCACCCACGCCTTCCAGCTTACGCACCACATGTTCATATCCGCGGTCCAGATGATAGACCCGGCTGACTGTTGTCTCACCTTCTGCTGCCAGACCGGCAAGAATCAACGAGACCGACGCCCGCAGATCAGTTGCCATGACCGGCGCGCCTTTCAGACGTTCAACACCGGTGACGGTCGCCGTTCCGCCATGCACCTCGATGTTTGCCCCCATGCGCACCAACTCAGGGGCGTGCATGAAGCGGTTCTCGAAAATCCGTTCCTCCAGAACCGAGGTCCCTTCGGCCGTGCACATCAGCGCCATCATCTGCGCTTGCAGGTCCGTAGGGAATCCGGGGAAGGGTTCGGTGATCACATCCACTGCGGTCACGCGACCGTTCTTGCGCGCCACTTTTAGACCCCCGTCGGTTTCCGATACGCTGATGCCCGCTGCATCCAGCTTTTCGGCAAAGGAAGTCACCAACGACATCCGCCCGCCCAGCAGTTCCACCTCGCCCCCGCAAATCGCTGGAGCCAACATATAGGTGCCCAGCTCAATCCGGTCGGTCACAACCTGATGGGTCGCACCATGCAGACGGTCAACGCCCTGAATTTCGATGGTCGATGTGCCCTCGCCGGAAATCTGTGCGCCCATCTTGCGCAGGCATTCGACCAGATCAACAATCTCGGGCTCGCGCGCGGCATTCTTCAACACGGTTGTGCCCTTGGCCAGCGTTGCGGCCATGACGATGTTTTCCGTGGCCCCGACCGAGGCAAAGCGCATTTCATGCACAGCGCCCTTCAACCCACCATGGGCCTTGGCGTGCAGATACCCGTCGTTCAGCTCGATCTCTGCCCCAAGTGCCTCAAGCCCTTCGACATGCAGGTCCATCGGCCGCGCGCCAATCGCGCACCCGCCGGGCAGCGACACGACCGCTTGCCCGAACCGGGCCAGCAACGGCCCCAGCACAAGGTTCGAGGCGCGCATCTTGCGCACGATGTCATAGTCCGCCGTCTGGCTGGTCAGGTCGTGGCTCGACATCGCGATCACCTGACCATCCTGCAGCGATGAGACCTCGGCCCCCAGCGATTGCAGCAGGGCTGTCATGGTCTTGATATCACTTAGCCGCGGCGCATTGGTCAGCGTCAGCGGTTCTTCGCTGAGCAATGTTGCGGGCATCAGCGTCAGACACGCGTTCTTGGCCCCCGCAATGGGAATCTGCCCATTCAGCGGACCATTGCCCGTCACCAGAATTGAATCCATCTGCTCTTATCCCTCGTCCTTGCCGGCCTTGTCCTCGGATGCAGCACGCGCCTTGGCTTGCGCCTTGCGTCGCGCCATATTCGCCTTGAGCGCGGCCTTCAGCCGCTCTTCGCGCGCACCACCGGATTTACCGTGTTTTTTGGGTGTGTCTTTGTCCGCCATGGTCTTTCTCTACAGGAGGCGAAAAAAACCGTCCAGACACCCTTGCGCCGCGTTTCGTTTGAGTCTAATCACCCGCCCACGATGCTGCTGTAGCTCAGAGGTAGAGCACTCCCTTGGTAAGGGAGAGGTCGAGAGTTCAATTCTCTCCAGCAGCACCACAAACTTTCTCTAATATCAATAACTTAAGAAAATTCAGCGGTCTAGCTGACTTTTGTGCGCGGGTTTTTGAGCCAGCGTTGGTGCGAGAAGCAACTAACGCAGGTCATCTCTTAGAACGCCGTCTGCATCTCGTATAGTGAACTTCCAAAAGTCCCCGGAGCGTAACGAGGTCGCAAGACCGTCCATTTCAACCTTCCGATTCCGAAGGCCATCCGGGACTGGTACGGCAATCAGGCCGCATTTCGTTGCACAATGAAACCACCAAGCCTTGGCACTCAGACGACTCACCACTCCTTTAACCACTTGTTTCTGCCCGAATGGTCGCACCCTGTACCAATGGTTGGCTTGCAGGCATGCAGGTAGTACCCCTTGTGTCTTAGCGCACTTCCAGAACCCCGGACTTGTTTGTGTTTGGCATGAATGTCTTTCGCGACACTTACGTACTTAGAAGCTGTAGGTCACACCCACTACGGGCCCGGATTGTGACAGCTTGAACCTGTTTTGACCTTCATCGTTGTCGACCATGATGTAGCGATACCCTGCGCGTAAATTCCAACTTGGAGAGATGGCATAGCCCACCGTCGCCAGAAACTGCGCCGTTTCGCGATCTGAACGAAACCCGCCATAGTCGGCCAAGGCGACGGCTGACCACCGGTCATTGATCTGATACCGGATGCGGGCTGCGATCAGGGGGGTGAACCAATCGTCACTTATGCTTGAACTGGGCGCCGGGGTGGGTCCGCCAACCAGAGTGATTGTACTGCTTGTATCAAACCAACGAAATCCACCCCCGACATCCACGGCCACGGATTGATCCTGATAGGCCGTATAGGCGGCATAGCCTGTGAAGAACTGTGTCTTGAGGCTGGTTTCCGCGCCACTGAACACCGGACCTGGGGTTTCTCCGTCAAAGGACAGGTCCGTGAGCATGTAGTCCGCGATCAGCGACCATCTGCCCTTTCGCGCTTCGAACGTGCCCATCAGTGCCAAGTCAAGGTTCTCAAGCGCGTCGCTGAAACTCAGCTCAGACTCCAGCGGGCCAATGGTTGTGTCGGTGTCCGCACCGTAAATGTAGAAGCTGCCGAAAAAGCTCCACCCTGAATCCTGTGCCACCGCCGCCGATCCGCCAAGCAGCGTGGCGGTCGCAACCAGGAAGCTGCTCAAAATACCCCTGACCTGCGTGCATTCCATAACCTGTTCCCCTTGTTGATTGTCCCGAGTTTGAAGCGCGGTGGTAGATGTGTCGCGCCAATTTTCTGCTATGTTTCACAATTGCATTCGATAGGGTCCAATATCGGGATAGTCGCTCTGTGGCTATTCAGTTCTCTGGCCCGAAATTCCGAAGGTGTTTGACCTGTCCATTTTTTGAATGCCCGTGTCATGGCGGTGGCGTCAGAGTACCCGAGCTGATCAGCAATATCGCCCATTGATTTCTCGGACTTGGAAAGCAGGTGTTTCGCGCGGTCGCATTTGGCTTCGATAACGATACGGGAAAGTGATGTCCCGTACGCCGCAAGCCGTCGGTTCAGCGCCGCACCGCGAAAGCCGCACGCCCGGGCGAGCGACGCAATCGATAAGTCAGTTCGCCCAACCATTGAGCTGGCAACGCTCTGGATCGAACTCAACAAATCCGTCGGTACCGGAATTTTGGCATCCTGCGTAGAAGACACGGCTTCGGTCGCACCACGGCCGACCATATCAAACAGAAGCCAGACGCTCGGGAAGCGGATGGAGTACCCATCTGGGCCTGCGCCGACGGCCCGGATACCATAAATGTAGGACGGCAGCAGATCGGGACGATTCACCCGAACAAGCACCTTGTTTGGTTCCCAATTTTGACCGGCGGTTTCGTGCAGCAAAGTGGCCCAGCGACTGATCTGAAATGCGTCCATATAGGCTGGGGAGTTGCGGGGCGTGAACCTGCGTTTGGCAGACAGCACGGCGAACTCTCCGGAGACATCAAGCGTCATTGTCACCGCATTTGTATTGTGTCCCGCGTGAACACAGAATCTGGCGATGAAATCGGCCAGAGACGTTGCGCTGCGAACTGCTTGCCCGAATGGGGACAAGACGGTTGGATCTGAAGTCTGCCCCACAAGTGCTGGGAAGTCCGGGGAGGTTTTTTGCGCAACAGCTTCAAAAACGGCATAAACCGTATCATGCGGAACAAAGCAATTCGGGGCGTTCAACTCGGAAAATGAAAGACCGAACCCCGAAAGAAGGTTTTCTGCGGACTGACCGGATTCCCGATACGCAGTCACAAGCGGCAAGATGACCCGCCCACGAGCGAGTGGTGGCGTGCCGTTCTGAGCGTGTGCGTCCTGCCTGATCATCATTCACCTAATAGTTGCCGAAAATGCACGGCCGAGCACATCAACCATAAAGCACCGCGACCTCATGTCTCTGACCTGCGTCAAAGCCGAAGTCACTTTTTGCGGTGAAAAAGTCAGGTTTCCAAAGATCGGCGTTTTCTGATGCATACCGCCTGCTGAGCGCAGTCCGACAAATTGACTTGGCATAAGGAATGGTCGGTCACGCGCACAGCCGCGCCAAGACTAGAAGTTTTGATGAGCAGGCGGACGCATTGTCGCAACCTGTCATTTTCAACCAGTTTTTCGGCCTGGCGGCACGTATTTGTCAGGGTATGTATTCGCATTTTGTGATTTGTTCCACCGGGATGGCAACAGCCCTGATTGCGCATTGGCTGCAGGCCGCAAATGGGCGCAGGTGACAAGGACCCCGGGCCATCAAGCATGCATCGCTGAAATTGATGAAGGGAGCAGACACATGATCAGTCTTACGCAGAAACGCTGGAAACTTGCTGCTTTGGTCGTTGCGTTCGGGGGCACGGCGGCCGCCCAGAACTTCGATACAACGGTCGAAACACTGGCTGAGACATATGAGGTGCCTGTTAACATCAACAACTTTGTTCGCGCAGCGACGGACACCGAGTTGAACACGTATAGCGCGCTGGCAGGGGGCGTGAATCAGTTCTTTCACTTCAAAGAGCCCACACCCATCGACAATCAGCCCACTATTCGGATGAACCGGGACACGCTTTACAGTGCTGCGGTTATTGATATCAGCAAAGGTGCAGATTTGACGCTGCCAGAGGTGGGCGACCGATACATGACGACGATGGTGATCAATCAGGATCATTTCATCAATGACGTGTTTGACGGTGGCGGTGTGTTTCAGCTCGACATGGACACATTCCACACCCCTTACGTGCTTGTTTTCACAAGGATACTGGTGGATGCCGAGAACCCAGAAGATGTGGCGGCGGTCAATGCGATTCAGAATGGATTCTCCATCGACGCGGCCTCAGCAACGCCCTTTGAGACGCCCAGTTACGACGCGGAAAGCTTAGCGGCCTTGCGCCAAGCCGCGATTGAGCTGGGAAGGTTCGCCACAGACAGTGTGCGGACCTTCGGTACGGCCGATCATACAGATTCGCTGCGCCACTTTCTGGGCACCGCAGTCGGCTTTGGCGGCCTACCCGAGGACGAGGCGTTTTATCTGAACATTGAGCCCGGCCTGCCGGTGGGAGAATACAAGATTCACGTACCGGCCGACGTGCCGGTAAACGCATTTTGGTCCGTGAGCCTTTATAACGAAGAAGGGTTTTTTGAACTCAATTCCCACGACTCCTATGTAATCAACTCGGTTTCGGGCACCGAGAATGACGATGGCAGCACCACCGTGCATTTCGGCGGCTGCGACGATGGCCGCGTCAACTGCCTTCCGATCATGGATGGCTGGAACTATGCCGTACGACTTTATCAACCCAATCCGGACGTGATCGACGGCAGCTGGGTCTTCCCGTCCGTACAACCCGTCAACTGAACAACAGGATGCCTATGATGAAAAAGTTTCTTCTCACAGTCGCCCTTACACTCCCGACAGGCGTCTGGGCCGAGGACGTGGTCGATGTGACCGTGGCCAAGCTCGTTCGCGCGGAAACGGATCATATGTTCCGTGCCAACATGGGCGCCCTCAACCTTCAAGTCGGCGAACTTGGGCATCTGCGTGAACCGACCACGCCCGACAATCAGCCTGTTATCCGGATGAATCAGGACACGCTGTATTCGGCTATCGTTGTAGATTTGAGTAAACCGGTCGAAGTGACGATGCCCGAGATAGGTGGGCGCTACATGTCGATGCACGTTATCAACCAGGATCATTTCATGTACGCCAAAGCATCACCGGGCACCTATCAAATCACGCAAGAGGACCTGGGTACACCATTTGCGTTCATCTCTTTCCGTACCTTTGCCGATGTCACGGAACCAGATGACGTTGTGGCAGCGCATGCGGCACAGGACATGATTGTTGTCGGTGGCGGAGGGGCCGGTCCGTTTGATGCGCCCAATTGGGACACCGAGCAACTTGCCACTGCGCGTCAGGCGATCAGCGATCTGGCATTGCTTGGTTCTGACCCATCACTTGCCTTTGGCAGAACCAGGGACGAAATCGATCCGGTTCAATTTCTGATAGGGGCGTTTTCAGGTTGGGGTGGTCTACCCCCCGAGGCAGCGATTTACCAACTGGGCGAGGTTGACGAGAATGACGGTACAAAACCGCATGCGGTCACAGTCAAGGACGTCCCGGTTCGGGCTTTTTGGTCGGTGACAGTCTACAATGGCGACGGTTATTTGGAAGCCAACGATCTGGGTGTGAACAGCTTCAATAATTACACCGCCGAAGCCGCCGAAGATGGGTCAATCACACTCCATTTCGGTGGCTGCGAGGATGGGCGCGTGAACTGCATTCCGATCACCCCGGATTGGAACTATGGAATCCGCCTTTATGAACCCGAAGAGACCATTCTGGATGGCAGCTGGACGTTCCCGCCGATCGAACCGGTAAATTGATCCATCCAACCTGCCAAAAAAGGAGAGCGCGCTGATGCGACGATCCCTTGCCTTTGCAGTGCTGCTCAGTGCGACCTGCGCCGCTGGCTCAAGCGTCGCAGATGAAGCAGCCGATCTGGCCCAGGAACTGGCCAACCCGCTTGCGGCCATCATTTCTGTTCCGTTTCAATTGAACTACGATGACAACCTGGGTGTCCTTGATCAGGGGTCGCGCACCACACTGAACTTTCAGCCGGTTGTGCCCTTTCAGCTTGGCGACGACCTCAACCTGATCACGCGCACCATCATCCCGTATATCTGGCAGGAAGATATTATTCCGGGGACGCGCCAGGAAGGGTTCGGCGATATCCTGTTCTCCGCCTGGTTTTCACCCACCGGAACCGGGGATCTGACCTGGGGCATTGGCCCTGTTGTGCGGCTGCCTACCTTCAGCGACGTGTCAAGCGACACCTGGGCAGCCGGGATCACCGGTATTGCTCTGCGTCAGACCGGGCCTTGGACCTACGGCGCGCTGGCCAATCATCTGTGGGATTTGGAAGGCGACCCAGAAACCCCCACGAATGTCAGCTTCTTCCAACCCTTTCTTGCCTATTCCACCGAGGGCGCATTTACCTATTCGCTGCAAAGCGAAAGCACCTATGACTGGGAGGCTGAAGCCTGGGCCGTACCGTTAAACGCATCGGTCTCAAGGCTGGTCCAATGGGGCGCGGTGCCGGTCAATCTGCAAGCAGGGGTCGGGTATTGGCTTGAGGCACCCGAGGCAGGCCCGGAAGGCGTTCGTTTGCGCCTGCAGGCCCAGGTGGTCTTACCCAGAAGGCGCTGACCTTCGGCACAGGCTTTGTTCGATAGGTGCGGTTTCCACGGAGGTCTTGATGGACGAACAGATGCAACGCAATGGACAAGCACATGTCGAACTGGACCCTGACCATGAGGATCCGATTGTCAGAAGCTGCAATCGCCTTATCCGACACGCCGTTCGGGTGATGTCCTTGTTCATGGTCGTTGTGATCGGCTTCGCTGTCATTGATGCCGGGTACTCTTTATACATCAAGCTGGTTAGCCCGCCGGTTCTTATTCTTGACGTAAGCGATTTGCTGGATGTGTTTGCGGCAGCTCTGGTGGTTTTGATTGCCATCGAAATCTACACAAACGTCACGCTTTACCTGACAGCCGACGTCATTCACGTAAAACTGGTTGTTGCAACCGCGCTGATGGCCGTTGCCAGAAAGGTCATTACACTGGATACATCAGATTTGGAGCCGCTCTATTTCGTTGGATATTCCGGCCTCGGTCTGGCCTTTGGTATCACATATTGGCTGCTATGGCGCGGCAAGTGAATGCTGCCAAAAGGTTGGATCACTCGCATCACGCAGATTACCAGTCCAAGGCTTCGCCTACGGTCAATCGAACGGTCCCAAAGCAGGGCAGGACTTGGGCAAACAATCTGCACAACACCGGCGCGCAGGTGGTTTATTGTCTAAATCGATATCTTCAACGCAGACCTACCCGAGGCAGAATCATGGTTCTAAAGTCTTAAGGTACGTAGGAACCCGCTTTTGATGCGCCCATCCAGTCTAGGACGCGGTTTTTCGGACTTGATGAAGGCTCACTGCTTGTTGCTGGTTGGCGCAGGCACAGTCGCATAGGCGTTTGGAGATCAAATGCCTCAAAACTCGTGATGGTTATAAGGAGCGGGAAATTTCCCGGCAAAAACTTGCTGCCGAACAACTCCTGCGTCCAAGTCAGCTGCGGGATGCGGCACCAACCTGTCGGCCAGTTATTCAGACCGCAAGACGGGACTGAGTTCGTTCTGGTAACCGAACAATGCAGGCAATCCCCCTGTATGTATCATCACCACCTTTTGCCCGGGCTTGATATGACGTTGCTCGACCAGATCGATCAATCCGGCAAATGTCTTTGCCGTGTAGACGGGATCTAGAAAAACCCCCTCGGTCTGAGCCATCAGTTCAAGTGCTGCGCGGGATTTTGGCCCCAGCCTGCCGTAGCCGGGCGCGAGGGCTTCGTCCCAGGTGAGAACGTCATCCACCACTCTTGCCGGATCAATGCCCAACAGATCAGAAAGCAATTCCAGAACGGTCAACATCCGTTTGTGCTGCAATTGGCTGTTGCGACGCACGCAGATGCCAAAAACCGGGGCCGACGCTCCGGAGGTTCTTAGACCAGTCAGCAGACCGCCATGGGTCGCACCGCTGCCCGATGGGACAACGACGGCGTCAAAATCGTGCATCTGCTGGTAAAGTTCCTGACCTGCGGCAACGTAGCCAAGTGCGCCGAGCGGCGCGTGGTGCAGGCCCAGATGAATGACATAAGGGCTGTACCCCTGCGCCTTGAGTTCGTCGGCGCGGGCCTGCAGGGCCGCATCTGCCCCGGCTTCATCCTCACCCACGGGATAACTCATACGTTCGGCACCAAGAATCTTGGTCAGCAATACGTTCCCGGACTGATAGTATTCCGCCCCCATATCCGGAACACGCTCTTCCAGTTGCAGGACGGATTTCATACCAAGTCGCGCAGCGGCCGCGGCGGCGGACCGGACGTAGTTGGACTGAACCGCTCCGGTAATCAGAATACTATCCGCGCGCTTTGTCAGCGCGTCACCAAAATAGAACTCGAGCTGTCTTGTTTTGTTGCCGCCGAAGCCGAGCCCGGTCAGGTCATCCCGCTTGAGCCAGAGATCGATCCCAAGTTTTTTTGACATTTGGTCCAACCGCTCGACCGGTGTTGCACCTGACATGAAACGGGCCCTGGGAAACCTGGAAAGAAGATCTTTCGACATCGCTTATTGACCTCTGAATTTCATGCGACGATGTACGCGCGTTGGAACAGCACAATGCAGGCCACAAGCGAAATGATTCGAATAGCGGCCCTGACAAGCGGTTGGGGCAAGCGCGATCTGAGGGCACGTCCAAACACACCCCCGACTATTGCGGCGCCTACAAAACTCCACAGTTGGGGTCCAAACGGAATCGATTGCCAGTTTGAAATGCCGTGCAAAAGAAACGCGACACCATAGGCGACAAGCGCGATGGGCTGAACCAGAACGGCCACGTCTTTGGCTTGGAACCCCCGCGCAATAAGTCCGAAAACCATCAACGGCCCAGGTGTCGCCGCCCAAACTGTTGCCAAACCGGACAGCCCGGACACTGCGGCAAAACCGGTTTTGCCAACGGCTTTTTGATTTGGAAGCAAGGTCGTTGCGACACCAATCAGTAAAAGTAGTCCTGTCAAAGACAGCACAAAGGCCTCGCTGAGCCAAGGGTAGATCATCAGCCCGGCGACCACGCCGATCAAGCAGCCGGATATCGCGGTTGTAATTGTCCGCCGTTCAACCGACACGATGCGCCGATCCGTTGCAACCACGGAAACAATTGTATTTAAAAGCAAAAGTGCGGGAACCGCCGTTGTTGTCCCCAGCAGGATCATCATGGGCGGACCGGCAAGAATGCTGAACCCGATACCTATTGCGACCTGTAGCATCGCGCCCAGAAAAACGGCGAGCATCAATAAAGACAATTCCAGGGACACGTCATACACCTTTTGTCACGCTCATTCCTTCACTGACCCGAAATCCTAAACTGACATCTCGTTTTGAAGCGAAACAATAGCGAGCACGCCGTGCGGGAAAGCACGGCAAGATCAACCCCAGGGCATGATACCAAGGTACGGAGATCTGGCTGAAACCGCGTGCGCCATGTGGGCCAGTGTCGTCAGGTCAAACACTGGTAGCCTAAGCTCTTGCTGAATCCGCGCAGCATAGGGCGGCAAATCGGTGCATTCCAAAACCACAGACCGAATTTCGGGCGCTTCGCGTTTCAGATCGCGCGCAGCTTGCAACACTTCTGCCTCGATCAGATCGGTATCCATGCGCGTTCGGGTGTTCCGTAGGATCACCTCAGCGAATTCGTCTGTCTGTTCCAGCCCTTTCACCGCGACCGGTATGTTTGCCGCCCCAACCCCGTCAAAATGTCTGGGTGTCAATGCCGAGGCATCCGCGGTCAAAACACCGACAGGTGCCTCGGCACCAGTCATGTTGAACGCCAGCGGCACTTGTATGAGGCTTGAGGCAAACACCGGGACAGAGACACTGGCAGCCAGTTCCTTTTGATACAAGGCAAGGAAACCGCAGCTTCCGGTAATTGCACGCACGCCTTCGGCTTGCAGGTTCCGAGCGCCCTTGATGAATGGCTCTAGCATTTCAGGTTTGGGGTCGTTCAAAAGGTCCGGCACGGTTATACCGTCGATCTTTTCATACAGCACAGGAAACGGCAGGCTGGACGGGTTTTTGATGTGACCGGGCGGTTTGGGAAAGTAGCTTTCCAGACACAATACGCCAATGGATGCGCCGCAGATGTTTTGTCCGCCACTAAAAACGGGCATGTTTTTTCCTTCCTGTAGCATAGCTGCGGAGCGGGCTGATCGCCTAGAACCGCGCTAACGAATACGGAGACAGATCTATGTTGAGCCGTCGATCTGTTAAGATATCGGCCACAAGCTCTCCGGTTTTTGGGGCCATCATCAAACCGTAGTGAGAATGCCCAAAGGCTGCGTAGATGCCCGATTTACCGTTCACCTGACCAATAGCCGGAAGACTGTCGGGAAAAGACGGGCGACGACCCATCCAAAAGCGCGCGCCCTGTGTGTTCAAGTCCGGCACAATAGCTTGGGCTTGTCGGGTCAGGATGGCTTGTTTGCGTGGGTCCGGGGGGGCGTCGACATCCGCAAACTCCGCAGTGCCGGCGACCCTGAGACCATCCTGCATGGTGCTGGCAACAACTTTTGCTTCTACATCCATGACCGAATTGCTCAGAGTGCTGTGAGGGCTGGGGAACTCGATGTGGTATCCACGCTCGGCGACCAAGGGCACCTTTATTCCCATAGGTTTCAACAAGTCTGCCGACCATACCCCGGCAGCCATGACGATATGGGGGGCGTGCATAGTCGGGCCGGAAGTTTTCAGTTCCCAGGTTCCATCCTGAGTTTTCGAAATTGCCTTGATTTCGGCTTTCACAATCTCAGCTCCCTGAGCTTGCGCTTTCTCAGCCAATACCGTGCCTACGCGGCCCGGTGAGAGGATGCGAGCCTGACCCTTGATCAAGATGGCAGCTTTGAAATCGCGGGACAAAGCCGGTTCTATTCGGCGAAGCTCAGCGCCGTCCACACGCTCGATCTGACCGCCTTTTTCTTTGCGAATTCGGTAGTCTAACCCCTCAAGGTTTGCGTTTTCCGGCCGCCGAAACGCATGCACGTAAAAACTGTCGGTGATCAGGTCTTCATGGCCTGTGCCGTTCAAGTGCTTGCGGTACAGTTCTATGGAAGGGCGGCACAGCAGTTCCATCGCGTCTGATGTCCTGCGAACTGTGTTTTCGTTCGAGTTGCCAAGAAACCGCAGCCCCCAGGGGATCATTTTGGGCCAAAAGGTCGGACGCACCGACAATGCGCTTTTGGGGTCTAGCAGCATCTGAGGCAGTTGCTTCCATATCCCGGGCATGGCCTGCGGAATGATCGACCACGGCGACACCACGCCTGCATTTCCGAATGAGGTTTCCTGGCCGGGGTCCCCCCGGTCGATCAGGCGCACCGGAATGCCGCGATCCTGAAGCGAGAGTGCGCAACAAATGCCGACGATCCCGGCGCCGATGATGGTCACTTGTTCTGTCATCGTATCAGGCCCGAGAGTGACTGCGGTTGCGGGCGATCAGTTGGGTAACAATGACCGGCGAGGCCACGACCAGCGCGACTAGATCAGCGGTCAGGCTTGGCGCGACAAAGATCACCCCGGCGATGACCAACAGGATGCGCGACACCAAATTCAATGGCTTCAGCCAATAGCCCACCACCGCCGCAGACAGGGCCACGACCCCGGCAATGCAACTGGTTGCGGTGTAAGTGAACTCCCACAGGTCAAACCCGGTTGAGGACACAAACAACAGGACTGGCGCATAGACAAAGGCCATCGGGGCGATGACTTTGCCCAGCCCAAGGGTGAAGGCCGACAACCCGGTTCGGAACGGGTTCGAGTTTGCGATGGCCGCCGCTGCATAGGCTGATGTACAGACCGGCGGTGTGATCTCGGACACCACACCGTAGTAAAGCACAAACAGGTGGCTGGCGATTGGCGGCACGCCCAGTTGTGCAAGCGCGGGCTGCGCAACCGAGACCAGCATGATGTAAAGCGCCGTTGTCGGAATGCCTGCGCCCATCAGAATGCAGACGATAGCAATGAAAACCAGCGAGATGAACAATTGCAGGTCTTCCATCGCGAACAACTGGAAACTGCTGAACGAGATCATGTTGTAGAGATCCGACGCCAGATTGCCTGCGCCTTGCGTCACCATAAAGCCGATGCGGAAGCCGATACCGGTGGTATTGATCACACCGACCACGATGCCGACTGCAGCGGCGGCGGCACCCACGGCCAGCGAATACTTCACGCCCAGTTCGACGGCGGCCAGCATCTCGGGCACTTCGATCCGTTTCTGAGGGTTGAGAGTGGCGATCACCGACAAGCCGCAAAGGATCGCCGTCATGGTCAGATCGAACCCGCCATCTGAAAACTTCCAAAGCACAAAGGCCAGGAATGCTGCCGCGTAGATCAGCGTTGGTGGCTGCCTGAGGCGCGACATGCCCGCGATGACTGCCAGCGAAATACCACAGAAGGCAGACATGAACGGCGTGTAACCGGTGAACAACACGACCAGCAGGCCGATCAAAGGAACGATGTTGGCCCAGCCTTCGGCCCAGACAGCCTTGAGCTGCGGCAGTTGCTCTTTCGCCAACCCTTGCAGGTTCAGTTTGCGCGCCATCAGGTGCACCACCGCAAAAACACCGACGTAATGCAGGATCGCGGGGAAAATCGCGGCGATAACGATGGTGGTATAGGGAACCTCGAGGAACTCGGCCATGATGAAGGCGGCGGCCCCCATGATCGGCGGAGTGATCTGACCACCTGCCGAAGATGCGGCCTCGACACCGCCCGCAAAGTGGCCGGGGTATCCTAGGCGCTTCATGTTGGGAATTGTCAGCGCGCCGGTTGATACGGTGTTGGCCACCGAAGAACCCGAGATCGTGCCGAAGAAGGCCGAGGATACCACCGACACTTTTGCCGGGCCGCCTGTATAGCGGCCCGCCAAAATGGTTGCGTTGTCGATGAACAGCTGCCCCAATCCCGTGCGCTGTGCGATCACGCCGAACAGGACGAAGTGAAAGACGATGGTCGACACCACCCATAGAGTGACGCCGTAGATGCCTTCTTGCGGGAAATACATCGAAGACACGAAGGTTTTGAAGTTCACGCCCGGATGTTGCAGCAAGCCCGGAAAATACGGGCCAAGTAGGGCATAGGAAATAAACACACAGATGATCAGCGGCAGTACCCATCCCAGCGTGCGGCGGGCGATGTCCAGCACCAACAGGATGATGACGACGCCAAGGAACACGTCATAGCCATTCGGGTTACCCATGCGGAAGGTCTGTTCTTCTATCCCCAAAAGCGGGATGCCGCGCCACGCGACACCGACATATAGCGCGGCGACAATGCCGAACCCCATGAAGACCAGATCGTAAAGAGGGATGTTGCCGATGCGGAACCGGCTGACCTTGAGGGCATAGAGGCTCTTGGCCCCCACAATCGGGATTGTCGCGTAAACCAGAATGAACAGCAGGGCCAAGTAGATGCCCATGTGCCAATGATCGGCAGGCAGGCCGAACCCGGCGGTCAGGAATTCGTAGAACGCAAAGATCAGGGCAACGACACGCAGCACCTTGCCTGTGGCGGGTGTGACCTGCCGGACGGCGGCGCCTTCGTCGAACTGTTCTTCGATGGCGGCCAGTTCTTCGGCCGTCAGTTCGTGGTCATCAAGTTTCTGGGTGTCGGACATGATGGCCTCCTGATTTCGCAAAATTCCAGGGTCCGGTGCCCCGCTTGAGGGCACCGCGTTTAGGTTTCAATCAGTTGCGATTATTGCAGTAGACCAGCTTCTTTATAGAACTTCTCGGCGCCCGGATGCAGCGGAACACCCAGCGCTTGGACACCGTCCAAAGCTGTTTCCGGCGTAATCTGTTTGCCTTTGGCGTGGCCATTGTCCAGCAACTTGCGGGTGTTGTCATTCCACAGCGCTTTGGTCAGGCCATAAACCAGATCGTCGGACAGTTCCGAAGACACAACAAGCATCGCGCTAACCGCCGGGGTCTTGGTCTCGGAGTCGATGCCTTCATAGACACCTCCCGGAATGGTCGACGGGATATAGGCTGGGATGATCTCGTTGATCTTTGCCATGTCTTCATCCGTGAAGGAATGCAGGTTCATGCCCTTGGTTGACGACAACTGCACCATAGCGGCAACGGGCCAGCCTGCGGCATAGAAATAAGCGTCCAATTGACCGTCGGCCAGACGCTCGGCGCTCTGGCTGTTGTTCAACTCGGCTTCGTCCATGTTGTCTCGGTTCACACCCCAGGCATCAAGCATCTGAAGCACCGCAACTTGGGTCCCCGATCCAGCCTGGGCAATACCGACGCGTTTCCCCTCCAGATCGCTCAGATCGTTGATCGTTTCACCGGCAGGCAGCACCAGATGCAGATCTTCGGGAAACAGGTTTGCAATGATCCGCAGGTTTGGGTGGGGTTTGCCTTCGAATTTTCCTTCGCCAAGATACATCGAACGGGTCACGTCGGCTGCGGCCAGTCCGGCCTCAAGCTCACCATTTTGCACGGCAGCGTTGTTGAAGACGGACGCTGTGGTGGACTGTGCAATAGCTATCAGACCCGGAACGCCGCATTGGCCACCCTCTTCGCAAGGACGCGAACCCGGAGGGGCGGAGATACCGTTTGCGATGGTGCCGCCAATGGGAAAATAGGTGCCACCAGCACCACCGGTGCCGATGCGGAAAAACGTTGGGTCCTGCGCCAGCGCCGGTGCGGCCAGCGCGCCAGCCAAAGCCAAACCAGTCAGGCATTTCACTAGTTTCATAGTCGTCTCCGTTGTTGGTTCGTGGGATTCGGTTGGGCCGAACCTCGATCCCAAAAGCGTAAAGACAAATTTCATTAAAACAAATTTGTTATATTTCACAAAACTAAAGTTTGACTTATGTATTGCCCATGAACCTAACACAGCTCACCGTCTTTCGCGAAGTCATGGAAACCGGATCGATCTCGCAGACGGCCAGAAAGCTGAATCGCACCCAACCTGCGATCAGCCTGGCATTGAAGAACCTGGAAAAGACTCTCGGCCTGGTACTGTTCGAACGTAAAGGTCGGCGGTTGGTCCCAGTTCCCGAAGCGCGTTATCTACTTGCAGAGACAACGGGTATACTGGACCGTCTTGCCGCAATCTCCAGCACGATGGAGGGGCTTATCAAAGGGCATTCGGGCAGTCTGAATATCGCGACGATGCCCGGCCCGTCCGCCTTTTTGTTTCCGCGTTTCATTAGTCGGTCCGTGGGTGAATACCCTGATATTCAAATTACGTTATCTACGCGCAGTTCGCCGCAGATCATGGAGCTTGCAGGGACACAGAACATTGATTTCGGCTTTGCCGATTTCGAGCACTCGGTTGGCAAGGAGTCGCAGTATTCTGTCGAGGTGATTCAGGCAGATTGTTTCTGTGCCATTGACCGGGAAAACCCGCTTGCCTTGCGTGATCGTATCTCTGTTTCTGATCTCGACGGGGTTCCGATGGGCGGCCTTCATGAGGCGCATCCGTTTCAGCACAAGATCAGAAGCAAGTTTCAGGAGGCCTCTGCCCGGTACAATTCAACAGTGACCTGTCAGTACTTCTTACCGCTGATCCCTTTTGTAAGTTCGGGGCAATGTTGCACAATCGTTGATCCTTTGACCGTCGCAACGGAACGGGAACTGCAGTCATCCGACGGAAAGGTCGTCTTCTTGCCGTTCGAAAACCCACTTAGGTATGAATACGCAATACTTGAGCCAGAACACCGCCCGCCGTCTCAGCTGGCCCTTAAAATCAAGGCGGGCTGGAAGTCCGAAGTCCTTGCGATGCTAGAGGATGTGGTCGCCAATCCTAGTACCAAAACAACTAGAGAGGAGCGAGACGCTTAGCACGCGATGCGAACGGCCTTAAACGACCAAGACAACCGCACTCATGATTGTTCTTGATCCGTTTTGGCGCGCACCCGACATGAGCAAGTGAGAAACCAATGCGTGCATTTTCATTCACGGACAAAACGTTGGCCATTGGGTAAATCAGCAAGCGCAGGGTATTCAGCAGAGATTGAAACCTGCGTTTCATTCAATTTGACCCAGCGCTCTGATCTGGTCCACGAGTGGCCAAATCTATCGGTCAAAATGACCACGATTGCTCGAAAAAGTTCAGTGCCGCTTGCATCTCGCAGATTACTTCGTCGACGCAATCTCGTGCGGCCTACCTTGCAAACCGTTGTAATCCGCACTTAGCCGACTATTCGTCCCTTATGTGGCTTGATTGTGCCATTCAATACACAAGAGACAACAAGCATCCAGTCTGCCAAACCACTTCACTATTCCTTTGTACTTGTTTCGTGAACAACATTAACTGAACGTGAACAATGTATTCCCAATGTGTTCAACCAAGCTGAGGCATAGTGCTTTTGTTGGATCGAACGCGGGGTAACCCGTTTGGTCGTTGACAAGGGGAAACGCATGATCAAGCCTGCCTTTGTGACTGAAAAGCCCAGCAAAACAGCTGTGATGCAATCCTCCGGCAAAATCGCCGAAGAACGTTTGTCACCTACGACCAAGTCGAGCAGCGGCCGCTTCCCTCCTATTGAAAATGCACTGATACAGATCATCAAAAACAAGCGGCTTTCCGAGGCACAAAACAACGTCTGAAGGCAGTTCAGCAGACCCCCCCTCACAATTCCCGATATCTGTCTAAAGTATTGGAATTGAAACTGAATCCCACTCCCTTTCGGGGTGGGATTTTTTTGCGACCAGTCAATCTGTTTCAAACTATCTTGCCATCAAGCGCGGGCCAGCCGTTTCCCATCCCTGTGAAACATATGGCTGGCCCAGCTTGGAGTATTTCTGTGAGTAGTCAGCTTTGTCAAAGAGTTGAACGAAGGCGTTGGTGATCTTCGACTAGAGGCCCAGAAGTGATTTTACCTCTTCTTCAACTGCATCGGTAACGGGCTTGTTCGCCGCAGCTTCCAAAGCCTCGCGCTCAGTCAATTCCTGTTCTTCGACCTGGTCAGCCAATTCCTGCGCTTCTTCTGTGGTCTCTTGGTATTCTACTGCTGCTTGCCTTTCGTCGTTCAGATTTTGCGCCTCTTCAACGGATCGGTCTAGCTCGGCACGTGCTTCGTCAAGCTGATCTTCGATCTCAGGGTTAGTTCCACCGGCTTCTTCCAAGGCCTGCTCAAGATCTTCGACCTGTGCCTGATTGTCCTGAACATCACCCAGTGCCGCTTCCAAATCGTCTTCGATCTCAGAAACGCTCCGTTCCGGCTTCTCCAATCCGTCGAGTTCCTCTAGCTTGTCAGCGAGTTCCTCACGCAACGGTTCTCCGGCGAGAACTGTGTCGCGGTAATTGGCAATTCGACCGACGCGAGAATTGGGTGATGCATTTGCCAAAGCGGTTGCACTGGCATTGGCTGCGTTCAGGGCGCCCAATTCAGACGGATGTGCGCCAAGCAGCGCCGCCATTCGAATACCTTTGGTTCGAACTGCAGGGCGGATAGACTCTTCGACAATTCCGATTTTCGAAGGCTTATTATTTGATTTTGCCTTTAGCTTGCCGCCATTTTTGGTTGTGTCTTGTCTGGAAGATGTCGTTTTTGTCGTTTTGCCTTTGCCATTGAACAGATCCTTCAATGAGAACCCGTTGCCTATTTTAGAAAGGGACCGCGCCGACTTCGACTTTGATTTTCCATTTTGCGACTTTCCTGACTTTTGGCCACCGCGGCTTTTGTCTGCAGCCTTGCCGCCACCGTTGTCGCCGGCTGAACTGTTTTTTCCACTGCCACCGCCGTTTCCGTTATTGCCACTGTTGCCGTTACCGCCACCGTTTCCGTTGCCGCCACCGTTACCATTTCCGCCACCATTGCCTTTGCCTTCTTTTGCATAGGCGAAATCCGGAGTGGCAATTGTGGTGACGATGGCTGCGGATCCGAGCAATGCAATCGCAACTGTCGAAGATTTTAACAGCGCCAAAACGGTGGTTTTCATGTCAGTCTCCTTTGCGGAACGGCCGTCGCTATAGGCCCGTCAATCAATTCGCGGCGATTGTATGCTTTGTGTCGCACACGAATCGCTTTGTTATAGTCATTTAACTCGAGTGCACCTGAACGCAGGGCTAACTGCTCGTTCATCATCGGTTCACGTCGAACGCAGTAGTGTGGAACAACGACGTGCGAGGAATCCAATGCGTTTGAAAGTACTCGTTTTGGTGGCAGGCTTGTTTGCCGCTTTGCCTTCTGGCGAAGCGGCTGCCGATGCGCGCGAGCTCAAACAGGCCGAGTTGCGTAAGGCGACGCTGTCAGGAGACACGATACGGCTGAAACGCGTCATTAGAGGTGTTGAAAGCGCCTACGGTGGAGCCCCTGTTGAGGCGCGAGCATTTCAGGCAGACAAGATCTACTATCGCATTCTGGTCAAAAAGCCGGATGGAAAAATTCTTAGCGTGATCGTGGATGCGCAGACTGGTGCGGTAGTATCCAATCGATCCAGCGTAGGTCGCCAGATATCGAAGGCTGCCCGTTCTATCCCTGCAAAAACCAACAAGAATGGAAAGAGTAACAACGGTCGCAGTGCCGACGCCAGCCGTGGCAATAGCGGCAACGGCAACAGTGGCGGAAATGGTAACGGAAACGGCGGCGGAAATGGTAACGGTGGCGGTAACGGAAACGGTGGCGGCAACGGCAACAGCGGCGGCAACGGAAACGGCGGTGGAAATGGAAACGGCAATTCCGGCGGGAACGGCAAAGGTAAAAAATAAGGCTTAAACCAATGCTGTTGAGTCTGTAGTTTCCGAATATGAGAATACTTCTTGCCGAAGATGAACCCCGACTGTCCGAGCAGATCAAAAGACTTCTTGGCGCGGAAGGCCGCGTCGTGGATGTGGCCAACAATGGCACTGATGCCCTTCATATGGGGGCCACCGAACCCTACGACATGATAATTCTCGACATAGGGTTGCCAGAGCGTGACGGTATCTCGGTCCTGCGCGAATGGCGCAGTTCGGGTGTAAAGACACCGGTACTGATCCTTACGGCCCGAGACGGGTGGAGCGAACGTGTTGATGGGCTGGACGCAGGCGCAGATGACTATATGACCAAGCCGTTTCACATGCCGGAATTGGCTGCGCGCGTTCGGGCGATCCTGCGCAGGCAGAGCGGTCAGCTCAATTCGGTCATCGAAATGGGCGACGTCTCGTTGGATACGCGGAACGGTCGGGTCAGCTTGGGCGGAGTTCCTGTGGACCTGACCGCGCAAGAGATCGCCGTTCTGACCTACCTTGCGCACAATGTTGGGCGAATGGTTTCCCGAACCGAGTTGTCAGAGCACATCTACGAGTACGACGGCGACAGAGACTCGAACACCATTGCCGTTTTCATTACCCGGTTGCGCAAGAAATTAGGCCCTGATCTGATCACAACCGTCCGAGGGCGTGGCTATATGATTGATATCGCCTGATGTTGTCGTTGCGCCAACGCGCCTTGCTAGGTGGGCTGGCGTCTGCTGCGCTTTCGGTTGGCGTGGGAACGTTGGTGGTTTTCTCCTACATCAACACCCGAGTTCTGCAACAATTCGATGAGACGCTACGTGACCGGCACACTCAGCTTGTGGTCGGGTTGAGTGCCACAACGGATGATCCCGAAGCCCTGCGCGAACTGATGTTCGACCCCGCCTATAGCACGCCGTATTCAGGCAGGTATTGGCAAGTGACGGACAATAGCAGTGCTACCATTACGTCCGCTTCGCTCTTTGATGAAACAATCGAGGAACCTCCGCGCGCAAGCCAAGAAGCAATTGTTTGGAACACCACAGGACCGGAAGGCGAGGCCGTTCGCGGTGCTTATCAGAAAATTTCCTTTGAAGATGGAACAGAATGGGGCGTGATTGTTGCAGAGAGCAGGCTTGAACTGATCAACGAGCGCCGTGCTGCGCAAAACAACCTGCTTCCTGTCTTTGGATTGGTTGGTCTGATTGGCGTTGCTGGCTCCTTGTTGTTGATGTCCGCCATTGTTGGCCCACTCAGGAAATTGCGTGCGGATGTAGCGCATCGCTGGGACAAGGGAGATGATCTGAGACCAGAGGACTATCCTGAAGAGGTTTCGCCTCTTGTGGAGGATCTCAATCGGTTGCTGCATCGAAATCGCGAGATTGTGTCCGGTTCTCGTCGACAAGCTGCCGATCTGGCGCACGCTCTAAAAACGCCAGCGGCAATCCTGCGAAATGAACTGACGAATTTGTCAGAGTCTGGCACCAATACCGTTCAGGCTGAAGAGGCCCTAGATCGAATTGACGCACAGCTTGGTCGTTCACTGGCACGCATGCGCGCCGCAAACACTGGAGAATTGACGCATTCAAGAACCGATCTATCGAACTCGGTCGAAAGGTTGTCCAGACTGTTTTCGGTTATGGCAGAGCCCGAGGGCAAATCTCTTTCACTGGATTGCGAAACCGGTCTTTGGGTCAGAATGGACACTCAGGACATAGAAGAAGTCCTGGGTAATCTTCTCGACAACGCTCTCAAGTGGTGTCGATCTGCGATACATATCACCGCAAAGCGCTTTGACGGCGGAATAGAGCTCTGGATTGAGGACGACGGTCCGGGCGTTCCAGAAGACGCTCGGTCAGCGGTACTCCGCTCCGGAGGACGTTTGGATACTTCTGTCAGCGGCACTGGATTGGGTTTGGCCATTTCCATGGATTTGCTGAATGCATACGGTGGAAAACTGGAGCTGAAGACATCAGAACGTTTCGGCGGATTGGCGTGTCGGATTTCGATATCCGGACAGAGCCACCCAAGGCAATCTTGAGTATCGATCAGCTGGCTCAAGTTTGGCTTGATTTTATGTGCAATAAATATCTTATCAGATGGTTGCACCTGCCCGCTTTGCGATCCCTTCGGGGTTTAGGTCCTTCGATTCAACTCCATCTACCCTGACTGGAATTGAACCGATCGACATGTTCTACAACGGATTAATCACGCTCGGACTCCAGCCGTTTTAGAAGTTCGGCCAACTGGCAGGGCAATCAGATTGTCGGCAACACCTAAGCTGCTCATAAAAATCCTCGATAGAACGGAACATGTTGCGCGGTTGCGGCGTTTTCTTTGTGCGGGATGTTTTGGCCGCCAAATGTTGTTCAAAGAGCCCGTAGTTCAATTCTCGCTATCAACTTTTTTCAACCAGCTGCGCAATGCATTGGTGGTTTCAACTGGTTTTTCAAGGGTAGGCAAGTGTCCGGCGTTTTCGATGATCAACAGGGTCGATCGCGGCAGAAGGTCGTGCATCAGCGTGTGACGCGACACAGGGCACAATTTATCTTCGTGCCCGCAGAGGACGATGGACGGTTTTTGGAAACTCTGCAGTGTTTCGGTTTGATCCGGTCTGTCTCTCAGCGCGATGGACTGTTCGCAAAAAACTTCCGGGCCCAGATCCAAAGCCATTTCCATACACAGGTCCAGAATTTCGTTCCGATTGTCACCGTCACTGAGGTAATTGGGCTTCATTTCATCCCGGATAACGCTGCTCAGCTTGCCTGCGCGGGCGCGTTCAATTTGCGGGCCACGGCGCATCCGAACCTCTTTGAGTTCAGCCAGCGGGTTCGTGTCCATCAGCGCGAGGCCGGCAACCCGATCAGGCGCCTGGCGGATGATCTCCATGGCAACGATACCTCCCATCGACAGACCTCCCAGTGCGAATATGTCTGGTGCGCCATCCAGAACTCGGGAAGCCAACCCCGACATGGACGTGCTGCCCGACAACGTTGGGACGGATACGGACCGGTCTTCCGAGAACGCAGCGATCTGCGGAGCGAACAATCGCGCGTCGCACATCATGCCCGGCAGAAGGATAAGTGGGACCATTCAGGGTCTCCCGGCGATTTCCGCGCCTTGTGACAGTGCTGCCAACTTCGCGTAGGCAATGGCTGGGTCGACAGCGCCAAAACCCGCGAATGTTCCAAATCCGCAATCACTGCCTGCGACTACGCGATCGGGGCCAACTATCTCGGTAAACCTTTGAATTCTCTGCGCCACCAATTCGGGATGTTCAACGAAATTGGTCGTGGTATCCACCACACCGGGAACCAGAACCTTGTCGTCTGGAATGTCAGACTTGCGGTCTCGAAACACCGTCCATTCGTGACCGTGCCTTGGGTTGGAGGTTTCAAACAGCACATAGCGCGACTTGGTGGACATCAGAGTGTCGAACATTTTGGACATCGGAATGTCGCACAGATGCGGACCCTCGTAGTTGCCCCAGCAGATATGAACCCTGACGCGGTCCTGCGGTACATCTGACAGAGCATGGTTGAGTGCCTCGACATGCATCTGCGCGATTTTCACGAACTCTTCGTCCGACAAATCGGTGAACAGCATGTGTCTGGACAGGGCAAGATCGGGACAATCCAGTTGCAGGTCCAGACCTGCGGCAATGATGGTTTCGTATTCCGATTTCATCGCGTCGGCGAGGGCAGCTAGGTAAGCCTCTCGAGTCTTGTAGAAATCGTTTTGCAGAAACAGAGAAATGACACCCGGGCTTGCGGCGTTCATGAAGCCACGCGAGACGCCGTGTTCGGCCATCGCGGTCTTGAGGTTTGCAATGTCCTTCTCCAGTTCCTGCTGACCTTTTGAACGGACTTCGCCGGTACACATGGGGCGGGCGTATTGGGGTGTTCCACCGCCTTCCGCAAGGCGTTGCAGAAAACTGGGGAACATCTTCAGGTCGGCTGGGGCGTTGCGGGGGCTGTCCCCTGAAAATCCGGTGTAGCGGTCCTTTACATATGTCGCGTAGCTGATCTTTGATGTCTCGCCGTCCGAAACAATATCGATCCCGGCGTCTATCTGGCGCTTTACGGTTTCGGAAACGGCAGAGGTCATGCACGTGTCAAACCCTCGGGCGTCGTAGGGCTCGTTTCGTTCGCGGGCAAAGATGAAATCCACCACCTCTTGCGAGCGTGGCAGGCTGCCTACATGTGTCGTAAGAACTTGGGTCATTGGCTCTCCTTCCTTGTGGGCATTTGCCTCGGGTGACACGCCGGACAGCCCGTACCGAAACCGGCTGCCCGTTTGGGTGTCAGTCTGCCGACCAGCTTGGACCGGCGGGGTCATTTGTTCCGACGATTTGGTATAGGGCGGCTTCACCGGTCATCGAGGGGCTCATTTTATACGCCAGATTTTCCGGCACCGACATTGTGTCACCGGGGGCGAGTGTCGTCTCGCCGCCGTCCCACGCGATCCGCCAATGGCCCTTGGCGGGCATCAGAACCGATGGCTGGTCGTGGTGGGTCGTGGCTTTGGCGGCCGAATTGCGTGAGATGAAGCTGACCTCAAACCCCGGTTTGTCGCGCAACAGGCCGGTTTTGCCGATGACTTGGCAGGGGGTTCTATCTGACAACGCAACCATGTCCCAATAGCGCGCGACGTGATTGGGCAGCACGTCGGCCGTTGTTGGTTCGGCGCGTTTGGCCAGTTCTTCGTCGGTCATCAACGGCATGGGGTTGATGCCTTCGGGCAAGGTTTCGCCTCTCTTGGTATCGTAGAGCTTGCCGGTTTCAGCCAGCACCAACCCGTGATCTGCGGCGTCTTCGATGACCTGCGGTGCCCACATGACGCCGCCTCCGGCATCGTCACCGCCCAGAATGGCCATGATCATACCGTAGTCGTTCCCGATATTTTCGAACCCCCGGAACACGCCAGTTGGAATGTTGAATATGTCTCCGGGTTCCAGAACAACTTCTCCGGCATCACCCCAGCGACCCCAAAAGAAACGCCAGCGGCCGGAAAGTACAAAAAACGCCTCGGCAGTGTGGTGATCATGCAGGCTGTTGCGGCATTTGGGCGGCTGACCTGCGGCACCAATGTTGAAACCGTGGGGTATCGTGATGTGTACGTGTTGATCCGCGCTTTCAGAAACACCCCCTCCGATAATGGTGAAGTTTTCTTTCTGATCGCTGCCGGGTGTGTGGGCGTCGATAAATGCCGTGCGGCAGGGTTTCAGCTCGCCATACCGGACGATCCGGCTGTCCATCTCTTGCGGGGTCATTTCTTTGCATCCTTGGTGAATCTGTGAGACGTGAACGGGTTCCTTTCTCAAGATCCGGGTGGTCGCGGGTTAAGGCGTTGCGCGCGCAGACTTGCCCGGTGGGTATGAAACCTGCGCGCCTCACGCGAGTCGCACAGCTCACCCTTCAGCAGTTGACAGGCAGGCCCAGGCTTCATTCACACATTCCCCGTGTGCAGGTGAATCTGTTTCCAGATCGCAATCTCGTCGTATAGCGTGAATTCGCGGCGCAATCCCCAAGGGCCGAATTCGGCCTGCGACATTCCCATGACATGAACGCGGGCGCCACTGGGGCGTCCAAAAACGCCCCAGCCATCATGAACGCCATCCAACGACCACCGGATCGACGCGCGAGGAGACATCATGTCGCCGTCCATGCCGATCTGGTGGTGGATCTTGAAGACCGCGTTCGGAAACGATGATCGAAGCCCGACCCAGAACTGGCACACTGCTTCGCGTCCAAGCGCCTGCCGAGAACCTGCGTATTCGCCGATCACAGCCCGGTCAAATTGTGCGAGGATGTGATTGAAATCCGTGTTCATGATCCGGGTGAGTGCATCGGCATAAGCCGCGCCCCATTCATTGTCGTTGCCAGTTCCGTGATACCCACCGTCTACATCGGCTTCGGGCAGAAACGGTTTGCTAGCATTCTCTGCACCGCCTTCGGCTGCGATGAGCTGACGCGCAAACTGCTCGGGGTCCATCCCCAGTTGACGTACGATACCGCCGTAATCGCGCACCAGCCATTCGTCATAGATCGTCTCGCCCTTGGCCGCGCAATCGGCAATCACCCGGGCGGTCCAGCGCTTGCCGGTTGCCGGACCGAACAAACCGTCCTGCGAATGGGTCGCCGTGGAAATGATGCGATGGGAGGACAGGTATCCGTGTTCATCAGAATTGGACCAGATGACGTCTTCACCCAGAAGCTGGCGATCGGGAAACTCATTGCAAGTGGCCAAGGTGGCGGCGATGACCGTCTGATTGCCGATGGAAATACCCATCGGTGTTCGAACCGGGATGTCCGGCGCGTAGTAACGGTTAAGAGTCTCGGCCCCCCGATCTTCCCAGATTTCCTTGGTGATACCCAAGATGTAGTCCGGAAAGTCCTTCCACTTTTTCGCGTATGTCATTGAGTGAAACCTTTTGGTTTTTTGGCCGATCCCCTGATCTTCAGCGGGCCGGGTATCTGGATACGTTCCGATGCGGAACCCCGTTCGATTCTGGCCAGCAAAATGTCCACCGTGGCGTTGACCATCTTCTTTATCGGCTGGCGGATGGTGGTCAGGTCATAGGCAGGCCAGGCTGAGATTGGGACATCGTCGTAGCCTACGACACTGACATCCCCGGGCACTGACAGACCCAGTTCAAAGCGCAACGTATCCATCACCGCAAAGGCCATGTGGTCGTTTCCCACGAATATCGCATCTGGGCGGTCTTTGCTGCAGCACAGCTTCCGCGTGATGGTGGACGCATCATCCTGGCTGTATCTTCCATCTTCGATAGCGATGGGTTCGATTCCGTGTTCCTTGAGCCCGTCGACAAAACCACGCATTCTGTCCACTCCGGTAGAGGACCCTTGCCAGCCGGAAATATGCGCGATTTTCCGATGGCCGCCTGCCGCAAGGAAATTCGCAACCGTACGCCCACCTGTCACATTGTCAGAGGTCACCTGCGCAAGGTTGCCGGTCTTGTGGCCGCGGTTGAACATTACAACAGGGATACCTGCATCATCGCAGCGCTTGGCAATATCGTTGGACATGTCGACCGAGGCTGTCACGATCCCGTCCACCTGATAGGACATCAATTCTTCGACGATCTGTCCGACATTGTCGTCGTTCTGCGCCATGAACAGCAGGATGTGGTAGCCGCGATCTTTCAGGGCGTAGTCCAGATACTCCAACGCCATCGGGTAAAACTGGTTTTCCAGGTAGGCGACTACAACGCCGATGACGCGGCTTTTGCCGGTGATCATGGCCCGGGCCAGCGTGTTTGGCCGATACCCGAGATCTTCGGCGGCTTTCATAACCTTGTTGCGGGTTGCTGCCGAGGCCGAGGCACCGGGTGTAAAGACACGGCTGACGGCGGATTGGCTTACCCCCGCCACCCGTGCCACGTCCAATGATGTTACCTTGTCCGCCATCAGTCCGCCGTCCATCCGCCGTCGACCAAAAGGGATGTCCCCGTGACAAGGCTGGACGCGTCCGATGCCAGATAGACCACGGCCCCTGTGATATCGCCTAGCTCGCCAATGCGGCCCAGCTTAATCTTTTCTTCGATCCACGCGCGGCGCTCGGGATTGGAGAAGGTTTGTTCGGTCAAAGGTGTGCGGATGAATGTTGGTGCTATCGTGTTGACGCGGATCGCATGCGGGCCCCATTCAATCGCCATTGCCTTGGTGAACCCTTCGACCGCATGCTTGGTGCCGCAATAAACGGCCCGGTCAATCCCGCCGACCTGACCCATTTGGCTGGTGATATTGATCAAACTTCCCGGCTTGCCGCTTGCAACCAGTCCGCTGGCCACGGCACGGGTCAAGAAATATGCGCCCCTGAAATTCAGTTGATTGACGGCATCAAAGTCGTCCTCGGTGGTTTCAAGGCTTGGGGAATGCCGTGCCAGCCCTGCCGAATTGACGAGGATGTCATAAGGTCCGCTGTTCGAAATTGCCGCTTCGGTCGCGGCAACGTTGGCGACATCCAGGGTAAGCGTTTGAGTGGCCCAATCATGATCCGCGAATTCTTTGGCCAGTGCAGTCAGTCTTTCCGATGACCGCGCCGCCAGTGTCACGTTGGCCCCCTGCGCCGCCAGAGCAGAGGCGCAGGCCAACCCGATCCCGGACGTTGCGCCCGCAACAAGTGCACGTTTGCCCGTCAGGCTGAAATTGGGTGGCGGTGGAAAGGTCATCAGGTATCTCCGACAGGGTAGGGGACGCGTCCGGGAACCCGGGCCTTGTTGAATTCGCGCACCCTGCGGAAAACGTCCACCCCCAATTGCCTGTACGCATCCAGCAGATCGACCATGACCCAATTCTCGCGGATACGCCCGTCTTCCAATCTCCAGAAATCCAGACTGCGCATCGTGATACGCCTGTTGGATGGCGCGATACCCATCCAGCCGTCATCGGTGACGGTCTGGATCATGTCGGGCCAACCGGTGACGGCCACATACGGCCCATCCCCGAAAAAGTGATACGTGATCTCGTCCAGGTACGCACCGCGATCAGGCATTGCAGATAAAAAGGGGATCTGGTGCCAGTTGCGAAACCCGCGGATACCTCGGCTTGTGCCGATGCCAGCCGGCCCGTACCAGTTCATTGTCTCATGCCAAAAGCGCGGCATTTCCATGACCTCGGGGCCGCCTTGCGAGGGGTGGCGTTTCATGTGCTCCAGCATGTCTACCACCAGCGCGCGGCTGGCATCACTCTGAACGTCATCGCGTGGCGCACGGCTGAGGCCATCGCCGGATGCCGGGCCGGGGACAAAGATTTCGGCCCCGAGTGAGGGCGCCATGGGCCATGCCCCAACCTGCATCATCACTTCGGGAAGATCCCAGATCATCTGCATCTCGACAATCTTTCCGTCCACGAAGCGGTAGTACTCGTGAAACCGCATGTGGACGAGATGCCCGGACGGGGGAATGTCCAGAAACGGACCGGCAAAGGTGCCGACATAGTGGCCGCCGCATCCGACCCAATCCGCGCCATGGTCATCCTTACCGGCCATGACGATCCAATCGCGCCGCTCGACATCCGGCCATGCGTCCCGCAGCGGGGCAAGAACGTTCCGGTAGAAAGTCTGCGGTCCAGACAGATCGCCAAAGGGGTGGCAGCAGTGAAAAACCGCATCCGGTGCGCATATGCGGTCCAACTCTTGCTGAACCGCAGTTTCGCTCCAGTCATAAAGCACCTTGCGCAGGGGAGAGAGCCGTTCGCGATTGGTGTCATGAATGCTGGTCATAGGTTTGGTCCGGGTTCACTCGGCGGCTTCATGCGGCATCACTGCCTGACCATAGGGAACGTTGCGGCCGCCATAGCGGCGCACACGGATGTTGCATTGCTCGGCATGCCCGACAAACCCCTCAAGCATGCATAGGCGCGACCCGTATTCTCCGATCAGCGCCGCAGCGTCGTCCGAGGTAACTCTTTGATAGCTGTGGGTTTTCAGGAATTTCCCGACCCATAGACCGCCCGTATAGCGCCCGGCCCTTTTTGTCGGCAGGGTATGGTTCGTTCCAATGACCTTGTCGCCGTTGGCAACATTTGTCCGCGGCCCCAAAAACAGCGCGCCGTACGAATGCATGTTGTCCAGATACCAGTCGTCCCGGTCGGTCATGATCTGTACATGCTCATACGCCATGTCATTTGCGACATCGAGCATCTGATCATGTGTTTCGCACAAGATGATGTCGCCGTAGTCCTGCCAAGAGGCAGAGGCGGTTTCCCGCGTCGGAAGCACCTCTAGCAGACGTTCGATCTCGGCCATTGTGCCTTCTGCAAGGCTTCGGGAATTGGTGACAAGGCAAGCGGGTGAATTGTACCCGTGTTCTGCCTGCCCGAGCAGATCGGTGGCACAAAGCTCGGCGTCGACAGTATCATCGGCAATCACCATCGTTTCGGTTGGACCGGCAAACAGATCGATACCCACACGACCAAACAGTTGACGTTTGGCTTCTGCAACAAACGCGTTTCCCGGGCCGACAATCATGTGAACGGGGTCGATTGTTTCGGTACCGATGGCCATTGCGCCAACGGCCTGTATGCCACCCAGAACATATATTTCGTGGGCGCCACCCATGTGCATCGCAGCCACGATGGCCGGATGTGGTGCTCCGTCTACCGGCGGGGCCGAGGCGACGATCCGGGGCACACCCGCGACCTGAGCTGTCAGGACCGACATATGCGCAGATGCGACCATGGGAAACTTACCGCCAGGAACGTAACAGCCGACGGATTGGACCGGGATGTTCTTGTGCCCAAGGATCACACCGGGCACGGTTTCGACCTCGATATCCGTCATCGAGGCGCGCTGCGCCTCTGCAAAGTGACGAATCTGGCTTTGGGCGAATTTGATATCTTCCATATCGCGGGCCGAGACTTTTTGCATCGCGGCTTCGATTTCCGAGGGGCTGAGGCGGAACGCGGACGGGCTGTAGCCGTCGAATTTCTCGCTAAGTGCGCGTACGGCGGCATCGCCGTTTGCTTCGATATCTGCCAAAGTCGTCTCGACAATCTTGCGGACCTTCGCGTCGTCTTCGGCGCGGGCTTCGGCGGGTTTGCCGGACTTCAGATATTGAATCGTCATATCAGCCTCCTAGGCTGCGGGGTTATTGCTATGGTCAAACGGAGCCTCGCGTCCCCAGCCCCTGCCACAAAACACGTCGCCGCCCAGTTGTTCGACAATGCTGGCAAAATCGACACGGACGATGTTTTCGGCGATCTTGGTGCCTTCGATCCGCCAGAAATCAATATAAGGAATACGGATTTTCTGGCCGGTGGCCTTGATCCCCATAAAGTCGCGTTCCAGCGTGGCGAAACATGCGCCGAAACAGGCCGCCCAGTCACCGGTCTGCATGAAATGCGGGCTGACGAAGTCGCGGTTCCCGAAATGGTCGCGGAAGGGTTCGTACCAGCCGCTCTCGAATTCGCCGAGCCCGTGTTTCAAGCCACAACCGTAGTTGGCGTCCCAGACGAAATCATCGTGGAAGAACTCGGACACATCCACATCCGAGCGCTGCAATGCGGCCTCCATCGCCTGCACCACCTTGAGCGGCTCGGCTGTGGCGCCCTCGCCTTGCTTGCCGCGCCACAACCGGGGCGTGGGCGGGTCGAGCCTGTCCCAGCCCTTGCCCCCGAATACGTCCCAACCAAGCTGGGCTGCGACCGCGGCCAAGTCTACACTGACCTTGTTATAGGCAATACGCCCGTCGCGGATCTGCCAAAAATCGATATAGGGCACGCGCAGAGGTCGGCCCGTTGCCGCAATCCCCATGAAATCGCCCGCATGGGTGGCGTGGCAGGTCCCGATGCAAGCCGCCCAATCACCATCCTCTAGCCAGATCGTCGTGTCGAAACGGCAGTTGCCAAAAGCCACATGGAAGGGCCGCCGCCAATTTTCCTCGAAGTCCTGCAGCCCGGTCTTGCGCCCGCAGCCGGCATTGCCATCCCAGATGAAATCTTCGTGGAACCAAGGCGACAAATCGGGTTCGGACCGTCCCAGAGCCAGTTCCATGTCCTGTACAAGATCGAGAACCGCGCCCACTACACTGCTCCTTGCGGTTGGGGGGGCATTGCGTCACCGCGGTCGTAAGCCTCCCAGCCTTTGCCCGCGAAAACGTCATGACCCAGTTGCGACAAAACATGCGGAAAATCTACCATGACCCAGTTGTCGACGATCTTGCCGTCAACAACCTTCCAGAAATCCATATAGCGAATCTCAACCCGTTGGCCTGTGGGCGCGATCCCCATGAACTCGCCCGAATGGGTGGCCTCTTGCCGCCCGAAGGCTGCCGCCCATTCACCCATGTAAAGCCGGGCCTCGTCGACGCAGACCTTGTCCGAGAAAGCAGCCTGAAAGGGGCGTTGCCAATTGTCCTGAAACTCTTTCAGCCCGGTTTTGGTTCCGCAGCCGAAATTGCCCATCCACCGAAAGCCACTTGCAAAAAAATCTCCGATGTCGTCGATGCGGTGGTCGTTCAGCCCATCGACCATCGACTCGATCACCGCACGGGTGTCGGCGGTCTTGGTCTGATCGGTATCGCGGCTGAGTATGGCTTGTTCAGGCCTGGAGCCTTTCATCTCGCCGTCTCCTTGTCGTTTTCATAAGTTGACACAGCGCGCCAGTCCGGCGCGTCCGAAATCGGGCGCACAGATGCGCGCCCGTAGTCTAATTTCATCCCGATCTAATCCAGCCTTTCACCGGAGGTCGCATCGAAGATGTGGCAAACTGAAGGCGGTATGTTCACGGCAATCCTGTCGCCAATCTCTGCCCGGTAATCCTTTGCCGCACGGATCGACGCGATTGTGCCGCCCAGGCGCATTGTCACAATCGTCGCATCACCCAACAATTCGAGCGCGTACAACGGTGCCGCGGAGGACGCGCCAGAATCGATCACCGCGTCCTCCGCACGGAATCCAAGCGTGACATCCCCCTCATAGGTGCTGGACAGACCGCTGATACTGACATTTTCGCCCGTGAATGTGCCGCCGGACAGATGACCTTCCAAAAGGTTCATCGCGGGGCTGCCAATGAACCCGGCAACAAATGTGTTGGCCGGCGTATCGTAGATTTCTGTCGGCGTGCCGACCTGCTGCACAATGCCCTTGTTCATTACAACCACCCTGTCCGCCAGGGTCATCGCTTCGATCTGGTCGTGGGTCACGTAGATCGTGGTGACTTGTAGCTCGTGACTTAGATTCTTGATCTGGTGCCGCGTCGATACCCGGAGTTTCGCGTCGAGATTAGACAGCGGTTCATCCATCAGAAAGACGTTGGGTTCACGGACAATCGCACGGGCCAAAGCGACGCGCTGGCGCTGACCGCCCGACAACTCGGCCGGGCGACGATGCATGAATTCGGTCAGCTCAACCATCTCGGCGGCGCGCTTGACGCGTTCGTCATGGGATGCGGGGTCCGATTTGCGAACTTTCAGCGGAAATCGGATGTTCTCATACACATTCAAATTCGGATAAAGCGCATAGCTTTGAAACACCATCGCTACATCCCGATCCTTTGGATCCAGATTGTTGACCACTTGACCGTCAATGATGATCTCGCCGTCGGAAATGTCTTCCAGTCCTGCGATCATGCGCATCGTCGTCGTCTTGCCGCAACCTGACGGGCCCAGCAGAACAAGAAACTCTTTATCTGCGATTGTCAGATCAAAATTGTGAACCCCGACAAACGAGCCCCATCGCTTTGAAATGTTCTTCAGCTGTATCTCGGCCATCGCTGATCCATTGCTTGCATGCGTTCCCAAAATAAACTGTCAGCGAATCTGAAAATTTGCAAGAGAAACTTGACGTACCATAAAGAGAGTTGTGCTCGTGAGATAGTTAAAACATTGATAAAATGTAATAAATGTAATGATTATTGTTAAATACAAGAAATTCTTGTCACGTAGTTTTATTTCGGCATAATAGTGAAAGCGAATGCATAAATAGCCAGAATGGCAGTCATTTAGCCAAAGCAGGTCCAGGCCTGCAAACCAGGGTCCAACCGGAGGGTTCTCAATATGTCCATAATGAAAAGCTTTGCGACCAGCGCCGCCGCGATGCTGATGGCAACTGCAGCTTTTGCAGAGTGCGAAATCAGCAGCGGAAACGTAAATGTGCTGGCGAATGATTTCCCGGCGCTGAAAGCGATCACATCTACGGCCGCAGAGTGCACAGGCGGCGTCACGGTGGCTGCCAACCACAATAAAGACTTCCGCAACTTTACGGTTCAGGCGTTGACCGCAGACCCGGCCGAGTACACATCGGTCATTGTTGCCAATTCCTCTATCGTGCCGTTGCTGAACGAGGGTCTGGTTCGACCGCTGGATGATCTGGTTGCCAAGCACGGTCAAAATCTCAAGAAAAACCAGTTGATCACGATTGACGGCAAGATCATGGCGATTGCGTTCATGGCGAATGCGCAGCATTTGTTTTTGCGTCAGGACATTCTGGACCAGGTGGGTAAACCTGTTCCGACAAGCTGGGAAGAGGTCATAGAAACCGGCCAGGCGATCAAGGATGCCGGTATCATGGACCATCCCTTTGCCTTCCTCAGCATGTCTGACTGGAACCTGGGCGAGGAATTCGTGAACATGTATCTCGGCCATGGGGGTGAGTTCTTTAAGCCCGGAACGGCCGAGCCTGCGGTGAACAACGAAATCGGAGTCGCGACGCTCAACAAGCTGAAGGAACTTGTAGCGCTGTCGAACCCGGACTTCCTGACGTACAACACCGCGACCGTAGTTCCGATCTGGAAATCTGGCAATCTGGCAATCGCCCAGCTTTGGGGCTCAAGCGCTGGCGAACTTCTGAGCGGTGAAGGTGCGGAAGAAGGTGTTGCGGAAAACACCGTTCTGGCAGGGGCGCCGACCGTTGCGGGCGGTTCACTTCCGTCATCGTCCTTGTGGTGGGACGGATTCACCATTGCCAAGAACATCTCGGACGAAGATGCTGAGGCAACGTTCCTTGCGATGTTGCATGGTACCTCGGACAAGATGGTCGAAGCCAACAACGATGCAGCGGTCTGGTTGATGGAGTCTTACCAGCCGGGACCCGCAGCTGAAGGTATTGCAGCAACTGCAGCAGCGGGGGCGGATCCCTATCCGATGCTTCCCTACATGGGATTGCTGCATCAGGCGTTCTTTGAGGAGCTGCCGGATTTCCTGCAAGGCAATGAGAGTGCAGAGCAAACTCTGTCCGACATCGAGGCCGCGTACATAGCAGCCGCAAAAGAAGCCGGCTATCTCTGATGCCGATAACCGGGGCCGCCTATGCCACCCCGGTTTTTCAATCACTGTGAAGTTGACCCAGGTACCTTGTCATGAAACATCGCACCTTTTTCTGGTTCATCCTTCCTTCATTGGCCGCGATGATCCTGTTCATTGCGCTACCTATTGTTTCGGTTGCAATACAGTCGCTGTTCGTCGAGCACGAGCAGATCATGGTCGAGGTCGAAAACTGCGGCCCATTCAAATGCGAAACGGTTTTGCAGGTCGACAATGAGGCGACTTCCGCGTTGCGTGAACAAGCGCCATTGGGTCGGTTCAACGGGTTAGGAACCTATACGAACCGAAAACATCTCGCGTTTGAACAGGTCGGAGAATCCTGGAATACAACCCAGACCTGGGGCGCGTTCATATCAGAATTGTTGAACCTGCCGTTTTACAAGGCCCTGATCTTTACCCTGACCTATACCGCCGTTGTAACACCGTTTGTCATCGTATTGGGGTTGGGCGTCGCATTGGCGGTCAACACCTTGCCGCGCGTGGTAAAAGGGCCGACGATTTTCGTATCCCTGCTGCCTATGATCGTAACGCCATTGATCGGTGCATTGATCTTGTTCTGGATGGTCGATGCGGATGGTATCATCGGAGCCACGTTGCAGAGAATCTTCAACGATCCCAACCTCTCACTCAAAGCGTCGACGCCGCTGACATGGATCATGCTGATTGTGTATGGCATCTGGAGTTCAACGCCCTTCAGTTTTGTCGTTTTTTACGCAGGTCTTCAAACCGTTCCGTCAGAAACGCTCGAGGCCGCCAAAATCGACGGCGCGTCGCGCTGGCAAGCCATTCGATACGTGGTTGTTCCCTACATGATGCCTCTGGTGGTGTTCATCACTTTGATGCAGCTCATGGATAACTTCCGGGTGCTGGAACCCATCGTCAGTTTCCAGGCGTCGGCCAAGGCGACATCACTGTCCTTCATCATCTACAACGACCTGCGTGGCGGCGACATTCCGCAGTTCGGGTCAGCTGGTGCCACCTCGATCCTGACAATCCTCGGTGTTGCAGTCCTGTTGACACCTGTCCTGCTCCGCACATGGCGGGACTTTAACAGAAAGAGGGCCTGATCATGTCAACATCTGTAGCCAACAGACGTTCCAGCGCACTGATTTGGTTCACCACAAGCTTTGTCGTGTTGTGGGTTCTGATCGCCGCCGGTCCGTTTCTCTGGACGTTGTGGGGATCGTTCAAGGTGCAACCGGACTTCTTTTCGAAGGCGGACTGGACCAACGCGCTGTATGGTGTGGTGACCAAGGCAGAAACAGGCAGCGCTTTTACAGGGGCGGGGTACTATGGCGCCTGGGTCGAACAGGGATTTTGGCGCAATTCGATCAATACCGCGATCGTGGTGTTTTTTACGGTCATAATCTCGCTGACTCTCGGTACATTGGGTGGCTATGCGCTAGCGCGGTCAGGGTTTCGCTATGCCTTTTGGCTCTTGATGTTGGCGCTGATTTTCCGGGCCATGCCGCATGTCACATTGGTATCGGGTTATCTGTTGCCGTTCTTTGAATGGAACATCTGGGGCAAGCTCAGCACAACGATTGTCGTTCTTGTGGCGATCAACCAGCCGTTCACGCTCTGGATGCTGCATTCATTCTTTTTGAACATTCCAAAGGACATGGATGAAAGCGCCATGGTCGATGGCTGTACGCGGTTTCAGGCGTTTCGCTATGTCATTATTCCGGTGATGTGGCCGGGCGTGATTACGACGGGTCTGTTCAGCTTTTTGCTGGCCTATAACGACTTTACCGTTACCGCCGTCCTGCTGAATTCCGAAAACCAGACAATGGTCCCAAAAATCGCCAGCTTCCTTGGTACCGTGCGCGAAACGGGGGACGTCATGTTTGCAGTCGGCGCCGCGGTCAGCGCGATGGTGCCGCTGTTTTTCCTTGTGCTGTTCTTCCAGCGGCAGATTGTCAGCGGCCTGACGGCAGGAGCTGTCAAAGGATAGTCATGAAGAAAATTCCAACCACGTTGTTCTGAACAGGAGAGAACATGTCACGGACTTATGGGGCGGCGCAGCCACTTGCGCGGCGACACATGCCTGCGGGCTATGATGTCTCATTTCGAGAGTATTCAAACAATCGGGCGGTGCGGATCCCCGAGGACTTTGGTCCGAAACAGGAGCTTCGCGGTTTTGATCCAGACTATGCCAATATCGTGGACTACATCGTCCGGATCACCCATCGGATCTGGGAATCCGATCCGCCGCAGGTCGAATACATCGCCGATTGCTATGGGCCAAGCTCGCTGATCTATGACGACTATGGGTTACAGACAGGTAACAAGAAAATCATTGCCGACACCCATCACACAACCGGAGCCTTTCCGGACATCGTTCTGGACGCTGAAGAGATCATCTGGGCGGGCGACGATGAGGTCGGGTTTCACACGTCGCATCTGACCCGGATCATTGGCACCAATATCGGTCCCAGCCGATACGGGCCGGCCACGGGCAAGAAGGTCAGTGTATTGGTCATCGCCAATTGCGTGGCGCTTGAGAACGATATCTTTCTGGAGCATGTGCTCTACAACACATCGGCAATGCTGCAACAACTGGGTATTGATCTGTGGGATGAAGCGGACCGCCTTGCCGCAGATCCGCCCCCGGGGTGGCCACGCAATCAGAAAACCTGGGACGACTTGCGTCGATCTGCGGCTCCAGTCCAGGCCCTTTCGATTGCTGAACCGGAAGATGGGTTCGACCCCGACGCGTTTGCACGTCGCCTGCACGACAATATCTGGAACGGCGACCTGAGTGTGGTTGACACCGACTATACACCGGATCTGCCCTTTGAGGGCACCACGGACCGTCAGTTTTCGGGGCGTTGCGCGTACAAGGAGTATGTCAAAGGCCTGCGCGCTGCATTTCCGGATCTCGTCCTGCAGGTCGACGAAGTGTATTGGATGGGCAACGACGAAGATGGATGGCTGATATCAACGCGATGGAGTGCAGAGGGTACCCATGCGGGTGAATCAGAAATGTATCGTGCCGCTACCAACGCTGCCTGCCAAATCTGGGGCATCACCCAGTGGCGGGTCAAAGATGGGCGCGTCGAGCAAGAATGGCAGCTGTTCAACGAGCTCGACCTGATGATGCAGATCGCGAAAGCCCGCCGAAACGCCGCTTGAGACATTTTTAAATCCGCCGGTTTTGATCGGCGGACCCACCCACAACCCAAGAGAAAGAACACATGTCGGATTTTCAATCTGCCAAAGCCCTGGTGCTGAATTATTTCGATGCTCTCAACGAGGATCCGGTTGCCGCCGCAAAGAGGTATTTTGCCCCGGATGCAGTGTGGCGCGGCTATCATCCGTTCCACGAAATCCACAATCCCGTCGAAGTAGCCGAACGGTTCTGGATACCTCTGCAAAACAGTTTGCGGCGAATGCAGAGACGGCTCGATATCTTCATGGCTGGTGACAACCACCTTGAGGCCGGCGGGGTCTGGGTCGCGTCTATGGGGCACTTGATGGGCCTGTTCGATGCACCGTGGCTGGACATCCCGCACACCAACAAGATCGCCATGCTGCGTTATGCCGAGTTCCATCGCGTGGAAGGAGATAAAATCACCGACACGGCGATGTTCTTCGACATTCCTCATCTGGCGGCTCAGGCGGGTTTGCGATTGTTCGCCTCTCAAACCGGAGCGCAGTTGGTTCAACCCGGGCCGATGACCCATACCGGTGTCATGTTTGACGCTCAGGACCCGGAAGAAGGCCGTCGCACACTGGGCGCGATTGAATTCATGATCAACGATATCCGAGACTGGAAAGGTCGCGAGGAACTTGGCCTTGAGGAAGAACTGCCGCGTAGCTGGAATGACGACATGATCTGGTGGGGCCCTACCGGTATCGGCGCGGCATACACGATTGAACGCTACATCAAGCAGCATTCCGGTCCGTTCCGAGACGGATTGGCAGACCGCCATTTCAATGGTCACATCGCACGCATCGCCGAGGGCGAGTTTGGCGGTTTCTTCGGCTGGCCGAACCTGACCCTCAGGCCTTCAGGGGGGTTCATGGGCATGCCGGCAACCGGCAAGCTCAGCGATATGCGCGTGATCGACATGTATCGCCGATCCGGCGACAAGCTGACTGAGAATTGGATTTTTATCGACCTGCTTCATTTCTGGAACCAGCAGGGCGTCGATATTCTGTCGCGCATCCCCTATATGCGTGGCTAGCCTGGCCGCTCGGCCAGCAAGGCAGGCGCCGTTTCTCCCCTCGGCGTCTGCACTGCGTTTCACGGGTGCTGACCCTCAAACCTGTTCTATCTCAGACGGCTCCCCTGATCTTTGACCCGCCGTATCGGGATCGAAGATTCAATAGAAGCAACACCCGGTATCTTTGTCAGGCGGCCCGTCAAAAACAGTTCAAACTCGTTCAGGTCGGAAACGGCTACGCGCAGCAAATAGTCAAAACTGCCGGTCATTAGCCAGCAATCGACCACTTCGGACAGGTTTCGGACGCTGCTCTCGAATTGTTCAAGCTGACGGTCGATTTGCTTGTCGAGGCGAACGGAAATGAACACGCTGAAGCCAAAGCCCATCTTCGCCTCGTCAATCCGTGCGCCGTAGCCTTTGATAACCCCGTCCGTTTCCAGTTTTCGAATTCGTCGCGCACACGGGGATGGCGACAATCCGACATGGTCGCCAAGTTCCTGATGAGACATGCGCGCGTCAATCAGAAGTTCTTTTAGAATGCGTTGGTCGATTTTGTCCATTCTGGTCATTTCATTGGTGAAATCAGGCTTTAGAATTACAAACTACGAGAATATCCGTCAAGATTTGCGCAAAGATTGCTGAATTTAGCGGCATCGCGCGCACCGAATTCGTTATGATGTGGGAAAGGAGAAGACCATGGCAACAGACGCGCATCATCTAAAGGTTATTGAGAAGCAATTGTTGTGGCTGTCGCATTGGATGATCCATCATGCAAATCATGTCCGCCCAAAGAAGGACGGGATCAAAGTTGGCGGTCACCAGGCGTCATCTGCGTCGATGGTCTCGATCATGACGGCTTTGTATTTTTCAGCGCTCAAGCCGTCAGATCGCGTCGCTGTCAAACCTCACGCTTCTCCGGTGTTCCATGCAATTCAATATCTTATGGGCAATCTCGCGGTCGAGAGGATGAAAAACTTTCGTGGCTACGGGGGCGTGCAATCCTACCCCAGTCGGACCAAGGATGTCGATGATGTGGATTTCTCGACCGGGTCAGTTGGCTTGGGTGTCGCCATCACGTCGTTTGCATCCATTGTCCAGGATTTCATCCATGCCAAATCGTGGGGGAAGGATGCACCGATGGGCCGTATGGTCGCTCTGGTCGGGGACGCCGAGCTGGATGAGGGCAATGTTTACGAAGCGTTGCAGGAAGGGTGGAAGAACGATCTGCGCAACACCTGGTGGATCATTGATTACAACCGCCAGTCTTTGGATGGAATTGTTCGTGAAGGCCTGTTTGAACGCATCGAGAAGATCTTTGACGCGTTTGGGTGGGATGTTGTGCGGATCAAGCACGGTGTCCTGCAACGCGCTGCGTTCGCGGAACCGGGCGGGGATCGGTTGCGGGACTGGATCGATGCCTGTCCCAATCAGGAATATTCCGCCCTGACCTTTATGGGCGGGTCGGTTTGGCGCAATCGCCTAATGGAGGATCTGGGCGATCAGGGTGATGTGAGCGCGTTGATCGACAGACGCAGTGACGCGGAATTGGCGGCTCTGATGGAAAATCTAGGCGGGAATTGCACCGAAACGATGGCCCGGACCTTTGCCGCGATTGATCACGACAGGCCAACCTGTTTTCTCGCCTACACGATCAAAGGCTGGGGCACGCCCATTGCCGGTCACAAGGACAACCACGGCGGATTGATGAACAACAGCCAATTCAGTCAATGGCAGTCCGATATGGGCGTCGCGACGGGCAATGAATGGGATCCTTTTGCAACTGTTGATGATGCGGAGGAATTGAAGGACTTTCTCTCGACAGTGCCGTTCTTTTCGATGGGAACGCGCCGGTTTGCGGCCGCACGCCTCGACGTGCCAAACATCGGTGTCGACACCAGCCAGGTGATCTCAACCCAAGCGGCGTTTGGCAAAATTCTGGATGAACTGGCAAAAGGCAGAACTGCGCTATCCGACCGGATCCTGACAACCTCGCCGGACGTGACGGGAACGACCAGCCTGGGCCCGTGGGTCAACCGCCGCAAACTGTTCGCACGATCCGAACAACCGGACGCGTTTATCGAACATCGCATTCCGTCGACGGCAAAATGGGAATTTGTTCCTGAAGGGCAGCACATCGAACTTGGGATTGCCGAAATGAACCTGATGCTTCTTCTGGGCGCGGCCGGTTTGTCTCATTCGCTGTTTGGCGAGCGGCTGATCCCGATCGGAACCGTCTACGACCCGTTCGTGTGTCGCGGACTCGATGCGCTGAACTACGCTTGCTATCAGGATGCACGGTTCATTCTGGTTGGTACGCCCTCGGGTGTCACACTGGCACCCGAGGGCGGCGCACATCAGTCTGTGGGAACGCCCCTCATCGGGATGAGCCAGGACGGGTTGGCATCCTTCGAACCTGCATTCGCAGATGAATTGGCGGTGATCATGGAATGGGCGTTTGACTACATCCAGCGCGACGGTGAGGGTCAACCTGACGAGCGTACATGGCTACGCGATGAAACCGGAGGCTCGGTTTATCTGCGCCTGACCACCAACCCGATCGAACAGCCCGGAAAGCGTGTTGACGATGACTTCCGTCGCGGGGCGATCGACGGTGCCTATTGGTTGCGAAAGCCCGGACCAAACTGCGAAATCGTCATCGCCTATCAGGGCGCTGTTGCGGCCGAAGCCATCGCCGCAGCCGGTATGATTGCCGAAGACCGTCGCGACGTTGGTGTCTTGGCTGTAACTTCCGCAGATCGGCTGAATGCGGGTTGGACAGCGGCCCAGAGGGAACGTTCGCGCGGCGCTGCCCAAGCTCAGAGCCACGTCGAACAGCTGCTTGGCGATTTGCCTGCACACTGCACGCTATTGACCGTGCTCGATGGGCACCCGGCAACGCTCAGCTGGTTGGGATCGGTCATCGGTCATCGGGCGATCCCATTGGGTGTCGAGCATTTTGGACAAACGGGATCAATACGCGATCTCTACCGGCATTTTGGCATTGATGGGTCCTCAATAGTTCAGGCAATCGGTACTCTGACTTGTGGTCGTGCCCTTTTGTGAAAAGAGTCTGCATTTGAAATCCCGAGATGATTTTTTCGACTGTGTGAATGCGTATTCACAATGCCGTTGAATACGCATTCATGTTGACCTAAGGTAATCCAATAGTCGCAAATCAATCGGGAGGAAGAGATGCGAAAACGGTCATTTTTGAAGGCTGGAGTAGCGCTTGCCGCGATGGTGATTGCGCCGCTTGCCGCGTCATCCCAAGAGACGTCATACAACCTCTTGGATGGAAAGCCATACGAAGGAACCAAACTCAATATCCTGAGCGTTGTAACGCCACAGTTTGACGGTCTAATGTTGCGGGACAATGAGTTCACCGAGCTTACGGGCATCGAGACAGAGTGGACGTTCATCCCGTTCGCGTCACTGCAAGAGAAGATCAACGCCGAAGGCATTGCCGCAAACGGGGCGTTCGACGTTGTCAACTATCTGGACAGCTGGGGTCCGCCAAATGCGCATTGGCTGATGCCTATTGACGAACTTATGGCCCGTGACGGGATTTCCATGGATCGCTACCCGGCCGCGTTTGCCCGGTCGGCTCAGTTCGAAGGCAAAACCCTCGGGTTCCCGCTGCGTGCGCATCCTCAGGTGCTTTTCTACCGCAAAGACCTGATCCCCAACCCGCCGACATCCTGGGAAGAAATCGCCGCGATGAACGAGACTTGGACGAATGACGACATGTCTCCTATTGCGCTCTACTACAACAACGATGGAAACCGGCAGGCGCTCTTTATCTGGTTGAACTTCCTTTGGGGTGCGGGCGAAGACGTGTTCAACGAGGATGGAACAGCAGGCTGGACGACCGAGGCAGCCCTGAAAGCGACCGAGGACTATGTCGCGCTGCTTACCGAACACGGTGTTGCCAACCCGAACTCGGTTGCATTTGTGGAACAAGATGCCCGTCAGTCCTTTATGCAAGGCAAATCGGCGATGATCCCTGGCTGGTGGTGGTTCTATTCCGCCTTTTTGAACCCTGAGACATCCACGCTCACCAAAGACCAGGTTGGGTTCGTCGGAATGCCATCATACACAGGTGTGACTAAAACATATGCGATTTCGATGCCGTTTGCGATTTCTGAGTACTCTGAAAACAAGGACGCTGCGTGGGAATTCCTGAAATGGCTGTCAAACCCCGAGATGGATAAGGCCAACGCGACCGAACGCGAGGTTGGTGGACAGAAGATCGTCAACAATGTGGTGACGCACATTTCTTCGTTGACCGATGATTCAGTGAATGCGGCCAATGACGGGATTCAGATGGCGGCCTGGGAATCACTCAAGGAGTCCGACATCATGCCTCAGATTCCCGAGTGGCCTGAGGTGGGTGACATTTTGTCGGCAGCAATCGCTGAAGCTGCCGCTGGTGGTGACACCCGGCAGCTGATGCTGGATGCCGCAGAGCAATCCAACCGCGTGCTACGCCGGGCCGGACGCATCGACTGACCACCCCCGTCAGAGCCAGTTTTTGGCTCGGCAGAACTGCGAACCATCCTGCCCTGTCGCAGGGTGGTTCCCTTTGAGGATATTCTCCTATGCGGGACGACACGCTCAAGTATCTATTGGTTCTTCCGGCAATTCTGGTCGTGTTTGCCACCGCAGTTTGGCCTCTGGTCGAAAGTCTACGGCTGAGCTTTACCGTTGGACGGTTGAATCGACCGGGCTCTTTGGACCAGTACATTGGGTTTGAGAATTATACGTGGGCGTTCTTGTACGAACCTGCGTTCTGGAATTCGGTTTGGGTAACGGCGATCTATACACTTCTGACCGTTTCTCTCACCACATTGCTGGCGCTGGGACTTGCGATGTTGCTTGCACCGGGCGGGAAGTTCCGGTCGGGCGTGCAGACACTGCTGATCCTCCCATTTGCCATGAGCCCTGCTTTGATCGGCGTCAGCTTTCGGTTCATGTTCAATCCGGAATTCGGATTGTTCGATGCGTTTTTTGGAGTCCTCATTCCACCGCTGGCAGATGTCAGCTGGCTCGCAAATCCGATATTGGCTTTTGCCGTATGCGTGATGGCGGACGTGTGGGGCTGGATACCGTTCCTGACGCTTGTGTTGATCGGCGGGCTGGCAAGCGTCCCTCGGGATACGATCGAGGCTGCACAGGTCGACGGGGCGTCTGGCTGGCGGGTTTTTAGGGACGTGACGCTTCCGCAACTGGCTCCGGTTTTGGCGGTTGTCATAATCCTCAAATCCATTTTCAGCCTGAAGACCTTCGATCAGATTTTCATGCTGACAAACGGAGGTCCGGGCACCGCCACGCAAACGCTCAGCCACTACATCTACTTCAACGGCATGAAGTACGGCCAAATTGGATATGCTGCATCTGTTGCCTGGTTGATGGTTATTCCAATGATTTTCCTCACCTACGCCTACGCAAAATTCGTTTTCCGGAAAGGTTGAGCCAATGACGGGGAAACAGAGAAAGCAGGTGGCAAACGCAGTTCAGGTTGTGCTGATTTTCATCGCAATTCTGGTGATGTTGGTACCGATTGCATGGATTTTCATGGCCGCATTCAAGAACCATATCGATGTGTTCCAGCTAAAGCTGTTTTTCACCCCAACCTTCGAGAACTTTGGAGCTGTTTTTGAGGCGCCTTACAATTTGGGAGACAAGCTTTTCAATTCGACGGTTGTCGCCTTCGTGACCGTCGTTTTTGCCATCCCAATTGCGACCATGGCGGCCTATTCGTTCAGCCGTTTCAGGCTGCGTGGGGAAACAGCGATGCTGGTCGTGATTCTGGCCACACAATTCGTCCCGGCGGTCGTTATCATATTGCCATTCTTCGTCATGTTTCGCGACGTCGGTCTGCTGGACACAAGGCTGGGGCTGATCCTCGTCAACCTCGCCATCGTGATGCCTTTTGCGATCTGGATGATCAAAGGCTTCATTGATGGCATTCCCATGGACACCGAAGAGGCGGCGATGGTGGACGGCTCTTCGCGGCTTCAGGTCATTCGAAACATCGTTCTGCCCATGGCGGCGCCAGGACTGCTGACCGCAGGCATCTTCTGTTTCATCATCGCATGGAACGAATTTCTGTTTGCCCTGATCCTGACCAACAAGAACGCGGTGACACTTCCTATCGGTCTGGCTTTGTTCAAGGCGGAAGAGGGAGATTTGTGGAACCTTCTGAGCGCCGCTGGGATAATCATCATGCTGCCGATGTTTGTGCTGGCTCTGATCATCCGGAAATACTTTGTACAAGGCATGACCATGGGGGCCGTACGCTGATGGCAGAAGTGAAACTGAACAACCTGACAAAGCGTTGGGGCGACTTCGTCGGCGTCGACAACCAATCGTTGCAGATTCAGGACAAGGAATTCCTTGTCCTGCTGGGCCCATCCGGCTGCGGAAAAACGACGACCATGCGGATGATCGCCGGATTGGAAGACCCAACCGCCGGAGAGATCTGGATTGGTGATCGTATGGTCAACGATGACCTGCCAAAGGACCGGGACATTGCAATGGTGTTCCAGAACTACGGTCTTTACCCGCACATGACCATCTTCGACAACATCGCGTATCCCCTGAAAGTGCGTGGAACGCCCAAGAACGAGATTGAACCAAGGGTGCAAAGAGCGGCTGAGCAAGTTGAATTGGTCGATTTCCTTCATCGCAAGCCCAAGGCCCTGTCGGGAGGTCAGCGCCAACGTGTGGCCCTGGCGCGCGCAATTGTTCGCACGCCCAAGGTGTTCTTGATGGACGAACCGCTGTCAAATCTCGATGCCAAGCTGCGTGTCACGATGCGGGCCGAGCTGAAACACCTCAGCCGGGAACTGAAAATCACGACGATCTACGTCACCCATGACCAGATCGAGGCCATGACACTGGCTGATCGAGTTGCAGTTATGAAGAACGGCATCATTCAACAGCTCGGCACGCCTGACGAGATTTACAACGACCCGGCAAACCTGTTTGTGGCCGGTTTCATCGGCTCTCCGGCGATGAACCTGATCAACGGTTCGATTTCAAACGGGTATTTTGTGACGACGGGTGGCACCAGCCTGATCCGGGTCGATGCAGAAGAGCGGTCCAGTGTTGTTCTGGGTGTCCGGGCCGACGACATGCGTGTGTCTGACCCCGGTCAGGGGGGTATGGATGTACGCATCTACGCCTTTGAGAATACGGGCGAAGCAACGCTTTTGACCGTCCAATGGGGGCAGCAGCGGGTGATCGCAAAAGGGGACCGTCATCTTCGCAAAGAGCAGGATGACATCGTTTCCATTTCACTGAATCCTGATCACCTGTACCTTTTCGATCCCGAGACGGGCACCCGGATCAGGACTTAACGCCATGTTGGTCCAGTACCTGAAACAAGAGGGATCGAAGCGTTGATACCAAAGCAGTTTCCATCTTCAGCAAAGGGCGGCACCAGAACCGGCCAACAACACGGAAGCAAAGGGAAAGGATGAGCGAGATACGTGTAACGGCGGCGCAAGTTGCGAAATTGGCAGGTGTCAGTCAGCCAACGGTCAGCCGCGTCTTTACGCCGGGAACCTCGGTTTCCCCGGACAAAGCCATGCGAGTCCGCGAGGCCGCGCGAGAGCTTGGCTATATGCCGAATACGCTTGCCCGGTCCCTGAACTCGGGCCGGTCCTACACAATCGGGATCGTTCTCGCGTATCTCAAGAATCCGTTTTATCCGGAGGCCCTGCAAAAGTTCTCGGAACGTCTGAGCGAGCGCGGCTATCACGTGATGGTGTTCTTTGCCGCCAACCTCGCCGAAGAGGTGGATGGGGTCGTGGACGGCCTGATCGCGCATCAAGTCGATGGCATCATTCTTGCCTCGGCCAGTATGTCAAACGAACTGACAAGCCGGCTGCGCGAGTTGAATATGCCTTTTGTGTTGTTCAACCGCGGGCAGGAGGACAGCTCGCTTCCGTCTGTCACCGCGGCGAACTACGAAGGCGGACGGACTGCCGGGCGCTTTCTGGCTGCAGGTGGTCATCGACGGATTGCCCATATCGCAGGCTGGCAGAAATCTCTGAACGGTCGGGACCGACAAGCTGGTTTCATTGCCGGTCTGGCGGAATTCGGATTGGAACCATTTGCTATAAAGGACAGCCACTTTCGGCGGGCAATGGCCATTGACGCCACGCGCGAGCTATTTTCGGGTGCCGTGGTGCCGGATGCGATTTTTGTAGGAAACGACCACATGGCCTTTGCGGTTCTCGAGACGTTGCGATGCGAGTTGAACTTGCGCGTTCCCGAGGACGTTTCGGTCGTTGGATATGACGATGTGGCAATGTCGGCCTGGAAGCTGTTCGACCTGACAACCCTCCGCCAGCCGGCGAACCTTATGGTCGAGGAAAGCGTCAGGGTTTTGCTCGGTATGATCGAAAACGGCACCGTGCCAAACGGTCGGCTTGAGATTGAAAGCAAGCTCATGATCCGAGGCAGCGCTCGTGTTCCCGAAAACTGGCCTCGGGACAACTGTGGCAACGAAACGCACGCAAATCAGGAGTAACTCAATGATTTCGCTAGAACAAATGGAACAGCGCATCGTCAGGTATGGCGCATTGGTCCCGTGCAAAACTGCATTTATTGACGCTCATACACCCGGCTCTGATCAGAAAGAGAATTTCACCATAATCGGCGGCGGGGTTTCCGAAAGTCCCGATCAGCACGTCCATATCCGCGAAACCCCCGGCTTCAACATTGGTGCAGCAGGGCAACCTCCGCGATGCAAGAACTCGCTACACGACCACAATACGGCCGAAGCCTTCTTTGTTCTGAAGGGTCGTTGGCGTTTCTTTTGGGGGCGCTGGGGCGACGCTGGTGAAGTGACGCTGGAGGAAGGTGACATCTTCAATATTCCCACCGGCATCTTTCGCGGATTTGAGAACGTGGGAACGGATTACGGGATGATCATGGCTTTTCTGGGGGGCGACGACGCGGGCGGCGGAGTTCTGTGGGCGCCGCAAGTGATCGAAGAAGCCGCCGATCATGGATTGGTATTGGGCGAAAACGGCACGCTCTATGACACAAAAAGAGGGGAAGACCTGCCGCACAATGTCTCGCCCATGAAATTGATGCCAGAAGACGAGCTGGCCAAACGCGGTGAGCCAACGACTGCGGAGGTGGTGCCCAACTATGTGGCACGCTACTGGGATTTGATGGCATTGGCCGACAAACAGCCAGCCAAGGTAATTGGTCCCGATGCAAAGCTGCGCGATCGCCCCGGCTTTGAAGTGGATTTCATAACGCGTGGGTCTATTTCCGACGAACCCTATGTCTGCAACGTTCCAGAAGTGCTTATGCCAGTCCGTGGCCACTGGCGGTTGGCCTGGGATGGCGGTGAAACGGTTCTGGCGCCTGGCGACACCTGTCTGGTGCCCGAAAACATGCCGCGTTCGCTGCGCCCATCCATGACGGGCGAGACCAGCATGTACCGAGTGCGTCGCACAGATGATCCGGCAGGTAAAACGATGCCACTGACGTAGTGGGACAAGTTGACCTTGGCCCGGTTCGGCAGGGCGGATCGCTTGCTGCAAGGTTTTGTAGTCGCGGACTGTGCCGCGCCTGAGCCTGCGAAAACGGTGAAAATTCCAAACACATGAGAGATGTTTGACCAAAACTCATAAACAAGGTGCTGAATAGATGACCGAGAATGCAATACCAGATGACTTGTTGGCTCTGCTGCGGACAGTCGATACGCCTACGGTCTGCAATGCAATCGAAGTGGCCCAAGGCAAGCGCGGGTTCAATCGCTTTACACGGGGCACGATGCACCATTCAAAGCCCGGCGATCCTGCGACGGTAGGTTTCGCGCGGACCGCCAAAATATCCGGTCTGGCACCGCCGACTGAATCCGCCGAAATCATTCGCGCCCGGCGTCTGGACTATTTTCGTTCGATGGCATCCGGCGACGGCCCGACAGCTGCTGTTGTTGAAGATGTTGACTATCCCAATTGCATTGCCGGCTGGTGGGGCGAAGTGCATGTCGCCGTTCACAAGGGGCTTGGGCTTGCCGGTGCAGTCACCAACGGTGTCATGCGTGATCTTGACGTGATGGACGACGGGTTTCCTGTTCTGGCGGGCTCAATCGGGCCCAGTCACGGTTTTGTTCATGTGGTCGAAATTGGAACGCCCGTGACCATCAAGGGAATGCGCGTCGCGCAAGATGAACTCATCCACGCGGACCGTCATGGCGCGCTTGTCATACCGGCGGATGTCATTCCTGACCTCAAGAGAGCCATTGAGACCGTGATAGCCAGCGAGGCCATCGTGCTTGGGCCTGCGCGCGAGCCGGGTTTTGATATTCACAAACTGGAAGAGGCGTGGGTCAAGTTCGAGAAGGCAAGAACCTGAGAGACCCAGACGCCCACCCAAAGGCCCTAAATGTAGCCGCAGAGCGGACCTTTGCCATGATCGCTTCAATACGACTGCAGTGTGCGACAAACTTACCTTTAGAGGTTGTACGTGGCACGACCGTTTTGCGCCAATCTCGGCGATTAGAAAATCCATGAGTACCCGCACTTTGGGGGATAGCACGTTGGACTTGGAATACATCAACCACAAGGCATTCTCTTCCGCAGCCTCAAAATTCGGCAGAACCCGCATCAACCGGCCTGATTTCAGTTGGTCATGCACGCTCCATAGCGCATTCAAGGAAATACCGGACCCGGCCAGCGTGGCACCGACCTGGCTTTGGCCGTCATCGACAATCAATTGACCTTTGGCCGACGCGGGGTCGAAAACGGCTTTCTCGCCTGCCGGTCCTGTCAACGAGCGCGGGTTGGCGATGAGGTGTATGGCTGCGTTGGAGGTTTCATGGACCTACCGGGCTCTCTGGCAGAGTACATCAATGCGGATGCTCGCCTGATTGCACACAAACCCGAGACGCTGAGCATGCGGGAGGCCGCCGCGCTGCCTCTCTGCGGTTTCACTGCCAACGAAGGGCTGACTCGCGCCGGTCTTGGAATAGGGCAAACCGTTCTAATTCAGGGTGGCGCTGGTGGCGTTGGCCATGTCGCCGTACAAATCGCCTGCCACTTTAGTGCAACCGTGTCTGCAATAGGTCTTAATCCTGATCAATTGGCTCTGATCGAAAGGCTGGGCGCGCGTCCCTAGGACTTTACAATGCACAAGGTGGCAGACTACGTGGCCAATCACACCGGTGAAGTGGGCTTTGATGTGGTGTTTGACAGCGTGTGTGCCCCAAACATGACGAACTCGTTCGAAGCCGCCAAGCTCAATAGCCATGTCGCTTCAACAGTTGCATTGGTCGAGATCGATTTGACGCCTGCACATTTCAAAGGCCTGTTCCTGCACCTCGTCTTCATGTTGATCCCGATGATGCACGACGTAGGGAGACAAACCCATGGTGACGTCCTGAAGACACTGGCTGATCAGGTGAATGCGGGCGGGCTCAAACCAATTGTTGACGAACAGATGTTCGGGTGGACTGATGTCGGCACGGCTCATGCGCATCTGGCGAATGGAGCTGCGACGGGGAAAGTCGTTGCAGAGCTGTGATCTGATCCGACTGGGATTGGCGCGCAGTCGTGGTCTTGCGCGCCGACTCTAGGTCTGTTCGAAAATCGCCAAGTCCAGTTCCAGTAACTCTCCCATCCAAAGCGCGTGGTCGCGGTGATCGGCCAGGTGGTTGCCTGTTTCGGGATGGGTAAAGACCGTCAGACCCTGCCGGTTCAGCAACAGCCATGGAATGACCTGATCGAACGCATCGGCAGCAAAACCCAGTTGGCAACTCCAACGCGGGTGCGGACCAACATTTCGAGCGTGCATTCGACCCATCTGCACGGGAAAGAGGCGAGCGGCCTCTTCGCATATCTGTCGCGCAGTGTCCTGGGTGTCGGCGTCGAAATAGACATGGGCGTGATAGCCAGTGATCTCAGACATCGGGACCTCATTTCTTGAACGCCGTTATCCTAAGCCTCTTTGGCCCCCAATCATACCAGCACCCGCACACAGATGCTGTGCGAGGTAGGCAGTCGAGCGCGTGTGGCTCACGGTTTAAAAGGGTGCTCTGACGCGGGCAGGACCGTGCCTTCACAGGTCCCGAACCCAATTGTGTAGCCATCCCCCTGCGCCCTACCGCACAGGGTGATGGTATCGCCGTCTTCGATGAAACTGCGTGCCTCACCGGTTTGAAGCGTCAGAGGTTCCGCCCCACCCCTGCTGAGTTCCAGCAGCGAGCCCCAACTGTCTCGCGAAGGTCCCGAAATCGTGCCTGAACCCAACAGATCGCCGGTATTCATCGGGCAGCCCGAGCCTGCGTGATGTGCCAGCTGTTGTGCGGCGGAATAGTACATCTCGCGGTAGGTCGTCCGCGCAATTGTGGTTGGGGCCTGACCCTCGGGTGCCAATGTCACCTCAAGCGCGATGTCGTAGAGCATTGGACCGCAATCCTTCAGGTGATCCAGAAGATCGACTTCGCGGTCGGGCGTGTCACAGCGGAACGGTGCCAGCGCCGCTTTGGTCACGATCCAGGGGCTGATCGAGGTTGCGGTGGCTTTGGCCTGAAACGGACCCAGCGGCTGGTACTCCCATGCCTGAGTGTCGCGGGCGGACCAGTCGTTCAATAGCACGTAGCCAAAGATGTGATCGTCAGCCTGTTGCACCGAGAGTGGGCCATCAGACGGGGTGCCAACGATCGCCCCCATTTCCAGCTCAAAATCAAAGCGGCGGCTTGGCAGGAAGGCAGGTCGATCATGATCGGGCAATTTCAATTGTCCCCACGGCCGACGAATGTTCGTGCCTGACACCACAACCGAGGACGCCCGGCCATTGTACCCAATCGGCATATGCAGCCAATTCGGCGGCAGTGCATTCTCGGGGTCGCGAAACATGGATCCGACGTTGAACGCATGATTTCTGCTCGCGTAGAAATCGGTGAACTCGCTGACGGCGAACGGCATATGCAAAACGACTGCGCTTTGAGGCACCAGAAGCGCCAGGGCCGCGTCCTGTTCCGGGGCGCCCTCGGACAGCAGCGCCGTCAATCGGTTGCGCAGGGCGGCCCAGACAGCAGGGCCTTGTTCCATCAACGGGTTCCAGAAGGGCAGATCAAACAGCGGTTCGTCGCCAAGAGTGATCAGCCCCTCAGCCTCGGCCGTCGTGATATCAAGGATCATATCCCCGATGGCAACGCCGCATCTGGGTTCATCGTGGCCAGTGGCAAAAACCCCGTAGGGCAGGTTGTTCAATGGAAATGGGTGGGTCGCATCATTGGCCGAGGCGACCCAGGATTTCAGCAAAGGCATCCCTTGATCCTTGTCTGTCTGATTTATTGCGTGTCCCGCAGGGATTTCAGCCCCAGAAGAACGGCGGCCAGAATCATGAAGCCGCCACCAGCCCGGTCCAGCCAAACCCGCGTTGATCCTTTTAACCGCTTTGCCAGCCAACTGGCGCTGGCACCGTAGGTGGTCAGAAACACCCCGTCGATGATCAGATAGGTGGCCGAGAGGATGGCGAACTGGGGCCAGAACGGTTGCGCTCCGTCTATGAACAGCGGGAACAATGCGGCAAAGAATACCACCGCCTTGGGGTTCGCGGCAGAGGTGATGAAGCCTTGCAGCCACAAGGCTTTGCGGCTGGCAGGCCGAGCCGTCTGCGCAGTTCGGGGCCGGGCTTTCACGATCGATTTGACGCCCAGAAACACCAGATAGGCGACGCCCAACCATTTGATAGTGGCCAGTGCCGTGCCCGACGCGGCAAGGATTGCCGCCAGCCCCAGCCCCGCTGCCAACATTTGCAGCAGATTGGCTGTCAGATCTCCGGCGGCAGTAAACACCCCACGCCGCAGACCGTTGGTCGCAGAGTTGGACAGCATCAGCAGCTGGCTGGGTCCCGGTGTGCTCATCAGCAGCAAGACCGTCGCGACATAGGTGATCCAGACATCAAACGGCATAGCAGGTCATTTCCTTCCCGGCGTTCCATCGAACTTTTTCTCAAGTGAGGTCCAACAGTCAATGTAGTCGTCCTGCAACGGTGCTTCAGTGGCCGCAAAGGCGGTAAGGTGCTGTGGGAAGCGGGTTTCGAACATGAAGGACATTGTGTGGTCCAGCTTGTCCGGCCCCAGATTGGCGTTCGAGGCTTTCTCGAACGCTTCCCGATCCGGGCCATGTGGGATCATCATGTTGTGCAGGCTCATGCCGCCTGGAACAAAGCCCTGAGGTTTGGCGTCATACTGGCCGTAGATATTGCCCATCAGCTCGGACATGATGTTCTTGTGGTACCACGGCGGGCGGAAAGTGTCCTCGGCCACCATCCAACGTTCGCGGAACAGGACAAAGTCGATATTGGCCGTGCCGGGCTGGCCCGAAGGCGCGGTGAGAACTGTGAATATCGACGGGTCCGGGTGGTCGAACAAGATCGCGCCGACCGGGCAATAGGTGCGCAGATCGTATTTGTAGGGCGCATAGTTGCCGTGCCAGGCCACCACGTCCAGCGGGCTGTGGCCGATTTTAGTCACGTGGAACTGACCACACCATTTAATTGTCACAGTTGACGGGATTTCACGGTCTTCGAACGCTGCGACCGGGGCCTTGAAGTCGCGCGGATTGGCCATGCAATTTGCACCGATCGGCCCGCGCCCGGGCAGTTCGAATTTCTGTCCGTAGTTCTCGCAGACAAATCCACGCGCAGGACCATCCAGAACTTCGACCCGGTACAGCAGACCGCGTGGCAGGAGGGCGATCTCCTGCGGTTCCAGATCGATGATCCCCAGCTCGGTGACGAACCGCAGGCGTCCATCCTGCGGGACCACCAGCAGTTCGCTGTCGGCCGAGTAGAAATAGGCGTCCACCATTGAGTCGGTGACCAGATAGACATGGCTGGCCATGCCAACCTGTGTGTTTACGTCCCCAGCCGTGGTCATGGTGCGCATGCCGGTCAGCCAGGTCAGCGGCGCTTCGGAGTGCGGAACCGGATCCCAGCGATACTGCCCCAAGCTGATCACATCCGGATCGACGCAGGGTGCGGACTGCCAATAGGGTAGATCGATTTTCTGATAGCGATGCGAATGCTTGACCGATGGGCGGATGCGGTAGCACCAGGTGCGCTCGGGCGGGTTCGCGGTAAAGGCCGTGCCACTCAACTGCTCGCCGTACAGGCCATAGTTGCAGCGCTGCGGGCTGTTCATCCCCTGCGGCAGCGCATCCGGCAGCGCCTCGGTTTCGAAATCATTCCCGAAGCCGGGCATATAGCCGGGATGGGTTCCCACAGGTGTCGAAGCCTGAGTCAGCTCATGCGGTTCAGTCGGACGAGTCATCATATGTTCCTCCGTTAGCTGCTTGTGGAATAATAGTTGATTTTGTAACTAACAAGCATGACAGGCGAAAATGACGAGTTTGATCTGCAAGACTTCCTGCCGTTTCTTTTGAATCAGGCTGCCGAGGCCGCCGCTTTGGATTTTCAGCGCATCTACAAAGGAAGGTATGGCCTTTTACGGACAGAGTGGCGGGTGCTGTTCCATCTGGGGGTGTTCGGAACCCTGACCGCCAAAGAGATCGGCTTGCGGGCCAGTTTGCACAAAACCAAGATCAGTCGCGCGGTTCACAGGTTGGAACAGCGCCGTTATCTGAAACGCACCCGGGATGAAAAGGATCGGCGGGTTGAATGGTTGGTGCTGACGACATCCGGTCTTTCGGTATATCGAGAGCTGCGCGGAACCGCCGCGAAATATGACGCGAAATTGGCGAGTGCTTTCACCACAGAAGAGGTCACAATGCTGAGGAAAATGCTGCGACGCCTTGCGGGGTCTGGTATTCCTGTGTGACGCGACCCAGATGTAAGGCTGCACAAAACGGACAACGCCATGACCTCTTCGGACATCCTCTCAGCACCCCAGCATGATCTGATCGACTGGCTCGTGTCCAAAGGGCTTGAAGGTGCAGGTCAGGAAGAGTTGTTGGACGGCTTCTGTACCCGAATGGTCGATCAGGGCCTGCCATTGTTGCGCTTTCATGCGGCCCAATCGACGTTGCACCCGGTCTACGGTGGGATGGGCTATAGCTGGTATCGCTCTGGTGGCGGGTCATCCGAAAAGTTCGAGAATTCGGATACCCCCAGCGAAGAGTGGCTGCGCAGCCCGCTCTACGCTTTGCTGCACGAAGACTTGGACGAGATTCGCGTTCGGCTGGTGGATCAAAACGAACCCAGCCGGTTTCCGCTATTGAATGAGTTGCGGGAGGAAGGGGCGACGGATTACTACGCGACCGGTGTCTCGTTCGAGCGGTCCGAACCTTTGCGCCATACGGGTCCTCAAAAGGTCAGCGACGGCGTGCTGATGTCCTGGACCAGCGACGCGCCGACAGGGTTTGATGACAATGATCTCGGCATAATTCACACGGTCCTGCCGCATTTGGGTCTGGCGTTGAAATCAGCCAAGAGCCAGACCATGGCGAGGGACCTGATGCGCGTCTATCTGGGCCGTGATGCCGGGCGGCGTGTGCTGTCCGGTGAAATCCAACGCGGATCGCTGCAACAAATCGATGCGGTGATCTGGAATTTCGATCTTGAGGGTTTCACCACCCTGTCCGAGGATATGCCCGGACCTGAGATCATAGACATGCTGAACGACTACCTGGCCGTCGCCGTTGGCGTGGTGCATGACAGTGGCGGCAATATCCTGAAATTCATGGGCGATGGGCTGATGGCCATGTTTGATGTCGGTGAGATCGATGCCGACGCCCGGGCCGCGCTATCTGCCGTGCCACTGCTGCAGACTCGGATGCAGGAACTTAACATCCGGCGTCAAGCTGCGGGTCAGCGCGTGGCGAACTATACCCTTGCGCTGCATTCAGGCGAGATTCTCTATGGCAATATCGGCGCCGAGACCCGACTGGATTTCACCGTGATCGGGCCTGCCGTCAATCAGGCGTCCCGGATTGCCGGAATGCACCGGTCGCTGGGGCAAAGGATTCTCATCTCGGATGATGTTGCGCGCGCGTCGCAGCCCTGTGGTCAGGAGTTGGTGTCGGTTGGGCGCTACATGCTGCGTGGTGTGAACGAACCGAAAGAGCTGTTTACGATCTACAACCCTGCCGACTAGGCGTTCGTCACATTTTCAAGGGCGACAGAAGTCGCGCGGCCCGTTCTTGTCGACTGCGCCAAGTTTTGATGGCTAAAAGTCGATCTCAACGCCTGGCAGGTTCAGTTCGCGCATCATGTCGCGCAGCTCTTGCCGGGCAGCGATGTTTGAGATGTTCAGCTGTTTGACGCCGATGTCCTTGAGGTCCAGCAGCGTGAGACCTCGCGGGAACAACTCACGAAAGACAACCCGTTCCGAGAAACCTGATGCGACTCGGAACCCGATGCGTTGCGACAGCATCTCGATCGCGCGTTGCATCTTTTCCTTGTTCACCATCCGCTGGGTGCCGACTCGGTTGCGCACAACCACCCAGTCAATGGGCTTTAGCCCCGCCTGAGCGCGCAATTGCCGCGCGTTCCAGACCATCTCGGAATAGACCGAGGGACCAAGGATTTTCTCGCCCTTGGAATCGATCCGGGCCAGCAGGTCGAAATCAATGAAACTGTCATTCAGAGGTGTGACCAGCGTGTCGGCCAGCGAGTGGGCCACCTGACTGAGGCGGGTGTGCGAGCCGGGGCAGTCGATCAGGATGAAATCGCTGTCGCTTTCCAATTCGGACACGGCAGCCGACAGGCGGTGGTCATAGATGTTTTCACCCGGTTTCAGAGTGCTGGCGTCGATCTCGGGCAGGTCGTGGTGGCGCGGGCTGGGCAGGGTCAGATCCGTATTCTTCAGAAAGTTCAGCCGGTTCTCGAAATAGCGTCCCAGACTGCGCTGGCGCAGGTCCAGATCCAAAGTGCTGACCTTGTGGCCCAGCCGTGCCAGAGCGGTTGCCACATGCATGGAAACGGTAGATTTGCCTGCGCCGCCCTTTTCGTTTCCCACTACGATGATATGTGCCATGCCGCTGTTCCCAAGCCTTGCCGTGTTTGTCCACACGTTGTTGTCAGCCACTATATGTTGTGTCAGCGTGGAAGAAAAGAACCTCAAGCCGCTGTTTGGGGCAATATTGGACTCAAATTTGGAAAACCCAACCCGCAGGCAGGTTTAGCGCCAAAAGCTTGCCAAGGTTGAGTTCGTGTTTCACTGTTCGACCGACGCAGGCAAAGGAGAATGCGGGTTGGAACATCTGTTCCTCAACGTTTTGAACGTGATTTTGCCCGTGCTGATTTGCGCCGGTATCGGCTATGGGTTGGCCCTCACGAAAACACCGTTCGACAACAAGGTGATCGGGGGGATAGTCTCGAAGGTCGGCTATCCCACACTCATCATTTCCCACCTGACGGCTACCAAATTGGACGTCGGTACATTTTTGGACATGATGTGCGCCGCCGTATTGGCCATAGCAGGGTTTGGTGTGCTGGGTTTTGTCGCTCTCAAAGCGCTGCGACTACCGATCAGGGCGTTTCTGACGCCCTTGATGCATGGAAATGTGGGCAATATCGGCTTGCCGATCACTCTGTTGGCGTTGGGCGATGCGGGTATGGCGTATACGATGGCCTTTGTGGTCGTGGTGCTGATCAGCATATTCACCATTGGCATGTGGATCCCGGCCGGAGAGTTCTCGGCCAGAAAACTCGCTACCTCACCAATCCTCTATGCGGTTGTGCTGTCGCTGATCCTGATGGCGACAGGAACCAACCTGCCGCAGCCTATCGCAAAGTCCTTTGACATTCTGGGCGGGCTGTCCATTCCGTTGATGCTGCTGACACTGGGTCATACTTTGGCAACGCTGCGGATCAGCAGCATCAGGTGGGCGTTGTTGTTAACCGGATTGCATCTGGGGATGGCCGTGGGCATTGCGAGTGTTCTGATCTGGCTCTTTGGCTTTACCGGTGCGGAACGCGGGGCGCTGATCCTGTGTTGCCTTATGCCATCCTCTGTGGCGACGTACCTGTTCATTGACCAGCACGTCCCTGAATACGGGCCGGACGTTGCCGGGTTCATATTGGTCTCGACCCTGGCTACAATTATTGTTCTGCCTTTGGCGCTGTCCTACTGGATTTGACACGCACCCTATGCATGGCGGAAAAAATCGCTAAAGTATTGATAAATTGCAGTAAAGAAACATAGCTCCAGGGTGGTGCGATGAACGGAAGGACCCCGGCAAACGTAACCCCACAGGCCCGCGCCCGCGTGGTGTTGGCGATGACGGCGATCTGCATGATGGTTGTAGGGTTCAACACCACCGCCGTTGCCACGGTCCTGCCCAACCTGAAGGCCGAGTTTGATCTGACCCCGTCCGGCCTGCAATGGGTGATGGCGATCTATACGGTCGCCAGCGCCACGCTTGTCACCATTGTCAGTCGTCTGGGGGATATCACCGGCAAGATGGGGGTGTTCTTCTTTGGTATGATCGTCTTTGCCTTCGGGTCTGCGTCGGTCTTGTTTGCGCAGGACGCAACCATGCTTTTGATAGGTCGCGGGGCGCAGGGGGCGGGGGCGGCAGCGCTGTTCGGAACCTCTCTGTCCCTGCTGACAGCTGCCACGCCCGAAGACCAAAGGGCCGGTGTCACCGGTTTCTGGGGTGCTATCGTGGGGCTGGCAATTGGTGTTGGCCCCATTGTGGGCGGAGCCTTTGGCCACTATGTCAGCTGGCGTGCGGTGTTTGCCACTGATCTGGTGCTGCTGGCCGTGGCCTTCGCCATCGGATTGCGTGTCAGCAAACGGAACTATGTGCCCGACACCCGTCTTGCCAACGCGCGGTTCGATTATCCTGGTGCGGTGGCCATCGTGTTGTTTCTGGGGCCGTTGTCCTTTGCGCTCAGCAATGGGGAAAGCAGCGGGTGGACAACGCCGCTGACGCTGATACCGCTGGCTGTAGCGGCACTGGCGACTGTCCTGCTGGTCATCGTCTCGCGCCGCAATGATGACCCGCTGATCGAGCTGCGGTATTTCCGTCATCCGCGCTACTTCATGGCGGCTGCGGGGATGTTTTTCACCGGTTTCACGCTGTTCTGTTTCTTTGTCTATTTCAATACGTTTGTGCAATCGCCGGATGCCTTTGGCTATACCTCCATCGGTGCCGGGCTGGCGATCATGCCGCTCAGCGTCAGCATGTTTGTCATCTCGGTCACCGCGCCCCGGTTTCTGGCACCCTACAGTTTTCAGTGGCCGGTTGCGATCGGGTTGGGGGCGATGGCGTGTGGCTTCCTGTTGCTGATGACTACCTCGAACACCACGCAGTATTCCGAGATTTGGTGGAAGCTGCTGATCGTCGGCATCGGGATGGGCATCTGTTTCTCGCTTTTACCACGTCTTGGCCTGCGCCTGTTGCCAGAAGAGCATGTGGGGCAGGGTTCAGGCGTTATCAACGCGTGTCTTTATTTCGGAGCCACCCTGGGCGCAGTGGTCGGCGGCTTGGCAGAATCCATCACCACCCGCCGGGGTCTGTCCGAGGTAATTGACGCCCTGCCTGCCGGATCAAATCAGCGTGCCGATCTGGCCCATGCGCTGACCCACGGAACACCCGGCCAGATACAGCAGTTGCTTGCCGGCATGGATCCGACGTCGGGAACAGCTTTGGCGCAAGCGCTGCGGGATTTGCAGGACAATGCCTTTGACAGCGCAATGGTGGTCGCCGCAATTGCCGCCCTGATCGGGATGGCGCTGGCATTGCTGTTGCTGCGCGGACCGGTGCCGCCACTACACAGTGCTGCGGATCTGACAAAAAAATAGCTGCCTGTCGCGGAGGCGGTTCAGCCTTTAGAACCAGATATCTTCAAGCCATCTCGGCCTTCAACAAAAAAAGCCGCTCCGGATGGAGCGGCTTTTCGAGTTCCAAACAGGTCAGACTTAGAAGCCCAGACCTTCGTATTTCTTTTTGAACTTCGACACGCGACCGCCTGCGTCCATCAGACGGGTACCGCCACCGGTCCACGCGGGGTGCGAGGAGGGGTCGATTTCCAGAGCCAGCTGGTCGCCTTCGGCGCCCCAGGTGGATTTCATCTGAACCACGGTGCCATCGGTCATTTTGACGTTGATGACGTGATAATCGGGATGGATGTCTTTTTTCATCTTTCCGCTCCTTACGCCTCGGCGCCAGCCTTGGGCTTGTAGTTGGTGACCTCTGCGATACGTGCGGATTTACCACGGCGCGAGCGCAGGTAGTACAGTTTGGCGCGACGGACACGGCCACGGCGGACAACGGTGATGCTGTCGATGTTGGTCGAATACAGCGGGAACACACGCTCCACGCCTTCGCCAAACGAAATTTTGCGAACAGTGAACGAACCGGCAATGCCATTGCCGTTGTTGCGCGCGATGCAGACGCCTTCGTAGTTCTGCACACGGGTGCGCGACCCTTCGGTCACCTTATAGCCGACACGGATGGTGTCACCGGCTTTGAAGTCGGGGATGTCTTTCCCCAGGGCGGCAATCTGTTCCGCCTCAAGTTGTGCGATCAGGTCCATCGCAGGTTCTCCTATCTGCTCGTGGTTGGTCCACGAAGTTTGGGCACGGCCTGAGAGCTCTTGGTCTTCACCGGGTCCTGCGTACAGCCCGCCAGAGGTCAGATCGAATGTTCCTTTGGCTCGGTCTGCCCTGACACGCCGCGGCCGAAGAAAGCCAGGCTGTGCGCCATGAAACAAACCAAAACACCGGAGTCGCGCGTCGCGGCACCGGATTGTGCTGCTTTAGGGGGTTTGGGGGCAGGGATCAAGCCTAAATTGCAGGCGTAGACGGTGGGTTTTCGCCAACCGATAAATGCGCCGTTGCCTTGTGCCTCGGATCGGTCATTCTGAGGACAATTACAAGAGCAGAAATTTCAGGCAGGAATGATGATGCGATTTGCACTCATGCTGGCCCTTGCAGGGGCTGTTTTGGTGTCTTGCGGGCGCAAGGGGCCTGCGCCTCAGGTGGTAGAAGCAGTGCCGGGGGTGGATCGGACCGCGCCTGCAATTATCTACCCCGACTTTGGTGATGCCGATCCACATGACTGGGAGGGGCGCCATCCCGGCCTTTATCCTGTGCATGGACTCGATGTGTCTCGCTGGCAGGGGCCGATTGATTGGCGTCAGGCCAAGGCGTCGGGTGTTAGCTTTGCCTTTCTGAAGGCGACCGAGGGCGGCGACGTGGCCGATCCGCTCTTCGATGACCACCGGCGTGGCGCGCAGGCGGCGCGCGTGCCATGGGGGGCGTATCACTACTATTACTTCTGCCGTTCAGCGCGTGAACAGGCGCGCTGGTTCATCGAGAATGTCCCGAAAGGGGCCGATCTGCCCCATGTGCTGGATATGGAATGGACGCCCCATTCAAAGACTTGCACGCTGCGCCCGGATGGCAAGACGGTCCGGGCAGAAGCGCAGCGATTCCTGGATATTCTCGAGCGCCACTACGGCCGCCGTCCCATCGTCTACACGACAGTTGATTTCTATCAGGACACCGATATAGCGCGGCTGCCCAAGACCGAGTTCTGGTTGCGTTCGGTCGCGGGGCATCCGCGTCAGGTCTATCCCGGCGCGGTTTGGCGGTTCTGGCAATACACGGGCACCGGGCTGGTGCCTGGGGTGCAGGGCAAAGTGGATATCAACGTGTTCAGCGGCCCACCCGAGATCTGGGCGCGATGGAAAACCGGACCGTCCTGAGCGGGCTCAGCTGTCGCGCGATTTCTCGTAGGCGTTCCATATATCGGGTCGCCGTTCGCGGGTTGTGTCCTCGGCCATCTTATGCCGCCAGTCGGCAATGCGACCATGGTGGCCCGACATCAGAACCTCAGGTATCGGACGGCCGTTCCATTCGGCGGGGCGCGTGTATTGCGGATGCTCCAGCAGGCCTGAGGAAAAACTCTCGTCCTCGGTTGAGGCCTGATTTCCCAATACACCGGGGATCAGCCGCACAGTGGCGTCAATCAGGGCTTGCGCTGCAATTTCGCCACCGGTCATGACGAAATCGCCCAGACTGACCTCCTGCACGCCATAGTGTTCCAAAACCCGCTCATCCACGCCCTCAAAACGACCGCAGAGCAGGGTCATGCCATCGCAGCGCGCCAGGTTCTGCATCATCTTCTGATCCATGCGTTTGCCGCGCGGGCTTAGGTAGATCAGCGGCCAGTTTCCTTGGATGCCGGTCATCGTCTGCTCGATTGCTGGACCCAGAACATCAGCGCGCAGGACCATTCCGGCCCCTCCGCCCGCAGGGGTATCATCCACATTACGGTGTTTTCCGATCCCGAACTGGCGCAGATCAACGGTTTCCAGCTGCCAAAGCCCCTCTTGCAGGGCTTTGCCCGTCAGGCTTTCACCCAGAACACCGGGAAAGGCGTCGGGAAACAGGGTGATGATCTTGGCTTTCCATACGCCGTGCAAATCCGGCGTGGGCGTCATCAGCTCACGTGGTTTCAGGGTGGGGCGGATGGCCTTGCGACCATGAGATTTGCTTGGCGTGTCTGTCATGCCTGCGTGACCAGTTCGTCCTTGGCGCGTCTGAGGATGGCCTTCTTTTGCGTCATCAGCGTGGCATCGTCCAGCGCCGACCTGTTCAGTTCCAGCAATTCCATCAAGATATCGTCTGGCGCGCGCGCGGTATGGGCTTCGGGGGTCACAAGCTGCATGGTCTTGTCGTTTGGAAGGTCCAAAAAAACGGCAAAGGGCGCACCCGGTCCAAACCTCTGTTCACGCAGATTTTCCAACCATTCGGTTTTGACCTTGACTGTTGGCAACCTGCTTTGCAGCGCGTCTGCAGTTTCTTGCAGCGACGGGAGATGATCCATCGCCGTGCGGAAGCTGTTGAAATCCTGTACCAGCCGTGTGCGCCGCAGGTCATGCGCCCAAAGACTGTACAGCCAGTCTTCTTGCTGTCGCAGAGACAGGTAGATCGTGATGTCCACCGGGTCGCCGCGCAGCCTGTCATGAATAAGATCGACCAGAGCAGTGGCCAGTTCGGGAACCGCAGCATAGCCCTCGGCGCTGTTGCGGCTGGGACGCAGACCCGCGAAGTTTTCTTCGCTCAGGATCAGGCCGCGGCGGGTGCCGAAATCTATCGATTGCAGCACATCGACAACACCCGCTTTGAATTCGGCCAGAGTGCTGCTCATCCGATAGATCGAATGGCGTGTGGCTGCGTCGGCCAGACCGGTCTTGCGCGTTTTATAGGGCAGGATCAGCGAGAAATGCGGCCAGATCAGCTTGCGGTTCTTGTACAGGAACGACTGTGCAACGGTGGTGCCGGTTTTGTGCAGCCCCAGATGCAACAGAACGCGTCGCATCAGATTAGGCCTTCGGGCGGGTCGGCGATGATGCGGCCTGCGTCCAGATCAACCGTCGGCACGGCCTCAAGCGTAAAGGGCAGCAGAACGGTTGATTTCAACCCCGGCCCGTGCAGTTCCAGAAGGTCCGAAGCGCCATGGTTCTGAACAGATTTGACCCGACCCAGCAAGGTGCCTCCGGTGTCGTAGACGTCCAATCCGATCAGGTCTGCATGATAGAATTCGTCGTCGGGCAGTGAAGGCAGCTGATCGCGCCGGGCAAACAGACGCAGGCCCTTTTGGGCGTCGGCCTCTTCCTTGGTTTCGACGCCACCCAGACGGGCGGCAAACCCATTCTTGATGGTCCGGGTCAGCACCAGCGGAAAGCGGTCCTTGCCGGTCTCGTCGGTCAGGGGCGAATAAGCCTCGATATCTTCCGGTATGGCACAATAGCTTTTCAGGCGTACTTCGCCGCGCACACCATACGATCCTGCAATGCTGCCGACGCAGATCAGATCACTCATTTGAGCCTTCCGTTACACATAGTCCATTCCGCCATTGACCGATCCCCTCGCAGGCCTCGCGCTGGTTCGAGCGTTCAAAGAATACACCCACAATAAAGGCGATCATCAACAGGATGGGAAGCCGTAACAATCCAAACATACAGCTATCTCACATCGATGGGCAGAGTGGCGTTTCGGCTTTCCCAACCGACGTGTTCCAGTTCCGGCCTGTCCGACACAGTTTCGGGCCAGCCGACACAGAAATAGCCGATCAACCGCCAAGTCTCGGGTACGTCCAGATCGCGGGTCAGTCGGTCGGGGTCGAGGATCGATACCCAGCCAAGCCCCAGCCCTTGCGCGCGCAAAGCCAGCCAGAAAAGGGTGATCGCCGACACAACAGAGTACCGTCGCATCTCAGGCATCGTGCCCGCGCCCAGACCTTGGCCTTTGTTGGTGGCATCGTCACAGAATACGGCCAGTTGCACCGGGGCGTCCTGCATCCCTGACAACTTCAACTTGCTGTAAAGCTGCGCCTTTTCGCCTGTATACCCGTCCAGAGCCCGGGCATTGGCAGATTGAAAATTCTCAAGCGCCGCTTTTCTTGCTGTTTCGCTTTCGACCCGGATCACACGCCAGGGCTCGCTGAGCCCAACAGAAGGGGCCAGCCGAAACGCCTCGAGGCAGCGCGTCAGCACTGCCTCGTCAATCGCATCGCTGCGAAACCGGCGCACGTCACGCCGGAGCCGCATCAACAGATCGAACTGCGTGCGAAAATCGTCACTGAACGTTTGATCCCGCACGCGCCGTCCTGCTTACTCTTCTGCGGCTGCTTCTTCAGCAGGTGCAGCAGCGGCTTCGGCAGCTTCAGCCGCCTTGGCAGCTTTTTCTTCCGCGCGCTCCTGAGCTTTCTTGCCCGGAGTACCCTTGTTGGGGTTGTTGCGCTCGGCCTTGTCGCGGGTTCCAGCGGCTTCCAGCATACGCGCGATCCGGTCGGTGGGCTGTGCGCCCTGATCCAGCCAGTACTGGATGCGCTCCATGTTCATTTTCACGCGCTCTTCGCTGTCTTTCGGCAGCAGCGGGTTGTAGGTGCCCAGCTTTTCGATGAAGCGGCCATCGCGCGGCATGCGGCTGTCAGCAGCCACGATGCGGTAGAAGGGACGTTTTTTCGAGCCGCCGCGGGCGAGACGAATTTTCATTGCCATGGTGGTATCTCCTTTAGATGGCGTTTACCGGGATCGTTTCCGGTTAATTCTGATGTTTCTTGTGGTGTCGGATGACTTCCTGAATGATGAAGTTCAGGAAAGCCTTGGCGAAATCGGGGTCCAGATCGGCCTCTTTCGCCAGGTCTTCTAACCGTGCGATCTGCGCGGCTTCGCGCGAAGGATCGGACGGGGGAAGGTCGTGTGCGGCCTTGAGCTTGCCAACGGCCTGCGTGTGCTTGAACCGCTCGCCCAGCGTGTAGACAAGGATCGCGTCCAGCCGGTCGATGCTTTCGCGATGCTCTTTCAACAGCGTGGCAGCCTGTGTCACGGGGTTGGTCATTGGCCGGTCCTTTCGGTGGTCAAGTCAATCTGCGGGTGACGCCAGATTTGAGCGTGCTTGCCCAAAAGCTCGGCTCTCTCAATCTCCAGCGTCGCGCCAAGGCGTTCGGCCAGTGCGCGCGAGCGGTCGTTGGCGTGGGCGATGTAGGAAATCACCCCGTTCAGCCCCTGATGTCGGGCGGCGTAGTCACGCGCAGCCTGCGCGGCCTCAAAGCCCAGACCTTTGCCCTCGGCCTCTGCCATCAGCGTCCAGCCCAGCTCGGGCTCGGCCCAGCCCGGCACATAGATCATGCCAGCCCATCCCACGAATGCGCCGCTGGCTTTTTCGGTCAGGTGCCACAGGCCATAGCCACGTAACGCCCAATGCCCCAGTCTGTTCGACAGCGAGCTCCAGCTTTCAAGCGCGTCCTTAGGGCCGCCGACCATATGGCTGCGCTTGGTGGCGAAGAATTCGGTCATCGCAGGCAGATCATCCAGATGTGGCGAACGCAGGATCAGGCGCTCGGTCTCGACGGTAGGAATAGTAAATGAGGTCACGCGTAGGCCTCCATCCCGCCGTCGTCATCGGTCGAAAGGTGGCGATACACCAGAGTAACGCCTTCCTCTTCAGCAATCTCGCGCTCAACAAAAGCGCCAAGTCTTTCTGCAAGCCGCTCAGAGCGTTCGTTTCCCTTGACGACAAAACTGGCGAGTGTATCCCAACCGAGTTGGTCGAAGGCAAAATCGCGTGCGGCTGAGGCAGCCTCAAAGGCGTAACCCTGTCCCTCACCGGCTTCGGTGAAGATGAAGCCAAGCTCGGGTTCGGGGTCTTCGGGTTCGAACCCCAGCACGACAAAACCCAGCAGCTGCGTAGTGTCTTTCGCGCAGACCGACCACATGCCATGGCCACGTAGCGACCAGATGGCGACCATCTGGGCAAAATCGTACCAAGCATCCTCGCGGGACATGACACTCAGATACCGCGCACGCGGGCTGGCAACGATATGGGCATAAGTGTCGAAATCCGACAATTGCGGCGCGCGCAGAACCAGACGCTCGGTTTCGAGCATGGGAATGGCATTCGCCACCCGAGTCGCCAGCTCAACACTTTGAGCATTCGGTGCTGCTTCGAACCGGAAGGTCATGCGTAGACCTCCGATCCGCTTTGCAGCTCATCCGGGTGAGGGTGACGATAGACGACATCTTCGGGGTTCGGGCGTGCTGCGCTTGGGTCTTCGATTGCCCCCAACCGCTTGGCCAGCGCGATTGAACGAATGTTTGGCGCATCGATATAGCTGACCAGAGTCGCCGAAGCGGTGTTCTGAAACGCCCAGTCGCGCGCGGCGCAGGCTGCTTCGAATGCAAAGCCCTTGCCTTCAAATCCGGGGAAAATGCACCAGCCGATTTCGGTTTCCGGGAACTTCGGGGGTTTGTTGATCCCGACCTGACCGATGAGCTCACCGGTTTCAGTCAGATCGACCGCCCATGCGCCAAAGCCCAGGAACTGCCAGCTGGCCACGTCAGAGCCCAGCATCGACCACAGGTCCTGCGCCGAATAAGGCCCGTCCATATACCGCGCCCAATCCGTCGCAAACAGCGCCGCCATCGGCTCGAAGTCATCAAGCCGGTGATGGCGCAGCGTCAGGCGCGCGGTGGTTATGGTGGGCGCAAGGGTCACTTACTTTTTCTTCCCGAACCCGCTGAGGCCCGGGGGCAGAGCCATGCCGCCACCCATTCCGGGCAGACCGCCGCGTCCGCCCATAGCTTTGGCCGCCTGTTCCAGCGCCTTCGGGTCCATACCTGCTGCCATTTCCTCGGGCGAGGGGCCGCCCTTGCCGAACATGCCCTTCATGGCTTGTTTCAGCATCTTGCCTTTGCCCATCTTGCCCATTTTCTTCATCATGTCCGACATCTGCCGGTGCATCTTGAGCAGTTTGTTGAGGTCGCTGACCTCCATCCCCGAACCGGCCGCAATACGCTTCTTGCGGCTGGCCTGCAGCAGCTGCGGATTGGCGCGTTCCCGTTTGGTCATTGATTGGATCAGCGCGATTTGCTGGCGCAGGACCTTGTCGTCGAGACCGGCCTGATCCATCTGCTTGGCCATCTTGCCCATGCCCGGCATCATGCCCATCATGCCCTGCATGCCGCCCATCTGGATCATCTGTTCCAGCTGCATTTTCAGGTCGTTCATGTTGAACTGACCTTTGACCATGCGCTTCATCATGCGCTCGGTCTGTTCCATCTCCATCGTTTCCTGGGCCTTTTCGACCAGAGCAACGATGTCGCCCATGCCCAGAATACGACCGGCGATCCGATCCGGCTCGAAGGTTTCGAGCGCGTCCATCTTCTCGCCGAGACCGACAAAGCGGATCGGCTTGCCGGTGACCGCGCGCATCGACAGCGCCGCACCACCGCGCCCGTCACCATCCATACGGGTCAGGACCACGCCCGAGATGCCGACCTTAGCGTCGAATTCCTCGGCCACTTCAACGGCGACCTGACCGGTCAGGCCGTCGACCACCAGAAGCGTCTCGCGCGGGTCAACAACGTTACGGACCTGCTCGACCTCGTCCATCAGGACTTCGTCGATATGCAGACGGCCCGCGGTATCCAGCATATAGACGTCATAGCCGCCCAAAGTGGCCTGCTGTTTGGCGCGCTTGGCGATATCAACGGGCTTTTGGCCCGGCACGATCGGCAGTGTGTCCACACCAACCTGCGTACCCAAGACGGCCAGCTGATCCATCGCCGCCGGACGATAGACGTCCAGCGAGGCCATCAGGACCTTCTTGCCCTCTTTCTCTTTCAGGCGTTTGGCGAGCTTGCCGGTGGTGGTTGTCTTACCCGAGCCCTGCAGGCCGACCATCAGGATTGGGGCAGGCGGGTTGTCGATCTTCAGCGCGCCGGGGTCTTCCTCGCCACGCAGAGTATCGACCAGCGCGTCGTGCACGATCTTGACAACCTGCTGGCCGGGGGTGATCGATTTGGTCACCGCCTGACCGGTCGCCTGTTCCTGCACCTTCTTGACGAATTCGCGCGCCACCGGCAGCGAGACGTCGGCCTCAAGCAGGGCCACACGGACTTCGCGCAGGGCGGTCTTGACGTCCTCTTCGGACAGCGCCCCCTGTTTCGTCAGCCGGTCAAAGACGCCAGAGAGGCGTTCGGATAGATTTTCAAACATGCCTGCGGCCTCCTATGCCGGTTTAGATGTGGCATCCCCTAAGTAGGAAATGCCGGTTAAATGCACAATTGCCCCCTCCCACTTGTTTAGACGTGGGGGTAATGCCAAATGGCATTGCCCCCACGGGCGAAACTCGCTGGTGGGGGGCGATCCCTGAACGACTCAAGGGACCGGAAGATCAGACGCTTCCGGATGTTTGGAGGGGGCTTTAGGCGGATTGGCTGTCAGAGTCAACCTTGCGCGCCGGAAGCCAGTCATTGACCGCATCGGCCATCCGCTGCGCGCCGCGTCCACTGATATAGGCTTCGACAATCGGGTGACGTCCCGCGCTCATGCCCTTTTCCAGGATCAGGACGGGACGATGCATCTTGGACGTGGTCCCGTCACGCGTCGAGGTGGTGGTTTCCACCTCTGCATGGGACAGGTTCGACAGCTCATGTTCCACGGCGTCATATCCAAAGACCGATTGGCGACGGATCAGGATGCTGTTCTTCCGACGGTCCAATACAACCTGCACGCGCCGCACAAAGACGCAGAAGGCGCCAAAGCCCAATCCGCCACCGCACAGGGCAAAGAACAGGCCGAACAAGATGCCCTCACCCCCTTCGGTGGCCATGAAGAGGCCTGCGCCAACGAAACAGAGGATAAAGATGGCCAACATGATGCCAATCAGCCAGGGCGTATTGGACAGGATCAACTGGTCCGGAGTGTTGCGCGTCACTTTCATGGCGGCACGCTAACACTGAAATTGCAGGCTGTCGTGGCTTGAATTTACCCACGAGTTACGCGATGAGCGCGTGAAACAGGAGGGTCTCATGGACGCATCATCCACTTTTCAGGACACATTGCCGCTCAGTTCCGACGCCCTGTTGGCGCAGTTGGATGCCTGGGGCCTGAGCTATCGGCTGCATACTCATGTCCCGCTGCGCACTGTCGAAGATGCGAAAGGTGTCGAAGATCAGTTTCTGGTGCCCGGCGAGAGCACCTTGCGCCTCAAGAACCTGTATCTGCGCGACAGGAAGAAACGGAACTATCTGGTCACGCTAGAGCAAAGCCGCGAGATCAATCTCAAGGCACTTGGCGCTGAACTCGGGGTCGGCAGCCTGTCTTTCGGATCGGCAGAACGCCTGTTTCAGACCCTCGGCATCCGGCCCGGAGCGGTCAGCCCGTTGGCAATGATCAACGGAGTTGAGAACAGTGTTCAGTTCTTCATGGACAGCGCCGCACAGCAGGCAGATGTCATCTATATGCATCCTCTGGTGAACGACCGGACCGTGGCGATGGCACGGGCGGATATGATGGCGTTTTTCGACCGGATCGGAGCCGAGGTGGTTTGGCTGCCCTGACTAGTCCTCAAGGGCCAGTTTCAAGGCCGCCGAAACATGCGCGGCCGAGGGGTTGATGAACAGATGCCCGTCGGCCTCGAAAACCGGATCGTCCAGATGATCGGGGAAGGCCAGAGGTAGCTCGGTACAGGCCAGCAGAATGGCGGTTCCGGGTGTGGCATGTCGGTTGCAGAAGGCCAGCAGCCTAGCGCGCGCACCAGCAGAAGCGCCGCCATAGAACTCACTGTCGATCATGTCCTGCATCTCGGCAATTTCGGGATCAGGCAGCCGTGCGTTTGCGGTGATGCCGACCTCGCGCAGCGTGTCGGCGTAGTTTGTGGCTTGCATGGTCACGGCTGTTCCCAGAACCAGCGCATAAGTGGCATTGGTCGAGGCCGTCACTTGGGCCGTGGCATCAAAGATGCTGAGAATGGGCATCGTGACACCCTGTCGGATTGCGTGCAGCCTTGCGTGCGGCGTGTTCGAAGCGATGATGCCAAAGTCGCAGCCAGCTGTTTCCAGGGTTCGCAGAGCATCCCGGAACACGGCGTCGAACCCGGCCCAGCTGGCCTCGTCCCCGGCAACGCCGCGCAAGGCCCGTGTTTTTGCCTGCGTGACGGACTCGATCGTCATTGGGGGAATGGGGAGAGGCGCGCCGTACCCGCGTTCGGCGAAGTATCGACCTGCCCCCTCGGAAATAGCGCGGTAGTAATCGACGGTCGAGGCCCAGCCGACACCGCCGAGTATTCCTATCTTTTTCATGCCAAACGCCCAATCTGCACATCGTCGTTGCCGCGCAGATTGAACGTTTCAGTCTTCTTTGACCAGAGCCTGTTCAGGCAGCAAGTTTACCAATGGCCTTATGGGCATTTTCAACCGACGCTTCGGCATCTATGGCCAATTGATCTGCGGCTACCACGTCGACGTCAGTGATGCCGATAAAGCCGAGAACATGCTTGGCGTAGTCAGTGGCAAAGTCGATCTCGGATCCGACAGCGGTGCCGCCCGATGCAACCGCGAGAATGGCGCGCTTGCCGTCCAACAGGCCTTTTGGCCCGCTTTCAGTGTACGAGAATGTCAGGCCGGCGCGGGCAACCAGATCAACCCACGCCTTGAACGCGGCGGGAACCGAGAAATTGTAGATCGGCAAGCCGACTACAATTGTGTCCGCGCGCTGCAATTCGGATACCAGTTCATCGGACAGGGCTAGTTGATCGCGTTGCACTGCATCCCGCTGGTCCGCGGGGGTGAAATTGGCGGCGATCCAATCCTCGGTCAGCAGGGGCAGCGGCGAGGCAAGGTCTCGGCGTATGATGCGTTCGGGATTCAGGTGCTTTACGATCCGGTCCGATAGATCGCGTGTGGTCGATCCTGTGCGGCGGGCCGAGGCATCGATATGCAGTGTGGTGTGGGTCATGTCCTTCGTCCTTTGGATGGATAATTTGCTTTCAGGTTCAATATGAGTGTTGCGTGGTCGAACAAAACCCGGCTACATCCACAGTTATTGTTGGAAATTGCACAATGGTGATCAGGCCATGGACAACTGGGATGAAGTCAGAACCGCCTATCAGGTTGCGCGGATGGGCACTGTCAGCGGGGCGGCCGAGGTTTTGGGCGTACACCATGCCACGGTGATCCGTCATATCGACGCCATCGAGGCGAGGCTGGGTGTCAAACTGTTCCAACGCCATGCGCGCGGATATACGCCAACCGAGGCCGGAGAGGACCTGTTGCGTGTCGCCCAAGCCACCGAGGACCAGTTCAACCAGTTGGTCGGACGTATGAAAGGGCGCGGCGATGATGTCTCGGGCGAGCTTGTGGTGACCTCGCTGGCCTCGCTGGCGCCGCTGCTGGTTCCGACCCTCAGCGCGTTCCAACGAGAACATCCCGAGTTGATCGTGCGCTACTTGACCGGAGACCGTCTTTTCCGCTTGGAATATGGCGAGGCGCATGTGGCGATCCGCGCCGGTTCAGCTCCGGACCAGCCGGACAACGTGGTGCAGCCGTTCCTGACCCAGGACATGGGCCTTTATGCCTCCAAGGACTACATTACGCGTCGGGGCAAGCCGTCTGGCGTTGAGGATTTTCCCCAACACTCTTTTGTGGGCGCCGACGACGAGAACAGCCGTGCGCCATTTTCGCGGTGGCTGCGCGAGAATGCGCCGGACAAGTCAATCACCTTTCGCTGTTCGAACAATTTCAACGTGGCCGAAGCCGTGCGCGCCGGGGCCGGTATAGGCTTTATGCCCCGCTGGGAAGCCGCGCGCCATTCCGACCTGGAAGAGGTGATGGAGATATTGCCCGAACTGTCAGGCAAGCTGTGGCTTGTCACACATGTTGATCTGCATCGTACCACAAAGGTGCAGGCCTTCCTTAAATTCCTCAAGGACGAAGCGCGGACCTGGATCCCATGACCTCGCAGGCGCGTGGCCATCTGGCCATGCTGACTTTCTCAGCTTTGGTGGCGGGCAGTTTCTCGCTGGGTTCGATCATCGCCAACGAGATTGCCCCGGCGGCGCTGAACGCAATGCGTTTCGCAATTGCGGCGGTGGTGATCGGACTGGCCGCGCTTGCGACCACCGGTTTGCCGCGTGTCGCTGCACGCGCGCCGTGGCGGTACCTTGTGTTGGGGGCACTGTTCGCTACTTATTTCGTGCTGATGTTTTATGGCCTGCAAACCGCTCGACCGGTCAGTGCGGCGGCTGTGTTCACGTTGACGCCTGTGATATCGGCCGTAGCCGGTTGGTTCCTTTTGCGCCAGATTACCACGCCGCGCATGGCTCTGGCACTTGTGGTCGGTGCCGCAGGCGCGCTGTGGGTGATTTTTCGCGCGGATTGGCAGCTGTTCCGGGCTTTCTCGATCGGCGGCGGTGAAATCATCTACTTCTGGGGCTGCGTCGCGCACGCGGTTTATACGCCCATGGTGCGGAAGCTGAACCGGGGCGAACCAGCGGTGGTTTTCACCTTTGGTACCCTTGTAGCGGGTTGCCTGCTGCTGACAGGATTTGGCTGGCGCGACATTGTTGCGACGGACTGGGCTAACCTTTCGGGGATGTTCTGGGTCGGGCTTTTCTATTTGTCGTTCTTTGCAACCGCCGCCAGCTTTGTTCTGGTGCAGTTCGCTGCGCTGCGCCTGCCTTCGGCCAAAGTCATGGCCTACACCTATCTGGTGCCGAGCTGGGTGATCCTGTGGGAAATCGCGCTGGGCAATGGTGTGCCCACCGGACTGATCCTGGGTGGGGTCGCGCTGACTGTTCTGGCTCTGCTTCTATTGCTGAAAGAAGAGACCCCCATACCGGCCCAGGTCCACCATGCGTCCGATTGATCTTTGCGCCGGTGCCAGGTTGTGGCAGGCTCAGTCTGGAGTTGCGCCATCAAGAGGACAGTAAATTGCATCGGATCGTTTTTGTTGGAGCATTCGTGGCGCTATCTGCCTGTGGTGTCAGTGACTCAGGCCAGATCGACAAAGCCGATCTTCAAGCCAGTTGCGAGGCATTGGTTGCAGCCGAAACGGGTGTGGCGTCAGAGGATGTCGCGGCGATATCAACGCGGACAGAGCCCGGCGGAACGCTTATCTCTGTCAACGTTGCGGGCGCTGACGCCCCATGGGTCTGCCGCGCCGACCCCGGCGGTGTCATAGTAAATGTGGCGTACAGCCAGCAAGGTTGACAATTTTTTCGCCCTCTCGGTCTTGAGCCAGATCAAGGCAAAACGCTGCCTTTTCCCAGAAACTCGGGCCGGAAGAGGAGGACATCATGTTCAATCACATCATGATCCCCGTCGATCTGCACATGCCGCCAGAAGTTCAAAGGGCAACCGCAGTCGCGTCGGAAATCGCCAAGTGGCAAAAAGCCCGGATTACGCTTGTCAGTGTGACCGGCACTCAACCCGGGGACATCACGCAGTCAAAGGAAGAGATTGCCAACGAATTGTCGGCGCTGGCGGATCAGATTGCCGGGCAAAGCGGGACACAGGTCGAGACGCGCAACATTCATTCGGTGGATGTTGCTGCCGAGGTTGACGGAAATCTTGCGCGCGCCGCCGAAGAGATCGGCGCTGATCTGATTGTTGTCGGTACGCACGCCCCGAGGATAACGGACTACATCTTTGCCAGCCACGCCGGGAAACTGGCACAACATGCCAAAGTTTCTGTGTTCGTGGTCAGGTAGGCCCGGCTTAAGGATCGTCAGAAATTGGGAGTTCGATCTCGAGAAAGCGCTCGAACGCGTCCAGGTTGACCGGTTCGAACTGTCCGAACCCCTGCATCCAGACCGACGCCGCCCGCAGCGCATCGGGCTCAAGCTTGCACCATTTCACTCGGCCACGTTTTTCCTGAGAGATCAGCCCGGCCCTGGTGAGGATCACGAGGTGTTTCGAGATGGCCGCCAGCGACATCTCGAACGGCTCGGCCACGTCGGTGACCGCCATATCATCCTCAAGCAGCATCGCAAGGATAGCGCGGCGCGTAGGGTCGGCGAGGGCTGCGAATACGGTGTCGAGGTCTTTTGACATGCTTCGCTGAACCACAGCCCCGAAGTTTGGTCAACCATTTGGTTGAATATTGTGAAACGGCCCTTTCCTGATGCTATGTCCCTGCGACGCACTGGCGCGGCTGTCCGGGTGTGTCAAAACTTCACAACAAAACAACACGTTAACTGTATTTCTTGCCCCGGAACTGAGTCGTTGACTCTGCGCCTGATGCCCCTTAGCACCTAGCCTCAAGACTGTGCGAGGAAAACGCCCGTGACCGATGACGACCAAAAGCAGCGTATGGCGCAGCTGGAGGCCAAGATCGACGCGGCGAAAAAGGCCAAAGCGCCGAAGCCCCGTGCAGATGCTGACGTGTCCGGGGGCGAGCTTGCCTGGAGGATGGTCATCGAAATGGTTTCCGGTCTGGGGATCGGATTTGGCATCGGATACGGGCTGGACAGCCTGCTCGGGACGATCCCGATCTTTCTGGTGCTGTTCACATTGTTGGGCCTTGTCGCGGGCGTGAAGGTTATGCTCCGCAGCGCGAAAGAGGTTCAAGAGAAGCAAGCGGCGGCTGAGGCGGCCGAGAAGGACGAGAGGGACTGAACGTGGCAACTGAGACCACCGCAGCAGAAGGCAGCAGCCTGGTTTTCCACCCGATGGACCAGTTCATCGTTAAGCCGTTGTTCGGCGACGGTGCGGTTGGCATGTTCACGATCACCAACGTGACGCTGTGGCTGTTCCTTGCAATTATCGCCGTTATCCTGCTGCTGGTTCTGCCGACGTCCAAACGCGCAATTGTCCCGACGCGCATGCAATCGGTCGCAGAGCTGACCTACGGTTTCGTATATAAGATGCTTGAAGACATCTGCGGCAAGGAAGGTGTAAAGTACTTCCCTTATGTCATGACCCTGTTCATGTTCATTGTCTGCGCCAACTTCCTGGGCCTGATTCCGACCTCGTTCACCACCACATCGCATTTCGCCGTGACTATCCCTCTGGCTCTGGCTGTGTTCCTGACCGTGACCGTTCTGGGCTTTGTCAAGAACGGTGCAGCGTTTCTGGGTCTGTTCTGGGTATCCAGCGCGCCTCTTGCGCTGCGCCCAATTCTGGCGGTTATCGAGCTGATCTCGTATTTTGTACGCCCGGTCAGCCACTCCATTCGTCTTGCCGGTAACGTCATGGCAGGTCACGCGGTGATCAAGGTGTTCGCAGGCTTTGCCGCGATTGCCGTGATCTCGCCCGTGTCCGTTCTGGCGATCACCGCTATGTATGGCCTTGAGGTCCTTGTGTCCTTTATCCAGGCCTACGTATTCACCATTCTGACCTGTGTATATCTGAAGGATGCGCTGCATCCGTCGCACTAAGGTCCGAACACCCAACATCGAAACTTCCAATTCGTAAGGAGAAACATCATGGAAGGCGATCTCGCACACATCGGCGCAGGCCTGGCAGCAATCGGTTCCGGCGCAGCCGCAATCGGGGTGGGCAACGTTGCAGGCAACTTCCTGGCCGGCGCCCTGCGCAACCCTTCGGCGGCTGCTTCGCAGACCGCAACCCTCTTCATCGGTATCGCGTTCGCAGAAGCCCTGGGGATCTTCGCATTCCTGGTCTCGCTGCTGCTGATGTTCGCCGTATAATCTGCGGAACCTGATCCTTACGCGCAGGTGGGCCCAAGCCATAGCGGCCCACCTGTTGTAAAGACAAGTTTCCGACGGAGGATATCATGGCGACTGAACCCCTTACAGAAGAGGTAGCTGGCTCGTGCGTCGACTCCTATGGCTCTGCCATCGGGATGCCGCAGCTCTGCTTCGATTGGTTCCCCAACCAGATTTTCTGGCTGGTCATTACGCTGGTCGTCATCTTTCTGGTCTTGTCCCGCGTGGCTCTGCCCCGCATTGCGGCAATCCTGGCTGAACGTCAGGGGACCATTACAAATGACCTGGCTGCGGCCGAAGATCTGAAGGCCAAGGCGGTCGAGGCCGAAGAGGCCTATAACAAGGCGCTGGCCGATGCCCGTTCTGAGGCACAGCGTATCGCAGCGGAAGCCCGCGCCGAAATCCAGTCTGGTCTGGATGACGCGATTGCCAAGGCGGATGCGGAAATCGCTGCAAAGGCGGCTGAATCGGAAAAGGCGATTGCCGATATCCGTGCAGGTGCGCTGGAAAGCATTCAAGTGGTTGCCAAGGATACGGCGGCTGAACTGGTGACTGCACTGGGCGGCGAGGCGGATGCCAAAGCCATCGACAGTGCCATTGACACGCAGATGAAAGGATAAGCGACATGCGGAACACTCTTGCCCTTATCCTGACCTTCGGCGCAGCCAGCCCGGCACTGGCCGCCAAAGGCCCGTTCTTCTCGCTGGCCAACACGGACTTTGTGGTCTTTCTGGGCTTCATCGTCTTCATCGCGGTCCTGTTCTACTTCAAGGTTCCCGGCATGATCGGCGGCGCGCTGGACACCCGTGCCCAAGGCATCAAGTCCGAACTGGACGAAGCACGCGCCCTGCACGAAGAAGCCCGCAGCCTGTTGGCCTCGTACGAGCGCAAGCAGCGCGAAGTGCAGGGTCAGGCGGATGCCATCGTCGCTGCCGCCAAAGAAGACGCGGCTTTGGCTGCGGAACAGGCCAAGGCCGATCTGGAGAAATCCATTGCACGCCGTCTGGCGGCAGCTCAGGATCAGATTGCGTCGGCAGAGGCGTCGGCCGTCAAGGAAGTCCGCGATCAGGCAGTGTCCGTCGCTGTCTCAGCGGCCAGCGCGGTTCTGGCCAAACAGATGAGCGCGGCGCAGGCCAACAAGCTGATCGATGCGTCGATTGCAGATGTTGGTGAAAAGCTGCACTGATCGTTTCTAACGCCGCTTCGACAAAAAGCGACCCGAAAGCTGATCGCTTTCGGGTCTTCTTTTTTTGGACTAGTCTTGTTGGCATTTGGGTTGAGAAACACCTTGTGTGAACCCCGACGGAGAGTTGCTATGATTGAAACGGCAGCCGTGATCACCAATCCGGCACCAGTTTGTCTGTTCGCCTACAACCGACCGGATCACACGGCGCGAACTCTGCAGGCGCTTTCGGCGTCACCTCTGGCGGCGCACACCGAGTTGCAAGTCTACCTCGACGGGCCTCGTTCGGAAGATGACGCGTTACTGGTCGCGCAAACCCGAAAAGTGATCGAAGCACAGACCGGCTTTGCATCTGTCAATCTGCATGCGCGTGAGGCAAATGCCGGGTTGGCACAGTCTATTCAGGACGGCGTAACCGCCACGATGCAGACTTATGGCAAGGCAATTGTTGTCGAAGATGACATAGTGACTTCGCCTGCGTTTCTGACCTATATGAACCGTGCGCTTGACCGCTACCAAGACGACACTCGGGTCTGGCATGTCTCAGGGTTCAACGAAGACCTTCCAGCCTTGTTGGACCGGCGAGGAGCAGTATTCTGGCGTTTCATGAGCTGCTGGGGATGGGCCAGTTGGGCCGATCGCTGGCAGCATTTCGAGCGAGATCCAGAAAAGCTGGTTCAGCAGTTCTCTGAAGATGACATTTATCGATTTAACCTCAATGGTGCCCAAGATTTTTGGGATCAGGTGCAGGGCAATGTCCGTGGCGAAATTCGAACCTGGGCGGTGTTCTGGTATGCGACAATTTTCAAGCAGGGTGGCTTGTGTCTTTCTCCTTGCAAATCCTTTGTAGACAATATCGGTCTGGACGGATCAGGCACCCATTGTGGTCCAGTAGACGAACTGAAGCCAAAAGACCTGTGCTACGACTACGACTTGCCGTTCCCGGAAAAGGCCATCGAAGACAAGGTCGCGCTCGAGGCATTGCGGGCGCATTTCAGCTATCGACCGGGTCGTTTGACCCGTCTAAGACGCAAGTTTAGAAGACTGATGAAAAGGCTCTGAAGTGATCGGTGTAAATCTAATTGCGGTTGGTGCCTCCTGATAACGACAATCAAATGGCTCCGACCTTCGAAACTCGGGCATACCAACGAAATTCTCTCAAATGCTTGTAAACCACATTAGCCATAGTTTTTCGGGCGGCGGGGCCGCAATCGCCGCTCGCCGACTGCATCATGCTTTGTTGTCCATTGGAACAGATTCGCACATGACAGTAGTCGATGGCCCCGACGAAGACCGGATTACAAAATTCGTTCCGCAAAGAACGCCTACGCGGTTTTGTCAGCGCGAATTCGCGCGGTACTTGCGAAAAAAGTATGCAAGACAGCAGGTCCGTGGGTTGGCATCGCTTGGCCTTGCACGCTCTGGTTTGGGCGCTTTTTTGAACAATCAATCCTCGCAAATATTGAATTTGCACTGGGTGAATTCCGACATGATTTCGATTGCCGAGATCGGAATGCTGAATCGCCCTGTGGTATGGACGTTTCATGACATGTGGCCGTTCTCGGGGGCCGAGCATGTGAGCGAGTTGGATAGGTGGCGTGACGGGTACATGTCATCTGAATGCAAAGGATTCGACTTGAACCGTTGGGTCTTCAAGAGAAAAGCCGCGCATTGGAGAAAGCCGTTTCAGATCGTCTGCCCCAGCAATTGGTTGGCCGACTGCGTGCGGCAAAGTGCATTGATGCGAGACTGGCCTGTCACCGTGATTCCAAACGCTATCGACACCGGTTTCTGGGCACCTGTCGACAGGACACAAGCGCGGGCTGAACTGGCGCTACCGCAGGATTCTCCTTTGGTATTGTTTGGCGCGGTTCAAGCCACCGAAGACCCCAACAAGGGCTTCTCTCACCTTGTCGAGGCGATGGAACGGGTGCATTCCGACGTTCCCGATGTGCAGGCGGTAGTATTTGGCAGTGACAAGATCGACGCAGAGTTTCCCTATCCGGTGCACTTCATGGGAAGGGTTAGCGACAATCGGTTGCTGAAACGTATCTATTCGGCATCGGATGTCTTTGTGTTGCCGTCCAGACGAGAGGTACTGGGATACACCGGTGTTGAGGCCATGAGTTGTGGTGTTCCAGTCGTGGGCTTCAAGACCAGCGGATTGTCAGATCTGGTTCCCGATCAACGCCAAGGGTACTTGGCCCAGCCTTTTGAGGCTGAGGACCTCGCGAATGGGATTATCTCTATCCTGCAGAACCGCGACAGCGATGCTGGGAAAGCCACATCGCGTGCCGCCCGGCAACACGCAGTGGAAAGCTTTGCACAATCGGTGGTGGCGGACCAGTATAAAGAACTTTATGAAAAGGTCGTCGAAAAAACCGCATCGGGTTCGAGTGCAACAACAGAGTAATGATGTTACTTTATTTTGTAGTCTCATTCATCAGTTTCTGTCGGGCAATAGCCTCATTGCGGTCGGCTTTTTTCTGATCTGCCAGGCATTGTTCCACAAAGCCCAAATGCTGTTCGACGGCAGCCCGCGCTGCGGCGGGATCTCGCATCTGTAGGGCATCGTTGATGGCGCGGTGTTGGTCCAGAATGGCATCGCGTGTTGTACGCTGCTGAAACATGACCTGGCGATTGTAGAACACGCCCTGTTGCAAAAGGTCGTACATGGATCGCATCATGTGAAGCATGACCACGTTGTGGCTGGCCTCAATGATCGCCATGTGGAATTCAGCGTCCAGCTGCGCCTCTTCGTCTGCCGCGTTTCGGGCATGGGCGGCTTCCATTTTGTCAAAGATGGTCTGAACGACTTTCAAGTCGCTCTCTGATCCAGACCGCGCAGCGCGTTCGGCTGTCAAACCCTCCATATCCCGGCGAAAGGACAGATAGTCGAATACAGCCTCGTTGTGACTGCCAAACAGTCGGATCAGGGCGGGTGAGAAAGCCGACCCCAAGACCTCGGCGATGAAAATGCCCGACCCGGCTTTGGCAGTCAGCAGGCCCTGATCCTGCAAGTCGGCAATCGCTTCGCGCAATGACGGGCGCGAGACGCCCATGCGATCTGCCAGCTCGCGCTCCGAAGGCAGACGTTCACCGGGACGCAATATGCCGCGCAGAATCAGCAATTCGATCTGCTTCACAACGGCGAGCGAGAGTTTTTCGGTCTGAACTTTCTGAAAGGGCATGGTGCAGTCCAAAATTGGTCAAATCATATGACCACACATCCGTGAAAGGCGCAACATGGGGTGGTCACAAGTGGTGTAACATTAGGTCAGTAATGTTGACTTTGTTTAATTGCTGCCTAGGCTGCCGATATTTCAGGTGGGAGGAGCCACATGTCACAACACCCGCAACAGGCTGCGCGCATGTCGCGGATGAAGGCCTCGGAAATCCGTGAACTGCTGAAACTTCTGGATCAGCCAGGCATAATCTCTTTTGCTGGCGGTATCCCGGACCCCGAGCTGTTCCCGGCCGAGGCGTTCGCGCAGGCGTTTCAGCAGGCGCTGGCGCCGGAACATCAGGCGCAGGCGCTGCAATATTCTGTCAGCGAAGGGCATGGGCCTCTTCGACAGTGGCTTGTCCGACACATGCGCGAGATCGGTATCGAATGTGAATTGAACAACATCCTGATCACCTCGGGCTCACAGCAGGCGCTGGACTATCTGGGCAAACTCTACCTGTCACCTGGCGACACGGCGTTGGTGGGATGGCCGACCTATTTGGGGGCAATTGCCGCGTTCAACGCCTATGAGCCACGGTATGACCGACTTGTTGTCAACGGCAATCGCGGGGCTGTGCAATATCGCGAGGCGGCAGGAAAGGGCGCTGTCAAATTCGCCTATATCTCGCCGGATTTTGCCAATCCGACCGGGGAAACGATGGACCTGCGCGGGCGCGAGACGCTGCTGGATCTGGCCGAGGATTTGAACTGTGCTGTGATCGAAGATGGAGCCTATCAGGCCCTGCGGTTTGAGGGTGAGCCTATTCCCCCGGTTCTGGCGCTGGAGCAAGCACGAAAAGGTACGATCGAAGACTGTCGAACAATCTATTGCGGTAGCTTCTCGAAAACCCTGTCTCCGGGGCTACGGATCGGTTGGGTCGTGGCGGCCAAGCCGATCATCTCGCAGCTGGTGCTCATGAAACAGGCCGCTGATCTGCATTCGGCCACCATCAACCAGATGGCGGTTCACCACGTCGCGCAGAGCTGCTTTGCCTCGCATGTACCAATGCTGCGTCAGGTTTATAGCGCGCGCCGTGATGCCATGCTGGACGCTTTGGCCCAGTACATGCCCGACGAGGTGGACTGGACCCGGCCCGAAGGCGGTATGTTTGTCTGGGTCACCCTGCCCAAAGGCACCGACGGGGCCGATCTGTTGGCGCGCGCGCTCGAGACTGTCAAGCTGGCTTTCGTGCCGGGTCGTGCCTTCTTTCCGGACGGGTCCGGGGCCAATACGATCCGGCTGAGCTTTTCCAACTCGGATGAGGCAAAAATCCGTGAAGGCATCCGCCGCCTGGGAGAGGTATTGCGCGCCTGAATTGGAAAGGTTTCATTAACCAATTTGCAGCAATGCTGCAGAATGATCCGGTTGTTCGCCTTCGTGTTGTTGGCTGCCTGTTCCGGCGGCACGCCATATTTCAGGGACCTGCCCGCAACGCGCGTGGCGGTCAATGGCAGTGTCTTTGACGTACGCGTTCGCGACGAGCTGGCCGAGGCCGTGCGCGTGAATCGACAATATGCTCCGCGCCTGGGTCCGATCCGCGACCGGGCGGCGCTGGCCATGGCGCAGGTCTCGGGCTGTCCGCTTCTTGATGTTTTGGGCGATGCGGCGGTGACCGTGGGCGTGTTGGGTTGCGACCGCGAATTGGGCGAGAAGCTGATTTTTGGTGCGCTGCTCCGACGACCTTACGAATGTGTCAACTATGGCTACTCCGGCGACTACGGCTATCAGGTCTTTGAGTGTACGCCCTACTGAGACACGTATACTCAAGCGCCAAATGGCCAAGATGTTGTGGATAACTTGGGTAAACAACCCATATCCTGCGCAATCACGTTGACACCTTGCCTCTCTGTTGCGCAGACTTCCTATCCATAGGAATCACGAAACGAGCAGCCTTTGCGCTTTAGCAAACTCAAACTGACCGGCTTCAAAAGCTTTGTGGACCCGACCGATCTGATCATTGCGGATGGGTTGACCGGTGTGGTGGGTCCTAATGGTTGCGGCAAGTCCAACCTGCTGGAAGCTCTGCGCTGGGTGATGGGCGAAAACCGCCCCAAATCCATGCGTGGCGGCGCGATGGAGGACGTGATCTTTGCCGGCGCCGCGACGCGTCCTGCGCGCAATTTTGCCGAGGTGGTCCTGACCCTGGACAACTCGGACCGGCTGGCGCCTTCGGGCTTCAATGACAGCGATCAGCTCGAGATTGTGCGGCGCATCACGCGTGACGTGGGCAGCGCCTACAAGACCAACGGCAAGGATGTCCGCGCCCGCGATGTGCAGATGCTGTTCGCTGACGCTTCGACAGGTGCGCATTCGCCTGCGCTGGTAGGGCAGAACCGTATTGCCGAGCTGATCAATGCCAAACCCCGCGCCCGCCGCCGTATTCTTGAAGAAGCCGCCGGGATTTCGGGCCTTTACCAGCGGCGCCACGAGGCCGAGTTGAAGCTGAAAGGTACCGAGGCAAACCTGACCCGCGTCGATGACGTGCTGGAACAGTTGGGCGGGCAACTGGCGCAACTGGCGCGTCAGGCCCGGCAGGCCGCGCGCTATCGTGAGATTGGCGAACAGTTGCGGCAGGCCGAAGGGATGCTGCTCTATCGCCGTTGGAAAGAGGCCGATGTAGCGCGCCAACAGGCCGAGGAAAAGCTGCGCGACCGGATCACAGAAGCGTCCCGCGCCGAAGCTGCAGCCCGTGAAGCGGGTACCAAGCGTGCCGAGATCGAGGAAACCCTGCCGCCCCTGCGCGAGGAAGAGGCCATCGCCGCCGCCGTCCTGCAGCGCCACCAAGTGCAGCGCGATCAGCTCTCAGATCAGGAAACGCGCGCGCGCCAGACGATCGAGACCCTGACCAACCGCATCCAGCAGTTGGGCAACGACATCGAACGCGAATCCGGTCTGAACCGGGACGCTGTCGATATGATCGAACGGCTGCAATGGGAGGCCCGCGAGCTTGCCAAAGCCACCGAAGGCTATGACGAAAAATTGGCTGAAGCTGCCGAAATCGCTCGTGATGCTGCATCGGTTCTGCAAGAGCGCGAGGACCATCTTTCGCAAGAGACCGAAGACATGGCCCGCCTTGTAGCGCGCCATCAATCGGCGCAGCGCCTGGTTGAGGACAGTCGCAAGACCCTGGCCCGGTCCGAGGGAGAAGAAGAAAAGGCCCGCGCCGCCGTGGATGAGGCCAAATCCACACTGACCCGTGCCAGCGATGCATTTGCGACTGCTCAGGACGGCGAGGAAGAAGCGCGCGAGGCCGCCGAGGCCGCCGAAGAGGCATTGGCTGCAGCAGATGAGCTGCGCAACGAAACGCAGGCGCGTGAATCCGAAGCGCGGGCCAAGCGGTCCGAGGCCGAGGGTGAACTGGGGGCCATCCGCGCCGAAACGACCGCGCTGGCCAAGCTTGTCGAACGCGACACCGCCGAAGGCGGGCAGGTTCTGGATCTGCTGCGCGTCGCCTCGGGCTTTGAGAAGGCATTGGGTGCTGCGTTGGCTGATGACCTGCGTGCGCCACTGGTCGAAGGCGACGGTCCCTCGGGCTGGGTTCAGGTGGCAAGCTATGACAGTGACCAGCCCCTGCCGCAAGGTGCCGAGCCTTTGGCCCTGCATGTGTCCGGCCCGGATCGCCTCAGCCGCCGGATCGCCCAGATCGGGCTGGTCGATGCGGATCAGGGCGCGAGGTTGCAGGCTTTGTTGAAACCCGGTCAAAGGCTGGTCTCACGCTCAGGCGATCTGTGGCGCTGGGACGGGTTCCGCGCTTGGGCCGAAGACGCACCAAGCGCTGCCGCCTTGCGTTTGGAACAGCTGAACAAGCTGGAAGCGCTGAAGCAGGAGCTTGCCCGGACCGAGGCGCAGGCCGACGGTGCCCGCGCCGCGCATGAGGCGTTGTCGCGGCAACTGACGGACGTGACCGAGGCTGACCGCCGCGCCCGTGACACCCGCCGCGCCGCCGATCAGCGCATGGCCGAAACCGCGCGCGCGCTCAGCAGGGCCGAGGCGGATCGCAATCTGGCGCAAGGCAGGCTGGAAACTCTGGCTCTGGCGGTCGACCGCCACAAGGAAGACGCTATGTCCGCCCGCGCGCAACTGCGCGAGGCTGAGGCCGCGTTGACTGATCTGGGTGATCTTGATAGCGCCCGGGCGCAGGTCGAAGACATCAAGCAGACGGTCGAGGCCGCGCGGATCACCATGCTGACCCATCGCTCGTCCCATGATGAACTGCGCCGAGAGGGAGAAGCGCGCACCCGTCGGTCGCAGGAAGTGACGAAAGACCTCAGCGGTTGGAAGCACCGTCTGGAAACCGCCGAGAAACGCATCGCGGAACTGGCCGAGCGCAAGGAAAGTTCGGAAGAGGATCTCTCGGATGCCATGGCCGCCCCCGGTGAGATCGCCGAGGCGCGCGAGGAACTGAACGAACTGATCGAAACCGCCGAGGCCCGTCGGGCCGAAGCCGCCGACAAGCTGGCCGAGGCCGAGACCCAGCAACGCGAGGTCGTTCTGGCCGAGCGCGAAGCGGAACGTCTGGCCTCGGAAGCGCGCGAAAGCCGGGCCGCGGCTGAGGCGCGGAGTGATGCGGCCAAGGAAAGTGTGGTGGCAGCGGCGGAACGGATTGCAGAGGATCAGCAACTGACACCGAACCAGCTGTTGAACCAGTTGGACACCAACCCCGATCAGATGCCCGCAGCCGATGCGTTGGAGGCGGAAGTGAACCGCCACAAGCGTCAGCGCGACGCGATGGGCGCTGTAAACCTGCGGGCTGAAGAAGACAGCAAGGACGTTCAGGTCGAATTCGACACGCTGAACAGCGAAAAGGCTGATCTGGAAGAGGCCATCAAAGCCCTGCGCAGCGGCATCGCAAGTCTCAACCGCGAGGGTCGTGAACGTCTGCTGACCGCGTTCGAACAGGTGAATTCAAACTTCGCCATGCTGTTCAAGCACCTGTTTGGCGGCGGTGAGGCCAATCTGGTCATGGTCGAAAGCGATGATCCGCTGGATGCCGGTCTGGAAATCATGTGCCAGCCGCCGGGCAAGAAACTCTCGACCCTCAGCCTGCTGTCAGGCGGGGAACAGACCCTGACCGCGACGGCGCTGATCTTTGGTGTCTTCCTGGCGAATCCGGCCCCGATCTGCGTGCTCGATGAGGTCGACGCGCCGCTCGATGATGCCAACGTCACGCGGTTCTGCGATCTGCTGGACGAGATGTGCCGCCAGACCGATACGCGGTTCCTGATCATCACCCACCATGCGGTGACAATGGCGCGAATGGACCGTCTGTTTGGCGTGACCATGCAGGAACAGGGCGTCAGCCAACTGGTTTCGGTCGATCTGAAGAAGGCCGAGCAAATGGTCGCCTGATCCCTCACCGGATCGTTATGAGCCATCCCTCGCGTATCCGGTTAGGCTGATCGCATGACCAGATACCTTATCCTTGCCTTGCTGGTTGCCAATCCACTATTGGCGGCAGACTGGCCCACAAAGCCCGGAGACGTCCCCCTGACGCCGCAGGAACTGGATGCGTTGGCGGGGCAAACCCTCACCTTCTATGATGACGGCCAGTCCAAATTCTCAGCCGGCGGGGCCTATTCCTACACCTACGCCAGTGGCGAGTCCGCCTTCGGCACCTATTCCATCGCCGAGGATGGCAGCATCTGCATCGCCTATCGCAACGGCTTCAGCCGCTGCGATCTGTACGTCCACAGGGGTGAGCGACTGATCCTGATCGATGAAAAGGGCGATCGGTATCCGGTGCGACCGGAGTGAGGTGGAAATGAATCCTCAATCGCTTCTTCCGATGGCCGCTGCCCGGACAAGGCCGTCGTACGACTCGGAAGTGCCCAGGACCGCTTTGAGCGGGATGGCGAAGCACAAACTATAGCGTCCAGGATTGTGTTTCGGCAGCCATCGCCTTGAGCCATAGAATGTCGAAGCCTGCGATAATCCGATACCCCTTGGCGAATAGCGCTTCTGCTTGAGGTTTTGCAAGTCCAACGTTGCCGAGTGGGATGCCTGCAGAGTTCGCTGCTTTTTCGACTTTGGCTATGGCTGAGAGAAAGTCGGGATGGTCGAATTGACCGGAAACGCCCAAATCCGTCGATAGATCAAACTGCGCCGGAATAATTGCATCGATGCCAGGAACCTCGCATATTGCTTCGATATTCTCAATTGCATCCCGTGTTTCGACCAGCAAACAACACACCATGTGGCCATCAACTGTTTCGCGGTAGTCCATGAGTGATGTGCCCCACCGAGAGTGCGCGAGGAAGGGGCCGAAACCACGTGTGCCATTTGGCGGGTAGCGCAAAGAGCCAACGGCTTTTTCGGCATCTTCGACTGTTCGGATCAACGGAAAAACAATACCTTCCGCGCCGAGGTCTAACACTCGTTTAACCTGTGACCGGTCGTTTTCTGTGACGCGGACGAGCGGTGCACAAGCTGTGCCTGCCGTTGCTGCGATCATCGCGTGGGCAGTCGCATAATCAATTGCACCATGTTCCATATCAATGATGACCGCGTCGCTTCCAGCCGCCGCCATGGCTTGGGTCACCGCTGCTGACGGAATGGTGCAGACATGCGCCGTCAAACGTTTAGTAGGATCGGAAATCTTGTCTTTCAAAGTCATTTTTCGGGATTGCACGGGCACCTCAAACGATAATCGGTTGAAAAAAGTTTGTTTTGAACAGTTTAGCGGACCATGCCGTTACCCAGTATGTGCAGGATAGTCGAAGAACAAACCATTATTGTAAAGACATCAAAGAAAACTCTAGTAAGTAGAATGGCGTATTGAATGAAATGAATACTTAGCAGGGTTGCAATCATGAATAGTTCCAACAACAACGCACCGGTCGCAATTGTTACTGGCGCAAGCGGTGGGCTTGGTTCCGCTACTGCACTTGCTCTCAGCGCGGAGGGCTATCGTCTTGTCTTGATGTCTCGAAGCGGCTGCCAGGACATTGCGAAAGAAACCGGAGGTATTGGTGTTGCTGGTTCAGTGCTGAGTGATGACGACGTGGACCAAACAGTAGCGATAGCATTGGAGGCCTTTGGCAGAATTGATTCTGCCGTTTTCGGTGCAGGTAGACATAGTGAAGTTTTGAAAGCCTACGATTTACCAGCAGCACCTTCCACAACACGCGACAGTTTCAGCTACGACCCAAAATATACGCGTGATGTCTTCGATATTCCTTGGCCAGCTTGGCACGATGACTACGAAATGATGGTCGTTGCACCGATGCGATTGGCAAAAGCGGTGCTGCCGCATATTGGCGCTAACGGCCGAGGCTCGTTTGTTGCAATTTCCGGGATAGAGGCAGCCCAACCCAGACTGCCCTTCACTCTTGGTCCTACGCGTCTAGCTTTGCAGGGATTTATCAAACTTCTGTCTGATCGATATGGGCCGAAAGGCATCCGTTTCAATACTATAGCGCCTGGTCTCATGGAAAGTGCGAACTCAGAGTTTCATCCGGATTGGGCAACGACCGTTCCGCTGGGACGTGTTGGCCGCAATGAAGAAGTAGGCTCTACAATAGCATTCCTACTTTCTGAGGCCTCAAGCTATATAACTGGCCAATGCTTCACCGTTGACGGTGGTGTAAACCGACCGTTGGGAATCTGACAATATCCACCATCTCTCCAATAGTATGATCAGGGCGTGGCGAGAGCAGCTGCAGAAGACTTTTGAACGTTCCAGTTCGCTGTAAGCCAAGGGCTCAAAACCGACATCGCTTCACAACTGTCTCAGCAACTCGATCGTCGGCCATGCATCTGCGGGCAGCCCCAAGCGCGTTTGTTCGGCCTGTACAGCTGCTCGCGTCCCGGCACCCAGAATGCCGTCAATCTTGCCGACGTCATATCCGCGCGCCTGCAGCTTGCTTTGCAATTGCTTCATTTGCGCTCCCGACAAACCCTGTGCCGGGTTTCCCGCGTCATAGACCTGCGCACCCTCCAGACGGGTTCCGAAATAGGCGGCCGTCAGGACATAGACAAAGCTCTGGTTCCACTCGAAGTAGACGTCGAAATTGGGATAGGCCAGAAAGGCCGGTCCCTGATGGCCCTGCGGCAGGATCAATGAGGCAGGCAGGTTGGCCAACGACCCGCTGCGAGCCTGCACGCCCATCGCCTGCCAGTCAGTGATCGGGCGCGGTTTGCCGGGGCCGGACAGCGACCAGTCCATTTGCGCGGGCAGGGTGACTTCCTGCAGCCATGGCTGGCCCGGTTGCCAGCCCAAATGCGACAGCATCTTGGCCCCGGACAACAACGCGTCGGGGGCCGAGGTTTTCAGCGAGACGGTGCCGTCTCCATCCCCATCTACGCCGTTTTCCAGAATGTCGCGAGGCAGCATCTGCACCATGCCAATCTCACCAGCCCAGGCACCAGTAGTACGGGCGGGATCGAAACTGCCCTGGCTATACAACTCGATTGCGGCGAAAATCTGGGGTCGGAACAACGCGGGCCGACGGCAGTCATGGGCCAGTGTCACAAGCGCGTTGCGAGTGTTGAAATCACCCTGAAACGCGCCGTAGTCGGTCTCGAATGCCCAGAAGGCCAACAGCACACCGCGCGAGATGCCGTATTCCCGCTCGATCCGGTCAAACACCGCGTCGTATTTTTGCGACATCGACCGTCCACGTTCGATCCGGTTGGCAGAGATCAGGCGGCGCGAGAAATCAATGAAGGGTTTCTGAAACACGCCCTGCGCGCGGTCAGCTTTCAGAACCGCACTGTCCTGCTGCACGCCCTGGAAGAAGAAGTTGACCGTCGATGTGTCAAAGCCCTGCTGGACAGCTTCGGCCTTGAGCCCATTGACGAAGGAATTGAACCCTCCTCCACATTCGGCAACTACGGGTGAGGCGAACAGGGCGGCGGCAAACAGTCCGGGCAGTAAGCGCATGGGGTGTCCTTTAAACAATCAGGTCGACCCCAACCCACACCGACAAGAAGACAAGCGCAAGCCCCCAAACCTTCCAGAGCATGTCGCATGCGCGGAAAACCTCGTACGCGCCAATTTCGCGCCGAGCGTCTCCGTTGACCCAGGCCAGATCCCGAATCTGTCCGTCATAGCTGCGCGGTCCCGCCAGTGCGATGTCCAGTGCGCGCGCCATCGCCGCCTCGGGCCAGCCCGCGTTTGGTGAAATATGGTGGCGGGCGTCCCCGAGGATTTCGCCCCATCGGGACCATTGGTTCGACAAAGCAACGATCATCACACAGGTCAGTCGGGCCGGGATCACGTTCAACAGGTCGTCGAACCGGGCCGAAGCCCAGCCAAAGTCGCGATGTTTCTCAGTACGGTAGCCGATCATGCTGTCAGCTGTGTTTACGACCTTGTAAACCAGCAGTCCCGGCAGGCCGGCGACAAGAAACCAAAAGGCAGGCGCGATGACGCCGTCGCTGAGGTTTTCGGCGGCACTTTCTATCGCGGATCGGGCGACCTGTTCTTCTGACATGTCCGTGGTATCGCGTGAGACGATCATGGCCACCTTTGCGCGTCCTTCGGGCAGGGATAGGCGCAGCCCATCACCAACAGCACGGACATGAGCGACCAAAGACTTCTGAGCCAGCAGGATGGCGCAGATCAGAACCTCAACCACAGCGCCAAGCTGCGACAACAGCCATCCGATACCGCAGGCTAAGCTGCCCAACAGGATCAGGACGCACACACCCTTGGCACGCCGCGCCATACCGGTGTTCAGACGCCTATCCAGCCATCCGATACCATTGCCGACGGCCACCGCAGGGTGGCGTATGCGTGACCAGAGCCAGTCGGGTTCGCCCAGTGCAGCGTCCAGACACATCGCACAGACCAGCAGCAGGGGTGTGCTCACAACGCGGCCTCCAGCCGGTCCCATCCGTCCGAGGGGGGCAGTCCAAGGCGCAAATAGGTTTTGGAATAGGGGAAAACGCGGCTCCAGATATGTGCCTGCGCCAACCGATCTTGCCATGTGGTTGCAGCGTCGACATCGTAGAGACGGAACAGGCTTGTGCCCCCCACCAGCCGGGCGCCTTTCTTTGTGACAAGAGTATCCAGACGGGCGCTATCAACCTCCAACCGCGCGCGCGTTTCAGTGGCCCAGTCGGTGTCCACCAAGGCCTGCGTACCAACACGCAGCGCCGGCCCCGACACAGCCCAAGGGCCGGTCAGGTCGTTCAGTCGGGTGATCAGGTCCGGATCTCCGATGGCAAAACCCAGCCGAAGACCGGCCAACCCCCAGAACTTGCCGAAACTCTTGAGAACAACCACCCCAGGGCGGGTTGCCAGATGGACCAAAGAAGCTTGCGGCGTCACGTCGCAAAAGCTTTCATCAATCACGGTCAGCGCCGCATTCGCGTCTCTTGCCTGCCACAATCGTCCGTCTGGATTGTTCGGATGCACGATGACACGGGCGTCGGCGGGGTTGGTGCCCTGCACTGACCAACCTTGCGCAGAGAACGCAGCAGCGTGCTCGTTGTAGGTAGGCATCGTGATTTGCACCCGGCCCGGCTTGGCCAAAGCGGGCATGCGGGCGATCAAAGCCGAAGCTCCGGGCGTCGGCAGGATTGCTGCTTCTTTGGGCACAGACCAGAACTGTCGCGCGGCTGTTCCAAGCTGCTCGAACGCGCCCTGATCGGGCAACTCGGCCCAATCCGAGGCTTGTAGCCCTTCAATCGGATAGGGGTGCGGGTTGATTCCTGTGGACAGATCAATCCAACCTTCACGGGTGCCACCATAGCGCGCGATGGCCCCGTCCAACCCGCCACCGTGGTCACGTTTGGCGCGTGGGTTCAAACCGTTGTCGTTCATCTGCACTTTTCGCCCCAAACGTCAATTTGAGCCCGTTTCAAGCGGATTTTTGCCGTTTTGACAAGGGAATCCGCATGATCCGAGCGCGCTGGGGGGGGCGTTAACACTTTGTTAAGGAAATCACGTGATCACAGACCTCGGGGGTCGGCACCATACACTTTACCAAGTGCCGAGGTTGTTGCAAATGAAAGTTCTGATTGTTGAGAGTAACCCCGATCTGGGTCGGGTCTGGCAAAGGCATCTGGAACGGCAAGGCGCCGAGGTCACGCTGGTGACCGGGCAAGAGGCCGCGATTCTGGCGCTCTATGGCTCGGAATTCGAGATCATTGTTCTGGATTTGGTTCTGGAAACCGGCAGCGCGCTGGCCGTGGCCGATTTCGCCAGCTATCGCCGCCCCGAGGCGCGGGTGATCTTTGTAACCAACACCACCTTTTTCTCGGACGGGTCCATCTTTGCCCACAGCCCAAATGCTTGCGCATATGTCCAAAGCGGAACGCCGCCAGAGGATCTGGCGGCGATGGTAGAACACTACGCGGCGGGTCGCTGATCCCGCCCATGGGGTTCGTGATAGTTCAGGTCCGGGTTTATCGGGATGATCCGGTTTGGATTGATGGTCTCATGGCTGTAGTGATAGTGCCGCACGATATGGCTCATATTCACTGTCCGGGCGACACCGGGCCACTGGTACAGTTCGCGCGTATGCGCCCATAGGTTGGGATAGTCGATCAATCGCCGTTTGTTGCATTTGAAATGCAGGTGATAGACCGGATCGAACCGGATCAGTGTGGTAAACAGCCGCCAATCGGCCTCGGTCACGCGGTCGCCCATCAGGTAGCGGTTTTGGCTCAGGCGCTGTTCCAGCCAATCCAGAGTTTCAAACAAGGGGTGGATGGCGGCGTCATAAGCCTCTTGCGAGGTTGCAAAGCCCGATTTGTAAACGCCGTTGTTGACGTCGGAATAGATCCGCGCATTGACTGCTTCAATCTCATTGCGCATCGCTGCGGGCCAGTAGTCATCGGTGTTGCCGGTGATACCATCAAAGGCCGAGTTGAACATGCGGATGATTTCCGAGCTTTCATTCGAAACAATCGTTTCTTGTTTTTTGTCCCACAGGATCGGCACTGTGACCCGGCCGGAATAACTGGGATCGGCCCTGGTGTAGACCTGATGCGCAAAGTCGAGACCATAGAGATCATCCCCGGTCGCGCCGTGATCATCCACCTGAAAGGTCCAGCCCTTGTCCAGCATGTCCGGATGGACCACCGAGACCGAGATCAGATCGCCCAGGACCTTAAGCTCGCGAAAGATCAAGGTGCGATGCGCCCAGGGGCAGGCGTGGCTGACATAGAGATGGTAACGCCCCGGCTCGGCCTGAAACCCGCCTTTGCCCGAAGGCCCGGCACGGCCATCTGCGGTGAGCCAGTTGCGAAACTGTGCAGCGCTGCGTTTGAACGCCCCGCCCGTGGATTTGGTATCATACCAGCTGTCGTGCCATTGCCCATTGACCAGAAGGCCCATTTTGCGTCCTCCGCATCTGCGTTTCGGCAAAGATAGGGCGCTGACCCCGGCCTTCCTACAACAGCCCGCGCGCACTCGGCCTGCACCTGCGCACAGTCTCGGGGTGAGATTTCCGTGCAACAACTCTATGCACGGCCAAGCTATGTGTACCGGTTCACTGGAATTTTACAGTTTTGGCCCCACAATAAGAGGGGCCGGAGGGGGAATTTGTTATGAGTACCTATGTTTCAAAGGAAATGAGCGCCGAATTGGATGCGGCACGAATCGCCTCGCTGAAAAAGGCCAGCCGTTTGCGGGTGGAAATGGGCGACAATTACTTCAAAATTTTGCAATTGTGGAAAGACGGTTTCACAGTCGAGGCCGCGACAACGCCGCGCTTGCGCGGGCTGGTCGACATCTATGACGGGGCAAACCACCTCTACCAATGCCTGATTGTCGCGGATGAGGACGCATCGGGCGAGATGCGCTATGAGTTCAAGCGCAACACAGCTGCCGCAGACAAGGCCCCGCTGGATTTCTACCGCGCGCCGGATGCACCGATCGCCTTGTTGGGTTACGACGACTAGGGTCGTATTTCGACGGTCGTTCCGGTCGGCGTCAGGCACCTATACCACGCGGCCTGTGCGTCCGAGATGGCGACGCAATCCACCGATCGGGCCATTGTCTGTGATCGGGAAAACCAGCGATGTCCAAGCCAGCTTGGGCATGGGTTACTGCAGATCTGAAAACGCCTTTTTCAGCCGCGCACAAGCCTCCTCGACCCGGGCGCGTTGGGTGGCCAGGTTGAACCGCTCGAATGTCTCGCCGCCGGTGCCAAATCCGGGGCCGGACGATGTTGCAATCCGCGCGTCCTCGCGCAGACGTCGAACAAACTCATCGTGGTTCATGCCGGTGCCCGAAAAATCGACCCAGGCCAGGTAGGTTGCTTGCAGTGGCATGGACCAGAGGCCGGGAATTTCCGAGATAGCGGCGTCGAAGAGTTTGCGGTTTTCGTCCAGATGCGCAATCTGAGCATCGACCCATTCGGCCCCCTCTGGCGTGTAGGCAGCTGTGATCATGGCAACACCCAACGCGCTCGGATCGTAGTCGAGTGTATCCAGCCGATGGCGCATCGCCGCACGCAGCTTAGGGTCTGGGATGATCATGTTCCCTGTGCGTTGACCCGCGATGTTGAAGGTCTTGGACGCCGCAGTCAGAGTGACAGTCCATGGCTGCGCCTCTGGTGCGGCGATATCCATCGGTACAAACGTGGCGCCGGGATAGACGAGATCGTGATGAATCTCATCCGAGACCAGAACCAACCCATTGCGCCCGGCAAATTCTGCCACTGCCCGCAATTCGTCACTTGTCCACACCCGACCGGACGGATTCTGGGGCGAGCACCACAGCAACAGCTTTTCTGACCCGTCCAGACGGGACTGCGCGTCGTCGAGGTCAACTGCATAGGTGTCGCCGTCGCGCACCAGTGGGCATTCCACCACACGGCGCCCGGATTTGTTCACCTTGTGAGCAAACTCGTGATAGACGGGTGTGAAGATCACCACGCCGTCCCCCGGCGCACTCCAGACATCGAGACAGAGTGCAATGGCATTGCCCAAGCCTTGTGAGGTCAATATCCAATCAGCGTCAACTTGCCAATCATGTCGGTTCTGCATCCACCACTGGATGGCCGCCAGATACGCGGTGTGTTTCCACGAATAGCCAAAGACCCCATGTTCAGCCGCGCGGCGTACCGCATCGATGACGCAGGGCGCGGTCCGGTAGTCGGAATCGGCGGTCCACATGGCCAGCCCGTCATCGGGCGACACACCATAGAGCTGCTCCATCTTGTCCCATTTTGAACTCTGGGTGCTCCGGCGGTCGATCAGGTCGTTGAAGGTCATGTCTGCTCCGATTGTCTGGCGGAAAGCTAACCGCAAATCAGGCAGGTGCAAGGGGGGCGTTGCGGCGGCGGGCACGATGGCCTAAATCAGCCTCATGAAACGCACTATTCTTATCCATCCCGATCCTCGCCTGAAAAAGGTTTGCGCACCTGTTGCCGATCTGACCGATGAGCTGCGCGAACTGGCCGACGACATGCTAGAGACCATGTATGACGCGCCGGGTATTGGTCTCGCCGCGCCGCAGATCGGTGTGCTGGATCGGCTGATCGTAGTGGATTGTGTCAAAGAAGAGGGTCAAGCCCCGCGCCCGCTGGTGATGTTCAATCCCGAGGTCATTGCATCTTCGGACGAAACCAATGTCTACGAGGAAGGTTGTCTGTCGATCCCCGAGCAATATGCCGAGGTCACGCGCCCCAAAGTGGTGGACGTGACATGGATGGATCGCGACGGCAATCTGCAGCAGGAAACGTTTGATGGTCTCTGGGCCACCTGTGTCCAGCACGAGATTGATCATCTGAACGGCAAGCTGTTCATCGACTACCTGAAGCCGCTTAAACGGCAGATGATCACGCGCAAGATGCAGAAGCTCAAGCGCGAAAAGGCACGTACATGACCGTCCGGACATGCCTGCCGTGGCCAGACAAGCGCTTACGGACCAAGGCCGAGAACGTCCCCGAGATCACAGATGAGATCCGTGCAATCTGGGACGATATGATCGACACGATGGACGCGATGCCGGGTGTTGGCCTTGCTGCCCCCCAGATCGGAGTGATGCTGCGCCTGGCAGTTGTCGATGGTTCGACCGAACGGGGCCGTGCGGTACGTCTGGCAAACCCGGTGGTCCTGCACAGCTCGATCGAATTGCGCGAACATGATGAGGCCAGCCCGAACCTTCCGGGAGTGTCAGCCAAAGTGAAACGCCCCCGTGCGGTGACGGTCAAATACTTGAATGAACAGGGCCAGATTGACCGCCGTGATTTTGTGGGGATTGAGGCCACCAGCGTGCAGCACCAGATCGACCACCTGAACGGACGGATGTATTTCGACCGCCTCAGCAAGGTCAAACGCGACATGCTGCTGCGCAAGGCGCGCAAATCCACGTAGGCCGGGCTTCAGCCCGGCTTCCGCCCCAAAACGGAGCCAACAATGCGCATAGTCTTCATGGGAACCCCCGATTTCTCGGTCCCGGTGCTGGATGCGCTGGTCGGGGCAGGGCACGACATTGCCGCCGTCTATTGCCAACCCCCGCGCCCTGCTGGCCGAGGCAAGAAGGCCCGCCCAACCCCGGTTCATGCCCGGGCCGAGGCGCTGGGCCTTGAGGTCCGCCACCCCCTCTCGCTGAAATCTCCGGAAGAACAGGAGCGCTTTACCGCGCTGAACGCGGATGTGGCGGTGGTCGTGGCTTATGGTCTGATCCTGCCGCAACCCGTTCTGGATGCGCCGGCACTAGGCTGCCTGAATATCCACGCCAGTCTGTTGCCGCGGTGGCGCGGTGCTGCGCCGATCCACCGCGCGATCATGGCGGGTGATACGCAAACAGGGATCTGCATCATGCAGATGGAAGCCGGGCTGGACACTGGTCCGGTTTTGCTGCGTCGGGCCACGCCGATTGATCCGGAAGAAACCACAGCGCACCTGCATGACCGGCTTTCGGCTATGGGGGCCTCGTTGATCGTTTCCGCGCTGACACACCTGCCGGATCTTACCGCTGAACCGCAGCCAGAGGACGGGATCACCTATGCCTCCAAGATCGACAAGGCCGAGGCACGGATCGACTGGACCCGCCCCGCCGCCGAAGTTGACCGCCAGATTCGCGGCCTGTCTCCCTTTCCAGGGGCGTGGACTGAAATGGGAGATGACCGTCTCAAGCTGCTGGCTTCACGCGTGGCAGATGGGAACGGCCTTCCGGGAGAGGTTCTGACCGAAGATCTGCACGTCGCCTGCGGGCAGGGCGCTGTTGAGTTGCTGCGCTTGCAAAGGGCCGGCAAAGGCGCGCAGGATAGGGAAACGTTTCTGCGGGGGTGGCCCATTCCGATCGGCACCCGCCTGACTTCGGAGTAGAGCCACATGTTCATGGTCCTGATGGGCACCGTCGTGATTGCCGGGATCGTCGGCTACCTGTCCGAGAAGACGGGCTTTACCCATAATGGTTATTTGCAATCCATCATCATCTGTGTCGGCGGGGCCTTCCTGTTCTACTTTGTCCGCATCATGTTCGGCGTCACCTTTGGCCCACCGGGTCTGAACGCGATCCTATCCTCTATCGGGGCGCTGATCATCGTGCCCACCCATTGGAGGAAGTGACATGCCCGTCATTGCCTTGATCGTGATCGGAGCTGCCGCCGGGTTCCTCGCCACCCGCCTGATGCGGGTCGAGGCCGACATCCCCACCACCATGCTGATCGGTATCGTTGGCGCACTGGTCGGTGGGTTTTTGCTGCGCACGCTGATCACCGTCGCCGGGTGGCTTTCGGGGTTCGTTGGCGCAGTGTTGGGGGCTTTGCTGGTGATCTGGCTGTGGCAGACCATTCGACGGCGTTAAGCCTTGACCTTTAGGTCCGGCCTCTGCCAGATCACCCCGAAACTCATGACAGGTGATCTATGTCTTATGATCTGAAGCCGGGCGATGTCGCCCTGATGGGCGTTCCGCTGGATTTGCACTCATCCTTCCTGCAGGGTCCGGCCTTCGCCCCGGGTCGTATCCGTGAGGCGCTGCATTCGGGGGCCGCGAACCTGACGGCTGAGGATGGCACCGATTTGGGCGCAACCGAGCGGTTCAAGGACACGGGCGATCTGGCAGTGTTCGAGATGCGCGGGCAGGAACCTATTGATCGAATCGAAGCCGGGGCCGCCCAGCGGATCGCAACCGGCGCGCGGCTTTTGTCACTGGGCGGGGATCACTCGGTCGCCTTCCCGCTGATCAAGGCGCATGCCGAGCGGAATGAGGGGTTGAACATCCTGCATATCGACTCGCATCCAGACCTTTATGACACGCAGGATATCGGCCCGCTGGGTCACGGCTGCCCTTTCGCACGCGTGATGGAAAGCTGCCAGATCAACCGGCTGGTTCAGGTTGGTATTCGGACCATGAATGCGCATCAACGCGAACAGGCCGACAAATTCGGAGTCGAGGTGATCGACATGCGCAACTGGCGCGCGGACCTGCAGCTTTCCTTCGACGGTCCGGTCTATCTGTCGCTTGATCTGGACGCACTGGACCCGGCCTTTGCGCCAGGCGTGTCGCATCACGAACCTGGTGGGCTCAGCACGCGCGAGGTGATCGATCTGATCCACCGATTCGAAGGGCAACTGGTTGGCGCGGATATCGTCGAGCTGAACCCGCACCGTGATCCTTACGGAATGACGGCAATGGTCGCCGCGAAGTTTGTCAAAGAGATCGGGGCGCGGCTTCTGACGCGCTGATCCTAGCGTTCGTCACAGACAAGGGTTGATCCCAGCTGCGGCGCTGCGCGGCTGGTCATGTCAAACCGGTCGGCCTCGGCGGCGTTCATCCAGTGCATTTCTTCCGCAGGGGCGGCATTGAGCGTGAACCAGTAGAACGCTTCATCGACGCCGATGTCCTGAAAATAGTCCAGATAGCGCTCATGCTCAGGGTCATCATCGGGTAACTCGGTTGCCACGATGCCGGATCCGCTCCAACTGTGGACGCCCACACAGGCCCCCGGCTGCAAGGTCCGTGTGCGACCGGCCAGAAACAGATCGGTTCCGCCCGAGGCGACCATCCCGTTCGAAGGGACAACCGTATCGAATCCTTCCTCGTGCACGACGCGGCTGAAGACAACGTTGGCGTCATCGTCCACCGACCCTTCGATGTATTGCAGAACCAATGTGTCGGCTTGGGGGTTCTCGGCCAACACCTCATTGAACGCGTCAAGTGTCGTGTGATCGATGGTACCCGTCGCGATGATCCGGGTGTCCTGCGCAACAAACGTGACCGGAGTATAGCTCTGGCCGCAAGCAGCCAGCAGGGAAAACACGGTCAGCGAAAGGAAAGAAGAACGCTTCATCAGCTTCACACGATAGGGTCAGAAAGAGATAGCAGGCGGTACGGCGTGCCGTCCACGGAAATGGTCACTGTCGGGGCGGACGGCTTTTGTAGACCGGCAATTGCCACCCGAACAGCAAGGACCCGGCCCGAAGCGCCCAGCACATCATTGCACAAAGGCCCAGCGCCGGCAGCCCCTCAAGCCCGAACCGCGTCGCCACGACCGCCGTCAGCGCCCCCGCGAAAGCGCAGGAGACATAAAGCTCGCCCTGTTTCAGTACCAGTGGCACCTCGTTGCAGACCACATCCCGCATCAGACCGCCCAGACAGCCGGTTGTGACACCCATCAGAACAACGATGATTCCGGATTGGCCCAACGACAGCGCCGCGCCGGTGCCGGCGGCCACGGCAATCGACAAGGCGAAACTGTCCAGCCAGATCAGCAAGTTGTACCGGCTTTCCACAAGATGCGCGGTAAAAAACACCAAAACGGCAGCGGTAACTGCAATAAGAATATAGTCCGGTTGGCCGACCCAAAAGATCGGATGCCGGTCCAGCAGCAAGTCGCGCACCGTGCCACCGCCCACCGCCGTCAAACAGGCGATGAACGCAAAACCCACCAGATCAAGTTGAGCGCGACTGGCCACCAGCGCCCCGGTCAGTGCAAAAATCAGAACCGAGGCATAGTCCAATAGGGCAAGCGCGCTCACGCCTGCGCTTTCTTGGGTTTGAACGGGGCCATGCCTGCGCGGGCCAGCTCGTCGGCTTTTTCGTTCTCCGGGTGACCCGCATGGCCTTTGACCCATTCCCAGATCACATCATGACGCTCCTGCGCAGCGTCCAGTCGTTGCCACAGGTCGACATTCTTGACGGGTTTCTTGTTCGAGGTTTTCCACCCGTTCCGTTTCCAGCCGAAAATCCAGCCCGTGACACCGTTTTTCACATAGGCGCTGTCGGTCACGACCGTGACTTTCGAGGCGCGCTCCAGCGTCTCAAGCGCGCTGATGGCGGCAAGCAGCTCCATCCGGTTGTTGGTGGTCTCGGCTGCGCCACCGTTCAACTCACGCTCTTTCAGGACTGTGTCGCCTTCCATCGCGCGCAGCAGAACGCCCCAGCCGCCGGGGCCGGGATTGCCGGAACAGGCACCATCCGTATAGGCAAACAGTTCAGGCATGCGCGGCCAGTCCGATCCAGTCCGAAACCGAGCCATCCAGCCCGGTACCGCTGCCGTGTTTCTGGTCGGTGACGGTAAACCCTGCCTGTTGCAGATAGGTCTTCAATTCATCCTCGGTATAGTAGCTATAGTAGCGCCCCAGCCGGTCGGGGCCGTCCCCCTGACCCAGCTTCATGGCGATGAAAAAGATGCCCTTGGGTTTCAGCGCCCGATGAATGGCCGCAAGCAGGGCGGGGAATTCTGCACGTTTGGCATGCAGCAAACTGAAATTCGCCCAGATGCCGTCATATTCACCATCGGCCTCAAGGTCGGAAAACGCAGCTTGGCGGGCCGCAACGCCGGGGTGGGTCGAGGCCAGCCGGACCATCTCGGCCGAGGCGTCCATGGCGTGAACCCGTAGCCCCGCTCGAGCCATGATCGCAGCCGAGGTGCCAGGACCGCAGCCCAGATCGAGAACCGTGCCACCGTCAGGCACAGCCTGAACAAAGCTGACCAGCTGCGGGTCTTCCGCGTTGGCGTCATCGGTCAGCTCGGCATAGCGGGCGGCCTGCGTGTCGTAGACGGAAATGGTATCACGGTCGCTCACAAATACACTCCGACAGCCAAACATATCAGCACAATCGCCGTCAGCAGAATACGCAGCCGCATCCACCAGTTGGGGGCCAGCCCCCAATACCAGAACAGCGCGTCCAGGGCCAATAACCCCGCGAAACCCATCATCAGGTGTGTGCCCGCGCTGACCGGCCCGCCACCCGTCATGAAAAAGGCCCAGAGCGCCGGCAGAACCGACAGCGTATAGGCGACCGTTGCCTTGCTACCCGAGGTTTTTGTTGCAAAACCCCACAGTACGCCGGACATGAAACTCAGGATGACCGAGCCATAAAACAGCTGAATGTAGGGTCCGACAAAACGCGATCCAAGCTCACGGCTTCCCCAGTCGTGTAAATCGCCGTTCAGATAGGTCAGTGCACCCCAGACAAACGGGATCAACCCGGCCAACCCCAGATAGAGGGCCGACTTTGGCACGCCAGTCACGCAGGTTGCCTCAGTACGCGAGGCACTTTGAATTCGACATTTTCAACGGCGGTTTCGGCCAGCTCGACGGTCACGTCGTAGCGGTCGCGAAACGCATCAATAACCTCGTTGACCAGCACTTCCGGGGCCGATGCGCCCGCTGTGATGGCCACGCTTGAGATTCCGTCCAACGCGCGCCAGTCGATCTCGGTCGCGCGTTGCACCAGTTGCGCATAGTCGCACCCCGCGCGCGACGCGACTTCGACCAACCTGCGCGAGTTGGATGAGTTCGGCGCACCGACAACCAGCAGGGCGTCGGCCTTCGGCGCGACGGCCTTCACGGCCTCTTGCCGGTTGGTGGTGGCGTAGCAGATATCTTCCTTGTGCGGACCGACGATTGAGGGAAAGCGCGCCTCCAGCGCGGCAATGATATCCTTGGTGTCGTCAACGGACAGGGTGGTTTGGGTGACAAAGGCCAGCTTTTCTGGATCGCGGACCTCGACTGCCGCCACGTCCTCGACAGTTTCCACCAGCAACACTTCGCCCTCGGGCAATTGGCCCATTGTACCCACGGTTTCGGGGTGGCCCTTGTGGCCGATCATGATCATCTGCAAACCGGCATCCGCATGGCGCTGTGCCTCGACATGCACTTTGGAAACCAGAGGGCAGGTGGCATCCACATAGATCATCTGACGCTGCGCGGCAGCTTCGGGCACCGATTTGGGCACGCCATGCGCCGAGAATATCACCGGGCGGTCATCGGGGCATTCGTCCAGTTCTTCGACAAATACCGCCCCTTTGGCGCGTAAGCCGTCGACAACGAATTTGTTGTGGACGATCTCGTGGCGTACGTAGACCGGCGCGCCCCATTTCTGCAGGGACATCTCGACGATCTTGATGGCGCGGTCGACGCCCGCGCAAAAGCCACGCGGTGCGGCCAGATAAAGTGCCAGTGGCGGCTTGGTCATGTCGCTGTCTCCTTGCGCCACAGGTAAGTCTTTTGCAGGTCTAGGTCCAGACAGGAACGCGTCATTGATCTGACATGAATCAGTGCTAGCCAATGAGCTGTTTCAGCACCAATCCATAGTTAAAGAAGCGCGGTCGGGGTGTCACACCCTGACCGCGCGATTTTGAAGTTTCGGAGATTTAACGGCGTCTAGTGACCGCCTGCCGCAGCAACGCTGCGTGGCTCTGCCGGTATCTCACGCGGAGGGCGACCGATGACGTCGCGCAGATCCTCAAGTTCGATAAAGTTGTCGGCCTGGCGGCGCAATTCGTCCGAGATCATCGGCGGCTGGCTGCGGATGGTCGACACGACCGAGACGCGCACGCCCTGACGCTGCAGGCTTGCAATCAGCGGGCGGAAATCCCCATCGCCCGAGAACAGCACAATATGATCGACACGCGGTGCCAGTTCCATGGCATCGACGGTCAGTTCGATATCCATGTTTCCTTTGACTTTCCGACGCCCCATGCTGTCGGTGTATTCCTTGGCCGGTTTGGTGACCATGGTGAAGCCGTTGTAATGCAGCCAGTCCACCAGAGGCCGGATCGGGGAATACTCGTCATTTTCCAGTAGCGCTGTATAGTAGAAAGCCCGTAGCAGCTTGCCGCGGCGCATGAATTCCTGCCGCAGAAGCTTGTAGTCGATGTCGAAACCCAGGGCTTTCGCGGCGGCATAAAGATTCGAGCCGTCGATGAACAGCGCTAGCCGTTCGTCCTTATAAAACATAAATAGGTCCTTCCGGTATAATCCAGCCCGCTGCCTGATTACATGTGAGTGGTTAAAAAATCAGCGCGCTGGTATGTCTATAATTAGGGCTTTTAATGGGCATCGCAAGTATGCATTTGGCCGAATATGGGGGTATCAATGGGCGAATCTGTGCCAAACTTGGTTGTGGCCCTGGGTGCCAATCTCAATCTGAGAGGGAATGAGCCCAAGGTGACACTTCGTCAGGCTCTAGATGCGCTTTCACACCAGGGATTGGTGATTCGCGCCGAAAGCCGGTTTTTTGCAACCCCGTGTTTTCCGGTCGGGGCTGGGCCTGACTATGTGAATGCTGCCGTTTTGGTCGAATCCCACAAGTCTCCGACCGAGGTTTTGCAGGTTTTGCATCAGGTCGAAGATGACTTTGGACGGGCACGCGACCAGCGCTGGGGCATGCGGACGCTGGATCTGGATCTGGTAAGCTATGATGATCAGGTTTGGCCCGACCGGGCGATCTTTGATCGCTGGTTGACATTGTCGGAACAATCGCAGCGGCACGAAGCCCCGGACCAGTTGATTTTGCCCCATCCACGGTTGCAGGACCGCGCTTTTGTGTTGGTTCCGATGGCTGATGTGGCCCCCGAATGGCGCCATCCCGTATTGGGCCGGACGGTGACACAGATGCTGGCGGAACTACCAGCCGAAGATATCGCGGCGGTGACGCCCCTTTAGATTGGCGCGATGCGGGTATTTCCTGCTTGTCAAGGCGTTCAATCGGCCTTAGATACAACGCTTCCTGATATGGACTCACTAACGGAGAGCGTCCCATGGCCCGCGTGACGGTTGAAGACTGCGTAGACAAGGTTCCGAACCGGTTCGAACTGGTGATGTTGGCGGCCCACCGGGCACGCGAGATTTCTGCCGGTGGCCCGATCACTGTTGATCGCGACAACGACAAGAACCCGGTCGTATCTCTGCGCGAGATCGCGGATGAGACCCAGAGCGCCGACGAACTGCGTGAGCGTCTGATCGAGGCCAACCAGACCCAGATCGAGGTGGACGAGCCGGAAGAAGATCAGATGGCGCTGCTTATGGGTGCCGAGACGGACAAGCCTGCTGATGATGACATGTCGGAAGAAAAGCTGCTGCGCGCTCTGATGGAGGCGCAAGGCCAGGGGTAAGCCCCAAAAAGACGAAGGTGCGGACCGGATGATTTCTGCTGACGATCTGATTGCGCTGGTCCGCAACTACAATCCCAAAACAAATGCCGATCGTATCGAGCGGGCCTATGAATTTGGCCAACAGATGCACGACGGGCAGTTCCGCCATTCAGGCGAGCCCTACTTTACCCATCCCGTTGCCGTTGCTGCCATCCTGACCGAACAGCGTTTGGATGATGCGACCATTATCACGGCCCTGCTGCACGACACGATTGAAGACACCAAGGCCAGCTATGGTAAAGTGTCCGATCTGTTCGGGGATGAGGTGGCCAAGCTGGTTGATGGTGTCACCAAGCTGACCAACCTGCAGCTTTCCAGCCGCGAGACCAAGCAGGCCGAGAACTTCCGCAAACTGTTCATGGCCATGTCCAAGGATCTGCGGGTCATTCTGGTCAAGCTCGCCGACCGTTTGCACAACATGCGCACCATCAAAGCGATGCGCCCTGAAAAGCAGGTCCAGAAAGCGCGCGAGACAATGGATATCTACGCGCCGCTTGCAGGCCGGATGGGGATGCAATGGATGCGGGAAGAACTGGAAGACCTCGCCTTCCGCGTTCTGAACCCCGAGGGCCGCCAGTCGATCATCCGACGCTTCATCACGCTGCAACGCGAAACTGGCGATGTGATCCATCGGATCACGGGCGATATGCGGCACGAACTGGAAAAAGCCGGGATCGAGGCCGAAGTCTTTGGTCGCGCCAAGAAACCCTATTCGATCTGGCGCAAGATGCAGGAAAAAGACCAGGGCTTTTCGCGCCTGTCCGACATCTACGGTTTTCGCATTATCACGGCGTCCGAGGAAGATTGTTACCGGACCCTCGGCGCGATTCACCAGCGCTGGCGCGCGGTGCCGGGACGGTTCAAGGATTATATCAGCCAGCCAAAATCGAACGGATACCGCTCGATCCACACCACGGTGTCCGGCCGCGACGGCAAACGGGTCGAAGTGCAGATTCGCACCCGCCAAATGCACGATGTGGCCGAAACCGGTGTGGCGGCGCATTGGTCCTATCGCGATGGTGTGCGATCCGAAAACCCCTTTGCCGTCGACCCGGCCAAGTGGATTTCCAACCTGACCGAGCAATTCGACAACGAGGAAGACCACGAAGATTTCCTCGAAGCCGTCAAGCTCGAGATGTATTCGGATCAGGTCTTCTGTTTCACGCCAAAAGGCGATGTGGTCAAGCTGCCGCGCGGGGCGACGCCAATTGATTTTGCCTACGCGATTCACACCCGCATTGGCCATGCCTGCGTTGGGGCCAAGGTAGATGGCATTCGTGTACCGCTCTGGACGCGCCTGAAAAACGGTCAGTCGGTTGACATCATCACCGCCGATGGCCAGACGCCGCAGGTCACGTGGCTCGAGATTGCCGTGACCGGCAAGGCCCGCACTGCGATCCGCCGTGCCCTGCGCGAGGTAGACAGAGAAAGGTTCATCAAGCTGGGCAAGGAATTGGCGCGCTCGGGCTTTGAACATGTGGGGCGCAAGTCCACCGACAAGGCTCTGGATACGGCTGCCAAACATTTGCGTCTCAAGGACCGGCATGAGCTGCTCGCCCGTCTGGGCAGTGCAGAACTGACCGCCCATGATGTGGTCGAGGCCGTCTATCCCGAACTGACCAAGGACGAGGGCGATGCCATTCCGATGCGCCGCGCGGTGATCGGTCTGGAGCCGGGTCAGAAATTTGACCGCGCGCCCTGTTGTCAGCCGCTGCCGGGCGAACGTATTGTCGGCATTACCTATCGCGGCAAGGGCGTGGTCGTGCATGCCATCGATTGCAACCGTCTGGGCGAATTCGAGAACGAGCCCGAGCGCTGGGTCGATTTGCATTGGCATTCTGGCACGCACCCCGCGGCATATGGCACGACGCTGGACCTCACGATCGGGAATGACGCGGGCGTACTGGGACGCATTTGCACATTGATCGGTGAGAAAAAGGCCAATATCTCGAACCTGGAATTCGTCGACCGCAAACCGGATTTCTACCGCCTGCTGATCAATGTCGAACTGCGTGACCTTGAACAGCTGCATTCGCTGATGCTGACGCTTGAGGCGGAAAGCGATGTCGCTGCGGTTGAACGGCATCGGGACAGGGAAAAAACCGCCGTTGCGGCGGGTTGAGAAGGGGTGATCAGGAGTGGTTTTCAAGCGCCGAGATCGACGCTCGCCCATCCAGATTGCCTCGGAATTCATCTATCCGCGTGGCGGATGGACCCGCGCCTTTCTCTATGTCAAGCACCGCATTCGCCGCCTGCCGGATTCCCCTGAACGCATTGCGCGCGGCGTTGGGGTGGGCGTATTTACGGCGTTCACGCCATTTTACGGCCTGCATTTTGTGGTCGCCGCGGCGCTCAGCCGTATTTTGAACGCCAACCTGTTGGCCTCGCTGAGTTCGACTTTTTTCGGCAACCCGTTGACCTATGTGCCCATCGGCGTCGTCTGCCTTCAGACCGGACATTTCCTTTTGGGTGACGATTTTGAAGAAGGCGAGACCCACGGCCTGATGAACAGTTTTGTCCAGGCAATGGGCGATTTGAAAAACAACTTTCTGGCCGTATTCACAGATCGCGTCGCCGACTGGCGCGGGTTGAGCATTTTTTATGATGAGGTGTTCTTTCCCTGGCTGATTGGCGGCATCCCTCCCGGGCTCGTTGCGGGGGTGGTCTGTTACTACCTCAGTCTGCCTTTGGTGCGCACCTATCAACAGCGCCGTCTTGCGCGTATCAAGGCAAAATTTGATCAAATCAAGCGTTTGGCCGAAGGAAAACCTGACGTTCCCGTTCAAAACGCTCTAGGTTCTGGCAAAACCGTGAAGAAGGAATCGCGTGATGTCTGACAACCACCTGCGTCTGGGCGTGAACATCGACCACGTTGCGACCGTGCGAAATGCGCGCGGCGGGGCGTATCCTGATCCGCTCCGCGCCGCCAAACTGGCCGAAGAAGCCGGCGCTGATGGCATTACAGCGCATCTGCGCGAAGATCGCCGCCATATATCGGATGCCGACATTGACGGGTTGATGGAGGTTCTGTCGGTGCCGCTGAATTTTGAGATGGCCGCAACAGATGAGATGCAGAAAATCGCCCTGCGTCACAAGCCCCACGCGGTTTGCATCGTGCCCGAAAAGCGCGAGGAACGCACGACCGAGGGCGGGCTGGAAGTCGCGCGCGAAGAAAACAAGCTGGCGCATTTCATCGCACCTCTGCGCGAGGTGGGTTGTCGCGTGTCGATTTTCATCGCCGCTGACCGGCGTCAAATCGAAGCGGCGCACCGAATCGGCGCCGAAGTGATCGAGCTGCACACGGGTGCCTATTGCGACGCCTTCGCGGAAGGACGCATGGAGGATGCCGCGCGCGAATTGGACGCCCTGCGCGACATGTCCACCTTCGCCCATTCGCTGGGCCTGGAGGTCCATGCAGGGCATGGCCTGACCTATGACACAGTACAGTCGATCGCGGCTTTCCCCGAGGTGCGCGAGCTGAACATCGGTCATTTCCTGATTGGTGAATCGATCTTCCTGGGCCTCACGCCCGCCATACGGGAAATGCGGCTGTTGATGGACGAGGCGCGAGCGTGATTGATCCGACATCCCTCGCCGTTGCGGCAGCTGCATTTTTTGTTGTTGCAGTGTCACCCGGACCGGCAAACATCTCAAACGCTGCCATTGCCATGAGCTATGGCCGAAAAACCAGCCTGATCTATGGGGCGGGACTGTCCTGTGGTCTGATGTTCTGGGGGGTGATCGCCGCCAGCGGCATGGGTGCAGTGCTCAACAGTTCGTTCTATGTTCTGATGGTTCTCAAGGTGCTTGGAGGCCTCTATTTGCTGTGGCTTGCATGGCAGTCGGGCCGATCTGCAATGCGATCACGTGCTGAAGACGTCGCTTTGCCAAACAAGGGGCGTTGGTTTTGGCGCGGGTTGGTTTTGAACCTCTCCAATCCGAAATCGGTTATCGCGTGGATGGCAGCTTTGTCCGTCGGCTTGCGCCCGGAAGACGGATTGGTCTCCGTAGCAGCTGCCACTTTGGTGTGCATCGTTGCAGGGTTTGCCAACAACGCGCTTTATTCTCTTGCGTTCTCGGTCCGCGGGATGATGGCTGCGTATCGCCGGTTTCGTCGTTGGATTGAGGGTATCGTCTCTGGACTGTTTGCAGTCGCGGGTTTGGGCCTCATTAAATCAGCGTTTTCCAGATGATCCTTGGCATCGGCACAGACCTCGCCAACATCGAACGGATCCAGGGCACGCTTGACCGGTTCGGCGACCGCTTCCGTAACCGCGTTTTTACCGAGACCGAACAACGCAAGGCCGAACGTCGCCACGACACCGCGGGGACCTATGCCAAACGCTGGGCGGCGAAAGAGGCGTGCTCCAAGGCATTGGGAACCGGCCTCCGCATGGGGATTGCGTGGAAAGATATGGCGGTTACCAATCTGCGAACTGGTCAACCTGTGATGCATGTGACCGGCTGGGCGGCCGAACGCCTGAAAGAGATGACGCCCGCAGGGCACGAGGCGATCATCCATGTCACATTGACCGATGATCACCCCTGGGCGCAGGCCTTTGTGGTGATCGAGGCGCGACCGCTTCAAGAACCGGCCTCGCAGCCTTGACTTGCCCCTGCATGCCCCGCATGTAGCACCCCAACAACCCAAGGAGCACAGAGCAGTATGGCCGAGGACGTCAAAACCGGAAATCCCATCTGGGAGACGATCAAAACCATCGTCTACGCCTTGCTGATCGCAGGCGTGTTCCGCACCCTGTTCTTTCAGCCATTCTGGATTCCCTCGGGTTCCATGAAGCAGACCTTGCTGATCGGTGACTTCCTCTTCGTCAACAAGATGGCGTACGGCTATTCCTACGCGTCCTGCCCCAGCCTGATCATCCCCAGCGTCGGCCTGAACATCGATGCCGAGGACATCTGCGGCTGGATGCAAGGCGACGAAAATTCGCGCATTTGGGGTGGTGAGCCCGAACGCGGCGATGTCATCGTCTTTCGCCACCCGGTCACGGGTCGAGACTATATCAAACGTCTGATCGGCCTGCCAGGGGACCGTATTCAAATCCGTCAGGGCCAGATCAATCTCAACGGCACACCGGTTCCGCAACAGCCGGACGGCGTCTTCACCGAAACCGCCGAGCCGCAAGGCCCCCAACGCCTGCGCCCCCGCTGTTCCAACGGCCCGGTCGGCATTGGGGGAACGTGCGAAAAGAACCGGCTGATCGAAACTTTGCCCAACGGTGTGTCATATAATGTGCTGAATATCGGCAATCAGGGTTCGGACAACACCGGCATCTACACGGTACCCGACGGCCACTATTTCTTCATGGGCGACAACCGCGACAATTCCAGCGACAGCCGCCTGCCGCAATCCGCTGGTGGCGTTGGCTATGTTCCCTACGAAAACCTGATCGGTCGCGCCGACCGGATCATGTTCTCTTCCGCAGGCCGGTCCATGTTGTTCTTCTGGACGTGGCGGGGCGATCGGTTCTTCAAGGCGGTCAATTGAAGCTATCGGCTGAGATAAACGCATTCCAGCAGCGATTGGGGTATCAATTCTCGAACCCCGAACTGCTGGTGCGGGCATTGACCCACGGTTCGGTCTCATCAGCCACCCGACCCGACAATCAGCGGCTTGAGTTTCTGGGTGACCGCGTTCTGGGCCTTGTCATGGCCACCGCACTACTTGAAGCGGACAAGAAAGCCTCCGAAGGCCAACTGGCCCCCCGGTTCAACGCACTGGTTCGTAAAGAGGCCTGCGCAGACGTTGCACGTCAGATCGATCTGGGCGCGGTGTTGAAACTCGGCCGATCCGAAATGCTGTCGGGCGGTCGCCGCAAACTGGCCCTTCTGGGCGACGCGATGGAGGCGGTGATTGCGGCCATCTACCGCGACGCCGGGTTTGAGGCGGCCCGCGATGTTATCCTCGCCCTCTGGGGCGACCGCATCCACACGGTCGAATCGGATGCGCGGGACGCCAAAACCTCGCTTCAGGAATGGGCGCAGGCGCGCGGCCAGACACCGCCCAGCTATATCGAGGTCAAACGCAGCGGCCCGGACCACGCCCCCATCTTCACAATCGCGGCCCGCCTGCAGGACGGAACCGAGGCACAAGCCACTGCAGGTTCCAAACGTCAGGCTGAACAGGCCGCCGCAAAATCCCTGCTTGAAACGTTGCCGAAATAGACGGGCTCTGCAAAGCCAATTCGAAATTCAGGCGACCCGAATAAACCCACTCACCCCGGTCAGCCCATGGGCCATCTGTTCCATCGTCATGCAATGAGGATGATACCAGTCCGTGCCCGCATCCGGGGGCGTGAACGCATAGTCGAACGCCTCATCCGGCGTAATTGGCACCTGGGTCAGATAAGGCACACCGTCCATGCGATTTGGAATGCGTAACCCGTGCCAATGCATCGCGGTATAGTCCGATGTGGCGTTCCGTACCGGCAGCCGCATCGCCTGCGCCTAGCGCGCAAACAGCACCGGCAGCGGCGCATCCGGCGACAGGCCGACCTTGTCGGTTGTCACCTGATCGCGCGAAGTGTAACTGGCAGGCTGCACAACCAGCTCAGGTTCACCTGAGGCCAGCCCTAGATTCCCCAGACCTATGGCTTCGGCAGCGGCTCCGCTTCTTAGAAGGAACGCGCCACGTTTTATGAGACGCCTCTTCAAGGTAAGATACGCCTAACTGTCACTGGCGCGGCGCAGTCAGTTTCTGTCACGGCGTAGGCATGACTGCAATGCGACAAATCCCTCTGGCCCGTCCGGGCTTTCTGCTATAGGGGTGCGCACTTGCAAACAGGATTGCCATACACATGACCACACGCGCCGGATTTATCGCCCTGATCGGAGAGCCCAACGCAGGCAAATCCACCCTTCTAAATCGTATGGTCGGGGCCAAGGTCTCGATCGTGACCCACAAGGTCCAGACCACACGCGCCCGTATTCGTGGCGTCGCGATGGAAGGCGATGCGCAGCTGGTCTTTGTCGACACGCCGGGCCTGTTCAAACCCCGCCGTCGTCTGGACCGCGCAATGGTTGCCGCAGCCTGGGGCGGGGCCGCCGATGCGGATGTGGTTGTTCTGATGATTGAGGCACATCGCGGTATCACCGAAGGGGTCGAACGTATCCTCGAAGGTCTGGACGAGATTGGACAAGGCCGCACCGTCGCACTGGCGATCAACAAGATCGACAAGGTTCCGTCCGAAAAATTGTTGGCCCTGACCAGCGACCTGAACGCGCGCTATCCGTTTGCTGAGACCTTCATGATCTCGGCTGAAAAAGGCCACGGCGTCGACGACCTGCGCACATGGCTGGCGGGGGAACTGCCTGAAGGACCGTGGCTGTATCCTGAAGACCAGATCGCCGATCTTCCGCTTCGTATGATTGCCGCCGAAATGACGCGCGAGAAGCTGACCCTGCGCCTGCACCAGGAATTGCCGTATCAGCTGACCGTCGAAACCGAGAACTGGGAAGAACGCAAAGACGGCTCGGCCAAGATTGATCAGATCATCTATGTCATGCGCGATGGGCACAAAGGCATCGTGCTGGGCAAAAAAGGCGAGACGATCAAGGCCGTCAGCCAAGCCGCTCGGGCCGAACTGGAAGAGTTCCTAGACCGCAAGATACATCTGTTCCTGCAGGTCAAGGTCCGCCCCAACTGGTTGGAAGAATCCGAGCGCTACTCGGAGATGGGTCTGGATTTCAAAGACGGCAACGCATGACCCGACTGACGGCTGAATTCTGGGTCCACGCCTATCTGGCGCGGTTGCGGTTTCAGGAAATCCCCGCCTTCGTCGTTGCGCATGGCGACGACACCGCAGGCGCAGTTCTTGTCAAACTCAACACGCTTGATGGTCAAGCGGTGGCCTTCCAGCGCAGCTTTGACCTGATGAGCGGCGCACGCAAATGGGTGGAGCTGTCCAGCGGTCCCGAGCGTGATGTGGATGAGGCCATCTTGCGCCAACGCAGCTTTGACCCCGACCTTTGGGTTGTCGAGGTCGAGGACCGGGAGGGACGGCATATGTTGGGGGAAGACGGGCTCAACTAGCACCTGCATCGGTGGGCCTTGGACGCGCGGCTCAAACCGGCTAATTTGTGCGTGAACTGGTCGGCTTGGGCTGATGAGACTTTGGAACAACGCACAAAGGTAAGGTGTTTGCGTGGCTGAAACACTCGCAGAGAAACTGGAAAAATCAAACCTCGGTCACTGGATGCAGCGGTTTGAGGGCTTCATGGTCTTCGTCGGTGTCGTCGGCCCGTTTGCCACTCTGCCGCAGTTGGTAAAGCTGTACTTCACGCATTCAGAACATGCGACCGGCCAGTCTTTGTTGTCCTGGTCGCTTTATGCTGCGCTTTCTTTTCTTTGGTTTTCCTATGGTTTGGTGGTCGGCAAGCTGCCTATCTATGTGGGCAACGGGCTGTCCATGATTCTCAACCTCTTGATGGTGGTTGGAATCCTGATCCACGCGGGCGTGACGTTCTGACAGGGCCTTAACCCTGGATCATCGGTTCCAAAGACACCCGCAGCGATACGGCGGCGAAGAACAGAACACTGCCTGCTAGTACGAACACATGCCAGATCGTGTTGTGATAGGGCATCCAGTCGGACAGGTAGAAGATGACGCCTGCGGTGTAGACTCCCCCTCCGGCAATCATCAGGGCTAGGACCGAGGGTGGCAGCTCGTCCAGCAAGGCATGCCCGCTCCAAACCGCGGCCCATCCCATGCCCAGATACAAAACCAACCCAACCCAGCGAAACCGGTGCGGGTCAAGCATCTTGAGGACCGATCCCAGTGTGGCCGAGGACCAAAGCCCGATCATCAGGCCCGGTGCCTGCGCTCCGGACAGCAGCAGGAAGGGCGTGTAGGTGCCAGCGATTTTCACGTAGATGCCCGAGTGATCGAGCCTGCGCAGCAATTCGGTCCACCTGTCGCTGACCACCATGTTGTAGAGTGCTGAAAAGCTGAGCATCAGGATCAGCGTCACGCCGTAGATCGACGCGCCCATGACCGCGTCCGGATCGGCGCGGTAGAAAACTGTCAAGACGATCAGAATGGGAACCGCGATGAGGGCCAGAAACAAGCCCAGAACATGTACAACTCCGTCACTGATGCGCTCGGCCCGGCTGTAGGCCGGACGGATATCTGCAAAAGATCGCATGCAGTTAAAGGTAGGCTTGTCACGTCCTTCGGGCAAGTCCATCGGGTTGAACTAATCGTGCAACCCCTCGCGCGACGGTCGAACTGGTCACGTCTTCATCAGCCTTTCATCTAGCCGTAACGCTCAGGTCGGATCATCCTTGGTTTTTGGATCCTTGTACCTGTTAAGGTCCAGAATACCTGCCTGCACGGGCATATCCTGCAAAAAGACGGCGTGGATCTGATCGCTTGTCGCCCAGAATTCCTCACTGGTCCGGCGCACGCCATAGTCTGCGACCACCTGCATCCAATCGTCTTGCGAGGCGATGGATCTCAAGTCCCGGATGAAGTCGGACATTTGATCCTGTCGCAGCTTGAAGAAGAAATTGGGATAGCTTCCGATCACACCGGGCAGAATGGTCAGGGCGTCATCCTCAGGTGCGCGCCGTGCGGCCTCGTCGAACAGGAATGCCACGTTGGTGTGGGCCTTGTCATGAATCATTGAATAGACGTCAGGCTTGTCGTCGTCCGTTCCGATGACCAGCAGGGACAGGTCGGGCAGAAACGTCACCCAGTGTCCTGTTTGGCTGGTCAGGGCAGCCAGAGCGTCGCCGATGGCGTCTTGTGGGCAACCTCCGGCGGGGCATCGGTTGATGAGATCTTGCTCGGGCCAAAGCCCGCTCCCCCGGCTCAGCAAACCCAGAAAAAACTCTTGCTTGGGATCGTCGGTTTCGAATGTGATCCCGCTTGGGATGCTGTCTTTGATCCGGCGGGTATGCCAATAGGTGTGAAGTTCGGCCAGCACGCCCTGATACCAGCTTTTGTGCATGTCTTCCCGGATATCGCGGGGCATGAGGGTCAGAAAGATGTCTTCACTCTCCATCCGCAGCTCGTCCATATAGATGCGTGTTGCCAACTGGTGCTCGACGCGCCCGAAAACGTCGTAGCCCGCGACCAGATCGTAATAGATCCGCTCGAAAACAGGATAGTCGATGACCCAGGCCGTCTCGGGGATGTCGCCGTGAAATCCTGTCATGGCCGAGGCGTTGTCGAAATGCCGAAACACAGTGATCAGAGCGTTAGGGTTGGTCCCTTCGCCGTCCCAGATCGCGTCATAACCCAACCCGTTTTGATGTGCAGGGCTGTTGCGATAGCGCGTGTCGCGAAACTCGAGATACTGCGCCTGGTTCCGGTGAGAAAACATGTGCAGTTCGCCCAACATGCTGCGATCCATTTGCGAGACGGGCAATTCCAGATATGTGGCACCCTCGGCCAGAAAGCCGGGATCTGAAATGGACAGATCGGCGTCGGGGTCAAGGAAGCTAACCCAGAATCTATCTTCAATTACGTCAACGGCGGTTTCTCCGTGACAGACCGGGCCGCGTATGAAACTGCGCACAAAGAACAGCGCCTCGTCCAGAAGGAACTGATAGCGGCTGCGCGCAGGGATCGCGGCAAAGGTCGAAAACGGATCTCCGCCTTCGGCATCGCCATAGGGCGGCAGATCCGTCAGCGCCCAATTGGGTTGAAGAAACAGGGAGTCATAGCGGGCCATCCGGTCGGGGTTCAGCAAGTAGACCAGATGCTCCTTGTGGACGATGGTCTCATCAACCTGTTGCAGCCGGTAATAGAACGCGTCCACGCCGGGATCGTCAAACGGGCGTCGGGTTGCGATGATGTCGATTTCTTCGCCCTGTGGCGTCGAGGATCGTACGAGCTGAAAGAACCGCCGCGGATCATCCCCGTCAAACCGCAGGCGGGCCAGAAACAAATGCTCGTAGAGGTATCGACTCATCAATCTCGCGCGCGGATCTGGTGCGTTCAAAAACGCCTCCCAGGTGGAAACCTGCGCCTCTATGCCCTCGGGCAAAGGTGTAGCAGCGTCAGGCAGGGCCGCGCCGTTTTGCGCCCACGCCATCAGCAGGTCGTATTCTGAGGCCTCCAGCGGTGCCATGCCGTAGGGCATACCCGCCAGGGGGTGATTGTCGCGAAACGCATCGAATTCCTGATCCGTCGGGCAAACCAGCGGACGGTCCAGTGCCAGCTTCAGTTCGTCCGGCAGCGGTGCGTTGACGGGCAGAGGATTTTCGCGCCCAAGGGCCAGATACCTCTCCAGCAGGCTGACCGTCTCGGGCGTGCCTTTTGTCCTAGGTAGGATCGAATGAAATCCCAGGGTTTGCCATTCCTCGACTGTTGTCGCATCTATGTCCAGACGGGTCGTCTGCGCGTCGGCCAGCCGATCGGTATGATACACCGACAGTTTGCTGCCACCGCGCAAAAGGCCGGCAGGTGAAGTGAGTTTGACCTGACAGGGCGCGTCGTAGCACCCGTGGCACACAACGCAGCGCTTATCGAGAACCGGTTTGACCTGCGACCACTCGGCTTGCGCCAGTGCTTGAAGAGGTGCAAATCCGATTGCCCCCAAAAACAGTGTGACCCAAAGTCTGGCTGGCATTGATGTCCTCCATCTCATCGCGCTTGATCCTAGCTTTGTTCCAACCGAACTGTTTGTCGAGTCTCACGCCCGACAGGTCATCCAGCTTGCGCCTGCCCGTCAGTTGCGCTCTTGTAAACTGACCATTTTTGACCCTCGACCGGAGCTTACCTTGGACTGGCGCGATCACGGCATCTTACTGACCACGCGTCGGCACGGTGAGACGGCCGCGATTGTCGAGGTCTTCACCGAAGCCCACGGCCGTCATGCCGGGGTGGTGCGCGGCGGAACCAGCCGCAAGATCGCCCCGATCCTTCAGCCCGGCGCTCAGTTGGACGTGTTGTGGCGCGCCCGGCTCGAGGAACATATAGGCACCTTCCAGGTCGAGCCTTTGCGCTCACGCGCGGCTGCCGCGTTTTCCGGGCGGCTGGCACTGGCTGGGCTGAACGCGGTAGTGTCGCTTTTGTCCTTCTGCCTACCCGAGCGTGAGCCCCATCCCGCGATCTACATCCAGACCGAACAGTTGATGGACCTGCTGGGTCAGGACGCGGTATGGCCGCTGGCCTACCTGCGGTGGGAGCTTGCGCTGCTGGAGGAGTTGGGCTTTGGCCTGGATCTGTCCTGTTGTGCTGTAACTGGTGTGACCGAGGGGCTGGTTTACGTTTCACCCAAAACGGGCCGGGCCGTCAGTGCGGGCGGCGCGGGGGATTGGGCCGACCGTCTGTTACCCTTGCCACCCTGTCTGCGCGGGGAAGGGACGGCCCCCGACACAGAGGTTGTTCAGGCGCTGCACACGACCGGCTACTTCATGGAAAATAGAGTCGCCCCTGCGCTGGGTCACCACCCGCTGCCCGAGGCGCGGGCACGCTTCGTGGAACAGCTTACTCGGCGGCTTTGAACACCATCTCGTGCCCGTCCTCATTACGCAGGATCAATATGTCGCCGGTCACCTCGGATTGGGTCATCGCCATCAGGGCCGCGAAATACATGCCCTCGGCCTCAAGCCCGGCGCAGGCCGCCCGTGTCGCGGCAAGATCGTTGACCTCGAACCACGGGTAGGGCGCATTCAGCGTGCCGTTGTAGCTGTTGCAGGGCGCATTGCCCGCGATCCTGCCATCTTCAGGAAAGCGCAGGATGGCGCTTGCCTCATAGGGCTGCCCGTTGATCTCTTGCAGCACCCAGTTTCGATCCGCCGCGCCATAGGCGGCCACGGATTCGTCGCGATCGCAGTGAAACAGGGCCATCATCGGCAGCAGAAGGGTCAGACGAAACATGCACGCAGCCTAGCCTGTCTTTGAAGGTGGCTGAACACGAAAATCAAGAGCCCGCGCTCGCAGCAATCAGCTCTTCGCGCACTTCCAGACGGGGCCGCCAGTTATAGCGTTCGTCTTCCGCGATTGCGCCCCAAAACAGGTCGCCGCTCTGCCGCCAGGGGTCGAGGATGACCCCGTCCTCCAGCGTGTCTCCACGTGCGCTGATCGCGGCCGAGTGGTGGATGATACGGAATGTGGTCGGAGGCGACGTCGCCCAATGAACGTCCAGCGTCCGGAAGTTCTCCTGCTGCAGCCGCCGGGTCATTGCCTGCGCCCAGTCATTGCACAGGCCACGTTCACGAAAGCCGTTGATGACTTTGGCGTTGTGAACGATAGGCGCATCGGTCACGCGCCAATCCTGCTTCAGTTGCTGTGAATGGCTGTACGAGATTTCTGCGGCGCGGCGGGCCTCAGCCGGATCAATATTGGGTCCGAGACTGCGGATCGTCAGCTCCAGCGTATCAACATCCGCGCGTGTGACATCGGAAGACGGGGTGCAGGCCCCAAGGGCCGATATCCCAAGGGCGGCCAACAGCGCAATCAGGCGTGTCACGTCAATCTCTCCATTCGACGGGGTGGCGGGCTTGCCGCGACTTTGGGTTCTACGGGCGTCCTCTATGTGATCCGGACGGTTTACGGAAGGGGGAAGTTGTGACGATCGCTGGTCAGAATGCGATGGGTACGAATAGCCAAGACGCGAGGATTTGCGCGTATACAAATCCTAAAGGTCCAAGAAAAAACCCGGCACAAGGCCGGGTTGAGTTGGGGAAAAAGGGTTGCCGAACCCCGGTCAGCCCAGCAGACGCCGAGCGATGACCTGTGCCTGAATTTCGGCAGCCCCTTCGAAAATGTTTAGAATGCGTGCGTCGCACAGAACGCGACTGATTTTGTATTCCAGCGCAAAGCCGTTGCCGCCGTGGATCTGCAAACCATTGTCGGCTGCAGCCCAGGCCACGCGGGCCCCCAACAGCTTGGCCATCCCGGCCTCAAGGTCGCAGCGCTGGCCGTGGTCTTTTTCCCAGGCCGAGAAATAGGTCAGCTGTCGCGCGATCATGATCTCCACAGCCATCATCGCCAGTTTGCCGGAGACGCGCGGGAAGTTGATCAGCGATTTGCCGAATTGCTTGCGGTCCTGCGCATATTGCATCGCGATATCCAGCGCGCTTTGGGCGACACCGATGGCGCGAGCGGCGGTCTGGATACGGGCGGATTCGAAGGTCTCCATCAACTGCTTGAACCCTTTGCCTTCTTCGCCGCCCAGAAGGTTTTCACCCTTCACGTGGAAGCCGTCGAAGCCCAGCTCATATTCCTTCATGCCACGATAGCCCAGCACCTCGATCTCACCGCCGGTCATGCCCGGCGTAGGAAAGGGGGTGTCGTCCGCGCCCGGCGTCTTTTCAGCCAGGAACATGGACAGACCGCGGTGATCCGTGCTGTCCGGGTTGGTGCGTGCCAGCAGGGTCATCACATGGGTTCGTGCCGCATGGGTGATCCACGTCTTGTTGCCGGTGATCTCATAGTCGCCGTCCGCATTTTTCACGGCGCGGGTGCGCAGGCTGCCCAGGTCCGAACCGGTGTTGGGTTCAGTAAATACAGCAGTGGGCAATATCTCGGCGCTGGCCAGTTTCGGCAGCCAGTTTGCCTTCTGTTCGTCCGTGCCGCCCGCGATGATCAGCTCGGCCGCGATCTCGGAGCGAGTACCCAGAGAGCCCACACCGATGTAGCCGCGCGACAGCTCTTCCGAGACCACGCACATCGACGCCTTGGACAGACCAAAGCCGCCAAACTCTTCCGGGATGGTCAGTCCAAACACGCCCATTTCGGCAAGCTCTTCGATGACCTCCATCGGGATCAGTTCGTCCTTCAAGTGCCAGTCGTGAGCGTGCGGTTCAACTTTTTCAACAGCATAGCGACGGAACTGGTCGCGGATCATCTCAAGCTCGTCGTCCAGCCCCGATGTGCCGAACATAGTCGCACCGGCCTGGTTCTCCATCAGGGCAACAAGACGCGTGCGCGCAGCCTGAGAGTTTGCCTGCGCCATAAGGGTCTGAATTTCGGTGGTTTGGAACCCGGACAGAGCATCCCAGCCCAACCCCAGATCCTGCAGGCGCACGAGCTCTCCCTGGTTCATCGGGATGCCGCCTGCGACCTGATGAAGGTATTCCCCAAAGGCGATCTGGTGCAGCAGTTGTTCGATCTCGCCAAACTTGCCGTCAGCGTCCAGCGCTTCGGCCCAGCGCTGCATCTGAGCCAGGGACTGGTGATAGGTTGCCAGCCAGGCCAGCCCGTGCGCGGCGGTCTGGTGTGCCTCGATCAACGCGCCCGAGACGCGCCCGTCCGCGACGACCATAGCCCGCACAGACTCACGCGCGCGTTCAAAGACAGCCTCGACCGCAGGTACGGCTGCCCGGGTCAGGGCCAGAAGGTCCGGCAAAATCGCAGCTGTGGTCATCTCGGTCATATCCTGTCCGTCATGGGCCATGAATCACGTCCTCTTTTTCGTCGTCTGGTCATATCATGCTGCACATGCAGCGCAACAAAAATACGTATTACGTTGCGAAAAAGTCCAAAAATTACTCTTGCATTTTTGCAGTGCAGAGATTGAACACGATGGTATCTAAAGCGCATGACAGTGTTTTCCATACTCTCGCCATCAGACTTGATGCTGGCCGTTTTGATCGCGTTTCTGGCCGGCTGTGTGAAAGGCATGGTCGGCTTTGCCATGCCAATGGTCCTGGTCTCTGGCCTGTCCATGATTTTGCCGCCCGAATTGGCGGTTGCCGGGCTGATCCTTCCAACGCTGGTCACAAATGGTGTGCAAGCACTGCGCGAAGGGATTGGGGCGGCATATGCATCGATCAAGCGGTTCCGCGTGTTCCTGAGTGTGGGTTTGCTGTTCTTGCTGGCGGGGGCGCAGTTGGTGACCCGTGTGCCGTCCTCGACCTTCCTGTTGCTGATCGGGGTCCCGGTGTCGATTTTTGCGCTGCTTCAGGTGTTGGGCGTCGCGCTGACATTGAAAGCACCGTCCACACGTATCGAAGCGACGATTGGTGCGATTGCCGGTTTCGTTGGAGGTATGTCCGGGGTTTGGGGCCCGCCTACCGTGGCCTATCTGACGGCCCTGAACACGCCAAAACAAGAACAACTTAGGGTTCAGGGAGTCATTTATGGGCTGGGTGCAGTTGCACTGGTGGTTGCGCATGTTGGATCTGGGATACTGAATCCTCAGACGGCCCCGTTCTCTGCCCTGTTGGTCATACCGGCAATGGTTGGATTGTGGCTTGGCATGCGCTTTCAGGACCGCATCGATCAGGCAAGCTTTAGAAAGGTTACACTTCTGGTTTTGCTTGTCGCGGGTCTAAACCTGCTGCGGCGGGGATTGATCGGTTGATCGCTCAGACCTTTCGTTCGGCGAAGCGAAACGCGAAGTACAGGCCGAGCATCAGGAAAAACAGACCCGAGATGTCGCCGATCAGAAACGCAATGTATTCAGCGGTGGCGCTGCCAAAAGCCAGATTTGTGAGGGCCGAGACCAAAAAAGACGTGACGATGCCGACGCCCATAATGCAGCTCCAGCAGGGCTTGCGATCCGGGTGCGGGAATAGGTCCCAGCCAATCCATTTAAAGACGTAGAACACCGCTGGAACGGTTGTGACCGCAATGGCAATGGCCATAAGCCGACTGGGTGTAAACACGTCGGTGCCGCCTAGAAACGCGAACACCAGAAACACCCCGGGCAACAAGGCGAAAATGGCGCGCCAACCCAACAGCCAGGCAGACAGAACCCGTACACCATGTGGCAGGAACAGCAGGCTTGCCCGGCTGGGATACTCTGGAAAAAACATGTTCTGCAAAGGCATCAGGACCTCGAAGGTGAGGTAGGACGCAATCACATAGGCCAAAGAGGCATAGAATGTTTCCGAGGCCCACTTGCGCACGGGGTCAGCCGTCAAAGCGCCGGGGCGTGGCGTCACCTGGGTGCATGAACGATGTACCGCCCCCGATTGGCTGTTCCGCTTTGCGACAGATACCCTTGTTCGACCAGCGATTTCAGGGCGCGAAAGAATGTCGGGCGCGATACACTGCGGACCAGAGTATGCTCGATCAGACCAAATGTGCGCACTTCCTGATCCGACTTCGACAGCTCTTCGGCCGCATAGTATATGTCGCGTTCCACCGGAGAGAGTTTTTCAAGCCCCAGGGTCTGCTCCATGCTTTGCATCAGTTTGCGCAGTTCGGTGAGTTTCGAGATTTCAGTCATACTATTACCTGTTATGTTCGTGCCAAGGTCTCAAGGAAGAGACCGCTTCGAAGCGAGCAGAACGAGGATCGTTCAGCTTGTTTCATATTGACACTTTACCCCATCCACATAGACTAGCTTTACGATTAGGCTGCCCAGTTCGCCGGTGTGAGTGTCCGCGCATGAGCTGCCCATAGGTTATTTTAGATGTGGCCCGGTGCGAAAAAGCGCCGGGCCGTTTCAATAGTCACAACCCTTATCGTATGCGTCGTTGCGGGACAATGAATTTGTCTGCGCTTTTCGGAGCAATAACCGGAAGGTGACCAAACGTCAGCGCGGCCAGATCGAAACAAGGGCGCTTGCGCGCCCTTGTTTTTAGGTCAACCGATAGCGACGGCTTTGATGTCTTCGTCAATGAACGGGATGTACTGTTCAAAGTTCTCTGCGAACATTTGCACTAGTTTTTCGGCCTGTTTGTCGAAGGCTGCCTGATCGTCCCAAGTGCGGCGCGGGTCCAGTAGAACTTCGGCAACGCCGGGTACCGAAACAGGCACATCGAAACCGAAATTTGCGTCCTTGCGGAATTCGGCATCAGCCAATGACCCTTCCAGGGCCGCAGTCAGCAGCCCGCGTGTTGCCCTGATCGGCATCCGACTACCAACGCCATAGGCCCCGCCGGTCCAGCCGGTGTTGACCAGCCAGCAGGTCGCACCGTGCTGGGCAATCTTGTCACGCAGCAGGTTGCCGTAGGCCTCGGGGCGACGCGGCATGAAAGGTGCGCCGAAGCAGGTCGAGAAAGTGGGTTGGGGCTCGGTTACGCCACGCTCGGTTCCTGCGACCTTCGAGGTGAAGCCCGACAGGAAGTGATACATTGCTTGCGCCGGTGTCAACCGCGCGATCGGAGGCAGAACACCAAACGCGTCGCAGGTCAGCATGATGATGTTTTTCGGATGCCCACCCAAAGCGCTGCTGGATGCGTTCGAGATATATTCGAGCGGATAGGCGCACCGCATGTTCGCGGTCAGCGAGTCGTCTTCGAAATCCAGTTTCTTGGTTTCCGGATCGAACACCATGTTTTCGATCACCGTGCCGAACTTGCTGGTGGTTGCATAAATTTCCGGCTCGGCCTCGGCGTTCAGGTTGATCGTCTTGGCATAGCAGCCGCCTTCAAAGTTAAATGTCCCACGATCCGACCAGCCATGTTCGTCATCACCGATCAAGGTGCGTGACGGATCGGCCGACAGGGTGGTCTTGCCGGTTCCCGACAAGCCAAAGAACACGGCAGTATCGACGGGGTTGCCGACAGCGTGGTTGGCCGAGCAGTGCATCGGCATGACACCTTTTTCGGGCAGCAAATAGTTCAGGAGTGTGAAGACGGATTTTTTGTTTTCACCCGCGTATTCGGTGCCTGCGATCAGGATCAGTTTGCGGTCGAAATTCATCGCAATCACCGTCTCGCTGCGGCAATTGTGTTTGGCCGGGTCTGCGTTGAAGCTGGGGCAGTTGACGATGGTGAAATCTGCTGTGAAGTCATCCAGGTCTTCACGGTCGGGGCGACGCAGCAGGTGACGGATGAACAGGTTGTGCCACGCCAGTTCGGTGACCATCCGCACATTAATCGAATAGGTCTGGTCAGCGCCGCCCACCAGATCCTGGACAAAGTAGTCGCGGCCTTTCATGTGGGCCAGCATATCTTTGTGGAGCGCGTCAAAGCCTTCGGGGCTCATGGCGGCGTTGTTTTCCCACCAGATAGAATCGGCGACACTATCAGTTTTGACGACGTGCTTGTCTTTTGGCGAACGGCCAGTGAACTTGCCGGTGGTGACCAGAAAGGCCCCGCCATTGCCAAGGGTGCCTTCGCCGCGCTTCAGCGCTTCTTCGATCAGCGCCGGTTCCATGAAGTTGTAATAGACATTTCCCAGACCCTCGATGCCCTGATCCTCGAGGCGGAATTGCGGGTTAACCCGTCCAGATGTCATGTGTGTCTTCTCCTGTGGCGGCGCGTCGGCGATTCTGGCCGGATGCGCTCTTGGGGCATTCATGCCGGGTGAATCCGGCGGACAGGCGCGTCTTATCACGGTCGTTTGGGGCATGAACAGGACGGTTTGGCGCAGTTAGCGCAACCAAGTTCAAGTTTAGCGCCATCACCAATTTCCTGTGGGAAAAGCGGGCAGCTTTTTGCAGTGACCAAGGCATTTTTGCCGCAGAACTGCCCCAACAAAGGCTTGATTCGTGGATACGGATTGATTCGGCGCCTTAAAACCGCCAACAATGTTCTACAAAAAAGCGTATTATTGCGTAAATGAGCAGGAATAGGGGTGACCCCGATGTCAAAGATTGCACTGGTGGATGACGACAGAAATATCCTGACGTCCGTATCCATGACGCTTGAGGCCGAAGGTTTCGAGGTCGAAACGTATAATGATGGACAGGCCGCGCTGGACGCGTTCAACAAGAAATTGCCGGACATGGCCGTTCTGGATATCAAGATGCCGCGGATGGACGGTATGGATTTGCTGCAACGCCTGCGCCAAAAGACGCAGATGCCGGTGATCTTTCTGACCTCGAAAGACGATGAGATCGACGAGGTTTTGGGTCTGCGCATGGGCGCGGACGACTATGTGAAAAAGCCTTTTTCGCAACGGCTTTTGGTTGAACGTATCCGGGCATTGCTCAGGCGGCAGGAAGCCACCAGTGGTGATGCCGCAGCGGCCAGCACCGGAGACACCAAAGTCATGGAGCGCGGCGAATTGCGGATGGACCCGCTGCGTCATGCCGTGACCTGGAAAGGCGCCGATGTTTCGTTGACTGTGACCGAATTCTTGTTGTTGCAGGCTCTGGCGCAGCGCCCCGGCTTCGTAAAAAGCCGCGACCAGCTGATGGACGTGGCCTATGACGATCAGGTCTATGTGGATGACCGAACCATAGACAGCCACATCAAGCGTCTTCGCAAGAAAATGCGCGCGGCTGATCCTGAGTTCTCGGCAATCGAAACGCTTTATGGTATCGGGTATCGGTACAACGAAGAATAGGCGCGCGCCCTTTTAAAAGGTATCTTGGTTCCGTGCGTGACACTGATCAATCTGACGAGCTAAGCGACGCGGATGTCGTTCTTGGGGATGACTGGGTTATCCCTCAGGACCCTGAAGCGGCTGAGCTGCGGGAAAGGCGCCTGCGGAGAAACCTGTTTTCTCTGCGTGGGTCGCCTTTGGCGCGCAAGATTGTGACATTCAACCTGATTGCTCTGGTCATTCTGGTGACCGGGCTTCTGTATCTCGACGATTCCCGAAAGGAACAAGTGCAGCAGACGGCGCGCAATCTCATCGGGGATGCGCAACTGGTCAGCAATGTGTTCGAAACCCGAATGCGCCAGAGTGCTGCACTCGGCGCCACGAATGCCCGGGCTTTGGATGTGGGTGACACTCTGGCCGGACTCAGCCTGCCGGAAGGTGGAGAAGTCTTTGTCTATGATGCGCGCGGGACTTTGATCGGATGGACCCGCGGGGCCTCGACGGCGGAAGATTTGCCGATGCTTTTGCGCACCGATGCCGACGTGCAGACCGGCAGCACCGTGATCAGCGATGCGCTGAACGCGGTCTGGACCGGCGTTTCGCGAGTGTTCAACTGGTCCACGGTCGATGAGGCGCCAACTCTGGCGCAACGTGTCCAGTCTTTCATCCCGGCCACTCTGAAGGGTGAAAACCAGGTTCAGGCGGTTCAGGACGAAGCCGGAGAGACGGTCATTGTGGCCGCAGCACCGATCATTTTTGACGATGCCACGGTGGGTGCCGTGGCCATCGCTGGCCCGGCTGGTGAGATCGACGCCCTCTCTCGGCGCGAGCAGGAACGAATTCTTCAGATGTTCGTTGTGGCCCTGCTGGTGTCGGTCGGCCTCAGCCTTGTTCTTGCATCGACAATCGCCAATCCGCTCGCCGATCTGGCCTCCGCTGCCGAGATGGGTAAGGATCGAGGAACAGGCGTAAACCCGGGGCGTATCCGCATTCCTGACCTGAGCGCCCGCCCGGATGAGATCGGACGCCTGAGCCAGGCATTGCGTGGCATGGTCACGGCGCTGTACAACCGTATTGATGCGAATGAACAGTTCGCGGCGGATGTGGCGCATGAGATCAAAAACCCGCTGGCCAGCCTGCAATCCGCGGTCGGTACGCTGCGGATGGTCAAACGCGATGATCAGCGCGAGAAACTGCTGGGTGTTATCGAACACGACGTCAGGCGCCTGGACCGTCTGGTCAGCGATATCTCGAACGCATCGCGTCTGGACGCGGAGCTTGTCAAAGAGGCCGAGCAACCCTTTGACCTGCTTAAATTGCTGGACAATCTGGGTCAATTTCTGGGCGAGGACGCTCGGTCAAAAGGTATCGACTATGTGACGGACCTGCCAAAAGACCCCATCCAGATCAACGGGCTTGAAGCCCGTCTGGCGCAGGTCTTTGTTAACCTAATCACCAACGCGATTTCGTTCTGTGAAGACGGGGACGCGATCCGCGTCTGGGTGCGCCAGCGGGACAATCGTGTCCTCGTGGTTGTCGAGGACACAGGTCCGGGCATCCCGGAACAGGCCCTGACCAAAGTGTTCAAGCGCTTTTATTCAGAGCGTCCGGAAGAGCATTTCGGGAACAATTCCGGTCTTGGTTTGGCGATCTCGAAACAGATCGTCGAGGCCCATGGCGGTGTGATCTGGGCCGAGAACATCCGCCCGACCGAGGCCGACGTTACCTCGGACCCGTTGGGGGCGCGTTTTGTCGTGGGCCTGCCCGTCTGAGACTATGCGCCAGCACGCTTTGTCAGACACCGTGAACAAGGACAAAGACTGTGTTCATGCGACCTGCGTCGCGGTAGCCGGGCGCGGCGTTCTGATCGTCGGCGCGCCGGGGGCGGGAAAGTCGTCGCTGGCCCTTCGGATGATGGCTTTGGGGGCCGAATTGGTCGCGGATGACAGGGTGAGCCTTCATTTGGACGATGATCAGGTGATCGCCAGCGCAGCCCCGCGAATTTCTGGCTTGATCGAGGCACGCGGGATCGGTCTGTTGAACGCGACCCCTTGCGCCCCGGTTCCTTTGGCTTATGTGCTCGATATGGATCAGGAACAGCCCTCTCGTTTGCCCGAGCCTGCCGAGATACGGGTATTGAAACAGACCGTATCAGTGCTGGCGGGATCGGGCGTGCCCAATCTGGCTGAAGCAATGATGCAACTCCTCAAAATGGGTCGGGTAGACCCGGAATGGCCCAGTACATGACAACACAGCGGCGGATCGTTCTGGTGACAGGGCCCTCGGGGGCCGGTCGGTCGACGGCCATCCATGTGCTCGAGGATCTGGGATTTGAAGCCATCGACAACCTGCCGATGGGTTTATTGACGCGTTTGCTGGACGGGGCGGATGATGATCGGCCAATGGCCTTGGGGATTGATGCGCGCAACCGTGATTTCTCGACCATCGGGTTTATTGAGCTGGCGGAAAAACTTGGTCGGATGGCGCAGGTCGATCTGACGGTTCTGTATCTGGATTGCAGTGACGACGTGCTGTTGCGTCGTTTTTCGGAAACACGCAGGCGTCATCCGGTGGCGAAGGACGCAAGCCCGGAAACCGGAGTGCGTCAGGAAAAGGAACTTCTGGCCCCGATCCGCGAGATTGCCGATACCCTGATTGACACCAGCGTTTTGAATGTCCACCAACTGCGAGAAGAGGTCGAGCATTGGTTCGCCCCTCAATGCGGGCGGCATCTGGCGGTGTCCATCGAGTCTTTCTCTTACAGGCGTGGTCTTCCAAGGGGGCTGGATATGGTTTTTGACTGCCGTTTCCTTGCCAATCCCTACTGGCGGCCTGAATTGCGCGCAGCAGATGGTCGAAACCCGGACGTTGCGTGCTATGTCCAATCGGATACGAACTACGCGCCGTTTTTCGACCGGGTGGTGGATATGCTGAACCTGTTGCTGCCGGCCTTCCGCGCCGAGGGCAAAGCGCACCTTTCTGTTGCGTTCGGATGTACGGGTGGTCAACACAGATCGGTGGCCATCGCCGAGGCGGTCGCGAAAGCCCTTGCAGACAGGGGGCAGCAGGTGGCAATTAGACACCGCGAGATGGAACGACGCGCTTTGAATGTGAGGCCGAATTGATCGGGATAGTGATCGTTGCGCATGGGGGGCTGGCCAAGGAATACCTGGCTGCCATGCAGCATGTTGTCGGAACCCAACCCGGCCTTGTTGCGATTGCGATTGAAGCCGATCATGACCGCGACGACAAACAGGCCGAAATCTGCCGCGCTGCCGACGAGGTAGATGTAGGAGACGGCGTGGTGATCGTCACTGACCTGTTCGGTGGTAGCCCATCGAATCTCAGTCTCCGGGCATGTGCGCCTCAGGATCGGCGCATTCTGTACGGCGCAAACCTTCCAATGCTGATCAAATTGGCCAAAAGCCGCCACCTGCCGGTGGCCGACGCTGTGCGCCAGGCAATGGAGGCTGGACGCAAGTACATCAATGCGCAAAATGTGACATTGGATTAAGACCGGAATTATTGAAATGACCAACCGAAGCTTGAAAATCATCAATGAAAAGGGCCTGCATGCCCGCGCCTCGGCCAAGCTGGTTGAAGTTGTGGAAGGCTTCGATGCCAATGCCGAAGTTTCCAAGGACGGCCTTTCTGCATCAGGGGACAGCATTATGGGCCTTTTGATGTTGGCAGCCTCGCGCGGAACCACTATTGACGTCGAGACCTCCGGGCCGGATGCTGAGGCATTGGCAGAAGCCCTGGAAGCGCTTGTGAACGACAAGTTCGGAGAGGGGTTCTAAGCCGCCCCGCCGGGACAGGAAGAACGGGAAGACCAGGAATTGGCGGAAACAACGCACGAGACCAAGACAGGCCCGGTCGTCGATGGGTCCGAGGATCAGGGTGAGATCTACGACCGTAGAACGTTGACCTACGCGAACTCGTTCGACGATGCCTGGACGTCTACGGCCATTCGCGCCATCGAATGGTGTACCGGCAAGCTGACCATTCTGCGTATGGTCAACAAATTCGAGAAGAAGAACGAACTTTATCGTGGTCAGCGATTCTGGGGCGGCGCGCTCAAGACCATGGGGATCACCCTCACTACCCCGGCAGAACAGATCGCGCGAATTCCAAAGACAGGTCCTGTTGTGGTCGTTGCCAACCATCCTCACGGTATGGTGGATGGCATGATCTTTGCCGAATTGATCGGGCGTGTCCGCAGCGACTACCGCATCCTGACCCGATCGGTGCTGACGGGGTTGGATGAGGCCGCAACCTCGTTCATGATCCCGGTTCCGTTCCCACATGACCCCGAAGCGCAGGCCAAAATGCTGGAAATGCGGGGCAAGGCGATGGACCACCTCAAGGATGGCGGGGTTGTCGCCCTGTTCCCCTCGGGTGTGGTGATGTCATCCGACAATTGGTTCGGCCCGGCGATCGAGCGCGAATGGAATGTGTTCACCGCCAAAATGATCCGCCGCTCGGGTGCAACTGTCGTGCCGATCTATTTTCCGGGGCGCAATTCTCGGGCTTACCAGATTGCGAACAAACTTTCGCCGATCCTGCGGCAGGGCCTCCTGCTGCACGAAATCGTCCGCTCGTGCAACAAGCCGCAGTCTCCAGTTATTGGTGAGCCGGTTTCCGAGGAAGACATGCAACTTCTGGAACGCGATCCGCGCGGGTTCATGGCTTGGCTCAGAAACCATACCATGGCATTGGGCGAGACACTAAAGCGCTGATCCAACCTTCATCTGGCCAAAACGCCCCGGAGGTGAGGGGGCTGACCCCTCCTAGCGCGTCGGTACCGGCACCTCACCACGATAGTCGTAGAATCCACGCTGCGTCTTGCGCCCCAACCACCCGGCCTCGACATATTTGGTCAACAAGGGACATGGGCGGTACTTGGTGTCCGCCAAGCCATCATGCAGCACGTTCATAATCGCCAGACAGGTATCCAACCCAATGAAATCCGCCAGTTCCAATGGCCCCATCGGATGGTTCGCGCCCAGCTTCATTGACTGGTCGATGGACCGAACATTTCCCACGCCCTCATACAGGGTATAGACAGCCTCGTTGATCATCGGCATCAGAATGCGGTTAACGATGAAAGCCGGAAAGTCTTCTGCGCTGGCGGCGGTTTTCCCCAGTTTGTCAACTACGGCCTTACAGGCGTTAAAGGTGGCTTCATCCGTAGCGATGCCACGTATCAGCTCGACCAATTGCATCACGGGTACCGGGTTCATGAAGTGGAACCCCATGAAGCGTTCCGGGCGGTCCGTGCGGCTGGCCAGGCGGGTGATCGAGATCGAAGACGTGTTCGAGGTCAGGATCGTATGTGGTTGCAAATGAGGCTGCAGGTCTTCAAAGATCGCCTGTTTGATCGCCTCACGTTCGGTGGCAGCCTCGATCACCAGATCTGTCTGGCCCAGACGTGGCAATTCCAGCGTGGTGGAAATCCGCGCCAGCGCCGCCTGCATCGCTTCGTCCGAAATCTTCCCGCGCGAGACCTGACGCGCCAGATTTCCTTCAATCGTCGTGACAGCCTTGTCCAGCGCGTCCTGGCTGACATCGTTGACCAGCACGTCGTAATCCGCCAATGCCAGAACATGCGCAATCCCGTTCCCCATCTGGCCTGCGCCAATTACTCCGACCGATTTGATTTCCATGCTCTGGTGCCTTTGCTCTCACGTTGCGGCGACATTACCGGCAGTTCGGGGCGGGCGGCAAGGGGCATCGCTGGTCTCCGGGCTGGTCGAATTTGCTTCAAATGCGCGCATTAGCGTTTTCGCAAGACTTGAGGCTGCAAGATGGCACCCGGGTGAAAAATGGGTGAGTGATATGAGCTATCATCAAACGGGCGCAGCAGTGCCCGAGGACAGTGTTTGTCAGTATGGGACATCAAAATTACAGTTTCGCGGCCCGCGTCGCGCTTTGGACGGGTCCTATCTGGCCTGTGTCGGTGGCGATGAAACCTTCGGGCGGTTCGTAGACAGTCCATTTGCAGCGGTACTTGAAGGTCAACTGGATCGCAAATGTGTCAACTTTGGCAGTTTGCTGTGTGGGATTGAGGCTCTGTGCAGCGACGCGCAGTTGCTGGAACTTGCGAACAAAGCTGAACTCTGCGTGGTGCAGCTGCCGGGCGCGCTCGGACAGTCGAACCGGTTTTATCGAGTCCATCCGCGTCGAAACGACCGGTTTTTGTCTCCAACGCCAGATCTGCTGTCGCTGTATCCCGAGGCGGACTTTACCGATGTCCATTTTGTGAGACATCTGCTGAACCGACTGCACGCGTATTCGGATGCTCGCTTTGAAGTTGTCGCGCACGAGCTACGGCTGAGATGGCGGGATTCGCTTACCGCATTTTTGCAGCAGCTACAGCCTCCGGTCATTCTACTCTATCTGCAAACCGAGGGAGAGATTGCCCGTGAAAACGCTGGGGCTTTGGGGTGTGAACCGGTTTTTGTCGATGCAGCGATGGTCGAGGAGCTTGCCCCCTTTTGCGAAGATATCGTCGTGACGACGGTACGTCTGTCGGGTGATTCGGACGAACTTGAGGATATGCTGTTCGGGACTTTGCAGCAGCCAATGGCCGCGCACATGATCGGCCCAGCCACGCATCGCAACATTGCCGATGTCCTAAGTCAATCCATTCGAAATCTGCATTGAAAAAGGCCCGCAAATGGCGGGCCTTTTCTTTTTTCACTAGAAGATTTCCAGTCGTGCGCTCAGCCGAGTTTTTCGGTGAGTTCAGGGACGGCCTGGAACAGGTCTGCGACCAGTCCGAAGTCTGCGACTTGGAAGATCGGTGCTTCTTCGTCCTTGTTGATCGCAACGATGACCTTCGAGTCCTTCATGCCCGCCAAGTGCTGGATCGCACCCGAGATGCCCACAGCCACATAGAGGTCCGGTGCGACAACCTTACCGGTCTGACCCACCTGCCAGTCGTTCGGGGCATAGCCCGAGTCGACCGCAGCGCGTGATGCGCCAACGGCTGCACCGAGCTTGTCGGCCAGGGTCTCGATCAGTTTGAAGTCATCTTCCGAGCCAACGCCGCGGCCACCCGAAACAACTACACCCGCCGAGGTCAGTTCCGGACGGTCACTTTCGGCCACCTTGTCCTCGACCCACTGCGACAGGCCGGGGTTTTCGCCGACCGAGATGGTCTCGACCGGGGCCGATCCACCTTCGCCCGCCGCGTCAAAGCTGGCAGTCCGCAGGGTGACGACCTTCTTGGCGTCGTTCGATTTTACGGTCTGGATCGCGTTCCCCGCATAGATCGGACGCTCGAAGGTCGATCCGTCAACTACGCCGGACGCATCCGAGATCACCATCACGTCCAGCAGCGCGGCCACGCGCGGCATCACGTTCTTGGCGTCGGTGGTGGCAGGCGCAACGATATGCTCGTAGCCATCGGCCAGCGACACGATCAGCGCGGCGGTCGATTCCGCCAGGCGGTGTCCCAGCGACGCGTCCTCGGCGACCAGAACCTTGGCAACACCGTCGATCTTTGCGGCGGCCTCACCGGCAGCAGCGGCAGATCCGCCCGCAGCCAGAACGGTCACATCGCCCAGAACCTTTGCGGCGTTTACAGCTTTGGCGGTGGCGTCCAGCGACAACTCGCCATTGTTGACTTCAGCCAGAAGTAGAACAGCCATTACACAGCCCCCGCTTCTTTGAGTTTCTCGACCAGCTCGTCGACCGAGCCCACCACGATACCGGCGGCACGTGCCGGTGGTTCGTCGGTTTTGACCACTTCCAGACGCGGTGTCACGTCGACGCCGTAATCGGCAGCGGTTTTCTCGTCCAACGGCTTTTTCTTGGCCTTCATGATGTTGGGCAGCGACGCATAGCGCGGCTCGTTCAGACGCAGGTCAACGGTTACGATGGTCGGCATCTTGACGCTGATCGTCTGCAGGCCGCCGTCCACTTCGCGAGTGACCTTGGCGGTGTCGCCTTCGATGTCCAGCTCGGACGCGAAGGTGCCTTGGCTCCAACCCAGCAGGGCCGACAGCATCTGGCCGGTGGCATTCATGTCGTTGTCGATCGCCTGCTTGCCTGCCAGAACGATGCCGGGCTGCTCTTCCTCGACCACTTTGGCCAGGATCTTGGCGACGGCCAGCGGCTCGATGTCCTGATGAACGTCGTCGGCTGCAACGACCAATATGGCGCGGTCAGCGCCCATGGCCAGTGCAGTCCGCAGAGTCTCCTGCGCCTGCTTTACGCCGATCGAAACAGCGACAACCTCATCCGCCTTGCCGGCTTCTTTCAGGCGGATCGCCTCTTCCACGGCAATCTCGTCGAACGGGTTCATCGACATTTTTACATTGGCGAGATCAACACCGCTCCCGTCCGCCTTAACCCGGACCTTTACGTTGTAGTCAATCACGCGCTTGACAGGCACAAGTACCTTCATTTTTGCGTTCGCTCCTTACAAAAACGGCAAGCCGCATCGCGACTCCACCAATGCTCTCGGACGACTGAATAGCGACTCATGCCTTGCGACAACAGGGCAAAATCGTCACGTCATGACACTGAGACGTCGCGTTTTGTGCTTTTTGACGTAGCGGAGCGTAGCCATGTTGTTTGATCGGCTTGGTTTTTGTCGCTTTTCGGGGAAAAGGCGAGCTTTCCCAGCGTGCCGCACTTTGGGCCGTCAAGAATTCCACAGGGGCGTCCCGCCGGTTTCAGCGGTTTGCGCCGGGAACCCACAAAACATCGTCCTTACCGCCATTGTTGCTGCAGCGCGCAGCGACGAAGAACCAGTCGCTGAGCCGGTTCAGGTATTTGACAGCCGCTTCGTTGACAGGTTCCATATTCGTAAGCTCCACAGCCAGACGTTCGGCGCGGCGTGAAACAGTCCGGCAGACATGCAGATGCGCCGCAAGACGCGATCCGCCAGGCAGGATAAAGCTGCGCAATGGTTCCAGGTCGGCATTCATCGCGTCGATCTCGGCTTCGAGCCGGTCAATCTGCGCCGGGGCGACGCGCAGCGGCGGATAGTCAGCTTCGGCATCCTTTTCCATATCGGGGCGACAGAAGTCCGCGCCCAGATCGAACAGGTCATTCTGAATGCGGGCGAGGGCGGCGTCGATTTCCCCATCGGCTTCGGTGCGGGCAACGCCCACAAACGAATTCAACTCGTCCACAGTGCCATAGGCCGCAACGCGGCCAGAATACTTTGCAACCCGTTCACCATTGCCCAAGGCGGTTTTGCCATCATCTCCGGTGCGTGTGTAGATCTTGTTCAGAACGACCATTCATTGACCTCCTTGTCCGCGCAGAACGACGTAGAGCACGATCAGCACCACGGCAATAAACTGGAAGAGAATGCGCAATCGCATCATCTTGTTGCTTTTCTTGGCAGCTTCCATACCGCCTTTCCCGAAATTTGCGATGCCAATGGTCAACACGACGACAACTGCCGCCATGGCCAAAAGCAAAATGACCATCAAAAGGTCCATTGTCAGTCACCGTCCGTTTTTTTGTGTTGGCCCTGATTTAGCGTCTGATTGGCCAAAAGCGAACGTGAAATTTCGTCTCAGATATCAGACAGGATGCGATCAATGGCGTTTGTCGGCAGGATACGGCGCAGATATCCGGCGATATAGGTAGGCGTTGTGACGTAATAGCGCGACCTTGGACGTTTGGCTTCGACTGCATGGGCCAGCTTGTCTGTGACGGCCGACGCAGGGAGTTCGAATTTATCCGGACCCGAGCTTTCGTACAGGCGTTTGAGCAGGGAATCCTGGTATCTGGTGCGCAGTGCAGAGGTTTCCCAATCGATGAAGCGCTCAAACACGGGAATCGCCTTTTCCCGAATTTTCGAGGTGATCGGACCAGGTTCAATGAGAATGACCTTGATGCCGCTGTCCCGTAATTCCAGCCGCATCGTATCCGTCAAACCTTCTATCGCGTACTTCGTGGCGACATAGGCCCCGCGCCAAGGAAAGGCGACCAGTCCCAGAACCGAAGAGTTCTGTACGATGCGCCCATGCCCCTGGTCCCGCATCACGGGAATCACCTGCCGCGTCAGCTCGTGCCAGCCAAAGACGTTGGACTCGAAAATAAAGCGCAAGCCGTCAGTTGGCACGTCCTCGACAGCGCCAGGCAGGCCATGGGCTCCATTGTTGAACAATGCATCCAGCGTGCCCTCTGTGGCTTCGAGAACTTCGGCCAGACCAGAGGTGATGCTACCGGTATCCTGATAGTCGATCCGCGGGCTTTCAAACCCTTGCGCACGCAATCTGTCGCAATCACGTTGCTGACGGCACGAGGCAAAGACGCGCCAGCCGCGCGCACGCATGCCGTGTGCTGCATCCAGACCAATGCCGGATGAGCAGCCGGTAATAAGAATCGATTTCTGCATGTTTTTCCCGAACCTCAGCGTCACCAGAACCTATGGCGCGCAAGGGCACAGGGCAATGACGCCACCGCGTCAGTTTGCTGTTTTTCGGACCAGTGACGCGGATATCCATCCGACCTGTTGCCCGGGCAACACGCGTGTCCGCAACCAGCCGGTGCCGGACTCGCTGAGAACCTCGACCTTCTGTCCGATTGAGGCCTTGCCTACAATCGGATAGATGGTACCGGGTCCGTCGCGCATGTTCACGCGGGTGCCCGAAACTTCGCGAATGTCCTTTTCAGGTTCTGCAGACGTGACCAATACAGGGTGCTCGGGTGCAGCATCGGTTGCAACCTGTCGCAAAGCCGCGACCCCGTCTTCCAGTGAAGCCAGTGTCAGAGAGACGCTTTGATCTTGAAACAGTGACGGGTTGGCCTTGAGCCCGGCCGCGACCTGAGACAGCAAGGCCTTGGTCTCTTCTTCACCCGGAACGGGTTCGGGTTCAGCCAGAAACTCGATCACAGGGGTCGGCTGGAAGGTGGCTCGGGTCACCAGCTCTTCGACCGGGGCCGGAGTTGGGATCGCCGGTTTAGGGGCGGGCTGTGGCACGGCAGCGATCTGCTGCGGGTTGTCGACCCGCAAGCCACGCGGCTCGAAGTCCGGTCCACCGCTCATCACGTAGAAAACCCAACCAAGGGCTGCAAAGGTAACAAGTATCAGGCGCGTCATGGCGCATCCCCCAGATCAATCGTAACGTCAAAAATTGGCAGCAATTCAATCTCTGAGAGCTTACCATATTTTGCCGTCCGAGTCGAAAAATGGGGGAAATCCGGGACTTGCCTCCCCCTGTTGCAAAAAGCGCGACTTGTCCCCAGCAAAATGTTTGCAGCTTGCTTTACCCGCGCGCGCTTGCGTCGTATCACATCATATATGAACGATACGATCGACGACCCCAATATGGAGACCCCTGACAATGGGGGCGAAGTAGCCGAACCGCTGCGCCGCGCAATAGGCGAGCGCTATCTGACCTATGCGCTGTCTACCATCATGCACCGTGCCTTGCCGGATGCGCGGGATGGGCTGAAGCCGGTACACCGGCGAATCCTCTATGCGATGCGCGAGCTGCGGCTGAGCGCGACGGGGGGATTCCGCAAGTCCGCGAAAATTTCCGGCGACGTGATGGGTAACTATCACCCGCATGGCGATGCCGCGATTTACGACGCGATGGCGCGTCTGGCGCAGGATTTCAACGTCCGTTACCCGCTGGTCGACGGGCAGGGGAATTTTGGCAATATCGACGGGGATAACCCGGCGGCCTCGCGCTATACCGAAGCGCGGATGACCATCGTGGCCGAAGCGCTGCTTGAGGGTCTGAACGAGGACGCCGTTGATTTCCGCGATAACTATGACGGCACGCTATCCGAGCCTGTTGTGCTGCCCGCGCAATTTCCGAACCTGCTGGCCAATGGCTCCAGCGGCATTGCGGTGGGAATGGCGACGAACATTCCGCCGCATAACATCTCGGAGCTGTGCGACGCCTGTCTCCATCTGATCAAAACGCCGGATGCGCGCGACGACACTCTTCTGAACTACGTGCCCGGCCCGGATTTCCCAACCGGCGGCGTGATCGTCGAGCCGCCCGAGAACATCGCGCAAGCTTATCGCACCGGGCGCGGGTCCTTCCGCCTGCGTTGTAAGTTCGAAGTCGAAGATCTGGGCCGCGGCCAATGGCAGATCGTCGTCACCGAGATCCCGTATCAGGTTCAAAAGTCCAAGCTGATCGAAAAGATCGCGGAACTGATTCAGACCAAGAAAATTCCGATCCTTGGCGATGTGCGCGACGAATCCGCCGATGACATCCGCCTGATCCTGGAACCGCGTTCCAAGAATGTGGACCCCGAGGTTCTGATGGGCATGCTCTATCGCAACTCGGACCTTGAGGTGCGGTTCAGCCTGAACATGAACGTGTTGATCGACGGCGTAACGCCCAAGGTCTGCTCGATGAAGGAAGTGCTGCGCGCTTTCCTGGATCACCGGCAAGAGGTTCTGCTGCGCCGGTCGCGCCACCGGATGGCCAAGATCGACCACCGGTTGGAGGTGTTGGAGGGCTTTATTGTCGCCTTCCTGAACCTCGACCGCGTGATCGATATCATCCGCTATGACGATGACCCCAAAGCCGCGCTGATGCGCGAGGATTGGGGCATTACCCATGTCCGCGCCACCAGTGAGGCCGACTATGTCTCGCCCAAACCGGGCGAGGGAGAACTGTCCGAGGTACAGGTCGACGCGATCCTCAACATGCGCCTGCGCAGCTTGCGTCGTCTGGAAGAGATGGAGCTGGTTCGAGAACGCGACGAGTTGATGCTGGAGCGCGCCAATCTCGAGGACCTTCTGGCCGATCCCGTCCTGCAATGGGCCAGGATCGCCGACCAGTTGAAAGAGACCAAGAAGACCTTCGGCAAAGACTATGAGGGTGGCGCCCGTCGCACCCAGTTTGCCAAAGCCGATCAGGTCGAAGAAGTGCCGCTTGAGGCGATGATAGACCGTGAACCGATCACGGTCGTCTGCTCTCAGATGGGCTGGATCCGTGCCATGACGGGGCATATAGACCTGAGCCGCGAGCTGAAGTTTAAGGACGGTGACGGCCCGCGGTTTATCTTCCACGCGGAGACCACCGATCGCCTGCTGGTGTTCGCCTCGAATGGGCGGTTCTACACGGTCAGTGCCGCAAACCTGCCCGGCGGTCGTGGGATGGGCGAACCGCTGCGCCTGATGGTCGACCTGCCCAACGAGGCGCAGATCATCGACATCCTGATCCACAAGCCGGGGCGCAAACTGCTGGTGGCCTCGGACGCAGGCAACGGCTTTATGGTGCCCGAGGATGAGGTGCTTGCGCAGACCCGCAACGGCAAACAGGTGTTGAACGTCAAAGGCGATGAGACGGCGATGATCTGCAAGCCGGTCGGCGGCGACCATGTGGCGGTTGTGTCTCAGAACGGCAAGTTCCTTGTCTTCCCGACCGAGGAATTGCCCGAGATGACCCGCGGCAAGGGTGTCCGCCTGCAGAAATACAATATGGCCCGCGGGCGACAGGGCACGCTTGAGCTGGATGGTGGTTTGTCCGATATCACGACCTTCAATTGGGAAGAGGGCCTGAAATGGTCCATGGGCGGTGACAAAACCCGGCACGAGGCGGATATGTCGCAATGGCTTTCCAAGCGCGCCAGCGTCGGGAAAAAACCGCCCTACGGCTTTCCGCGCGACTACAAGTTCACGTGATCGGTTACAGGCCTCGGGTGGATTTCTGCCGATACGGCTTGGCACAGGCCGTATCAGTGCGCTAGATCAAAGAAAACAGGCCTATCGAGACATCATCATGCTGCGAATTCTGACCTTGATCACCGGACTGGCCCTAACGGGCGCCTGTACCCAGACGCAGGTGTACGAAGAACCAGAATCCCTTGGGGAATTCAAGCTGCGCGTGAATTACGCGTTTGCGGACAAAGCCGTTCAGGGGCCCGTCTCGCGCGATGCGACACCTGATGAATGGACCAAGGCGATCCAAAATGCGGTGGACATTCGTCTGGGTCGCTATGAGGGTTTGCAGGAATACGATATCGGCATCAGCTTGGAAGGGTACATGCTGGCGCCGCCGGGTATTCCGGTCATCTATAATCCCAAAAGCACCGCCATCGTTCTGGTCAATGTCTATGACGTGAAGAAAAAGGAATTCCTTGCCAAGGGAAAACAGTTCCAGGTTTTGGAAGATACGACCGGTGAAAGCGCTCTGACAGGTTCGGGCAATACGCGAACGAAAGAAGAGCAGATGAGCGGTCTTGCCTTGAAAGTGGCCGACCGGGTCGAGGAGTGGCTGGCCGAGGAACATGCCGAGAATGGGTGGTTCGACAAGCGTCCGAATCTGATCGAGCCTCTCCAAACTGGTGAGGTCGCGCAAAATCCGGCGTGATTGGTGCATTTCCCGCAGGATGTGCTTGATTTTCCCCCCTGAACCAAATATCTCGCGCGCGCAGATGTAACCACGGGACCAAGGGTCCCCCAAATCGCAAAAGGGCGCCTGAGGAATGGCAAAGGAAAAGTTTGAGCGTACAAAACCGCACGTCAACATCGGCACGATTGGCCACGTTGACCACGGCAAGACGACGCTGACCGCAG